>CAZLPW010000024.1:0-24904 GCA_964561495.1 uncultured bacterium | reverse complement strand
TTAAAAACAGGTAACTCTGCTACGGGCGAGATCACAATCATAGATGGCTCTAATGGGAATATAGCTATTACTCCAGATGGGACAGGAGAAGTAGATATCAGCAAGGTGGATATAGCAGGAGGTGAGATTGATGCTGTTACTCTGGGTGCAAATTCAGCGGTAACTCAGGCGATTGTTGATAATATACTGATTGATGGGAATGTAATCGGACGTAATGATGTGGATCAGGACCTGATTACTCTAACAAATGGCGTTGTAACAGTCGCGGGGAGAGTTGCTGCAACGACCCTTACTGGAGATGGTTCAGGATTAACCGCCGTGCCAGCAGCAAGTATTTCTACTTTGGCAGGACAAGATCCAATTGTGTTTGAAGGCGCAACAGATAATACTGAGGAAACAACTTTGAGAATAGCAGACCCAAGCGCTGATCGTACAGTTACCATTCCTGACGCAACAGGAACGATTGTCACAACGGGTAACCTTTCAGCGATTACAACAACAGGAACTGTAACTTCAGGTGTTTGGAGTGGTACCGCCCTGGTTGATGCTAAAGTCGATAATGATCTTACCATATCTGGTGGTACAGTAAATAACAGCGTAATAGGCGGAAGCTCAGCAGCTGCGGGAACTTTTACAACACTAACAGCAAATACTAAGGTTGTCATAGGGAGTGCAGATATTGTAGAAGCTGAGCTAGAGATGATTGATGGGATCACGGCTGGTACTGCTGCCGCTAGCAAGGCTTTAGTGGTAGACTCCAATAAGGACATAGGTACAGTTCGGAATCTTACAATTGATGGAGTATTAACAGATGGTAATTACACATTCGATACGAATGGGAATGTATCGGGGCTAGGTACCGTATCTAGTGGTGCAATCACATCAAGCGGAAAACTTCTTTTAAATAGTGGGGAAGATTTAGGTAATGGTGGTACTGCAGATCATACTAAAGTTGCTTCTTATTTCACTACTACGGGTGCTGAAACTGGGAACCTTACAGCTGGTGCATCTGGCCAGATTAAGACTCTTATGATGGTAGGTGATGGTGGTAATATGGTTATTACCGTTACAAATCCTGCTTGGGGAGGTTCAGGTACGATTACATTTGATGATGTAGGTGATGGTGTAATTCTGCAATATATAAACAGTAAATGGTTTGCTGTTGGATCAAACGGAGTAACATTTGGTTAATCTAGATTTAATTAATTCAAACATGAGTTTTTCAGTTAAGATGAAATCAGTTATAATTTTTTATTTTCTAGGGGCTCTACTATTTGCTCAGGATTATCAGGTGAGGTATTCTAATATTCCGATAGGCCAAGGCACTCTCCAAGGTGACTCCATTAGATTAATAAACTCAGTAGGAGGTATTTTATCTCAGGATATTGTTTCAGACTCCTTTATTGTTGGGTCGGGATTTTTAAAAGGAGCCCAAAATGCCTTTGCTGAGCCGCCAGTTATATCTGAGTTTTCAATTCCAAGTTTAATCAATAGCGAAGATGATAATTCTATTATTAGCGCTGTTATAACTGATTTAAACGGTATAGCCACGGCAACCCTTGAGATTCAGACTGGGGGCAGTACCCAGCCTCTGAGTCTTACTATGTTGCTCTCTTCTGGGAGTAACTATAGACTGATCATACCAGAATCTTTGATCAGTATAAACAACTTCAGAGCAAGAGTTGTTGGCGTAGATAATATGGGGCTCTCAACCTCAAGTGAATATAAAACTGCGGCGATTAAATTCTCTGATAGCGAGCTGAGTATGAGCGCTGGGTTTAGTTATTATCCGAATGGAATTAGTCCTGGCGAGTGGAAACTAATTTCTTGGCCTGGAGATCCTGCGAATAAAATATTAGCAGAGTCTGATCTCGATGATGGACATGTTTTTTATACATTAAACATGTTCACAAAAAAATATGCTATCGCTGATTCAATCGAGCTGGGAAATTCTTATTGGTTTAGGCATGAATATGATAGTGATACTCTTATGTTTTCAGAAGACACGAGTATTGCTATACCCCTTGAAAATTATATAATAAACCTACAACAAGGTTGGAACATGATCGGAAGTCCTTTTGCTTTTCCCGTTCGATTTGAGATTGACAGCACAGTAGAATCACCATGGTATTATGGATCACTATCACTTATTAAAGGCTGGAGCCAAGAGGAAAGTTTTTTAAAACCTTGGAAAGGTTATGCTGTTTATGCCTCTGAAGAATCTGATATAACTTTATTACCATTTAGCAATAGTATCACATCATCAAATAGATTTGCTGATGATAGTTGGGTGATTGGTCTAAAAATTGAAAGTAAAAACTTCATTCACAACGTTGCCAAGCTTGGTAGACGCAATAATGCAGAGGAGGGAAAAGACAGGTATGATGTTCCTGCTCCTCCAGATATTGAAAGTAATATATCTATCCTGATGGATCTTAGTGGAACAACTCCATTTAGATATTCAAAAGATATTCGAGGGATGGATGAGTTTAATGGGGTCTGGAATATTAGGATTGAAACAAATGGAGAAAAAGAGCCATTGGATATTACTGGTTACCTTGAAGGGCAAAGGCCAGAAGGTTTGGTTCTTGCCTTAGTAGACATACAAAAAAGAATTGTTATTGATAACTTTATTGTTGAAAGATCTAAAATAACGAAGTCAGGTGATAGGGTTTATGATTTAAAACTAGTTGCAGGTGATCAAGGCTATGTATTAGAAAAGGCTCAGGAAATAATAAACAATATTCCTATAGAATATTCTTTAAGTCAGAATTATCCCAATCCATTTAACCCGATAACTAGATTAGACTTTTCTTTGCCAAAAAGATCACAAGTTACGTTTGTTATTTATAATATTTTGGGACAGGAGGTTACAACCTTGATAAATAAAGATCTAGACTATGGCTATCATAAAGTCAGATGGAATGGTACCGATTTTTATGGTAAACAGGTTTCATCTGGGGTCTATTTTGCTAAGATGATTACATCAGACTTTACTAAGTCAAAGAAAATGCTTTTACTTAAATAGCTAATAACAAATTTAAATTTAGGGGGTCACCTTTTATTCTGATTCTGCAATTGTATTTCCTTCAGAATCGGTTTTAATTAGCCACAGATCGCTGGAGTTTTCATCACCATTGCCTACGGTTCTGGTGCTGCCAGTAAGTACGTATCCACCATCTACAGCCATATCAACAGATAAGCCTAGATCAGAGTTTATACCACCGAAAGTTTTTTCCCACTCAACCAAACCATTTTTATCAATTTTTATTAGCCAAATATTATAGTCGTTGTTTCCATAATCATATTTGCTACTTACCATAATAAAGGAGCCATCATCAGTTTCTCGAATAGTATTCCCAGGGTTACTATTTGTTCCGCCAAATGATTTTGTCCATTCTTCATTACCGTAAGCATCAGTTTTAAGAAGAATTACGCTACTGTTTTCATTTCCAAAAGCGCTTGAAATCGCTTTGATTAAATATGTCCCATCTGAAAGATAGAGTATTGTTTGTCCATAATCATCACTCCCACTACCGTGGTACTTGTTCCACTGTTCTGTCCCATCGGTATCTATTTTTATCATCCATATATCAAAATTAAGTAGACTAAATTGTTTTGTACTTCCTAGAATCATATAGCCACCATCAACAGTAGCCACAATATCGGCTCCGTAGTCTGTCTCTCTATCCCCAAATTGTTTAGTCCATAAGGTGTCACCGAGGCTGTTTGCTCTTATTAAAAATATATTTTGATTTTGATCCTCAGGGTTATATGTATCACCTATAAAAAGATAGCCCTCATCGATTTCAATTGATTGCCCGCCATTTTCCAGTCCAGAGGTGCCATACGTTTTATTCCATACTATTGTCCCTAGATAATCTGTTTTTATAAGCCAACAGTCACTTCCTCCTTGCCCATATGATTCTGTTGTTCCGCTAATTAAGTAACCACTATCTGTTGTTTTTTCCAGGTTATAGGCGATGTCATATCCACTCCCGCCAAAGGTGTTTTCCCAAATTATCAGTCCTTTGCGGTCTGTTTTTAATAGTGTCAAATCATAGTTGTTATTCTCAGTTCCACCCAAAATAATAATACTACTATCAGAATTTTGGAGGATTGAATATCCAGTTTCATTAATAAATGGTTCTCCAAAAGTTTTCCCAAAAGTGGTAAAATTATTTACTCTTATAATTCTATTATCGCTGTCACTTTTATTTCCTGCGATATCATAGGATCTAATAAATAGAGTATACTGACCATTTTGGTAATCATTGGTTGCCCAGCTAAGAATATAGGGCTCTGTCTCATCAGCTATGTTAGTTGAATCATTATTTATCCAAAGTTCAACTTTATACACGCCGCTTGCATCTGCAGATTCGCAGGTAATATGGACAGTATCACTTACTATTGAATTATTATCAGGTGAAGTAAAAAAGACAGTTGGTCCGTCATTATCGTTGAGTCCTGTTCCAGGTTCCTCTTTACCGCACGAAAGTACCAATAAAATTAAAGCGGCTATCAGTGTGTTTTTTATTTTCATTTTAGAGCATGAAAAATTATATAATAAAATAAAAAATTACTGACTGGGTGCAGAGTCAAGTATCTCATTTATAACTGTTACGGATCCTGTTTCACCATTTATGTTACACACATGCCAGTATCTTCCCGTTCCTCCAGATGGAACTTTGACAGTTACTGCATTACAATCAGGGCTATTATAAATCTGAATTACTGCGTTTGAACTAGGGAAGTTTGAATCGCTAGAGTATTGGTAGATATAGTAGACATATGTCCCAGAAAAAGATTGTTTAATTGTAATCGTTTCAGGTCCATAACCGTTTACATCATCTGTATCTAGAGTTGCATATGGTGCAGAGCTTGCATTTCCACGGTTTGAGTAACTGATGTGGTAGTTCTGGCCTTCAATCTCAGGTGTTAGTAGATGTGAATCCAAGTCGCTTGGTTGGCTGCCCCAGTTTAAAACCAATCTGGTTTCACCTTCCTCTGGTATGGGACTCATAGAAAAATTATAAACAAAGTTTTCTTGTCCAAAGTTTTCAGGAATAGTGATGCTACCTCCATAGTCACAAAACCCATATGCTTCTCCAGTAGTAGGGTGTTCACCTTCTTGTACAAAAATAATTTCATAGTTTCCATTTTGATCTGTAGTGGTAGTTCTGTCTGAAATGGTTACTGTTACATTTGCGATAGGGTTTCTGTTTATTGCGTTGGTGACTTGTCCAGTAATACTTACGCTATTTGCTGGCTCAACTATAATTGCTATTGTTGCAGCATCAGAAGTTCCAAAATCATCAGTAACCCAGCATGAAATAAAATAAATACCTGGTTCTAGCGGAGCTGTCCATACAGCGGTGTTCCCTGTGCTTTTGATAGTGCCACTGTAACTGTCCCAAGAGTATACTATATCATCGCCATCGCTATCAGTTGCTTCACAGATTAAATCTATTTCGCTCCCAGCATCTACTACTGAGTCACTTGCAGTTAGGGAAAGGATTTCAACAGGTTTATTTGCTTTTTCACAACTTGGAAAGAATAAAAAAACAATTACAAATGAAAAAATGTAGTAAAAATATTTCATTGGACTACAATATCAATTGTGGCTATATCAACACCATTATCTGAATCATTAACAACACATGATATGGAATAAACCCCAGTTTGTAGGGGAGAGGTCCAAGAAATATTATCATCATCAGTTCCAGGGGTTATTACTCCAGCAGTAGCATCCCAGGTATACTCTAGCTTATCATCCTCATATGCATCGGCACCCTCGTCATCAGTTGCAACGCAAGTCAATGAAACAACCTCACCAGCATTTACTGGGTTTGGATCTGCGGTTATAGATTCTATGGTAGGCTCATGATTAAATCCACAGGAGCATAGAAAAATGATAGAAAAAATAATTAGTATGTTTACTATTTTTTTCATTTTCTAATGAATAACTAAAGAATAATTATAGATGCTTATATTATACGTATCTGACATTATTTTTAATATTTTATATATTTTAACATATCTAAACAAATCTGTTTACTTTTTTTATTATCAGAAAGTTAACAAATATTTTTGTCGATGTGTCTTAATTTTCCTATATAAAATAGAATATAAAAAATAAAAAAGGGTATTATGAATTACAGGCAACTTGGTAAATCAGGCTTAAAAGTGAGTGAAATGTCTTATGGGTCTTGGGTGACTTTTTCTTTTCAGGTTGGTGTTGAATCTGCAACTAAAATTATGAAATATGCCTATGACAACGGTGTAAACTTTTTTGATAATGCTGAAGCCTATGCTGGAGGGGAATCGGAAATTATTATGGGTAAAGCCCTAAAAAACTTAGGAATTTCTAGGGACACATTTGCAGTTTCAAGCAAAGTTTTTTGGGGAGGAGAAAAACCAACACAGCAAGGATTAAGCCACAAACATATTATTGATGCTTGTGAAGCTGCATTGAAACGACTTCAGGTGGATTATTTAGATTTATATTTTTGTCATCGTCCAGATCCAGAAACGCCTATTGAAGAGACTGTCAGAGCGATGCATACACTTATTATGCAGGGAAAGATTTGCTACTGGGGTACCTCAGAATGGTCTGCAAAAGATATTGAACATGCCTTTAGTTTATCTAGAGAGCTCGGGCTAACACCACCAACAATGGAGCAGCCAGAGTATAATATGTTTAACAGAAAAAAATTAGAAAAAGAATATCTAAGTCTTTTCGAAAAAGAGAAATTAGGGACTACAATATGGAGTCCTTTGAGTTCTGGATTTTTGACTGGAAAATATTTATCTGGGGAGCCAAAAGGAGCCAGGACCAGTTTAAAAAACTATAAGTTTATTAAAGATCATTTTGAATCAGAGGAGTTTAAGGAAAACTATAAAAAAGTAGATCAGTTAAATAAGCTTGCCAAAGATGCGGGTATGCCTATAGTTAATATGGCTATTGGGTGGTGTTTAAAAAATGAAAATGTTAGCTCTGTAATATTAGGAGCTTCAAATTTAGATCAGCTGAAACAAAACCTTGAGACACAAGATTATTTGGAAATTATAGATGATTCTTTAATGGAAAACATTGATATAATTCTATCAAATAAACCATAAATGAAAAGATTTATTCATAATATAATTATTATTTTATTTCTTCAGTTCCCTTCTATATTATTATCAATGGATAATGATTCTTTAGAAAAAAAACAAATTCATGATCCATGGATTGCCTATGATAAGGTACTCCATTTTGGAGTTAGTTTTTCAATTGTTTTGAGTACTCAGTATATTTTTGAAAACAAGCTCTCAATAGAAAAAAATAATGCGCTCCCTATTGGCGTTCTTATTTCAGCAGCCAATGGCATATTTAAAGAAATTTGGGATAAAAGAATAGGTAGTTTTATTAGTAAACGAGATTTAATTGCCGATGCGGCTGGAATTATAGTTGCTGCTGTTATTGTTCAAAAACAATTTGATTAAATGAAAAAAATATTTATTAAAGCTGGTGTTTTATTTTTTTTAATTATCATTATAGGTTTTTATATAGCAATCTGGACAACACATTTATGATGAATTTTTCATTCAAAATTGCGCTTATAATGTTTTTAAGTATGGGCTTGGCCGCTTTTTTTATAATTAGTTTAGATAGCTTTTTTGATTTTCCTGATGAACTATCAGGTGCTCTGTATTTTATATCAATTGGAATAGCTGTTTCAAGCGTGCTTAATTACTACCGAGATTGATTATGAAAAACACTTATGGAGCAATTAATAATTCAGCGATAAAGACTTTTGATATTTGGGCTCAGCAAGGGAAAGACGAGGGCATGGCTAAGGCTCATGAGTCTTCAGTAGATGAAATGCTAAGTTTCTCCATGGGTGGTTTAAAAAAAGATTTTAAGTTTATTGATGCGGGTTGTGGAAATGGTTGGGTAGTTAGAAAAGTTAGAGGAGAGTCAAATTGCAATTATGCAATTGGTATTGATGGTTCGATATCTATGATAAAAAAAGCCCGAGAAATTGATCCAGCTGGGGAATACATATGTGCCGATTTATTAAATTGGAAGCCAGAGAGTAAAGTTGATCTTGTTCATACAATGGAAGTTTTATATTATTTTGAAGATCCGATGTTAATTTTGAAGAAATTATATAATGACTGGGTTTTACCTGGGGGTAGGCTAATATGTGGTGTAGACTATTATTTTGAAAATTTAGATAGCCACTCATGGCAAAAAGATTTAGGTGTAGTTATGACTTTATTATCTAATAGAGAATGGTCTGATGCATTTATAAAAACTGGTTTTAGAGATGTTAAAACGTGGATTTCTCAAAGCAAAGGGAATCAAAATGGAACATTAATCCTGACGGGGATAGTTTAAAAAATGATTTTTCCAAAAATTCAATTTATATTGATTATTACAATAGGAATATTAAACACACAAAATTTGGAGGATAAGTTGAAAAAAAAAGTTGTTAAAACAGAAAAAGAATGGTTAGAAACACTTACTCCTGAACAGTATCATATTTTAAGAGAAAAGGGAACCGAAAGGGCCTTCTCAGGAGAGTATGATAAAACCTTTGAAGAGGGAAATTATGTATGTGGTGGCTGTGGAACTAAGCTTTTTGAATCTGATGCTAAGTATAATTCAGGCTGTGGATGGCCAGCCTTTTCAGAGTCATTACCTGGAACCATAGATGAGACCGAAGATAAAAGTTATGGGATGGTACGAACTGAGATTACTTGTAGTAAATGTGATGGTCATCTGGGGCATGTTTTTAATGATGGTCCAGCTCCAACAGGGCTTAGATATTGTGTAAACTCTTTGTCCTTAGATTTCGAACCAAAAAAAGAAGAGAAAACAAAAAAATGAAAAAAGGTATCGTGAAAGAATATGATTCTTTAAAGGGCTATGGCTTTATTACAGGTGAGGACGGAGAGGATTATTTTGTTCATGTAAGTGGACTAAGGGAGCACTTGAAAGCTAGAGGTGTTAGGCCTGGGCAAAAGGTTTCATTTGATGTTGATTATGATCATAAGGGTGATAAAGCTATTAATGTAAAGCTAGGCTAATTTTTTAAGAGAAAAGACAAAATTGAATCCTTTGCTTCCAAAGGTATTTTATGCCCACAAGAAAATTTTTTCAAGTATGTATTAAAGCCCTGATTTTTTAATAAATTTTCTATGATATTGCTTTCCTTGTGATTTATAATTTCATCTCTTTTACCATGAATAATTAGTACAGGAGTTTCCTTACTTTGTATTTTAATATCTTTACAGAAAGTATTTTTGTCTCTTACAAATCCGCCAATAGTTATAGCTCCGCCCAAAGAAAAATTTTGTTTTTTTATAAGTTCGAGTGCCATGCAACCTCCTTGAGAGAATCCTAAAACAAAAATATTTTGATGTTTAATACCGTTTTTCTGTTTTTCGATTATCAAATTTTCTAGCAAAGATAAAGACTGATTATTCTCCCAGCCTTTATCTTTATCTCCCTTGAACCAACTATGCCCTCCCTTTTTTGCTCTATAGGGCGCTTGTGGGAATTCCCATATTATCTTTTTATTTGGGAGTAAATGTTTTAAGATTTTAAGCGACTGGTTGTTGCCTGTCCAGCCATGCAGAGATATGACACAAACTGAATTATTTTGATTCATTATATCCAGTCGATATCATGTGTTTTTGGATCTATTTTTTTCATATTTATCCATAATATTTTTAAAATCTTCAAGATTTTTTGCTTGAAGCAGTGGGCTAATTGATATGTTTTCTTTAATAGTAATAGTGGGGCTTTCCCCATAATCATGACCTGGATATATGCGAGTATTCTGTGGCAGTGCCAATATTATTTTATATACTGATTCATAAAGAGCTTTAATATCACTTTTTGCACTTATTACTCGCCCTGTTCTTCCAACAAACATTGTGTCACCTGTAAAAAGAACAGACTCAATATAATAGGATATACAATCATAGTAGTGACCAGGAGTATGTAGAGCCTTCCCTGTAATCGCACCCAAATTGAAGGACTGACCATCAAGAATTTTTTGAAATTCTCCATTAAATATAGAGTCATCAGTTTTAGGATGGCCTATTATAATTAAATCCGGATATTTTATTAAATACTGATTCAAAAATGCTATATGATCTCCATGGGAATGAGTTATTAAGACAGCTTTTGGAGGGGTTTTTATAAATGGTTTTATTCTATTTAGATCTACTGCCGCATCTATAAAAACTTGCATGCCTGTTCGAAAACAGGTAACCAGATAGGTAAGGTTTTTATCATAACCACCTATAAAAGAACGTATTGAGAAATCAGTTTTAGGATTCATATTTATTTATAAAAAAAATCTGTAATATCTAACACTAGAACATAGTATAAATATGGGGTTTCTCAATTTATAATATTTGATCAATGAATATAGAAAAAAAACAATTTGCCTGGTACCTTATTCTAGGCGGTCTGATAATTATTGGGATAACATTTCTTTCAAAATTTGTTGCATTACTTATAGCTCATCCTCTTTTGGCGTTGGCCTTAATTGCTTTGGCGGCTGGTGGTTACATTCTTGTCTTTGATTCTGGTGATTAATTTTTAATATCTATCTTTAATAAACTAAAAAGGATCATTTAATTTGAAATACTTAAATTTTTTATTTGTTGGGTTGATTTTTTTTGAGCATGGTTGTGCTCAAAAAAAGGAGCTTCCCTCAGCTACAGATATGGAATCTTTCCAGGATACAGTTAGCTATTCAATTGGAGCGGATATTGGTGAAAATCTAAAACGCCAAAATATTGAAATTAATTATGGAGTTTTAATAACAGGAATCCTTGATGCCTATGAAACAAATGACGTAAAACTAGATCAGAAAACGCGTCGTAATGCAATGATGAAAATGCAACAGTCATTGAGAGAAAAAGAAAATAAGAGTACGCAAACCAGCCTGAAAGACTCAGAAGATTTTTTAAAGAACAATAAAAAATCAAACAAAAATGTTGTTGAGACTATCTCAGGCCTTCAGTACCGTATAATAAAAAAAGGGAGTGGTAATTCCCCGAAAGCGACTGACAAGGTTAGGGTTCATTATGCAGGCAGATTGATTAATGGGCAGGAATTTGATTCTTCAATCTCACGTGGGCAACCTGCCGAATTTCATTTAAATAGAGTTATCAAGGGATGGACGGAAGGCCTTCAGTTAATGAAAGAAGGGGCAAAATATGAATTTTTTATTCCCCCTAGTCTTGGATATGGAAATCGAAATTCACCAAGAATTCCTGCTAATAGTCTATTAATATTTGAAGTGGAGCTAATTAAAATATTATAAAAATTAAAATATTTCAGAGTTTTTGTTTTTAAATGCAAAAATTTATATTAACATCAGAGTCCGCGGTAATAAGATTTATCATGTTTTGTGGGTGAATTCGTCGGGACGGGTGTCTATGTGGGACTCCGCATCCCCCTTACCTCGGATTACCACCTGAACCAGGGGTTCACTCACTAATTTAAGGCTCTGTTTGAAAGACAGGGCCTTTTATATTTATTAGTTAATCAAAATAATTAATTTAATATTTTTTGGGAAGGCATCATGGGACGTAAAATTGGCATTGGAATTATTGGATGTGGAAATATTTCTTCAGCATATTTCCGTCTTGCTCCTCTTTTTAATAATATAAAAATAGTATCATGCGCTGATATTAACCCTAAAAATGCAAAATCTAAGGCTGATGCTTTTGGGGTTAGGGCAGAAGATGTATCCTCTTTATTGAACAGTAAAGAAGTAGAAATTGTGTTAAATCTTACTGTTCCTGATTCTCATTTTAGTGTGTCGAAATCTATTCTTAATTCTGGGAAACATTTATATTCAGAGAAACCATTTACTCTATCATTAGATGAGGCAATTGAATTAAATGAATTAGCAAAAAAAAACAATCTATTTGTTGCTGGTGCTCCTGACACATTTTTAGGTGGCGCACATCAACAAGTCAGAGCTTTTATCGATGATGGGGGAGCAGGGGAAATCACTAGTGGCACTTGTCATATAATGAGCCATGGGATGGAGCACTGGCACCCAAACCCAGATTTTTTTTATCAACCAGGTGGTGGACCAGTATTTGACTTAGGTCCTTATTTTATTAGTAATCTAATTAATCTTATAGGCCCTGTTAAACGTGTGTTGGCATTTTCATCGATACCTCAAAAAGAAAGAATAATTTCTAGTGAGGAACATTTTGGGGAAAAAATTATTGTTGGAACGCCTACAACAATACATTCAGTTATGGAGTTTTCAAATGGAGCAATTGTTACAATGATATCGAGCTGGGATGTTTGGGGAGACGGACAAACATCAATGGAATTGTATGGGACTGAAGGTTCTATTAAGGTTCCAGATTCAAACAGTTTTTTTGGAGAAATAGAAATCTTAAAAAAAGAGGGTGAATTTGAAAAGTTTTCTAGCTGGGATCATCCTTTTAACCATCCCAATGAAGAGTTGGATTCAGGATGGACTGCGAACTATAGATCAGCAGGACTCTCGGATTTAGCATTTTCGATTAAAAAACAAATTACTCCTCGATGTAATATTAAAATTCTGACCCACACTGTTGAAATAATGGCATCAATATTGCGTTCTTCAAAGGAAGGACGAGCTGTCTCATTAAAAACAACGTGTGCACGTCCAGAACCATTAAGGCCAGAAGAAGCAAAATCAATGCTTAAAGAATAAAATTGTTATCCTTTAAATTTCCTACTATAGATATTTTGTTTAGATTGGGTGATAAAAAAAATAAATATTTAATAGGGTTCTTAATATGTATCGTATATGCTTTTTAATAGTCACATTTTTATTTGTACAAATCAGATCTCAAGAAGATTTGGCTTATCAAGATCCACCTGAAGAAATTTTAAGACTAGTTGATGTTACTCTGCCTCCCAGAGTATTAATGGATGATAAAAAAAATTATATGATATATTTATATCGTGATACCTATAAAACCATAGAAGACCTATCTGAAAAGGAAATGAGACTTGCGGGGTTAAGGCTTAATCCAAAGACAAATATAGGGAGCAGAGTAAACTATTATAAAAATATAAAAATTTCTTATTTAAGAAAGAAAAAATCTAAAGCTAAGCAGATTAAAGGGATGCCATCGAATCCTAAAATTGCAAACATTAAATGGTCACCTGATCAGACTAAAATAGCTATGACTAATACCACAACTGAGGGTGTTGAACTTTGGTATTTAGATTTGAAAAAAGGGAAAATGAAAAAACTGACTAGTCCAGATCTTAATGCAAATTTAGGTGATGTAATCAATTGGTTTCATGATGGAGAATCTATGCTTGTAAAATTTGTATCGCCGAAAGTGTCCAAATTATTTGATGCAAACGAATTGACACCAATCGGTCCAAGGGTTTCAACAAATGATGGAAAAAAAGCACAAAATCGTACATATCAAGATTTGTTAAAAAATAAAAATGATGAAAAAAACTTTGAAATATTAGGAGAGTCTGAACTATACAGAGTAACATTAAAAGGGGGAAAAAGTTTGTGGAAAAAGAAAGAGATGTATGATGACATAACTTTTTCTCCAGATGGTAAATTTATTTTGATTTCAATAATTCAAAAACCATTTTCCTATTTAGTTCCATATTATAGGTTCTCCTCAAAATACCTTATTTATTCATTTGATGGTAAACAAGTTAAACTTCTAGAAAATGTGCCTCTGATTGAGGATTTGCCTAAGGGTTTCATGGCTGTAAGGGAAGGAGGCCGGAGTTTTTCTTGGCGCTTAGATAAGCCTTCAACTATTTATTTTGTTAGAGCTTTGGATGGAGGAGATCCCAAGATTAACGTTGAATTTAGAGATGAAATTTTTGAACTTGAGGCTCCATTTAACACAGATCCTAATAGTATTTTAAAAACGAAAAATAGATACTATGATATCAGTTGGTGTAACGATACACTTGCTTTAGGTTTTGATTATTGGTGGAATAATAGAAACACAAAAACATATTTATTTAATCCTTCTCAATCAACAAAACAGCCAATAATTGTATCTGAAAGAAACTATCAAGACCGATATAATGACCCAGGTGACTTTGTTAAAAAAAGGAATAAATATGGCAGATATATTTTAGCGTTAAAAGACGAAAATCTATTTCTTCTAGGAGATGGTTTCAAAGAAGATGGGCAATTTCCATTTTTAGATCAGTTTAATATTAGAACAAATAGTAAAGAGAGGCTATATGAATCCAATATTAAAAATAAAAAAGAATCTCTGCGAGATTTTATGCCAGATGAAGGTGAACTCTTAGTTCGTATTGAATCACCAAGTGAATACCCTAATTATTATTTTAGAAGTTTAAAAAAAGACGAACTAAACCAAATTACTTTTTTTTCAAATCCCTTTAAAAGTCTCCAAAATGTCTATAAAGAGCTTATAAAATATAAAAGGAAGGACGGCTTGGACTTGTCTGCAACTCTTTATTTACCCGAAGACTATGACAAGGTAAAAAAAGATAAACTTCCAATGATAATGTGGGCCTATCCTCGTGAGTTTAAAGATAAATCAAGTGCATCCCAGACGATACAGAACCCATATGAATTCACCTATCCCTATTGGGGTTCACCTATCTATTGGTTAACCAGAGGATACGCAATTTTAGATGATGTCTCATTTCCAATAATAGGTGTCGGGGATAAAGAGCCTAATGATGAATTTCGAAGTCAATTGGTAAATAACGCTAGCGCAGCAATTAATAAAATAGATAGCTTGGGTTATATTGATAAAAGCCGAGTTGCGGTTGGAGGACATAGCTATGGAGCCTTTATGGTGGCTAATCTGCTTTCTCACTCTGACCTGTTTGCTGCTGGGATTGCCCGGAGTGGAGCCTATAATAGGACCTTAACTCCGTTTGGATTTCAGAGTGAAGAAAGAAATTATTGGGAAGCTCCTGAGATATATTATCAGATGTCACCATTTATGCATGCTGATAAAGTAAAAAGTCCTATCTTATTAATTCATGGAGAAGCTGATAATAATTCAGGGACCTACCCCTTGCAAAGTGAGAGATATTTTAATGCATTAAAGGGTCTAGGTGCAAGAGTTCGCCTTGTAATGCTTCCAAAAGAAAGTCATGGATACAGGGCTAAAGAAAGTATTTTACATTTACTTTGGGAGCAGGATCAGTGGTTAGAAAAATATGTGAAAAATAAAATAGTCGGAAAATGAAGATCCATTTATCAAAAAGGTGAGAATATTATCATTACTTTCCTCTGTTACAGAAATTGTATATAGCCTTGGATGTGGTAAGTGGTTGGTTGGTCGATCACATGAATGTGATTATCCGCCTGAAGTTGTTAGTCTTCCTTTTTGTACAAAACCTAAGTTTAATACTAATGGAACCAGTATTCAGATAGATCAAAGAGTAAAATCTTTGCTACAAAAAGCTTTGTCAGTTTATTACGTAGATGAAAAGAAGCTTAGTGATTTAAAACCAGACATAATTATTACTCAGACTCAGTGTGAGGTCTGTACTGTTAGTCTGAAAGAGGTTCAAGATTCTTTAAATCTAGTCACTGATAATAAAAAAAATTATATCTGTTGAGCCAAACAACTTAGAAGATATCTGGGATAGTATCGGAGTAATATCTTCTGCCCTCGGAGTTAGAGAGTCGGGGAATGCTCTTGTTGAAAATATGAGACTTAGTTTAAAAGAATTAAACAAAAAGATTCAAAATTTTAAGACTAAAGGTGTTGCATGTATTGAATGGATTGAGCCACTAATGGCAGCAGGGAATTGGGTGCCTGAATTAGTTGAGAAAGCAGGAGGGACAAATCTTTTTGGTATATCTGGAAAACATTCACCATGGATGGATCCGAAAGAATTATGTAGCGCAGACCCAGAGATAATTATAGTAATGCCTTGTGGATATGATATGAAAAAATCGGTGCAGGAGATGGGAGCTTTATTGAATATTCCTGGCTGGAAAAATCTTAGTGCAGTAAAAGAGGGCCAGATATATATCGCAGATGGAAATCAATATTTCAATAGGCCAGGCCCTAGACTGATTGAAAGTTTGGAGATATTAATTGAAATAATACACTCAGGCAGGATTAGCTTTGGCCATGAGGGAAAGGGTTGGACAAGATATAATTTATAGATTAATATATTTAACTTTTTCAGGTAACTCTTGATTTATTATCTTTAATTTTTAAAAAATCTTTTCTTCGAACTGAGTCTCTTATTTTTTTTATTCCTCTATAGATTTCATCATATGTTGTTGATAGCGGTGAAACTGCAATACGAATTTGGTTAGGCGTTCTGTAGTCAACAACAACCCCTTCAAACTTGCGAAGTGCAACGCTAATACTTTTTGCATGTTCATGAAAAAGAGAAATATGAGCTCCTCTTTTATCACTGTTACGTGGTGTCATTAATAAAAACCCTAAGTCTATTAACCATTCATCATAAAGTTTTATTATTAGATCCGTTCCAATTATTGCTTTTTTAATAATATTTTTCATTTTAGCATCTTTAATTATTTTGCATGCGACGTTAATGGATCGTAATCCAATTAGGGATGGACTGGCAATTTGAAAACCACGGATATCTGGACTCTTCTCAAAATTTGCACCCATTTCAAACTGATCCTTTTGAGCAAACCAACCTTGGATTGGGACGTGCAGTTCATTTTGCAAATTTTTTTTAACATATAACCAAGCAGGTGCCCCAGGTCCAGAACATAAATATTTGTAGGTGCATCCGACAGCAAGATCTATATTATTTTTTTTAAAGTTTAATTCAATGGAACCTGCTGCATGACTTGCATCCCATACAGTTAGTGCACCAAATTTTTTTACTAATTTTGTTATTTTTTTTATATCGTTCAGTGATCCAGATCTATATTGAAGTACCTGAAGTGTAACCAGAGAAACATCTTCATTTAAATAAGGACGCAAAATATCAGGTGTCAGTCTCTCATACCCTTTTTTATTTATATCTTCATTATCTATAATAATAAGATTTAAATCTAAATTTTGGGCAATGCCCTCTAAAATATAGCGATCTGTAGGAAAATTTGCGGCATCAGTAATAATAGTTTTTCTTTCTGGAAAAGAATTTACAACTGCGGAACAGATTTGATAAAAATTAACTGATGTCGTGTCACAGGCTAGCACTTCACCTTTATCAGCTCCTAATATATGCTTTGCTAATAAATTTCCAGTAGATTGTGCTTCATTGATCCATTTTTCCCAACCCTCAACGAGTTTAATACCCCATTCATTATTTAAAAATGAGTTAATTTCTTTGATTGTTTCCTTTGGAAGTCTTCCCAAAGAGTTACCATCAAGGTAGCAACCTTTTTTATCTTCAATGTAAAATTTACTTTTGAATTTTGATAGCGGATCATTTTTATCGAGATATTTTATATATTGTTTTGTTATTTTCATTATTGATTTATATTAGGTTACAAACTATCCAAGTTTACCAGAATGATAATCTTCAAATGCCTGTAATATTTCTTCTTTTGTATTCATTACAAATGGACCACCTCGTGCTACAGGTTCGTTTAAGGGTTCACCAGCGACTAATATAAAACGCGTTTCTGAGGAATTCGAAACGCAATGAAAAGAACCTTTTTTATCAAATAATGCCAGATGGTTTTTTTTTACTCTTTCCCCACATTTTATTTCGCCTTCATATACATAGCAGAAGGTATTCCAGTCGGAATCAATTGGGATTTCTAATTCAGATCCTTTATTAATTTTTATATCAAAATATAGAACACCAGTATGGGATTTTCCAGGGCCTTTAATTCCAGAGAATGAGCCAGCGATAATTTTAATTGTACCTCCAGAAATATTTATAATTGGTATCTTATTAGCTGGGATATCATTATAAACTGGTTCAATCATTTTTTTATTTTTTGGAAGATTTATCCAAAGTTGAAAACCTCTAACTAGTCCCTTAGTTTGTTCTGGCATTTCACTGTGAACTATTCCCTTGCCCGCTGTCATCCATTGGACAGAGCCATCAGTCAGATATCCCTCATTACCTGCGGTATCTTTATGTCTAAATTTACCGTTCAGCATATAAGTAATTGTTTCAAATCCTCTGTGTGGGTGTGGCGGGAATCCTCCGATATAGTCATCTGGGTTGTCACTACCAAATTCATCTAAAAGTAAAAATGGATCTATCATATTAAGCTGAGGACTAGCTATTATTCTAGTGAGATTAACTCCAGCACCATCACTTGTTTTAATCCCCTTAACAATCTGAATAATAGCTCGACGATTTTTTGGTTTATTAATTATATTATTAGTCAATTATTTAAATACTATCCTTTAGCTGGTGATTAAATAATCTTTTTCAACGATTTTTCCAGGCTCTAATACTCGGGCGTACCAACCTCTTCGGTTCAAAAGTATTTTAATAAAATTTGATATTTTTTCAGTACCCACATAGGGTAAGGCCTTTAAGTTTGAACAAGGATCACAGATAAAAGAAATTTCAATTTTTGCAGTGCCGATACTATATTTTTGTCCTGGGCTTAGGGTCCTATATTCTATGTTTTCTAAGGTTAGGTTTTCTCCTAGATCTCCTGGTTTTACAGGCCAGCCCTCATTATTAAGCTCTTTAATAATATCGAGTGATAGTATCATTAGGGCCATATCAGGGTCACCATTTTTTTTATTTTTCCGAAATCTATTATAATCTCCATCTATTCCACTAGTTAGAACATTTGCCTTTTTTGTTTTTATTTTGGGTAGGCCAACTTCTTTTTTTGTTTCTGGTTTTTTATTTATTTGATATATGTATGGCTTCATATTTGTTTTTGATTATAGAATTAAATTATGGCTTATATGTTATCTCTTCATTAAAAAAATAAATATTTGGAATTTGTTTTATAAAGTTCTATTTATTTTAGCATTATAATGCCTAATAATTTTCAGGAAATTTTTTTTGTTTAAGGTGGCTTATTATTTCTAATAATAATCAAAATAATTTTTTTCCTAAAACCCTCCTTATGGTTTGGGATGGAGATTGTGGACTTTGCAAATTGTGTGCAAATCGTTTTAGTTATTATAAAGATCAGAAGATTGAACTAATTCCATATCAATCATTAAATAAAAAATATCCAGACGCACCTAAAAAGGACTACTCTAAATCGGTATTTTTATTTACTCCAAGAGGAAATATTTATAATGGGGCAGAAGCAATTTTTAGGTTTTTCTCAGAATATTCCTGGAGAGGATGGGCCTTTCGGCTATACCAAAAATTTAAACTTTTTTCCGTTTTATCAGAATGGTGCTATAGATTTGTCGCGAGTCATCGTAAAGAATTTAGTTGGCTTGTAAAGATTTTTTGGGGTAAAAGTTTTGCCCCATCAACGTTTCATATTAGTGGTTGGATATATGCACGTGTTTTAGCTGTGACCGTACTTTTTGCTTTCATTTCCCTCTGGTCTCAGACTTCAGGATTAATTGGGTCTAGCGGAATAGTTCCTTTTACAGAATACCTTGGCCAACTTCAAAGCAATTTTTCAGGTGATGAGAATTTTTTAAAATGGTTAGTAAGACCAACTTTATTATGGTTTTTTGAATCAGACTCTGGCTTAGATTTTCTTTTTCTATCTGGAACTATTGCATCAATATTTTTATTTTTTGGTTTTATCCCGCATATATCCGTTTTAGTTATTTGGACATGTTATCTGTCGTTTGTTGTTGTATCGAGGCCATTTCTTAATTTTCAGTGGGATCTCCTCCTTTTGGAGACAGTTTTGATCTCTTTTTTATTTTTACCATGGGTTATCAGAGAAAAAATTGGGAAAGGTAAAGAATCAAACCTTATAGGTAGATGGTTAGTTTGGCTATTATTGTTTAAGCTGATGTTTGAATCTGGTGTTGTAAAATTCACGTATTTTGGTGGGGATGGATCAAATCATTGGACGAATCTAAGTGCCTTAGATTTTCATTTTTGGACGCAGCCAATACCAACACAATTTAGTTGGTATTTTCATTGGCTGCCTGATTGGTTTCATAAAATATCGCTACTGATAACCTATTTTGTAGAGTTGATTCTTCCATTTTTTATTTTTCTACCTAGAAGATTTCGAAGTATTTCATTTGCTGGAATTATTTTTTTGCAGGTCATGATAATGATTACTGGGAACTATGGATTTTTTAATCTGTTAACTATCGCACTTTGCTTAACATTAATTGATGATCAAAGTGTTCCTGAAAATTTGAAAAAATATTTAATCAGATTTAATTCTAATTTTCCAAAGGACTCCAAATATTTATATATTAAAAATTTTATTGGGGTCTCTCATTTAATTATATTTTTAATTACAGGCTTTTTCTTTTTAAGATTAGATTTTTATGGGAATAAAAAAAATAAATCGGATGGTTATATTAAGCCTTCTTTTATTACAATCAATTTGGTTGATCTTTCTCGATTTTCTCGTTCCATAAATTCATATGGTTTGTTTCGAGTCATGACAGATGCTCGCCCAGAAATAATAATTTCATATAGTGATGATGGGAAAAAGTGGGAGCCATATCGTTTTCGTTATAAGCCTGTAGAAATAAATAATCCTCCGCGCTTCTTTCTTCCTCATATGCCTCGCCTAGATTGGCAGCTATGGTTCGAGAGTCTCTATATTGAAAGAATAATGAAATCACCAGCATCGTTGGATTTATATAAAAGATTTTTGGAGGTTATGGTTACTACTGATATAAAATTAGGGAAAATAAATTTAGAAAACTTTTTTACCCAGACTGAGCTATTTGAAATAAATAATTTAGATAAAAAATATAGGGAAGCATATTTAAAAAACTGCCAGCTCTATTTAAACAATTACATAGATCATTCTTACTGGTTTGGAATGTTTTTGAGAGGCTTGAGAAAGGGTAACCCAGATATTCTGAGCCTTCTTTATGACACTGCCATTGAAATAAATAATCCTAATTGGTTACGTTTGGAACTATATTATTATAATTTTTCAAATCCAGATGAAAAGGAGAAGAATTACTGGTGGCACCGAAAAAAAATAAAAGAGTTTTCATTAGACATTTTTTTGAAAGGGAACAAATATAGTAATTAGGTATAGCAAATGAAAAAAAGTATAATATTTATCAATTTTTTTATTTTGATTTTTTTAAATGGGCAACAGAGAGGTTTACAGATCGAAAATGGAATAAGATCAGAGATTATTATATCGATTGATTCTCAGACACACTCTGACTATGGACTTTCGTATCCAATCACCTATGAGTTTATAGTACCTGATAACAGTTCAAACCTAAAAGCTTACAGAAAGTTTCAGAAAGAGCAGGATTGGAGTTTGATTAATGAATATACAGCAGAAGATTTTTTTAACGGCATTGAAGCGGTAAGGTTTGATTATTATGCAAGTACATGTTTTCTATCTATTGCATTTTCTGATCTATCTGACTCAATTTTTATAAAAATAACAGATAATATAGAAAATATAATAGAGTCAGCATATTCAAAAACGAGTCAATATTATGACAATCGGGATGGAGTTGTTACAATTACGGCTGATGATTGGGCTGATTGGAACAATGATAATTTTATTGAGACTTGCGAGAATTTTAGAGACTTAAACCTTTGGGTATCTTGTGGAATAGTGACTGAAGTAGGTGATACAAATACATGGTCAAATATTCAAAACCAGCTTGATTTGGGAAATGTTGAGGCTGTGTCTCACTCAAGGACCCATCCATTTGCTCCCTATGATGATCTGGAAGGTGAGGTGTTAGGCAGCATAGAAGATCTTAAGAATCATCTGGATTTGCCTAACCTTAGCAGGTATGGTGATAATGAATATATATACGTTTGGATTGCTCCCTATGGTGATTATGATGAGGAAATCGATTCAATGGTCAGTGATGCTGGTTATCTTGTGACTCGATTGACTGATTGGGGAGATAATTGGTTCTCGAATTGGAATCAAGAATTATATAAATATGATCCTGTGGGTGCTTCGATAGAAGTAGGCTCTCAATCTTACTGGGGATCAACAGACACAACAGAGCTTAATAGCACATTTGATTGGGTATTACTTTTTGGTGGTATTTATCATCTAATGTGTCACCCAAACATTCTTGAGTGGGACCAAGACTTTACCTGGAACCACATAGAACATATTAGCAATAGGAAAAATGTTTGGTATGTAGGGTTTGGTCACCTGTATCTATATCGCTTTTTACAGTCTACGGTTCCAGAATTAGAAATTTATGATAATCAAAATAATAACATTAATCCAGAAAAATTTATTGTGTATCCAAATTATCCAAATCCTTTTAATCCTTACACTACACTACACTATCATCTGTTAAATGATGGCTTGGTAAGTATTAAGATCTATGATTCAAGCGGAAGATTAATAGAAAAACCAATTCTAAATTATCAAAATTCGGGATACAAAAAGTTTAGATGGAGCGGTATTAATAATAGAGGACAAAAATTAAGCTCAGGCTTATATTTTTATAAAATAGAATCGGATGGGTACAGTAGTACTCAAAGTATGATGCTATTAAAATAATTATATCAAGAATATTATTATTGGTTTATAAAGTGGTATTTTCATATTAGTAAATAAAGACTTTATTGGAGATAAACATGTCACTTACTAAAACCCTAAAAGATCTGGAAAAATTCATTTTGGGTGAGAAAAAAAATAAAGATCACTGGAAGAAATACCGAAAAAAAAAGTCAGATTAAATTTTTAATATTTATCAATTAAAATAAATCATGGATAAGATAGTATTCTACACAGCTATTCTATTTTATAGGTATAAATAATTGTTTGATCAAACAATTATTGTATTTGTAAGAATTGCTATACCTATTTTTTTAATGATAGTATTCATCCAGTCTGGACTAGACAAAATAATTGATAAAGCGGGGAATTTAGATTGGCTTAAAGAGCATTTTAGCAATACGTTTTTAAAAAATATTATACCACACTTGCTAATTATTTTAACCATTTTGGAAATAATGTCAGGCCTTCTTTTTTTTGTAGGGATAATTTTTTATATGATTTTTGATCAGTCTCAGTATATCATTTTTGGTTTAATTATTTCAAATATTACTATCCTCTGTCTCTTTTTTGGACAACGAGTGGCTAAGGACTATGTTGCCGCAGCTGACCTAGTAAATTATTTTACACTTTCTGTGATTGGGTTACTGGTTTTTTTATACTAGATATATATATTTTATTTAATCTGTGAGAATGACTATCAAAAATCTATTTTTAATTTTTATGATTATGTTCTATTGCTGCTCCGATGAGCAGACTATTCCTGAGCAAGAATTAGAATGTGATGGGTTTTTATCAGATACTTTAAAAAGTTTTGCTAATATGAACTGGTCCCTAAACAATTGGGTCTCAAATTGGTTAATTCAGCCCGATGGTACTTATGGAACCGATAATTTTATCTGGACCGACTACTCGGATTTGATAAGTCTTAAGGGGGAATATTCTCTAACCTTGGTTTTAACAGGAGAGCTTAGGGATACATATGGCACTTATATATCAAGTGATAGTTTGGAATCATTCCCATATTGGGCTTCCAACCCTTCTGTTGCTGTACTAAGAGACAGCCTTTTCTATGAATATATTAGACTTCACAATCAATTCACTGGTGGTTGGTATGATGTGTCTACCAGCTGGTATGCAACCTTTCAGTTTGTAGATGGCAAGTCAAAAGACTTAATCCTATCTCCAGTTAAAAGACAGTATCGTGAAATGTATTATGACTGTGAATAATCTTTTGAAAAAAATATTATTCTAGCACGATAAATAAAATTACACCTCCTAAAGTAAATTTTTTAATGACAGTTATGCATAGAATACTAAACTATTTTAATAATGGATATATATGCATGATTTTAAGCGCGTTCTTTTTTTGTTTAATGACAGTATTTGTTAAACTCGCTGGAGAGTCTGTTCCAACAATTCAGATTGTGTTTATTAGGGGAATAATAACGTTTTTATTTATATATATAATAATTAAAAAAAAGGGTATATACCTTTGGGGAAGTAATAGTTTTTTACTTTCAGTTCGGGGCCTAACGGGGAGTGTTGCCTTATTTTTTGTTTATGAGTCAATACAAAGGTTCCCATTATCTGATTCAACAGTAATTCAATATTTATATCCCATTTTCACTACTTTATTGGCAGCAGTTATTTTATCTGAGAGTATTAATAAGAGTATAATCTTTTCTGTTTTTTTTGGTTTTATTGGTGTTTATATCATTCTTGGTTTGCCATATATCGGACCAGACTCATCATCTTTTAAGCTCTCAAACATAGTCATTGCAATAACAGGCTCGTTTTTAACAGGGCTGGCCTATGTTCTTGTTCGGTTATCTTCAAATATGAAAGAGTCTCCGTATGTTATTATGTTTTATTTTCCACTGTTTACGGTGCCTCTGAGTTTACCATTTGCATTATATTTGTGGATAGAACCTAGTTTTAGGACTTGGATAATTTTATTTTTTGTTGGGGTTTTTACCATGCTAGGGCAATTCTTTTTAACGTTTTCTTATAAACTATTACCAGCAAGCAGGGTAGCGCCTGTGAGCTATATTCAGGTACCTTTCTCGGTATTAGCTAGCATGATAGTTTTTCAGGAAAATTTATCTTTTGATTATATTATTGGATCTACAATTATATTTTTATCCATCCTAATTATTGTAAATAGTAGAGTAAAACCTATCTAGAGTTTTTATTAGTTAATTATCAAAACAAAAAAGCCCTGGGATAAACCCAGGGCTTTTTATTCTTTAGTGATAACTAAATTTAGAGACCAGCTCTTTGACCTAGTGTACCGACAGCAGCATTGTCGCCAGTAGCAGTGC
>CAZLPW010000023.1:24284-25658 GCA_964561495.1 uncultured bacterium | reverse complement strand
CCACAGCCATAACGCTCGCGTAATACGTAACACCATCAGACAAAGATAGGTTAGAAAAATGCATCGTATCAACCAGCACACTGTCTACCCACTCAACCGCGTCATCTGCCGCAGGTGCAGTACCCAGCGCCACCGAAAAACTTTGTATCCCAGACAGAGAGTCACCACCCACCCATGAGACCATCAGCTCTTCAGAGTTTCCGTAAAAAACAGGGTCCTCGATCGAGACCTCAAAGAGGCTGTCAACAACAGGCGCGACCATGTCCACGCTTCTAAAATCTGTTACACCAGGCTCAGACACGTTCCCCAGGTTGTCCCAGGCTCTTACCCTGGTGAAGTATGTTGTTCCATGAGCAAGGCTTAGGCTGTCTATGACCACGCTTGTGTCCATACCCACCGTCGCCCACTCATAAATATCTTGGAGCTCTGGTCCAGTCCCGACTGCAACATCATAGGAAACAATCCCAGCCCCCTGATCACTAAAACCTGTCCAAACAGCAGAAACAGTCGCCGTATCAGCTGTCCAGTGCTGCGGCTCCGTGAAAGAACCATGAGCGACCATACCAGCGTCAGGACCTGAAGTGTCAAAAGTAAAACCCTGTGAAGACTCTACAACCTGAATATTGCCAGCTACATCATATGAGACAGACTCGATCACATAGGAGTGACCATCAAGGAACGGCTCAAAACCTGTTGAATAGTTCCAACTCTCAAGCCCGCTTACATCAAGCCAAATCTCTTGACCCACCCAGGATGACCCGTCAAACCAGGCTCCCACGGTCGTGTCTCTTACCTGGATCATCACCTGCCCAAGACCGGAGACGGAGTCAGAGGCCGTACCCAGGATCGTACTGTCAGGTGACCAGGACGCCTCATTGTAGAACGCAGCAGTGAGATCAATATCGGACACAGGGGCCTCGCTGTCAAAGTGAAACGTATCAGACACCACGGTAGAAAGATTCCCACCAAGATCTGTTGCCCTTGCTGCAACCGCGTAGACCCTATTATTTTCAAACTGGTCACTGTTGATGGCATAAAGCCATGAGCCTGTCCCATCAGCAGGGTTCCAGACTTCTACATTCTCCCATGAGGATCCGTTGTAAAATGTTTGGTCGTCAGGTCTCTTAATCTGAACCTCAACGAGAGCAACCTCGCTCATAATGTCAGCAGAAGCCCCAGATATAGTACCATCAAACTCCCAGGAGTAGTTACTGTAAAAATAATCACCGAAAGCGAAATCAGCCTCTGGGATTACTGTATCAATATTTAAAGAACTCGTATAAGAGAGCGAGCCCATCGCGCCTCCCGAAGGCACAGAGACTATAGCGTCATTGCCTACACCGTCATAGATAGCCCCATCATTAAGCGCAAGCG
>CAZLPW010000023.1:18123-24274 GCA_964561495.1 uncultured bacterium | reverse complement strand
GCGCATCAGATGAACTTAGAGTCATCAGACCTGTGTTGTCACCGTCTAAAACGACGTACCTAAACCAGAGGGTATTTGTCCCGTCACCGATCAAATAATCAAGAACCCTGATCGAGTCTAAAAGATCAACAGAAAGCTCTGGCGAGCCTTCTACATACACAGGCTCCCTAAACCTCACAGCGATCATAATCGTATCGCCCTCATTAAACACCCCAGATGATGTGTCAGAGTAGACCTGGTTAACAAAGGGACGGAAACCATCAACCACCAGGTCGCTGTTAGAATCGAGAGCGTTGACACTCCCAGACTCTGGCAGATACACTACCGCCTGGTTGTCAACTGAGTCTAGTAGGCTGCTGTTTCCGACTAACATCAGAGCGGTTGTGTCACTGTAGATAAGATCAGACGATGTGTCTCCCTCAGTGACTTCATACTCAAAGCTTAGCAACTCCGTTCCAGAGCCAGAAACGTAAGAGGCGAAGCCCATGTTCTCTCCGCTTGCGAGCTGGATCTCAGGAACCCCATCAACAAAAACAGGCTCAGAAAAGAGTGTCTCAATAACTATAGTGTCGCCGATACCATAGCTCCCATCAGGAGTCGGCGATGTGACAGTGATCACAGTCGGCCGGATACCATCAATAATAATCTCTCTCCCGATCGATAGCGAGCCCTCAGTCCCAGGCTCGGGGATCAGGACATTTGCATCGTTTCCGTTTTCATCGAGGACAGATGCATTTTCAAGCAAAAAACTGTTAATATTATTCACATCAAGATCTAGCGTGCTCTCACCAGAACCAACCACATAGGTAAAGTTAAGTGTCGACTGCCCAGATCCGCTGCTGTAGACAGCCAAAGCATCATCGATACCAGTCTCAAGCTCCAGAGCAGGTGCCCCTGTCACAGAGACGACATCATCAAACGTTGCCTGTATGGTGATCACATCTCCGATGTTATAGGTTCCATCAGGCGAGGTAAATGAGATCAGAATAATCTCTGGTCTGATACCGTCAACAAGAATATTTTCATTGTAGCTCAGGGAATTATCTGCCCCAGGCTCAGGGAGACTAACAGACGCAGAATTACCAGCCTGATCCTCTAGGGATGACCCGTTAAGCTTGAAAGACCCAGCCCCGATTACGGAAAGGTTTTGAGATCCGTGACCATCACCGACCACGTATAAAAACCTTAGCTCATTGTCTACCTCCCCGCTTATATATGTGGCCTCTACATTCTCAACGCCGACATCTAAACTTACGGATGGCTCACTGTCATAGATGTAGATAGGCTCGCTGAAGATAACACCAACGATAACAGTGTCACCGTATATATAGGCGCCACTCCCCGTGACAGCATAAACAGACTCTACCACAGGAGGGATCTTATCAAAATATACAGAGCTGCCATCCGTCGTAGATGTAGAGCTCTGGCCTAAGTTTCCAACAAGATCTGTTATAAGAGACTGGTGATACATAAGCCCGTCCTCATCATCATCAGTGAGCGCCCTGGTCGCGGACCAATTTATCCCGCCACCGACAGGGTCAACGCTCTCGCCAAAAATATTCATATAGGGAGGCACTAAATTTTCACTAGCGCTAAGGGTCAGAGTCACCGAGTCACCAGGCCCTACGATAGAAGAGTTATATGGATTGTTTGACTCAATCGATAGAACATCAATATTGGGGCGGATCCCATCAGCAATAATATCTCCGCTGTGCATCAGCGAGCCAGTCTGCCCAGGCGAGACAAGCGCCTTGGTTGATTCATTTCCAACCGAGTCCTTTAGAGCACTGTTCTCATATGTATAAAGCGAACTCTCATCAAAATAGCCAAGATCTGTTGAGTTATCTCCCTCAGTAACAATGTAAAGAAACTCGAGAGTGTCTGATCCGCTGCCTGAATAATAGTCAGCTGTATTTCCAGTAACCATAAAAACACCAGCCTGCCCTGTTAAGTATGTAGGCTCTGAAAAGATCAGAGCTATTATGACAGAGTCCCCTATCCCGTATCCACCATTGCCAGATAAAAACATAGCGTTATCAACCTCAGGCCTTAGACCGTCAATAATTATATCAGACTTCTGAGATAGAGCATTCTCAGAATCAAGACCAGGTAAGTCCAGGTCGGCCCCATTGCCTGAAAAATCTAGAACAGTTCCGCTCGAGAGGGCCTCTATGCCGCTGTAGTTAAGATCTAGGCTTTGGTCTCCATCAACAACCGTATACTCAAAAATAAGAGACCTTGTGTTTGTACCGCTTTTGTAATATGCCCTGCTCAGGTTTGTTCCTGTGCCAAGCTCAACAAAGGGCACACCGGAGACCGTAACAGACTGGCTGAACTCAACAGAGAGCTCAACCTTATCATCAATAATATAGGTCCCAGCAGCGCTCACCGCGCTTACGCTAGAGACACTCGGAATAATCCCATCAATTTTTGTCTCAGAGTTCAGAATCAGGGACCCCTCATCACCGCTGTGAGGTAACAAAACGCTTGCGACATTCCCGGCCGCATCTTTAACTAAGGAATTATTTAAATAAAGCGCACTATCACTGGTATAGTCCAAAAGGCTAACCGTGTCACCCGCAGACACATACACCCTAAAAAATAGTCTGTTGCCGCTTCTGGTGTGCATAAAAATCTCTTTACTCTGAAGGTTTCCGTTC
This sequence comes from uncultured bacterium, assembly GCA_964561495.1. Taxonomy (GTDB): domain Bacteria; phylum Fidelibacterota; class Marinisomatia; order Marinisomatales; family UBA1611; genus CAZLPW01. Next base: position 21,614 of record CAZLPW010000023.1, on the reverse strand, counting down.
TGGATATTCAGGTCAATGCTTGGCGTGCCTGTAGTAAAAATATTTTCATTAAAATCAACAAAAACATATCGGGACTCACCCAGCTTCCATGTCCCACTCTCAGCGCTGACATTACTAACGTATGGAGCGAAATTATCTAAAATAATAGTCCGGTTTGAGGATAGCGAATTATCCTCACCCGGAAGGGGCAAAATCAGGTTGGCCGCGTTGCCATTTAAATCATTTATCTGTCCGCCATTTAGGACAAGAGCGTCCTCCCCTGTGTATGTTAAATTAACGGTTGAGTCTGACTCAACAATGTCATACACAAACGTAAGAATCTTTGTACCCGAACCGCTTGAGTAGATCGCGGAGGCACCCTCTGTGCCCGTATTCAGGTAAAGAAGCGGACTCCCATCGACAACGACGTTCTCAATAAACTCCATGGTAATGTCGATATTTGACTCGTGATTGTAGTCCCCGCTGGGGTTGGCGGTTGTAATATTTAAAATCATCGGATCAGCGTTAAACAATACGCTGCCCGTGTTAGCTTCGTTGACGAAGGCAACGTTGCCGACACTGTCAACGCACGAGACTGTAAACTGAACATCTCCGTCTACGTCTCCCCCTTCCATAACATAGTAAAATTCCCAGCTTAGGCCATCAACATTCTGGATCGTGCTCTCGTAAACAGTCTGTGAAGCAATTGACAGATCACTGAGGTTGTATAGACCCTCGCTTGATAATAAAGAAATCTGGACCGTGTCCCCGGATGTGGCGACAGTGTTATCAGCATTAGATGAAACAATAGAAACATTGCTGATAGACGGTGGGGTCCTGTCAACAAATACAAACGACTCATCAGTTGTCACCACAGCAGCGGCTTCAGACATATTACCACTCGCGTCCACACAGTAAATGTCAAAGGTGACATTACCCTCGGGATCATTTTCAGTAATTGTCCTGAAAGATGTCCAGTTCGTGGTGTTCCCGTTTGAAGAGAATCCATAACCGTTAATGCTGCCAGTGAGGGGGTTGTTATTTTTTAGAGGCTCGCTTGATATAATTGAAACAATAACCGTATGGTCAACACCAGCCCTGGTGGTGTTAATCGAGTTACTTGACTCAATAGATGCGTATATAATCGTCGGAGGAACTAGATCAATCTGAATCGTTCTACCACTCGAGTTTGGATAGTACCTGGTCTGGCTAAAGTTACTAGCCCTTAGCGATACAGTTCCCGAGTTCCCTGGCCACCCGCTAAGGCTAGAGATTGTTGCATGGTTTATTGAAAAATATATATAGCCACTCTCGTTTGCCTCAAAAACACCTCCAGCATCATAGAGAAGACCAGTAGAAGATGTTCCACCCTGCAGGCTCTGCCAGGTGTCGCCCTGATTAAAGGATATCTCTAAGTAATAGTAGCTAGTGTCAAACCCATCACCGCTAATTACCAGTCCACCGAGTCCGTCTAAGCCGCTGTACCCAGTAGAGGGAATGTTGTACACGGAATACCCACCCGCTACAGAAAACTGTATGCTCTCTGATGTGTTAGGCATCGCCTCAAGGTCAATGTGTCTGATACGCTGGTTAGCGTAGTCCGCCACCACAAGCTCCGTACCACCAGAAACAGCAACCCCTATTGGACGATAGAATAGTGCGTCATCCTGAAAGCCGTCCGCATAGCCTGGTGAATTACCAGCGACAGTGGTGACCTCATTGTTTTCAGATATTTTCCTAATTCTGTGATTATCTTTATCTGCAATATATATTACGCCAGACCCGTCAACGCAGATGCTGTAGGGTGCATTAAAACTTGACGCTGTCCCAAAACCATCCAGATTTCCTGGCGCTCCATTACCCGCGATAGTGGTTACGCTAGTGTCAGCAAATGAGACACGGCGAACAGTGTGATTGTCCCTCTCTACAACAACCAGGCTAAAGTCAAAGTTGTTTACTGCAATATCTGCGGGGTCATTAAACAACGCCTGCTCATGCCCACCATCAAAATATCCGCTTGCACCACCAACAAGGGTTGAGACCTCTCCTGCACTATTAATGACTCTGATACGGTGGTTGCCCCTGTCCGCTACATAGATATTACCCTGAGAGTCAATATCTATACCAGTAGGGAAATTAAAGCGGGCAACTGTTCCGTCAAGCCCCCCATCCTGATATCCGGCATTTCCGTCTCCGGCTACGGTCGTTACATTTCCTAATAAGTCTATCTTTCTGATAGCATGATTTTGATTGTCCGCGACATATACATTACCAAGTGAATCTACAGCAACATCTGAAGGATACCTGAAAGAAGCCAGGTCACTCGATCCATCAAAATAACCGTACTGTCCGTTCCCCGCATAGGTAGAGACCTCACCATCTGGAGTGATTTTACGTATCCTGTTGTTACCTAGGTCCGCAACAAATATAGTACCGTCCGCGCCTATTGCGACTCCAGAAGGATTATTAAATAATGCGGTAGAGTCCGGACCGTCCTGGTGCCCTACCTGACCAGTTCCTGCTAGCGTAGAGACATATTGCCCCATAGCAAGTCCAGTAAACAGCACCCATAAGAAGGTTAATCTTTTAATTAGCTCGTATAATCGCATCCGTGTAACTTTTTATTTCAATTAAATTATCATCAGGGTCCACCAGCTCACAGCCATCGGAGTAGGTTAGACACTCATCCGCAAATGTTCTAGAAAGCCGCAGTGTGTCATTGCCAACCCCTATCACCTTAAAATCAAACTCCGCTAGCTTTACATTGTTGCTACCTAGTGCGCCCAGGTTAATATCATCGATAAACACCCCAACGACCTCTACCACACCTGACTCAGAGGTGTCAACAAAAAACATTGAATTATTATCCTCAGTAAACTGACCACTCCGAACATCTCTAAGATCAACTATACCTGGGTCAAAATATATTGTCGTTTTAAATCCTCCGTAAAGAGCCTCACTCTCAAGACTGTCAGACAAAAATAAGGGGGCGCTAAATTCTTCATCGGGTACCAAATAGTGAGTAGACGGCTTAAAAATCAGAGCAGGCAGTCCGCAGTCTGTGTTCACATCACCCAGCGGATTATCAAGATCATTAGAGATGTCTTTCTCCTGAAAACCGCAGCCCAAATATATGAAGGCAACCAGAGCTATATGAAAGCATCTAAACATTCTAGCCGATGCTCCAGCTTAGGTTAATGGTTCTGCGTGCTAAGTCATAGCTCATCCTCGGTCTGGTTAATCTCGATGTGAGGACATCATCCATATTAGGCTTTGAATACCTAGAATGAATTATGCTAAGCCCCCACAAAACCGCGGTCAACCCAGAGTATGTGATAATGCTTTTATTGACATTGCTCATGTCTGAATCAATATCAAGCAACTCATCACGATAAAAAATAATCGAATCTCCAACAGTAGCATCTCGGTATTTGCTAAGCTTAGAGTCTCTCGTTTTTTGCAGTTTTGAATATTTACCAACCGCGCTTGATGTAAGACCTATGCAAGCTGCT
>CAZLPW010000023.1:15700-18113 GCA_964561495.1 uncultured bacterium | reverse complement strand
AAAGCGCCTCCCGCAAAAGGACGACCCCGATAGATTGAACCAAGACCAGGAATAAAAATAGAGCGCCTTGTGGCCCCGCCAACCGTTTTAGGCTTGGTCATAGCCAAAACCTTTGGGTCACTCGCACCAAGTCGCTGTTTCATAAGCAAAAACTCTGGAGGATCTCTCCAGGCAAAGTTCCATGCTAAAAGCTCTAACTGTATAATCACATCATTAAGCTCGCCCATCACATCAACTGTCTTAGACTTATGCACAATCCTCGTGTCTGTGTCTACAAGGTTAATAACAATCTGATAGCTCGAGTCAGTAAGCATACTTACATGAGCCCCTACAACCAGAACAAGATTGGTCAATAAACCCATATCCGCCAGGCACTCAACGGTGATGCATTCAGTTTTTTTGACGCCAGCCTTTTTCAACTGCTTGTAGAATACGTCCCTCTCGATAGCCGTAAAGACCTCGGTCTTGTTAAGCTCTTTTCTAAAACGCTCTGTTAGTATTTTGGCATTTCGTGGGGTAATGCCCTTAGACTGAAACTCTACTACGCCTACGTAGACACCATCGCCACGCAGCAGTCCTCCAGAGATAAGAGAGAGAAGTAATATTTGAAATATTTTGAGCATTTTCCTAGGTTAGTTTTATCTTGGACTAACACTAAAACTCGTAGCCAAGCGACACCCCGGCTCCAATCCAGCCGGTGACACCACCCTCGTCTTTCTGAACAATATTATTGCGCGCCGTTACACGCACCTCAAAAGCGTCTCCAACTGGAATATCAACACTGCCTCCCGCTATGAAACCAGTGCCTGCGTGGAATATCCCTCCTGACATTGTCCCACTCAAACTAATGTCACCTATAAAAAAGCCAGGGCTTATGCCCGCCTGAACGCCGGCACCCTTAAATTCATAGGAATCAGTTGAAAAATCATATAGAAAGATCTCGCCAATAACATTCGTAAAAAAAGACCCGATCGCAAAACCAAAGGGGGTCCCTATAGAAAGACCGAACACCACATTTGAGTCATAGTATTCAAACGATGACGCCTTTAACAGCGGATACCCTATATAAAGATTGGCACTGTAATTCGGGACAACCTCGTACTCGTAGTCATCCTCATCAAATTCATCCTGCTCGCCGCTTTGAGAAAACAAGGATCCCACTAGCGCTAAAAGAATTAAAATAAGCCTCAAAGACATTAAAATCTCCTGATAACAACAAAATTTTTTTGAGTATAATGAAAAAAATGACTGCTCTTTCATCATGCTCGTTCTACGGTTCTTGGCTAAATATACATTGTATAATAAAAAGTATCAACACACTAGTTTAAAATTTATCTTATCACAGCAAACTTACCCAAATGCTCATCAGGCATGCCTGATGAGCCAGGGTATGAGACATGGTAAACGTAAAGACCGGGGGCTATTTCCTGATTGTTCATCGACCGCATATCCCACCAGGCGTTTCCGCTTTCTCTGTCACTATGGAAAATTTCCGATACAAGCTCGCCCGATATGGTAAAAATACGAATACGGCACTCTTCAGGCAGGTTTATAAAACGCATACGACGACCAAACTCTGACTCTTTAAAACCAGATCTAACTATATATGGATTTGGCACAACCGAGACCTTAGTCAAATCATTTTGAGGACGAACACCTGGGTATGCTTTAACAAAGTTCCTATCTAATATGGTAGTCCCTTTTGAGTTTTCTATTGAAGCATAACCATCTGGACTTGCCCATTCATTGGGGTTGGAAAAATTAGTGTCAGTCACTGACTCATAGAGCCCGTCTCCGCTTTCAAAATAGTCTAAACTATACGCTGGCTCAACTCCCATGTCATATGCGACAACAGAGTAGGTATACTCTACACCATCAACAACGTCATAGTCTTGATACATATACCTAAAAGTATCCCCTCTAACTATCTTCCAATCACCTGGGTCTAGCTCTATCGGATCAAGTCCGGTGTTAGAGCCAAGGCTGAACCAAGGGAAAAAAGGGTCGGGACCTTGTATCCCGTGCCCCCGTCTCTCCTCTCTGTCACAGTCGTATGCGTTACGATAGACGCAGTGAAGAGAGTCTCTCTCTCTTGAGAGATCAAACTGAGCAACAGGTCTCCAGCCAACAAAAACACCGCTATCGTCATATATCATATCAGAGGCATCGCGCCAGTTTATTCCTCCGTCTTTGCTTTTGTACAGTTTATATCCCTCAAAATCAGAATATCCCGTTAGGACGTCCTTGCTATTTTCAGCAATATCATTCCAAAAAATTTTAACCTGCCCTGTGTCCGTTTCAACGTGTACGGTAGGCCGTGTCGGCGGCGTGAAACCTTGATAGCGAGAGTTGTACATTACCTGAGCAAATCGAGCATTGTTTATTAAATCATCTTCATCCTGGCCAAATATTA
>CAZLPW010000023.1:8937-15690 GCA_964561495.1 uncultured bacterium | reverse complement strand
ACAAAACGAAAAAGGTACCTCTCTGCCAACGGGCAGATCGAATGGACCGCAGCTCATTACGATAATAGGGTCAACACCCTCAGGCGGCCTAAGGAAAACGGGCTCCTGCTTTATACCATCGACTGAGTCAAAATGAGGATTTAGCTCTGACCCTAGGTCTGTCCCTGGGTCTGAAGTATGAAAGTGCCACTCTCTCTCACTCTCACTAAGGTTTGTCGTGTCACCGACCATTAGTTTATAAAAAATTTCTTCCCTATTTCTTGCCTGCGGGCAGCCCTGGGTACCTGCATAACAATCTCCAGACAAACTCTCTGAGTGTGTCACACCAGGTCTCCTGTACCAATCCAGCCAGTGCCAGTCTGTCATCTTTAGAGGCTCCCCAGGAAATATATCTATCACGCCATCCTGGTCAAGGTCAACTGGATCTGTTGCTTTTGGAGAGTCAAGAAGCTGCGTCGCGACAACCCCAAACTCATTCCCCGGACTCGGTGTGTCTGGGTCCATCGCATATCCAGGAACGAGTGACATACCATCGTAGTCGCCAATCGTGGCCATACTTATTGACATTCTCTCATTATTGACCTCAAAAAACTCCCAATAATATTTCATAAAATCTTCGGCACTGGTCCAGTAGCTATAGTCACCATATTTATTGTTAGAGAGGATAACGCCATCCATCCAAAAACCCAGGCTCACTCCCGAATAGTCAAATCCCTTACCCTGATTAAGCTTGGTACCATCCGGCATTATCATCGCCTCTCCACATTTTTGTTGGCCATTTTCATCCAAGACAGGCTCATAGTTTTCATCCTCAGCGCACCAGTCACCACTTTCGTTTCTCACTTTTACCGTAACAAATAAAATATCTTCGGCATAGGAGACTCCGTAAGAGTGGGCCTCAGACATGACCCTGAGTCCCATAGGGTATCCTGTTTGCTCGTACTCATTGTTAGTGCTTACTTGATTTGCTCGATGCGCCCAGCGATCATCAAACTCCATATACACATCCATATCAGAAATAAACCGCCCAGGGACTGTCTCCCAGCAGTCGGGATCTTTTCTGGATTGGTCACACCCTGGCAAATATATGTTGTAGTCTTGGGCCCACCATCCTGGCCAATATGGCTCATCCTCACCAGTCTGATAGTTGAACCTGAGTGGCCAAGTGTCAGAATATCCACTGTGAGCTAGAAGCGGGTAAGTATCATCTGGATCGGTTACGTATGTGTCACCAAAAATATCGCCCGCACCAAAGTCCATATTGTGGGTGTTCACTCTTGCCTTTGTTACTGGCTGCCAATCCGTATTAAACAGTTGCGGAAAAAAAGATAAGCACGACTCAGCCGTGTTCGCACCATAGTAAGCGTAACGATCATCTTTTGTCCACTCCTCAAAATCTGGACCGTAGTCATAATAGTCAAACTGGTCCTCTCTGCTAATTAAACTCGGCCTCAGTGCCCAGGGATAAATAAGCCCAATTCTTGTACTAGATTCGTTAGGGCTTTTATCCTCAAAAGAGCTGAGAACAATCTTTCTTCTGTCAGTGTCAATACACCACTGGAATGGGGCAGATATTTCATCTGCTGATTCCAACTGGGAGATACTATCTGGCTCCCAGAGGCCATTGTCCTCGTTAGAATTGAAAAGAATGCCAGCGAAGACTGTATCATCATCTACATACCAGGCTTCATATGCATCGTCTGATTCCCATATGCTGTATTTAGTATTGCCCTCTTGATCAATAAATGATTCTACAAGCTCCCACAGATAGTTCGAAGAATAAGAATGTCCTGGAACTCCCGCCAGAAATGTGACCTCATACAGATATGCATACTCACCCCATACGCCATTAGGATTAACTTCAATATCAATATAGTTTCCGTAATTGGTTAGAGCGGTCTGTGCCTTTCCCTGCAGTAAATATCCCACTGCTCTATCATTCAGTGGATTTGTCGGAAACGGATTGTCGCCTATTCTTGCACTTTTATTTTCATCAAACAGCGGAGCTCCGTCTGGAACCTGTGGCCTGTTAATTGGACACAGTATACCTACCAGTAGAAATACATTTGTGACTCTTACGATATTCAAACAATAAGCAATCTATTTAGAGAGATATTTGTTAATATAATATCGATCTAATTGTTCGGAGTCTTTATATTTTTTCCGGAGCTCAGACAGGCGAATTGTTAAATCAGAAACTATGTCCTGATATTTTGGATCTAGATATAGATTTCTCATCTCACTAGGATCTAATTTTCTATCGTAGAGCTCCCACTCATCAACATCATAATAGAAATGGGCGAGCTTATACTCTTCAGTCACTATACCATAGTGACGCTTAACCATATGGACAGATGGATACTCATAATAATGATAGTACACAGCATCACGGTCCCATTTTTCCTGATCCCCAAGCGCGAGAGGCATCAGGCTCTCCCCTTGCATACTTTCTAAAGCATCAATCCCCGCCGCATCTAAAAACGTTTGAGCAAAATCAAGATTCTGAACCATCTCATTTCTTTTTAAACCTTTTTTTATTTTCTCTGGCCACCTAATCATCAGGGGCGTCTTGAAGGACTCATCATAAATAAACCTCTTATCAAACCAACCGTGCTCACCTAAGTAAAAACCCTGGTCAGAGGTGTAAACAACTATCGTGTTTTCGCTTAGACCTGATTTATCCAAATAATCAAGAACACGACCCACGTTATCATCAACGGATGAGATACAGCCAAGGTAGTCTTGCATGTACCTCTGATACTTCCATATCATTTTTTCTTTATAATCTAGACCGCTCCAGTTATTCTTGAACCAAAGATTTATAGAGTCAAGCACTACATTGTACTGTTCTCTCTGGACCTGATCAGATCTCATGAATGAGGTCGTAAACCCATCTAAGCCTCCCCAATCATAGGGCTCGATATATGGCTCAATCTCTTCCATGTTGTTAATAGTTGAGGGCTTGATTTTCGAGTCGTGACCGTATCGAAGATCGTATAGAATATTCATCTCTGCAGTTTTTGCAGCTGAGCCCCTTTCGCTGTAATCATCAAATAATGTTTTAGGTATCGGAAACTTTTTTTTACTGTACTCACTAAATTTTTCAGGGCTAGGCCACCATGGCCTGTGAGGCGCCTTATGAAGATAAAACATTAGGAAAGGTTTGTCTTTCTTTTTTTTGTTTTCAAACCAGTCTAAAACTAAATCTGTAATAATATCGGTTACATAGCCTCTGATAGTAGTGTCACCCTGGTTTGTAATAAAATCAGGATTTATATAATGTCCCTGACCAGGGAGAATCATAAAATCATCAACACCCTTTGGATTGTTTCCAAAATGCAATTTCCCATACATGGCGGTCTGGTAGCCCGCATCTTGGAATAATTGAGGGAAAGTTATCTGGGTGGTATCGAACTTTGAGTGGTTGTCAATCTTTCCGTTAATGTGGTTGTGCTTTCCCGTGAGAATGGTAGCCCTTGATGGCGCACATATTGAGTTAGTGACACAGGCATTTGTAAAAAGAACACCCTCATCTGATATTCGATCAATATTTGGAGTAGATATCAGCCTATCACTGTAGGCACTTATGGCCTGATACGCGTGATCATCCGACATAATAAACAGAATATTAGGTCTAGCGTCTGCCTCTTCTCTGTCGCATCCGATAATAAGAAGCAACAAAACTGGCAGACTCAGGATTGACAAATTAAAAATTTTGAAACTCATGATTACGTTTAAAATTATTTAAATCATAGCAACAAAATTAACTCAGTCAGGAATTTAAATTTTTATTAAATCATGGAAAGGGAGATAACTAAAAATATAAGTTATTTTAATAGAAAAGGACTCTAAAACAGATAGAGCCCTCTTAAATTTGTGAAATTGACTATTTTCTTTCGTTCGCCTTATTAACAGTAAGGTCTCGACCGTTAAACTCTTTACCATTCAACTCTGAGATAGCCTTCTCTCCATCAGAGTCATCAGTCATTTCAACAAATCCAAATCCTCTAGAGCGGTGTGTGTTTCTATCGGTAATAATTTTAGCAGAGCTCACCTCTCCGAACTGTTCAAAATGAGACTGCAACTCTTCTTCAGTGGTGCGGAAATTTAGATTTCCAACGAATATATTCAATTTATGTTCCTTTATTTTGTTAATTAGAATTGGGATGTAAAGTAAAATATTTAAAAAAGTTCTATTTAGATAAATAAATCAGATTAATTCCCTTGCAAGATTAAATAAATATTATATTAAAATCACCTAATATATTAATAAATATTTACAACATAATCTGCATAATTAATCATAATCATTCATCCTTTTTTCTATATACTGATATATTTTTTTTGCTATATCAATGCCTGAACATGTCTCAATACCCTGAAGGCCAGGTGATGAATTAACCTCTAAAACAAGAGGCCCACGCTCTGAACGCATAAAATCAACACCAGCGATAGACAGTTTTAGTATACGCGCCGCGTCAACAGCGATCCTGCGTTCTCGGTCTGTAAGCTTTATCGGAACCATCTCACCACCCTGATGTAGATTAGAACGAAACTCACCTCTGGGAGCGATCCGCCGCATAGAAGCGACGACCTCATCACCAACAACCAGAGCGCGTATATCAGTACCCGCTGACTCTTTTATAAATTCTTGAACCATAATATCTGCGTCAAGCTGTCTAAATGCACTCATAACTGCAAGAGCAGCCTTTCTAGTCTCAGCTAGCACAACCCCATGCCCTTGGGTCCCCTGTAACAGCTTCATCACAAGAGGAACGCTCCCAACCTTCTCGATCACACCTTCAATGTCTTTAGTATGGCTGGCGAATCCTGTATCAGGCAGAGATATTCCTCTGTTTGATAATATTTGAAGAGCTTTCAGTTTGTCCCTAGAGTTTAAAATAGAGTCCGAGGTGTTTACGCAGTAGCACCCCATTAGCTCAAACTGCCTCACTACAGCCGTTCCGTATGATGTAACAGATGCACCTATTCTTGGGATAATGACAGAGGAAATGTCTAATGACTCTCCCCCGTAATAGACAGATGGATTCTCGGATTCTATGTTCATATAGCAGCGCATATAGTCTACCACCCTTACGTCGTGGCCTCTCTCTAGGCCAACCTCAAGAATTCGATTCGTTGAATATAGACTTTGGCTTCTTGATAGTATTAGTATATTCATGACTAAAAGATTTCAAATCAAAAGAAAAGATTGTTTCGGATGTATGATATATTTTTTCCTCAAACTATTTCGTCCAATGAGCATAGGATATGTCATCCCAGATCTCTGAGTGAGAGAAACATTTGTCACCCAAGATCGCTCTCCCAACTGAATTTCCATCTTGACCATAGGCCTTTTCTGTGAGCCACCGAATGAGTTCCTAATGATTCTATATTTCAGGATTGGCTTTTCAACTATTATAAAATTTTTGGATTGATAAACCCTAAACCGAACCCACAGATTACGATTTTTTTTAAACTCTTCAATGTGGGTCGCATGTAAGGCTGAGAGCGTTGCCCCTGTGTCTATTTTAGCTTTCAACCTGAATCCACCATATTTTGGAAAAGAAATCCACTCTCTCCATCCGATATGGACGCTCGAACCCTTTGTCTTGGCCTTAGGATTTTTTAAAATCATAAAATGGAATTTCTAAATAAATAAGATTAAAAAGCTAACCACCCTCAGGCTGATTTGAATCAACCGAGCGGTTCGGAGGAGGAAGATTAATAATCTCTCTGCTGAAATAGTCGGCGATGGTTGAGATTATATCAGACACGCTAATCAGACCTATTGGTCTTATGTTGTCATCTACAATAGGGACATGCCTAAACCCACCAATGTGCATCTTGTTTAGCGCATACGCGATAGGATTTTCTGAAGTAAGAAATTCAGGATCAGGTGTCATGATTTCATCAACGGTCATTACATCTAAATCGTAGCCCTTGCCAGTAATTTTTAGTAGGATATCTCTCTCTGTTAGTATCCCACTTAATTTTTCATTATTAACTATAAGAGAGCAATTCTTCTCTTTACCCTGTAAGGCTTTCAGAGCACGATTAACACTGGTCCCTTCCTCAAAAACAATCGGATATGGAAGATTCAGGCTCGAGATTGGGTCTTTTACATTAACAGCTCTGGCGATCTCCGGCTCTTCATTATCAGACTCCAGACTCTCTAACCACTGATCTTCATCATCTGATTCTAAATCATAATTTAAAAACATATAGAAAATATAAACTGCGATGCTCTGATAAGCAACCCCCTTAAAGGATTAATGATTTTATTAAAAACACTGCTATCGGACATATCTCAACGATAATGAAACCTGCCAGACCCCGCTTCTCTGTTTGATCTCACCCTCATTTCCCATAAACGCTCCACTCAAAAATATTGGCTTTTGAAGGTTAAATGAGAGCACTCCGAATCTAGAATTGAATAAATAACCAGCGCTCGGAATAATAGTCAAGGACTCACTATTAGGAGCGTATATATCATTCCAGTAGCCCTTAGAATTGTGTATAAGGCTCATCCCATAGTCGAATGAGCTTTCTCTTTTATCATAATTCATAAAGGAAGCAGAAAAAGACAGAACAGTTATCGCTGGAGGGAGATAACCATATTTGCTAACAGCCAGCGGCCTTTCAAAGGAGAGGAAACCTCCGAAAAAAACTGGGTTAACATTTCTCTTATAGAAGACCTGCAGATCTACTATGCTATTGTACGTGCCATTACTTAAACTGAAGTGCCTGTGG
>CAZLPW010000023.1:0-8927 GCA_964561495.1 uncultured bacterium | reverse complement strand
CTTCCTCATCATCGGGTCTTAAAAAAACGGATCAGAAGTCAAAACACTGTTAGATGGAATAGTCAGACCCGCGCCAGTATATACCCTGAGACCACTACCAGATTTTGTTCTTCTTAGAACATAGCGAAACACAGCCTTAGTGTCACCTAAAATACCGCCCTTAGCATTATCAAAACTCGATACCGTTGTCTCATCACGGTGGTGGATTGAATGATGTTTACTTTTCCAATTCATCTTTCTCATACCCAATGTAGTATGAACAGATATATTAACCTTGTTTGTAATACCATATAAAAACTTAGGCATGACTATAAAGGTATTGAGATTACCCTTATGATCAAATGGCTCGCTCTCCAATTCTTCATGCCACCAATTAATTGTTGTGAACGAGCTCTGAAAGGAGAAGTAGGTTTGTCCTTTTGTCGCGCTGATACCTTTGTCTGACTCACCGACCGGCAAGGATGGGTTACTTCAAAGCGCTCACTGCCCAACGAGCAGGGAAAATCCTAATGCAAAATAGACTATTAATAATCTCATGTATTTATAAAAAGAAAAAAAATAATTTTAAATAGACTACAGCTCACTGCTAAGCTCTCTGGTCATAAGCCTGTACACAGACTCTTTTGGATCAGCATCATGAAAAAGGATCTGGTATATAGACTCTGATATAGGCATTTCAACTTCATACTTTTCAATCAAACGGTGGAGCGACTTGGCGGTTTCAACTCCTTCAGCAACCATTTGCATTTCTGATAGAATATCTTTCAGTATTTTCCCTTCACCAATCTGCTGACCAACTTTCCTGTTTCTGCTATGCTGGCTTAGGCAAGTTACTATCAAATCACCTATTCCACTTAAACCTGAAAATGTACCTGCCTCAGCTCCCATAGCATTACCTAATCTAGCGATTTCCCTAATCCCTCTTGTCATCAGCGCAGCCTTTGAATTGTCACCGTATCCGATTCCATCACTAATTCCAGCGGCAATTGCTATAACATTTTTCATTGCACCACCGAGCTCCACTCCACGGATGTCAGAGCTACTATAGATACGCATATTAGCATTAGAAAATATTTTTTGAATTCTCATAGCAGCCTCTGGATTTTTTGAAGCCGAGACTAAAGTAGTTGGAAAACCAGATATAACCTCCTCAGCGTGGCTGGGTCCAGAAAGTGTTACTATATTACTATAATCAATTTCTTTAACATCTATTATTATATCACTTACGGTCATCAATGTTTTAGTTTCGATGCCCTTTGCTATGTTAACGATTATTTTATTTTTGTTAATACCCCCGCACCTCTCTAGGACGCCTCTTACTGTCTGAGAGGGGGTCGACAATACTAGGATATCAGCGTAGCTAACCGTTTTTTCAAGATTATCGGTAAACTCAACCAGATCTCCAAACATCATTTGAGGTAAGATATAATGCGATCTGGATTTAGTCATCTTCTCTACCACCTCTGGGTTTCGATGCCACATAAGCACATTGTAGCCATTTTCTGATGCTAAATGCCCTAAAGCGCCACCCCAGGAGCCACAACCTAAAAATGAAATTTTCTGCACTATTATAATTTATTCTGCATATAAGGAGTCAATGGTGCTTCCCCACTTTTTGTATATCTTGGTCCTTTTAATTTTAAATGTGGGCGTTACCTCATCATCTGCCATTGTAAAGTCTCTTGGAAGAATAGCAAACTTTCTAATATTCTCAACTCTAGCGTATTTTTTATTCACATCATCTACTCCAGCCTGCACCTCTTGAACGATTTCATTATCCTTTGAAAATTCATCGACGGTTTTACCATTTTTCTCAAGCTCAGCAACTAACTCAGTCGGTTTAATTTGGTTAATATCAACACTCATTTTATTTTTCAAAAGATAGCCGACATCCAATGTTAGAAGAGCGGTGCAATAATTCCGATTATCACCAACCATCACGGCCTGAGCAATAGCAGGAATTTGTTTTAGGTCCTCCTCGATTGGAATAGGAGCAATATTTTTCCCACCTGAGGTTACCAATATTTCTTTTTTCCTTCCCGTAATATACAAGAAACCATCATCATCAAACTTCCCCACATCACCAGATAATAGCCACCCATCTTTGAGGCATGCATCTGTCTCCTCTTTGTCTTTGTAGTATCCCAAGAAAACGTTAGGCCCTTTCAGCATTATCTCACCGTCATCAGCGATTTTAACCTCAGTACCAGGAAATTTAGGACCGACGGATCCTATCCTGGCCTGGCTCGGAAGATTAAACGCTGTTGGCCCTGTGCCTTCAGACTGCCCGTATACCTCCACAACTCTTATATCTAGGCTGGCAAATAGCTTTAATATCTTAGGATTGATTGGAGCTGCTCCCGTGACACCTATGGTCATTCTGCTGAGTCCTAAAGCACTTTTAACCTTCGTAAATAATAATTTATTTGCGACTGAATATTGCCACCCTATACCATCTCCTCCCTGAAAGATATCTTGATTGTGTCTTAAACCAGCTGACAATGAAAAATCAACTATCATTTTCTTTATTCCTGATGCAGAGTCAAGCTTCTCCTTAATTCCAGAATAAAACTTTTCCCAGATTCGAGGAACACCAAATAATATGGTCGGCTGAACCTCTTTTAAATTATCAAGTACATCCAGAATGTCTGTAGCAAATGATATATGCCAGCCACCTAAAATCGCAGCGTGAATAGTAAAAATCTGCTCAGCAATGTGAGAAAGAGGAAGATATGAAAGCAGTCTGTTACCATCGCGGCTAGAGATAACTTTTTCAACGCCTTGCGTTGCTGTCCATACTAAATTTTTATTTGAAAGCATCACAGCCTTTGGTGGTCCTGTGGTTCCTGAGGTATAAATAAAAGTAGAGGGATCATCTTCAGAAGTGTTCTGGTACATTTTCTCAGCATCTTCTTTATCCCTAGCACCACCCAGCGACATGAAACTTTCCCAGCTAGACACCATTGGGTCTGCTATATCTTCGCACCTGATCATACAAACAACATTCTTGAGATATTTCAGGTTATCCTTCTGCTCAACAATCTTATCCCATTGATCCTTACTCTCCAATAAAAGAGTTGATGACTCTGAATGGTTTAATATATACGCCACCTCTTCTGGAGAACATGTAGCATAAATCCCAGCTGGAATAGCTCCGATCATTATTGATGCCAGGTCCATTACAACCCACTCATAACAGTTAAAACCTAAAATACAAACGGGGTCTCCTTTTTTAACTCCGAGACTCACCAAACTAGCTGCAGCTTTTTGAACATCCTCTGAATATTTCTGCCAACTTATATCATGCCAGGCGCCATCTTTTTTAAAGGCAAGCGCTGGCTGATCACCTAGAACCTCTGCTTTTTTAAATAAATGAGTAACGGTTGTTGCAAACTCAGGATGTTTCATAATTGTTCTCCCTTTAATACTATAATAATATTAACATACAATTTAAATAGGCTATTTAATAAAGATAATCTAATCAGACTCGAACTATAGTTAAATTAATTTCCTTAAAAAACATTTACTCAATAAATAAAAGCCTCTTTGATTCATTAAATTCGCCTGTATTTAATCTGTATATATAGACCCCAGAGCTTACCTGATTGCCATGAAAATCTGTTGCATCCCACTCAATGGCATTGAGACCTTCGGATTGAAAATCATCGATAAGAGTTTTGATAAATTGCCCTCTAAGATTGTACACAGATAGTTTCACATAAGTTTCTTCTGGCAAATAATAGCTTAGCCTTGTTTTTGGATTGAAAGGATTGGGATAATTATCATAGAGGCTAAACTTTAATCTATTATTTGAAGAAACATTGTCTATATCCAAATAATATTCGATCGGCCCTGAAGGACTTAAATCAAGGCCAGAGAATCCTGCATAATTAATATCATATCGATAACACCGGAAAACAGTATTCGACTGTGCCGAGTCCCCTTGAAATAAAATCCCATCAGAGGAAACTGGGTTAACATACATCCAGACAATCTCATCTGCGGAGTCTAACTCAAAAAAGGTTCCCATATCTGAGTTCGATATTAATGAATTCCCATTTGACAAACGCTGAGCTGAACCAAACCTTGGAGAAAAAAAATCAAAGGTGTCTGGTGACATATACGACCATATTTCATCAGAAGGTCCAAAAATTCCATTATCTAATATATTATAATTATTATCCTCAACTAGCGGTGTGTTAATCTCAATAGCTGTTGAATAGCTACCTGAAGGCCTGTCTATCCCATTATTGAAAATTATTATTCTATTTTGATAATTATTTTGATCATCTTTTATCCAGTTTGCATCATGCTGACCAAAGAGTCTTTGATCAGAATCTTGTCCTGCTCTATATGCTACAGGGTTACCCCACCGAAATAACAAATCGCCACCCTTTCCTGATATTCCACCAGAGTGGCTGGACGCTTCCAAAGTTGTTGTACTGTGATCAATGATCCATATTTCATTAGTATTGCGATTAGAAACTAAAACCTGATCTAGCTGCTCATTATAGTCAACGGAATTTGTGTGTAGCCAGTCAGAATACATATTCGGAGCAAAATTAATATCAATAAGCTCTGGATGTGAGCTAACATTCCCATAATTAGCTTTTGTCTCATCAAAGTCTTGGATCAGATGATCCCACGCGTGCCACTCCCAAACAATATCACCACTGTCAGTTCCTGCCTGACTAATTTCAAGGATTGATAGGGATCTTATAGAGTTGCTTAATAGTTTTTCGGGGTCCCGCCCAGCGTCAATTACATCAGAAAAATTTTTAATATCATTAACAATGATTAATACATTACCATTTGGTAGTGGCTCAATATCATGATGCTGCTTACCGTTATAAAATCTCCAGATTAGGACATTGTCCCACGTTAATAATTCAAAGCCTCCTGTCTGGTTGCTGCTTTGTGATTCGATCGCTGATGATCTTAGTAGGTTACCATTTTCTAACAAATAAACGGACAAACCAGGTACATAATCACTTGTCCACTGATTGATCAACAGTCCATCATTATTAATTAGATATGTGCTCGTAGAGCTATTAGGAGCAAACAGAGTATATCCATTAAAAGAGCCCACGGTATTGCTTATTAGGCCAACAGTATTTTGGCATAGAATTATATTTGCAATAAAAAAAAAGTTTCTTATAAATATTCTCAAATCATTTTACCATAAAATCTAAAACTCGGATAATTTTATAAATAAAAAGATCGCGAACAAAAACAAAAAGATACCAATCATTCGATCTACAATAGCGGCATTTGATCTTAGCTTCTTTAAAATAGCTGTTTCCGCAAAAAGAAGAGCCACCAAAACATACCAAGTCGTATCTATTACCCCAGCAACAAAGGCCATCAGCAAGCGACTCGAATTACTCATATCAGGATTAATAAATTGGCTAAAAACAGCTACCAGAAAGACTAGAATCTTAGGGTTTAAAAATGCAATCATAAAGCCTTCCGTAAAACCCTTCCTGCGACTCAATTCTTTTTTTTCTGATGGAGCTTTTAAGCTTGAAGTAATCATACCATATGCGATCCACATCAGAACAAGAGAGCCAATCAATTGTAGTATCTTATAGATGTTTTCATTTCCTAAAATCAATGAGGCTAGACTCATTACTGCAACAAATGCATAAATAAAAAATCCTAGTCCATGTCCTATGCCCGTCATCACACCCTGTTTTCGTCCTCCTGATATAGTATTTCTTAAAACTACCGCTAAGCTAGGGCCAGGTGAGATTGCGCCCATCGCACAGACAAATGATAATCCTAGAAGTGATTTATAGTCCATAATAAATAAATAATTTTGAGCAATATTTGGTAAAAAGAAAAAATATTAATAGAATAAAAAATCTTGGAAGTAACTTTAAAATTATTTTAACAAAAGCATTTTCTTGGTTTGTTTGAAATTTTCTGCCTCTATGGTGTATATATAAAGTCCCGCTGATACTGGACTTCCTTCATTGTTAGTAGCGTTCCATTGGATTGATTTATATCCAGCATTTTGCATACTTCTGACGAGATTATTTACGACCCTACCCATCATATCATAGACAGTGATGTGAACCATCATATCTTCTGGCAGATCATAGCGTAATGTTGTCTCAGGATTAAATGGATTTGGGTAGGCATTGTGTAACAAAAAATTTTCTGGGTATCGATCTATATTATCTGCAATTAATAAAGACACTTCCAATTCAAAACCTTGGACCCAATATTCAACTTGATTTGATCGAATATTTGCCTTGAATTCTAGAGATGAGTTTCCGCACTCATTGTCTAACTGTGCAATAAAAAATTGAGGATCGGAGGATATTGTCTCACCTGGGTCTATATCTCCAATATTTATACTGCCAGAATTATAATTACTAATACACTCTTCATTTTCAGGAACAAATAAAACAGACACTGATGGAACGCTTACTGAGTCACTATTATTTTGTATTGAGAATTCTGAAACTATATTACCACCTAGATCGACTGTTAAAGTTTCACTAAATGATATTGTTAGTGGACCGATGGAGGTAAAATATCCCATACCTTCATAGATCGTTGTGTCTGAGCTATCATTATTGATTAAGGAAAAATCAACTGAAAAAAATGATTCAACTTCCGGGAAAAAGGAGCCACCCCAGTTTTCATCATTTTCAGATAACTCTATTTCATTGTGAATGCTATTTATCTGATCATGGATTACTGCTTTTACTTCCAAACTCGCACTCTCACCTAACGTGTATGCAGAAATGTTTACGCTGTTTTCCTGGACTCGCACGTAAGATGGATTGACTTCCATATCTATTAGCCCAACGCCAGTCACATTAAATATAATATATGACATTGGCCCAGAGACTCCTCTGTCATCAATAGCTGAGACACCAATATAGTCAGTACCAACAAAGTCTGCAGGTGCCGTATATGTAAACTTCCTTCTCCTGCCACCATAAATCTCTGCATGCCCACCATTAATCGAGTTTGATTCTAGATTAAACCAGAACGCCTGTCCATCATCATCTATTTGAAATTCACCAGAGACTGTTTGACCTAGTTCAACCTCGTACTGATTGGACACCACCGTTGGTGTCTGATTGCTTTGGGCATCACAAATAAATGATTTTTCTCCAGCTAAGGTACTATTAATAAAAAATTTTTCCTGCCATGATCCCACATTTTCATCACCAGGAAACCAAACATTATTAATCCACCAATATGATGTTGCATAGTAAGGTGCACCTTGATACCACCACTGCGTCTGGCCCGGAACAAAAGAGGTCTCATCAACGAATGAACCATCTTTATACCATCTCCATGTCAACGTGTCGCCAGCATAAAGATTCCTGACTGCGACTAGTGACATATAATCCTCGCCTGGACTTATTCGAGTTAAAGAAGGAATATTTTCTGATACAATATAATTATATTCTTCATCATCCTGGGCAGGATAGGCAGTATTCAAGTATCGAAATACTCGCTGAGGATATACTGTAGAGTCACCTATATAAGGTATCTGATCTAGCCAGCGACTAGCTCCGATGCTACAATCACCTTCCCACGGGTCGATTAAATTCCAATTAGGATTATTGACCTCAAAATGAAGATGAGGACCATCAGAAAAACCAGAACTACCTACAAAACCCAGTGTGTCTCCAGCTTCGACCGTATCACCCACAGACACAGCCACGGAATTCTTTTTCATATGCAGATAAAATGTTTGGATACCATTACTATGTGATAGGCCGACTGTATTGCTAGTAGCATCATTGCTCCAATAGGTCCAACGATCAAACTCGCCATCATGAGTGTAGGTTACAATTCCTCCAGCAGCAGCCAGAATTGGTGTCGTCATTTCATCCATGTGATAAAATCCACTAACAGCAATGTCAGTCCCCCAGTGACCATCATACGTCACAAAATAACATGTGTAATCTTCGATCCAACCGTAGGAAGGATTCTGGTCTACATAATTTGTAATATATTGCTTATCACCATTCATCATCCCACCATTTCCTACTGGAGCGCGAAATAGTAAAGTATCTCTTAAACTTTCAAACTCAACCTCTAGCATATTTTCAATAATATGTTGCCGCTCGCGGTCAGAGATACAGTTCCTTTGATTGTTAGAATTATGAGGGATATAACCACCTATTTGAGATGACCCAAATTTCATTTTTTCTGCGTATAAAAATGAAATAAAAACACAGATCTGAATGATAATTATATTTTTTAGATTATTATACATACCCAAATCTACCTAATCAAGTAAAACGCTTTGAACCTAACAAATTACAATGCCTGATAATTCATGATATATTTTAAAAACTGAAACTTAGACCTCCAAAAGGGATAGCACCTATATCACTGCTATTATCACCACTCAGCATAATCAAGCCTAAAATACCCAATTTTAAATGAGCGCCCTCTAAACCTAAAATCTGATTAGCTCTTTTACTTAAACTATATTCTATCGCATACGATGCCGTTGGCATAAAGCCCATAAAACCAAGGTGCGCCACATACTGAGCACAAATAGTTGATGAAATGGATAGCTTAGACTTTCTATAATAGTGCTTCCAACCTAGTGAACCTGTAAACCCTAAAATCATTGTTCCGCCACCAATAAAATATTCATTCTTTTCTTTTTTCGTTAGATTATAAGTATATCCGATTAAACTTAAACCAGTCTTATCATCAAACATTCCAACTGATAGGTTATGTTTATTAAAAATGCTTTTTTCTTCAGTAATAGATTGATCGTTAATCTCTTTACCAGTTTCAGGGTCATAGGTCTGCGCACAAGCATACCAAAGAAAAAGTAACATTGGTAAATATCTAGTCACATTCACCCTCGGTCCATTCGGTGATGCCTGACTTTTCAGCATAGCAATCATTATCATAAGTCAATCCATTACAACCACAAA
>CAZLPW010000022.1:26876-27168 GCA_964561495.1 uncultured bacterium | reverse complement strand
AAACATTCAAGGCAAAGGAATTGTTAATTCTATTTCCCTAAAAGAAGGACAAGAAAAATTTATCGAATATGCAAAAATTATAAAAAAATACGGAGCTGCTGTTATTGTAATGGCATTTGATGAGAATGGACAAGCTGATAATTACAAAAATAAAGTTGATATATGTTCAAGGGCATATAGAATTTTAACAGAGATAGTAGATTTTGATCCTGAAGATATTATTTTTGATCCAAATATTTTTGCTGTTGCGACAGGGATTGAGGATCATCAAGATTATGCTAATGATTTTATT
>CAZLPW010000022.1:0-26866 GCA_964561495.1 uncultured bacterium | reverse complement strand
CCCGAAGAAAAAAACAAAAAAGAAATCCGCTACTGCTAATGATTTTATTAAAGCAACTAAAACGTTAAAACAAAACTTTCCATTAACTCATATTTCAGGAGGGGTAAGTAATCTATCTTTTTCATTTAGAGGTAATGAGATTGTTCGTGAATCTATGCATTCAGTTTTTTTGTATCACGCAATTAAAGCTGGAATGGATATGGGTATAGTTAACGCGGGACAATTAGCTGTATATGATGATATAGATCAAGAACTAAAAAAATGTATCGAAAATGTAATTTTTAATCTTCGAGATAATTCAACTGATATTTTAGTAGAAATTGCTAAAAATTATTTTGGAACAAAGCAAATTAAATTCAATGAGTTAGAGTGGAGAAGCTTTGACCTTAATAAAAGAATAGAATACGGTCTTGTCGAAGGAATTTTAGAACATATTGTTGATGATACCGTAGAAGCATTAGAATATTTTGATGATCCGATAAAAATCATTGAAGGTCCTCTTATGGATGGAATGAATAAAGTTGGAGATTTATTTTCACAGGGTAGAATGTTTTTGCCTCAAGTTGTAAAATCTGCTAGAGTAATGAAAAAAGCAGTAGCTTACCTAGTACCTATCATTGAAAAAAATAAATCTAAAAAAGGGTTAGCTCAAGATTCTAATAAAAAGATTATTTTAGCGACTGTTAAAGGTGATGTCCATGATATTGGCAAGAACATCGTTGGAGTTGTTTTAGGATGCAATGGGTATGAAATCATAGATTTAGGAATTATGGTTCCTATGAATAAAATAATTGATACTGCAGTAGATAAAAAGGCTAGAATAATAGGTCTTTCTGGGCTTATCACACCATCTTTAGATGAAATGGTCAAAGTTGCGATAGAGATGGAGAGACTCGGTCTTAAAATTCCATTGCTAATTGGTGGTGCTACTACTAGTAAAACTCATACTGCTGTTATGATTGATCCTAAATATAGTGGCTCTATTGTGCATGTAAATGATGCATCTAAGGCTGTTAGTGTTGCCAGCAAGCTAATGAGTCCAATCTCAAGTCAAAAATTTTCCCAAGAGATTAAAAATGAATTTGAAAAGATCAGAGATGATAGGACAAAAAAATCAAAAAAAACAATTTTGACTATTGACGATGCTAGAAATCGAAAATTCATAACAAATTGGAAAAATCATAAAATAAAAAATCCCTTAATCAAAGGGGTCGAAGCGATAAAAAATTACGATCTAGATAAATTGATAGATTATATTGATTGGAGTCCGTTTTTTCATGCTTGGGAAATGAAAGGGAAATATCCTAATATATTATCAAATAAAAAATATGGCTCACAAGCTAAAGTTATCTTTTCCGACTGTCAAAAGATTTTAAAGCATATTATTTCAGAGAAAAAAATTTTAGCCAATGGAGTTTATGCTATTTTCCCAGCTTATGCAAAAAATGAAATTGTTTTTGTAAAGAATACCGAACTACACTTCCCCAGACAACTAATAGATAAAGGTAGAGAAAAATACAATTATTGTTTAGCTGATTACATTGCGCCAAAAAACGATTATCTTGGCATGTTTGCTGTTACCACTGGTCTTGGTTTAGAATCTTATATCAAAGAGTTTGATGATCGCAATGATGATTATAGTAGTATTATGGCAAAAATCATTGCAGATCGTTTAGTTGAAGCTTTTTCCGAGAAATTACATGAAAAAATCCGTAGAGAATTTTGGGGTTATAGTTCAGAGGAGAATTTTAATATTGATGAGTTAATAAAGGAAAAATATATTGGTATTCGTCCTGCCCCAGGCTATCCTGCTTGCCCTGAACATAATTATAAAGATATAATTTGGAATCTACTTAACGTTGAGGAAAATACTGGTATTCGGCTTACAGAAACAAAATCTATGTATCCTGCAGCATCTGTCTGCGGTTTTTATTTTTCTCATCCAGATTCAAAATATTTTAGCACATTAGCAAATAAATAAATGAGAATAATAGATAAAATAAAAAGACCACGTAGACCAGTTGTCGTATATGAAATTTTACCACCAAGAGAAGTGGATGTTAATTTAGATTCATATGCGGGTACAATTAGCTCTCTTTTATCACAAACGCACATAGATGCTATAAATATACCTGAAGTGAGAGATGAACTGTCTAGAGGAAAACGTCCTATAAAAAATTATAAAAGAGCTGAGCCGAGAAAGTTTGGAAAACTCTTACAAGATATTGTTGGAGTGGAAGCAATTGTGAATCGTGTAGTCGTTCATGAAAAACTAAGAAAACAGTTAAATTGGATAATGGAAACATATGAAAAATATGAAATAAATAATTTGATTATTGTTGGAGGTGAGTCTAGTAAGATTAAATACCCAGGGCCTAACGTAAGTGATGCTTTAAAAGAAATTTCTAAAATATATCAATCCAGAGATGAGAGCATTTTATGTGGAGGGATTTCTATTCCTAGTAGATCAAAGGAATCAATAAATTTGAAGAAAAAATCTGATCATGGGGCTGAATTTTTTACCACACAAGTATTATATGATTCATCTAAAATCAGTAAAATGATTGGCCATTATCAAGATATATGTATTAAGAAAAAAACAAAACCAAAAAGATTATTAATTAGTTTTGCGCCTGTTTCATCAACTAAAGATATAGAATTTCTTAAGTGGTTAGGTGTAGAAATACCTAAAAACACAGAAGACTATTTAAATGCTAGACCTGGTTCAATGACTAATAGATCATTAGATGTGTCAATTGAAGTATTAAATAATATACTAGATTATATAATTAAAAATAAAATTACGGTTCCAATTGGACTTAATGTAGAACACATTATGAGCTATAATTTTCAATCTTCAATTGAGATGCTTCAAGAATTAGCCCGTATATACAGAGAATTTTGTATAAAAGCTGATTTTTATATTTAGAAAACTGGATTTATTTATTACTATTGACCCTAATATTTATGCTCAAAAGATTATTTTTGAATTAAGAGGGTTTAAGAATGTCAAAATTTACTTTTACATCAGAATCTGTAACAGAAGGACATCCAGATAAGGCTTGCGATGCTGTTTCTGATGCTATCCTTGATAAATATCTTGAATTAGACCCAGAATCCAGAGTTGCTTGTGAGACTCTTGCTACTACTGGACTCGTTGTTGTTTCTGGTGAAGTAACATCAAAGGGTAAGGTTGATATTGAATCAGTAGTCAAAGATACTTTCAATGAAATAGGTTATAATAATGAAAATAGTGGAGTGGGGAATAATCAATTGGAAATTGTTTCCAAGTTGGATAGTCAAAGTCCTGAGATTGCCCAAGGTGTTGATTCTGTTAAAGCTTCAGATCAGGGAGCTGGTGATCAAGGTCTTATGTTTGGATTCGCTTGTAAAGAGACTAAAGAAATGATGCCTCTTCCTATCCATTTATCTCATCAATTAACTGAAAGATTATCTCTAATTAGAAAAAATAATACTCTTTCATGGATAAGGCCTGATGGGAAATCTCAGGTTTCAGTTGAATATAACGGAAACAAACCTATTTTAATTGATAAGGTTGTAATTGCAACTCAGCATGATGATATGCTAGCTGATTATGGAACCGAAGATAAAGAACTTGATTTTATAAAAGCAGAGGTTATTGATAAAATTATTAGACCGGTAATAGATAAATATGACATTCCATATAATAATGAATTCATTGTAAATGGAACTGGTAGATTTGTATATGGTGGTCCAGCTGCTGATACTGGTTTAACAGGAAGAAAAATTATTGTCGATACATATGGAGGATATGCTCCTCATGGAGGAGGCGCATTTTCTGGTAAAGATCCATCCAAAGTTGATCGCAGTGCTACCTATATGGCAAGATATATAGCAAAAAATATCGTAGCAGCTAATTTATCAGAACGTTGTGAAGTTCAATTGTCATATAGTATAGGAGTTGCTGAACCAACATCATTTTATATACGTACTTTTGGTACAGGCGTAATTGATGATAATAAGTTAACCAATATAGCTAGGGATCTTTTTCCACTTAGGCCAGGAGAAATTATTGAGCATTTAGATTTAAAAGCTCCTAGATATAGGGAAACAGCTGCTTATGGACATTTTGGACGCGAATTAAAACAATTTACTTGGGAAAAGACCGATTATGTTGAAAATATTAAATCAAAAATATAGAGGTACAAATGTCTGAAACTTCAATTAAACCACTTATGGAATCACTACCATATAAAATTAAGGATTTGGATTTATTTGAGGATGGTAGAAAAGCTCTTGATATTGCTGAAAAAGAGATGCCTGGCCTTATGGAGACGAGGAGGAAATATGGACCAGATAAGCCTTTAAATAACAGAAAAATCACTGGATCTCTTCATATGACCGTTGAAACGGCAGTCTTGATAGAGACCCTTGTAGATTTAGGTGCGGATGTGCGTTGGGCAAGTTGTAATATTTTTTCTACCCAAGATCATGCTGCTGCTGCAATTGCCAAATCTGGGACGCCAGTGTATGCATGGAAAGGTGAAACATTAGAGGAATATTGGTGGTGCACATTGCAAGCCTTAACTTTTCCTGATGGTAGCGGTCCTGATCTAATTGTGGATGATGGAGGAGATGCTACTTTACTTATTCACAAAGGATATGAGCTTGAAGAATTTTATTCCAAAAATTCCTCTGTTCCAGATATTACAACTGAAATTGAAGAAGAAATTGTAATTGAAAACCTTTTAAGAGATGTTCTCGAAAAAGATCCAAACCATTGGCATAAAGTAGTAAAGAATATTATTGGAGTTTCTGAAGAGACTACAACTGGAGTTCATAGGCTGATCCAAATGGAGAAAGATGGACATTTATTATTTCCTGCCTATAATGTTAATGATTCTGTTACAAAATCAAAGTTTGATAATATTTATGGCTGTAGAGAATCATTAGCTGATGGACTAAAAAGAGCTTTAGATGTAATGGTCGCAGGAAAAACAGTTGTTGTTTGTGGATATGGCGATGTGGGTAGAGGATGTGCACAATCTATGAGAGGATATGGTGCTAGAGTTTTAATTACAGAAATTGATCCAATTTGTGCTTTGCAAGCAGCTATGGAAGGTTTCGAGGTTACAACTCTAGAAGAATCATTATCAGAGGCTCATATTTTTGTAACAGCTACAGGTAATAAGGATGTTATCACTAAAAAACACATGTATAGTATGCGCGATCAAGCAATTGTTTGCAATTTTGGACATTTTGATAATGAAATTCAAATTACTCCTATTAATAATGATTCCAATGTAGATAGAGAGATAATAAAGCCTCAAGTTGATCGTTATACTTTCCCAAATGGTAATCAGATTTTTATTTTAGCTGAAGGGCGGTTAGTAAATCTTGGTTGTGCAACAGGACATCCAAGTTTTGTTATGTCGAATTCATTTACAAACCAAGTATTGGCTCAGATAGCATTGTCTAAAGATGCACCTGAAATAGGAGTCTATGTATTGCCCAAAGAATTAGATGAGGAGGTGGCTCGACTTCATTTAGATCATTTAGGAGCCAAGCTTACTGTTTTAACTGATGATCAGGCTGATTATATTGGTGTATCAAAAGATGGTCCATATAAATCAGATCAATATAGATATTGATGATTATATAATAATTACAATAAAGCGCATTTTTAGTAAGAAAGCTCATATTTTAATATGAGCTTTTTTATTTTTGTTTCTATCAAAAATTTTCTCCAAATTAGGGAGCGGAAGTCCAAGGTATTTGGCAAAAAATGAAAGATAATCTGAGGAAATATATTCGTCTAAAAATGACGACAGCATTTTATGCAGTATTTGTATTGTGCCTATGCACTAATATTGCATGTGATTTTGATGTCCCTGACAAGTTTGAAATGCCAGTTTGGAACTTAGATTTAAAGATACCGCTGGTTAATGCAAAATATGAAATGTCAGATATTTCAAACCCTGATGCAGGTATATTCCCAACACCAGATTCAATAGGCTTTCAAATTGTACAAAGCGGGCAAATGGACCCACAGGTTTTACCAAATTTACCAACACTTCCTATGGGCTTGGATGCTGAAATATCATCTGGTGAATTTCCTGGTGTTAGTGTAGATGTAGCGTTACCAGATATTGATGTTGATATTAAAATTGATTTACAACAATTAGCATCTGGGATTAGCCTTTTGGACACCACAGACCAATATGTAGGAGGTATTAAAGTTTCTGATTATACACCTTTTACGCTTCCAGCTGATGAGCCCAAAGTAATGGAAGCAGAAATGTATGATCAAACTATAGTAAATGTATATAATGTTTTCATTGGAACTCTAACTGAAATTTTGACTCAAAATATTAATCTTCAGCTTTCAAATATTCCGTTGCCTCCGATGATTTCGAGTGTTGATACTCTAGAGCTTGGGGCTGGAAGTACCTATATTACAGGATTCACAAATAGTATGCCAACAGACCTTGCGAATATTTACTCATATATGGTTACTGGTACAGAAGCTCTTGATGATACAATTGCAAACCATGATTCTTTTCCAACTTTGTCATATGGAGAATCATATAAGGATACTACTGATTTATCTGAATCTGGTCTTGCAACATTTTTACAGGTTGCAACTAATTTTCAATTACAGTCGGCAGGTAGTGAATATGTAACTATTCCCGCTGGTTCATTATATGTTGATTTCAAAATTTTATTTCAAATAGTAGCTCCAGATAGTATAGATATAACGACTGCCAACTATTCTTTATCGGATGTCATCGAAATGCCTAGTTTAGATTTTCCTGAAATGGATATGTCAGAATCAGGTATATCAAAAATGGAAATAATTAATTGTATTTTGAGGGATGTAGGAGCTCTTTATAATGAAAACAGGGTAAAGATTACTGGTTTAGAAAGCTCTTTTCCCTTTGATCTAAAATTTCTCATTAATTTTAAAAATTTTTCTCCAGAAGATACGGGAAGAGATTCTGTCAAAATTGACACGACCTTAGCAAAAGGCCTGATAGTTGATAAAGTTTTTGACATGCGAGGTTATTCAATTGAGTCACCTGATCCAAATTCGCCCTTAAATAGTTTTGATCTAGATTTTGATGTCGGTTTTATTGAACAAAAGACAAGTATTCCATTAGATGGATCTTCATTAGGCGGCTTCAATATGAGAATGGAAATGGAGCTCCTTTCTTTTTCTGCCTTGACAGCTGATTTATATATGTTACTACCAACCGATTCAACAGTTCAAGAATTTCCACCTGGTTTTACTGGAGCGGTTCCAACTGAAGCTCTTTTTGAGATTACGATGAAAAGCCAGATTCCATTACCAGTTCGAATGAAATTAGATTTCACTGGTTATAATTCACTTGGTGAACCAACATATGTGACGATTGATATTGATACAATGGCAAGTGTAGCAAGTAATGCAACTCCTTTTGATACAGCTTTAACTATTATAGGGCTTAGCAGGCACGGGACAAGAATTACAATTTTTGATGATGTAGGTGATAGTTTGCCATCATATGATGATCTAAGGGTGCCTTGTGATACCTGTACATCTATAATTGGTTTACTTGGTTCTAATCCTGCTAGAATGATAATTGATCCAGAGGTAAAAGTTGAGGGTAAGGGTACTTTAGTTGAAAATAAGGCGATTCAGGGTGGATTTAAAGTTACAATTCCTTTTGCTTTGCAATTACAGCCTATGACATTTATGGGTGGAGTTCCGACTGAGGTTGAAGAATTTGAGCATGATACACGATATAAAATTAGAAATTCTTTGATTGAATCAAATATGGTAACAGATATGACAAACTCTTTTCCATTTTCAGCTGAAATGGCAGTTTTGTTAAGTAATTATAGTATGTTCCCAGTTGATACATCAAAAGAAATGCTTGGTCTTTATTTAGATACCTTAGCAGCAATGGGATACGCAGATTCTACTATGGATAGTATTTATATAACTCGAAAATGTTCGGATCTATCTCCCGATAGTAATAGAATGTATATATACAAAGTAATGACAGATCATTCTGAGTGTATAGATTATTTACCTTATTTGGTTAAAACAAATGGGTCTGGGGTTGATACTGTAATAGCTTATGTAGATACTTTGTTTAAGTTTTTATTACCTAGTCCAGAAGAATTATATGGTGCTGATGATTCTACTGGATTTCCCGAAGGTATGGTTGCCTTGCCAGGTTCAGGCACTTATTTTAGTACGATAGATACCAATAAAATATTCTTATTAACGGATTATGGTAATCATTTTATTATGCCAAGGTTTTATATTCCAGGTACTGATGGGAAGGGTGTATTTCTATCTAAATATGATTATCTAGAAATGAATTCATTTCTAACTTTTACGCTTAGCAGTGGAGGTGTTTTTGGGACAGCAAAAAACGAACTTGTGATTACTTATCCAAATGGCGGTGAAACTTTATATACTAATCAATCCTATGATATTAAATGGAAAACTTATGGAAAAAGTGTTGAAAAAGTTGACCTTCATTATGCAAATGCTGAGTCAGATCCAGATAGTATCGATGTAAATATAGAAGGTGACTGGTCTTTAATTATCAGTGGAATAAATAATACTGGTTCTTATTCTTGGAATCCTTCTGGCATTGTCGAAACAGATTCCTTAAGATTACGAATAATTAGTTCTGACGGTAGTGCGAGGGATATGAATGGGTGGTATATAAAAATACGTAATTCTTCTAGATCAATGAGCCGAAATAAACCTATAACTAAAGTAACCTCTTCCAGAAGAGAATGAAACATTATTATTTAATATTAATATTTGTTTGTATTTGTTTTTCTCAGACAAAACGAGATCCGCGTGTAGTTGGTTTAGCTGGCTCATATACTACAATAGCAGATGGGATATTTTCTATAGGCTATAACCCAGGATTAATTGGTCTTCAACAAAATCGTCCATTCATGATGCAGCTAGGACAAATGGACTTTGGGATATTAGGAAATTTTTTTTCAATAGAAAATATGGCTAAATATAGTGGAGACACCCTCGATACTTCAGAAAAGGATCAGATTTTTCGTCAATTAAGAGATTCAGACGGATTGTCATTTTTTCAGGATTTACATATTCCAACTCCTATTTTAAATATTTCTAAGGGGAATTTAGCTTTTACATCAAATAATATTTTTTTAAGTAATTATCGTTTACCTATTGGACTGCTAGAGTTCATGTTTTATGGAAATGCTCAGAAGACAGATCTTGATATGGAGCTTAATTATGAAATTTTGGGCGTTAACGAGCTTGGAGTTACCTTTGGTATGCCTTTTAAATTTGGGTCATTGGGATTCACAATTAAGCGACTCCAGGGGCTTTTTTATCTTGGTGTTGATGATGACTCCAGTAGAGCCAACTTAGAAACTAGTGATTTAGGGATTATTGGTTCTGGTAAATATGTTATTAGACAAGGCTTAGGCGGAACAGGTTTTGCATTTGATATGGGCATCGTATCTAGGCCTATGAATGGATGGTCTATTGGCGCTTCGTTGATTAATATATTTGGCAATATTGATTGGAATAAAAACTTAGCTAAACCAAATAATAGTTTTGGCTTTTATCCGTTTGAATTTGGGGATGATCAGTTGGACCCTGGTGAGTCAATTTTGTTTACATATTCTATTGATACTTTACGAGCTGATAAACTATCTGATAGTACTTTGTTTGTTAATGAGACGTCATTTTTTCCTGATACCTCTAAGTTTACAACTGAGTACCCTGCAATATTTAGATTTGGAGTTTCTAAACAACTTGAAACCTTTTTAATCGCCTCTGATTTGGTTACAGGTTTTCAGAATGCATATTATTCAAAACAAGGATGGAGATGGTCTATTGGAATTGAGTGGACTAAAATCCCAAGCACTCCTATGAGAATAGGTTATGCTTGGGCTGGTGGTGACCTTAGCGAACTTGGATTAGGATTTGGATACCATAAGGGACCAATTATTTTCGATCTAGGTTTTGCATTCAGAAATGGTCTCTGGATTCATACAATGAAAGGATTAAATATATCTGCAGGTATTACTATTACTAGCCTAAAAAGTAGAAATATTAAAGATGGAGAAAGTGAGAAAAAGGAAGGCTTTTTAGAAAGAATTCTTGGAAAAATTGGGTTGAATTAATAAGTATATAAATTTTACGTCCTAGCCTTTATTAGAAGTATCATTCCAAAAAAAAAGAAAATAAAATTCCCCAACCATGCTGATAAGGCGGGAGCAATGATACCTTTATAGCCTAATGATTGACCAAATTTAATAAGCGCATAATACCCAAATATCACAAAAACTCCAAGACCAGCACCTGCAGACAAACTGTTTTTTTCTCTTACTAGAACGAGAGGGATTCCGCATAGAACCACGATAATATTTGTAAATATAAAAGAAATTTTTAAATATCGAGTTACCTCCCAACGTGTTGTGTTTACTCCATTTTCTTTAAGCTGTAGTATTCTTTTGGTTAATAAAAAATAATCTAGTTCATCAGGTTTCCTTGCTTGTTGTTGAATTTCCTTAGGAATAAAACCCAATCCCATTAGGGTATCTGAATTTGAAAGAGCGACAGCTTTTTCAATGCCAGATTCATCAAAAACTCGAATTGAATAATCTGATAAATTCCATTTTAAAGTTTTTAAATCCCAGTTGATTTTTTTTGCGTCAATCCTTTTTGTAAGGTTTGATTTAGATAAATCAACCCATGATAAGTCATATCCAGTATTTTTATTTATTAAAAATTTTGAAAGAGATATATGGATGCTAGTATTTTTTTGTAAAAAAACATCTTTCAATGTGTTTTTAAGTTTGTGTCTAGATTTTCTTTTAACATAATCTCGATCTATTTCAAATCGTTTTTCATTTCCATGTGTTACCAATTTATTATCTAAAATAAAAGAAAAAATACTAATTGTTAGACCAATTAAAAGTAATGGCCTTGATGCTCTATAAATACTTATGCCAGACGCTTTTAACGCAGTCCATTCATTTGTTTTAACTAAATTCCCGAAGCAAAAAACTGTGGCGATAAGCATTGACATTGGTAGACCAATGCTTATAAACCAAGGGAGTGTATACAAATAGTATAAAAACACTATATTTGAGGGGACATTGTTATCTATAAACCTATCTAGATTCTCAATAAGGTCTACTATCACAAACATCGATAAAAAACCTAAAATAGATAAGGCTAAAATAGAAAAAAAAGTTTTTGAGAGGTAAATATCTAATTTTTTTATCATTATTGTCAGTATAATATTTGGAGAACGAATTCTAATTTACTATTTTATTTTAAACAAAAACTGGAGAAAGAACTAATTACATCTATATATCAGAATCTTAATAAAATATTTGAAATCATTGCAGGGACTCTATGGGGTACACCTTTAGTTGTTTTATTGATTGGAGGAGGAATATTTTTCACGATTTATTCAAGATTACTTCCCTTTTTTTATTTTAAGCATGGGATTGAAGTACTTTCAGGTAAATTCGATTCAAAAAATGATCCTGGCCAAATATCCCATTTTCAAGCATTAGCTAGCGCACTAGCAAGTACTGTAGGTATGGGGAATATAGCTGGTGTCGCAATAGCAATTCACATGGGAGGTCCAGGTTCAATATTTTGGATGTGGATTACTGCGATAATTGGGATGTCTACTAAATTTTTTACGTGCACCCTCTCAGTAATGTATCGAGGCAGAGACGATAAGGGTGAAATTCAGGGTGGTACAATGTATTTTATTGAAGAAGGATTGGGCCCTAAGTTTAAGCCTTTAGCAAATATGTTTGCTATTTCTGGCTTGGTAGGAAGTTTAACCTTTTTTCAAGCAAATCAATTAACTAGCGTAGTTAGGAATTTTATTTATAAACCATATGGTATTTTTAATAATGATCCTATCTCTGGTAACTTGGTTACTGGTATAATCATTGCCCTAATAGTAGGGCTTGTTATTTTTGGAGGAATACAACGTATTTCAAATGTTGCTTCTAGGATGGTTCCATTCATGGTTACACTATATTTATTAGGGGCAATATTAATTATTTTAAAGAATAATAATAAAATTTTACCAGTCTTTAATTTAATTTTTTCTGATGCTTTTTCGGGCAATGCGGTTCAAGGAGGAGCTCTTGGATCTATGATTATTATTGGGGTTCGGAGAGGATTATTTTCTAATGAAGCAGGAACAGGCACAGAGACGATGGCCCATGGTGCAGTAAAAACTAAAGAACCGATTAGAGAGGGACTAGTTGCAATGCTTGGACCATTTATTGACACTTTGATAGTTTGTACAATTACTGCATTAGTTATACTAATTAGTGGAGTATATCAAAATGGAGAAACAGGCGTTAAATTGACAATAGATTCCTTTAATAAAGAGTTAGGTCTAATTGGAGAATTACTGTTAATTGTTTCTGCAATAACCTTTGCTATTTCAACTATGTTTGGATATGCATATTATGGAAGAAAATGTACATCTTATTTATTTGGGACTAAGGCAAAGACTGCACATTCTTGGTTTTATGTTTCTACTATAATTATATCTGCAATGATAAAATTAGATTTAGTTTTAAATATTGTCGATAGTGCGTTTGCTTTAATGGTAATTCCAACAATGACAGCTACTATACTTTTATCTCCCAAAGTTTTAAAGGAATCAAAAAAATATTTTTCTTCATTTGACAGTTCCAGACAACATTAGCCAACCATCATTCTTTTTAGTCTTTTTAAAATCACACCATGAGTATTTTTGTCTAATTAATTTCTCATCCTTCTTTAATATTCCAGATAGTACTAGTTTTGAATTAGAAACCATTTTTAAAATAGGTTCTATTTCAATTAAAACATTTGAAAGTATGTTAGCCATAACAATATCATAAGTTTTATTAATTTTGAAATGGGTATTTATAAAAAAAATTATTTTAGAATTATTTAATCTATTGTTTTCTTTTGCATTTTTTATAGAATTTTCATCATTGTCAACACAGTTAATCAATCTTGATCCAAATTTCCAAGCTGTAATTCCTAAAATACCAGAGCCAGTACCGTAATCTAAGAATGAATTTCCAGGCTGTACATTTTTTGAAATCCAATTTAGGCATAGTTTTGTTGTTGGATGTTTTCCAGTTCCAAAACCTGCGCCAGGATTAATAATAACTGTTTTTCCTCCGAAGTTTTTATTGCTGTGCCACGGTGTAACTATTCTTAATCTTTCTGAAATAGTTATCTTATCAAAACTCTTTTGGTTGTATGCTAACCAGTCACGATTTTTCAATAGAGATTCGCTGTATTTTGGTAAATAGTTTAAAGAAAGGGTTTTTTTAATAGTTTGTATAATACTATCGGTGCTAGTAGAGTATTTTACTAAAATAATTAAACTATACCTATCACTATGAAAAGTATCTTGGTCTCCTAATTCTGCAAACCACTCTTGTTCTGTATATTTTTGTTTTTCGGTAATATTAAAAGAAATAACATCTAGATCTTCTAATAAATTTATAGTTTCCTTTATGTTGCAGTTCTTAAGGTGTACGGTAATATTTTTCCACGAATACATATCTTGGTAATTTAACTATATGAAAAATCGCGGTGAACTAAATACAGAGAAACAAAATGTGAAATCAAAAGATATTGATTCTTTAACTGTTGGTGGAATTTTAAAATTGATTAATAAAGAGGATATGACAGTAGCCTATGCTGTCGGTAAGGCGATACCACAAATAGAGCAGGTAGTAGGGTTGACTACATCAAGCTTAAGTAGTGGAGGAAGAATATTCTATGTTGGTGCTGGAACCAGTGGACGACTAGGAGTGCTAGATGCTTCTGAGATTCCGCCAACATTCTCTGTGTCAAAAAATTGTTTTATTGGAATTATTGCTGGCGGTGATTTAGCATTGAGAAATTCCGTAGAGGGAGCTGAAGATGATTTTGAGCAAGCCAGATATGATTTGCAAGAATATAATGTAAATGATAATGATGTGGTGATTGGGATTTCATGCAGCGGCGCAGCAAAATATGTTATCTCAGCTTTAGAATTTGCTGGAGAAAACGGTGCGAAGACTGTTTATATTATAACCAATCCTAATCCTTTTAAAGGCACAAAAGTTAATATCTTAGTAATGGCTGATACAGGGCCTGAAATTGTAACGGGTTCTACCAGGATGAAAGCGGGTACAGCAACTAAAATGATTTTAAATATGATTTCTACTGCTACAATGATTAGTTTGGGAAAAGTATATGGAAATTTAATGGTCGACCTAATGGCCGTGAATGAAAAATTATTAGATCGTGGTACAAGAATAATCGTTCAGCTAACTCAATTAAATTATAATGATGCAAAGAGAAAACTATTAGAAGCTGAAAAATCTGTTAAAATTGCAATTGTTATGGAAAAATTAAATTGTTCATTTGGTAGGGCAAAAAGAATTCTTGATAAAGAGGATGGGTTTTTAAGAAGAATTTTTAAAAAATGAAGAATAATAAAGAGGTCTTATATAATAAAAAAGGACGAAATATTCTTAAGCAAGAACTCATGGCAGAGCCTTTTGAAAGAAAGACTGTATCATTTTATAAGTATTTTCAGTGCAAGGATCCGCAGAGGTTTCGTGATTTATTGTTCCTTGATTGGACTAAAATTAAGATATTCGGTAGGATATATATTGCCCATGAAGGGATTAATGCTCAATTAAGTGTTCCAGAACATTTTTGGTCTGATTTTTTAAATACACTAAAAAAATATCCTAAACTAATAAATATTCCTATAAAAAGAGCTATTCAAGAAGGAAAATCATTTTATAAGCTAACTATAAAGGTTAGAGAGGAACTGGTAGCTTATGGTATCCCAAAAGATTCTTATTGCATGAACAATGTTGGCAAACATTTAAGCTCTGAAGATTATAATATGGCACTTGAAAATCCAGATGCAGTTATTGTGGATATGCGTAATTTTTATGAGAGTGAAATAGGTCGATTTAAGCGTGCAATTGTTCCTGATGTTGAAAAGTCTAAAGAGCTTCTTCCTAAAGTGAAACAGATTTTGAAAGGTCGTGAAGAAGATCAGGTTTTACTATACTGTACTGGAGGTATAAGATGCGAAAAGGCTAGCGCATATTTAATTAAGAGTGGATTTAAAGATGTGAATCAACTCAGAGGGGGGATTATTCAATATACTCATGATATTAAGGTGAGAAAAATAGAATCTAAATTTATTGGGAAGAATTTTGTTTTTGATGCCAGACTAGGAGAACGGGTTACGGATGACGTAATTGCTCAATGTCATATTTGTGGAGAATCATGTGATGATCATACTGATTGTAAAAATGATGCTTGTCATATTTTGTTTATTCAATGCAAGGTTTGCGCCGTTGATTTGGATGGATGCTGTTCAAAAGAATGCCAAAGAATTGCATTACGACCTGAAACAGAACAAAAAGAGCTTCGAAAGAATTCTAAAAGACTAGTTTCTAGAAATTTTTTTAAAAAACCTATTAAACCAAAAATAAAATTATAAAATGAGTATCCCAATATTGTATAGTTTTAGAAGATGTCCATATGCAATCAGAGCAAGGATGGCTTTACATTATAATGAAATAGTTTACGAGCACAGAGAAATTTCATTAAAAAATAGACCTCAAAAATTGTTTGATATATCTTCAAAGGGGACTGTCCCCGTTTTAGATTTAAATAACGGTAATGTAATTGATGAAAGTTTAGATATTATGAAATGGGCTTTAAGTAAAAATATCGATCAAGAGTGGTATGTTGATAGCCTAGAACTTCAAGACAGTTTAATTGCTGAGAATGATACTACTTTTAAAAAGTGGTTAGATTTATATAAATATCATACAAGATATCCAGAGTTCACACAGGAATATTATCGAGGTAAATGTAAAAAAATTATTGGGAATTATGAAAAAATTTTGGATTCGCGTCAGTATTTAATTTCATCAAAAGAGTCACTTTCCGATATAGCTATTTTCCCATTTATTAGACAGTTTGCGAATGTTGAATTATCCAGGTTTAAAAAAGAATTCCCAAAATTATCAGAATGGCTAAATTATTTTATAGAATCAGATTTATTTATTCTAATTATGCATAAATTTGAAGAATGGGGCCAGGTTGATGCTGGAGTAATAATTAATCATTCCAAATAATAAATATTTTCGTGTTTAAAATTAGTAAAATAATAATGCTATTAGTTCTGAAAATATTAACGATTTTAATGAGTGCAGAATTAAATATTTCTAGCTCCAACTACTCAGCAAGAATTTCAAGAGATAACTGGGGTGTTCCACATATTTATGGAAAAACAGATGCAGATGTTTCTTTTGGTCTCGCTTACGCTCACGCTCAAGATGATTTTGAAACTATTCAAGATGTTTACCTCGCTAGTTTAGGAAGGCTGTCAGAATTAAAAAAAAATAGGCTTATTTCACTCAAATCTTTATTAAAAGTTCAAAAGAAAAAATACCAATCTATAGATGATATATCCTTTTTAATTAATGATTATTATGTAAGGTTAATGAATTTCAATCAAAATGTTGATGAAAATTATTTAGATCAAGTTCCTGATGATGTAAAAAAAATATGCAAGGGATATTCTGAGGGTCTTAATCTTTATGTCAGAAATAACCCAGACAAGTCCATAAAAGGTGTTTTTCCGATAGATGAAAAAGATATAGTATCTGGCTTTTCTCACAGGTTGCCATTATTTATGGGTGCCGATAGTGAGATTCGTAGACTGATCAAGAATAAGACAAAAAAAGATTATAGTGAGAGCTTTGAAAAACCCTTAATAACTCCTTTCTCAATGGATATGGTTGCGAGCAATGTTTTTGCAGTAAGTCCCTCAAGGTCAGAGGATAGATTTACAAGACTAATGATTAACACTCATCAACCTTGGGCGGGACCAGTGGCTTGGTATGAAGCACATTTAATAAGTGAGGAGGGGTGGGATTTTTTTGGAGGTTTATTCCCAGGTTCGCCTACACCGCTTATAGGCCATAATCCTGATCTTGGCTGGAGCCATACGGTTAATGAACCAGATTTAATTGATATTTACAGATTAACTTTAAATCCTGAGAATGAAAATCAATATTGGTTTGATGGTGATTGGAAAAATTTTATTATTAGAAAGATTAACATAAAAATAAAAATTTTTGGTCCCTTAAAATGGACTATAAGGCGAGTCGTAAAAGAATCTGTTCATGGACCTGTTATAGGCCTCCAACATGGGACTTATGCAATACGTATTTCAGGGAAAAAGGATCTTAATTCTATTGAGCAATGGTATCGGATGACAAAAGCAAATAATTTTTCTGAGTTTAAAGAGGCGATGGCTATACAAGGTGTCCCAATGTTTAATACAGGTTATGCAGATAAAGAAGGAAACATATATTATGTTTACAACGCAAAAATACCTAAAAGGAAGCCAGGCTATCAATGGAGTTCAGTAGTCCCAGGTGAAACATCTACAAATCTGTGGACAGAGTATATTCCGTATGATTCTTTACCACAAATTAGAAATCCTGTAGGTGGATTTATACAGAATTGTAATAGCACGCCTTATCTAGCTACAGGAAATAAAAATGAAATTACTCCAATGCTTCCTGAATGGACAGGCATTGAAACTCATCAAACAGGACGTGCATTACGTTCTCTGGAAACATATGGCTCGGATTCCTCAATAAGTAGAGACGAGTTTTTGAATTATAAATATGATCATACATATTCAAAAAATTCATTGATTTCAAAGACTCGAGATAGATATATAGAATATATGAAAAATGATACCAACGCAGTCCTAAGGACTGCGTTGGATCTTTTAGAAAACTGGGATCTTTCTGCGGATTCCACAAATAGGGCAGCAGCGTTAGCATTTTTAGTTTTACCTAAAGCTTTTAAGCCAGAAGACTTAAAATATAATCCAGATTCAATAACAAAAAAATTAGAACAATCAATCAAATTTTTAGAAAATAATTATGGATCTATTGATGTACCCTTAGGAAGAGTTTTTATTTTAAAAAGAGGGGAAAAGGAGCTACCGCTTTCTGGTGGTCCTGGTCTTCTAAGAGCAATTTATTATAAAAAATTAGATAAAAAATATGTTGCTATTGCTGGAGATTGCTATATACAATCGGTAGAGTGGGGACCAGATGGGGAACAACGGGCTTGGAGCATACATCAATATGGAAGTGCAACAAAGGATAAATCTTCTATACATTATAGTGATCAAGCTGATTTTTTTTACAAACAAAAAATGAAAAAAATACGTTAATACTTATGCGACACATTTATTTTTTTGGAATATTTATTATTGTCAACTGTAAAAGTTTTGAACTTAAGCTAACAACTTCTGATCAAATACTTAGAGAAGTTGAAATTTATAAAGGGCATAAAGCTGTTTTGGTAAACGTTTGGGCTACATGGTGTAAACCATGTATTGAAGAATTTCCTATGATTATTGATTTAGAAAAATCTGAAAAAAATTTAAAAGTGATTTTTGTTAATACTGATTTTCTAGATAATAAAATTGATGTAGAGAATTTTTTAATTGAACAAGGTTTAGAAAAGTTTTCATTTATTAAAAATCAAAAGGATCAGTCATTTATTGATGGTTTGCATGAAGAATGGACAGGCGCTTTACCATTTACTATCCTATTCGCAAAAAATACAGGAAAAGTTGTAGATTACTGGGAAGGTAAAAGGGCAAAAAAAGAATTTGAAGAGGCAATAAAAAAATCAATTAAAATGTAGGCTTAATATGAAAAAATATTTTTCAATAATTATTATTAGTATTTGTTTATTAAATGGGAAAGAGCTCGAAATAGGTTCGTTAATACCACAAATAGATCATAGATTATTTGATACTAAGGGAGAATATCTATCTCTTAATGATGTGAAAGGCGAAAATGGATTATTGGTTATATTTTCATGCAATACCTGTCCATGGGTTATTCGATGGGAGGATAGATATGTTACTATTACAGAAAAGTATAAAAACAAGGGAATTGGAGTAATAGCTATTAATTCAAATGAAGATCAATTTGAAAATAAAGATAGTATAGAAGAGATGAGAAAGCATGCAAGAAATAATAATTATAATTTCCCTTATGTGCAAGATTTTGGTTCTAAAATGGCATATGCTTTTGGAGCAACAAGAACACCCCACATTTTTCTTTTTGATAAAAATAATAAACTTGTTTATCGGGGGGCGATTGATGATAATGCGAAAAGTGCTAAAAAAGTAGATGAACCATTTTTATCAAATGCCATT
The DNA here is from genome assembly GCA_964561495.1 of uncultured bacterium. Taxonomy (GTDB): domain Bacteria; phylum Fidelibacterota; class Marinisomatia; order Marinisomatales; family UBA1611; genus CAZLPW01. The sequence goes on along the minus strand of CAZLPW010000022.1, from coordinate 7,568 downwards.
GAGGCAATCATTAGCGGTAACCCAATACAAGTTTCTAGTACTAAAGCTTTAGGCTGTTCAATAAAATTTAAATAAAATTTTAGAACTTATAGCATGGAACAGACATTTTACCTAATTATAGTTATTGCTCTTTTAATTGAATATTTGTTATCAGTTACAAGCTCCTTGTTGGATATTCGAAATATTAAAGACCTTTTACCTGAGGGTTTTGAGGGTGTTTATGATAATGAAAAATATACTAAATCTCAGGCATATTTAAAGGCAAAAACTTGGTTTGGTATTTTTACAGGAACTTTTAGTCTGTTCTTAATTTTACTTGTTATACATTCAAAACTATTTGGTGTTTTAGATCAAATACTAAGAGACCAATTTGAAAATGAGATCATTCTAGGTTTAATGTTTTTCGGTGTTATTTTTATTATACAAGATATTTTAAGTCTTCCTTTTTCAATTTATAGTACTTTTGTTATTGAAGAAAAATTTGGTTTTAATCGCACAAATGCAGGTACTTTTATTTCCGATAAATTAAAAGCATATTTGCTTACTATTATATTAGGTACTTTGATAATGAGTCCTGTACTTTATTTTTTTATTAATTTTGGTGAAAATGGATGGTGGATTGCCTGGTTAATTATTACTGCTTTTATTATTGCTGTTCAACCATTGTTTGTTCATGTCATTGCTCCGATGTTTAACAAATTTGAACCACTTGAAAAAGGTGAGCTAAGGGACGCAATCGAACGTTATTCAAAAAAGGTAAGTTTTCCTATTGGTCGTATAGATGTTATGGATGGTAGTAAACGGTCGGCTCATTCAAATGCATACTTCAGTGGTTTTGGAAAATCAAGACGTATCGCACTTTTTGATACATTATTGGATAAGCATACCACCGATGAGATTATATCAGTTGTTGCACATGAGGTTGGACATTATAAGAAAAAACATGTTATAACAGGAACTTTAATGGGGATTGTTGAGACTGGTATAATTTTATTTTTATTTAATCTAATTATGAATGATCAGGCTCTTTTCTCAGTTTTTGGTGTATTTAACGTATCTGTTCATTGTGGCTTAGTATTTTTTACAATGCTTTATTCTCCTATTAGTTTAGTTACCTCACTCTTTACAACAGCATTAAGCAGAAAAAATGAGTATGAAGCTGATTTATATTCTTTGGAAACAACTGGTAACTCTGTAGCACTAATAAGTATGCTAAAAGGCTTGGCCGCAAATAATCTTTCCCATCTAACACCCCATCCGCTCAAAGTGTTTTTATCATATAGTCACCCACCTGTTATAGATAGGATATCAGCGATTGAGTCAGCGTAAATTTTATTAGTTGTACAATAATAGTTGCTAATTTTCTTTAGATTCAGTTTTTATATCTGTTAAATGGTGAGTGGTAATTAGAGAATAAATAATTAATAGTCTTTCTTTTTCATCATTATTTAAGTTATTTAAAAATAATATTTTATATAGGATTTAATTCTAGTTTTGTCTAGGATATTTCAATCGGTATTTATTATAAAAGTTATCAAGCGATTTTGGATAAGTATTCCCTTTCCAAACATATCTAAGTGAATCAGAAGTATGTGAAATTGTTAGTGTTTTTTGTGGTTGCTGAGCTTGAAAAAAAAATTGTTTTCCTATTCTAATTATTTGTTTTTCTGTTGGCTGAGAACCAAGAACAATTGCCATAAGGTCCGTGTGGTTATTTTTCATGTGTGCAATTAGCATATTTTCTAGTTTATTTTGAAGTCCTGGTATGTAACTGACTTTTGAGGCTAAACCTAATAGTTTTTCTACTTTTGGATTATCTCTGCTTTCTAGAGCCATTCTCGTAGAGATTAAATTTTCAAAGTCAATGTCTGCAAGAAATATAGATGGATCTTCGATCATCCAATCAGAATTAGTAGTGAGTTTGGTAGCATTTTTAACTTCTTTCCAAAAAGACTCAGAATTAATAGTGCCATCAATAAATTGGATCAGTAATTTATTGTTTATAGATGCAGATAGTAATGTTTCTTCTCTTCCATTGGGTATTTTACATTCAATGGTAATAATAGAGGGGATTAAGCTTGGTTTATTGTATAAAACCTCATTATTAATTTGGTTTATTATAGATCTTCCTATACAACCAAAACTAATTAATATGATTTCTTCGTAATTATTACGTCTAGACTTTAAAGGCAATAAAAAAATAATATTATTATTTTCTAATGTATTAAAAGAAATTTCGTTTTCATTTAATGTTAATCTAAAATATTGCATTTGTGATTTTAGGTCACTTATGAAAAAACTCTTTTCTTTTTTAGATATAAAATCATTTGGTAGAACAAACGATAATAATATTATAATAAAATATATGTTTTTTGGCTTTACCATGGTAGGTTGTCAAGGTCTACATTTCCACCAGATAAAATTAAACCTACTTTAGAATCTAAAAATAGTTTTTTATTCTTTTTTAAGGCCGCTAAGGTTATAGCACATGATGGTTCTATTATAATTTTTAATTCATCCCAAATTAAACGCATTGATTTAATTATATCCTTTTCAGAGACAGTAATTATATCATCAACATATTTTTGAACAATTGGGAAAGTTATGGTCCCAATCTGTGCTCGTAATCCATCACATATTGTGTTGGTTGTTTTATTGGGAATAATTTTCCCTGCATTTAATGATTTAAGTGTATCATCTGCTTCTTTTGGTTCAGCACCAAATACCTTAATATTAGGATTAGTTTTCTTGATAAAACAGAGCGTGCCAGCTAAAAGTCCTCCTCCACTAACTGGAGATATAATTGAATCAAGGTCACTCTGATCTTCGAATAATTCTTTTGCTACTGTTCCTTGTCCTACTACAATGCGTGCATCATTGTAAGGATGAATAGGGATAGCTCCTGTAGATAAAATTGTTTTTTTGAGTGTTTTTTCGCGTGAATCTTGATTTGGATCACACCAAATTATTTTCCCATTATTTCTTTTTACATTTTCTACTTTAGTTTTGGATGAATTTTTTGGCATAATTATTGAGCAGGATATATTGCGATCTTTAGCTATTTTTGATAATGCTGCTCCGTGGTTTCCTGAAGAAGCTGTTACTAATCCATTTTTTAATTTATTTTTATCTAATTGCTCAACTGTATTGATTGCACCTCTATATTTGAAAGATCCTGTCTTTTGAAAATTTTCACATTTAAAATATAGCATTGCACCAATTTTTTTATCCAACCTTCCATTCCTTAGGATTGGTGTTTTACGTATATAGGGTTTCATTCTATAATGCGCACGTTTTATTTGATCTAATTTAATCATACCATAAGTTAACAAATTTTAAATTGTTGTAATAAGAGACAGGAATTATTATTTAAGTTAAATTAAGATTATTCTATGAATAAAAAATTTAGCTTAATCTAAAATATCCTGTATGATACTAATAACCATTTACAGATAATTGGAAGAAGGATTTAGATTTGCTGCAATAGATATTGGGAGCAATGCTATCAGGCTATTGTTCATGAGGGTAATAATTAATTCTCAACCAATTTTTATTAAAGAATCACTAATTAGAATGCCTCTTCGCCTTGGTCATGATGCCTTCAGATATGGTAAAATAACTGATAAAACGGCAAAAAATTTTATTGAAACGATTAAAGGTTTTAATTTTCTAATTAAAGCATATGATCCCATTGCTATTAGAGCTTGCGCTACTTCAGCTATGAGGTCATCATCGAATGGAATTAAACTAGTAGAAAAAATTATGCTTGATACGGGTATCAAAATAGAAATAATTAGTGGTAAAGAAGAGGCTAATCTCATTATTGCAAATCATATTGAAAGGGTTTTAAAGCCTGATTTTTATTATATTCATATAGATGTTGGTGGTGGGAGCACTGAAATAAGTATTATTTACAATAAAAAGCTGATTTCTTCAAAATCTTTTGGAATAGGGTCTGTTAGACTTCTTGAAAAACAGGTCACAAAAAAAGATTGGAATGAAATGGAAAAATGGATTAAAAAAAACACATCTGATTTGCTTCCTCTATTTGGTATGGGTAGTGGTGGTAATATCAACAAAATTTCTTCTATTTTAGGGAACCAAAAAGATGGAATAATAAGACTTAATTCTTTGAGAAATATTTTAGATAAAATAAAGCCTTTAAACTATCATGATAGAATAGTAGAACTAGGAATGCGTCCTGATAGAGCTGATGTCATAATCCACGCGGGATCAATTTATCTTAATTGTCTTATATGGTCTGGTGCAAATAAAATTATTGTTCCTCAAGTTGGACTACCTGATGGAATAATTACTAAACTCTTTTTAGATTATCAGAAGCATGTTTCGGATGATGGAAATTAGATTATCATTAAAAATAATAACTATTTTATTATGTCTTATTTGCAAATTGTTTTCGTATGATTTTGATAGAGAAAAGGTGAAATTTATTAGTGCAAATCCTTTTTCGTTCTTTGATATTATTACTAATCTAAAATATCAAAATCCTCAAGAGGTTTATGGTGTTCTAAATTTTCCAGAAGAATCTGAAATAAAGAGTTTCCCTTTAATTATCGGGGTACCAGGTAGTTACTCATGGGCCTCTCATCACTATGAATACATGGAGATGTTTCGAAAAAATGGTTTTGCTACATTCGAATTAAAAAGTTTTGAGAGTCGTAATATATCTTCGACTGTAGGTAGTCAGGTACAGGTTACAACCGCGATGATTATTTTAGATGCATACAGAGCATTACAATTATTGTCTAGGGATAAACGTATTAATATTGACCAGGTGGGGATTATAGGTTGGAGCCTTGGAGGCGCTGTTAGTTTATATAGCGCATGGGAACCATTAAAGGAGGTAATCTCAAGTGATCTTGGTTTTAAGGCACATCTTTCATTATATCCTCCATGCATGGTTGACTTAGATTTAGTCGAATTCACCGATGCTTCGATACATATACTAGCTGGAGAACTAGATGACTGGGTTCCTGCAGCTTCATGTGAAGATTTAATAATTAAAATGAAATTATCTGGTGCTAATGCTAATATTACTGTTTATGAAAATGCTCATCATTCTTTTGATCGATCGACTAAGGTTAGAGTTGATGAGGATGGATATAAATTTGGCGATTGTTTTTTTAGAATGAGAGATGATGGTGCAGTCTTAATGAATTTTTTTGGAGTTCCTATGGATACGCCTCTTAGACAGAAAATTGGACTAGCATTTTGTACAGATCGAGGACCCACTTACGGAGGAAACCCAAGGGCTCGTAAATCTTCCTTTAAATTTGCGCTTGATTTTATGACTGATAATTTGTCAAAAGACAAGTAAATTTTTGTATGGAAAATCCTGTATTTATATTAGCAATCCCATTAATTATTATTTCTCTTTTGAGTATAAAAAAATTAATAAAAGAAAAAAATAATAATGGTAAACCCTGGATAAGAATAGAAGAGGTTAAAGAAAATGAATAATCATCTTAGTCTTAGGTCTGGTAACCCAGCTTTGCACGCTGACTCATTTAGAAAGCATCTAACTTCAGTTAAAGAAGGAACAATGTCGATCAATGGGACTGTCCATAAAACTGGTTTGTCTTTATTCCTTTTAATGTTAAGTGCAACTTATACTTGGGCAAATCCCAGTCTAACGAGTATAGTTTTGATTCCAGCATCAATATTTGGTCTGGTTTTAGCTTTTGTTACTATTTTTAGACCAATATATGGTTATATAACTGTTCCTCTATATTCAATTGCTCAGGGATTAATGTTAGGTGGAATCTCGTGGGTATTTGAGGCTAAATATCCAGGAATTGTGGTTCAGGCTGTATTTTTAACATTCGGTACACTAGCATCTTTATTATTGGCTTATTTATCTGGTTTAATCAAGGCGACTGAAAATTTTAAACTAGGTGTAGTTGCTGCAACTGGTGGAATTGCTGTTGTTTATTTGATAAATATGGTGATGAGCTTTTTTGGAAGTGGTATATCAATAATCCAAAATAGTTCACTAATGGGGATAGCTTTTAGTGGCTTTGTCGTAGTAATTGCGGCCTTAAACTTAGTTTTAGATTTTGATTTTATTGAAGAGGGGTCTGAGATGGGGGCACCCAAATATATGGAATGGTATGGCGCATTCGGTCTAATGGTTACATTAATTTGGCTTTATCTTGAAATATTAAGGTTGTTGGCAAAGATGTCTAACAGAAGATAAAGGCTAACTTTTTTTTAAATAATAGTATATTGACCAATAAATAGCGATTGTAAAGCATGTAATCATTAAAAGTTTATTTTGTTCAAAAAGATAACAATACGTGCCTACCATAAAGCAGCTTGGTACGGAAAAGGATTTTACTAAAAATCTCAAACTAAATAATTATTATGTTATAGAAAAATTGGTAGTACTTTAGTAGTAAACTTATGATAATTTAGAATCATAAAAAGTAGTTAATTAAATCAAAACTTATATTTAAATCTATGCAGGAAAGAGCTTTTACAGCATTGCTACGAATTTTAGATGGTGAACAGCAAATTATTCAGAGAACAGATCAAAAAGCTTTTACTATGTTGTCAATACTTGGTGTTTTTATGGTATTTTTCATTGTTCATTTTACTAAAATGCAAATGGATACCTTTATTTTTATTTTAATTTTAATTTATTTTCCAGCTGCCATGGGGGCATTATATTTTTTAATGAGGGTAATTGTTCCCAGAGTGAAAAACACCAGCAGTCTCAGTCGCCCCTCAAATGATAACAAGAATATAAATCCAACCTTTTTTGGTGGGATAAGTCAATTTCAAACACCAGAAGAATATGGTGAATATTTAAAAACGATCTCTAAAGATGAAGATCAGCTATACAAAATGTTTGCGGGTCAGGTTTTTACTCTTGGATCAATAAATAATAGAAAGAATCAAAATGTTCGAAAGGCAATGTTCTTTATGGTTGCGGCACTTTCTTCTGAGTTATTAATTATTATGAACCTTGCTTACAAGAGAGCCTATTCATACTTAAGTGAAGATACCGTCTATTATGTGATAGGTATTTTTGTTTTTACAGTTTTAATTATTTTTCTTTTTAGGCTAAATCTTTTTCAAAATAAAAAATGAAAATTTTTCCTGTTTTTCTTTTGATTTTCCTTATAATACCTATTAATTGTACAACTCCAGCAATACCTGGACCTCGAGGTGATAGAGGGGCTAAAGGAAACCAAGGTCCTCCAGGCCCTCCAGGACCTACAGGTCCTTCAGGCCCTCCAGGAAAAGAAATTTCTATAGATATAATAAAAAAAATAGATACATTAATGTTAAATCAGAAACAAAAGGGAGAGCAAATTATTGGATCAGTTGCCTATAGTTTTGGTATTGCACCAAGAATTACTGGATTTGTTTATTTATCAAATTTTGGAAATCTATTTAAAATGGAAAATAAAAATCCTCAGGTCATAGGTAGTGAGATTAACAATATAGGCAGAATTGCTAACAATAAAAACTTTTCGGTTTTTTCAAGAACAACCTATGGTGATGATATAAAACAATTTTTTACTGCGTCAACATCTGATGGG
>CAZLPW010000021.1:0-32661 GCA_964561495.1 uncultured bacterium | reverse complement strand
TGTTTACTGGGGGTCTACTTTATATTTTCGGTTTTTCTGGAACAGAAGGAATGGTCGCAACCCTCGGTGTTGCAGCAATTGTCTGTTGTGCTGCATGTACATCTGGTGATGTCTGCAATGATCTAAAAACAGGACAAATTGTAGGCGCTAGTCCTTATAAGCAACAAATTATGCAAATCCTAGGCATAGCAGTTGCATCGCTTGTGATGGCACCTATAATGCAGCTCCTCCATGAAAATACTCCTGGAGGGATAGGAGGAAGAGAGCTGGCTGCTCCACAGGCTGGTCTATTTGCAAGTCTTGCTAAGGGATTTTTTGGAGATGGTTTATTGCCTTGGAATATGGTAGCAATTGGAGTAGTCTTAGGGGTTATAATTTTAATTGCAGACTCTTTTCTTGTGTATTGGTATAATTTAGAAGAAAGAGTTACCAGCTTAGAAAACAATTTATATAAACAAAAAGAGACTCAGGAATTAGATAATTTCAGATTGCATCTTATGCCAATTGCAGTAGGAATGTATCTCCCTTTTGGGTTGGCTACTCCAATTTTAGTCGGTGGCATAATTGCACATTTTATTTCAAAAAATAATTATTTTGAAAATTCAGACACCAAACTTCAAAACGGCGTTTTATTATCCTCAGGACTAATAGCTGGTGAATCTTTAATGGGTATTTTACTTGCTTTTATTGCAGCTGCAGGAATAACAAAAATTAATCTTGGAATAGATACATATTTAGTAACAGGTTTAACTATTTCAGCTAGTGTAATTACAATTTGGTATCTTTACCAGAACTCAAAAATAAAGCAAATTACTTAATAGAATAATTTTATTATTTATAAAACAAAACTAAATCGATTAATAAGAATTCCTTTTTTTATTAAGTGAAAAAAGTCTCTACAAATCAAATTAAAAAAATACCAAAGGTTGAGTTACATTGTCACTTAGATGGTAGCATTAGAACAAAATCTATAATCGATCAGGCAGAAATTGATAATATATATATCCCCTCAAAGCAAATTGAAGCTCTGGATTCAATTATCAAAATTGGAGGAAAGCAATCATCACTAGAAGAGTATTTAAAAAAATTTAAAATAACACTTAGCGTAATGCAAAACCCAGATGCATTGGAAAGATTTGCTTTTGAATTAATTGAAGATGTCTATAAAGAAAATATAGTTTATATTGAAGTCAGATTCTCACCAATATTCCACATTAATTCTGGTATGACGCCTGGAATGTCTATAAAAGCTGTTAATAAAGGATTAAAAAAGGGAGAAAAAAAATATGGTGTTAAATCTCGGATAATAATCTGTGGCATTAGAAATATGTCTCCTGAAAACTCATTAAAACTAGCAGAACTAGCAATTAATTATAAAACCCATGGAGTTGTAGGTTTTGATCTTGCAGGTCCTGAAAAATATTTTCCCGCAAAAAAGCATAAAAACGCATTTAAACTTATTAAAGACAATAATTTAAAGTGTACAATACATGCTGGTGAAGCAGAAGGCCCTTCCTCAATTTATCAAGCAATTTATGATTGCGGCGCTGATAGAATTGGACATGGTACTCGATTAAAAGAGAATAATAAATTATTAAATACAGTTAAAAATAAAAAAATTCCTTTAGAAATTTGCCTGACATCAAACTGGCAAACAAAATGCGTTAATTCATTAAAAGAACATCCGCTAAAAATATATTATGATATGGGTATTATTTTATCATTAAATACCGATAACCGTCTTATTTCAAATACGACTTTGACTAAAGAAATGATATTGGCAAATAACCTATTTGGTCTTAGTCTACAAGATTTTAAGAGCATCACTATTATGGCTATGGAAAGCGCATTTATTAATAATTCAATAAAGAAAAAAATAATAGATATAATTTTAAATCAATATGACGAAAATTTTGTTTAAATCATTAAAAATAATTTACCTTCTGATTACTGTTATTTTTTCTGTAGTACTAATTCCATTAGAACTATAAATAGAAATTAAATAAACTCCACTAGAAACATAATCTCCTTCATTATCCATACCATTCCAAGACAACTGATCACCATTTATGCTTATACCATTATTTTTTATTTTTCTAACTACTGTTCCATCTAAAGTCATAATCATCATTGAAGACTCAAATGGTAGCCCATCAACTATTAGAGGTTTATCTGTAGGCAAATAAAAAGGACTAGGGTAGACTATAACATTAGAAAAGTTTTTCTTTTTCTTTCCAAATGGTATGCGCAAAATATTTATTCCATTTCCAGTGGCAATATATGCTAAACTCTTTTCTTCATCAAAATCAATATCAAAAACTTCGTCCGATAGAAGAGGACTATTTGAAGTTCTAAAACCATTTATATCTGGCCAATAAGTAGTATTTTCTAAAAGGATGTGTAAACCTTGGTTCCTAGAATATGTCCATATATTACCATTTGGATCAATTTTAATTCCAGAACCATTCCCAAATGAAATATTAGGAAAATATGAATACGGATTCTCACGAACAATTGGATTAATATTCTCTCTCAAATCATAATAGTTTAACCCAGAAGGCGTGAGGAAATAGATTCTATCATTTTCTCCCATAGCAACTGACCACACCGTACCTTCAGATATAATTTTATGCCAAGAAAATGATTCTGGATTAAATGGTAATCCATCATAATCTAGCATGAAAAGACCACCGTTTGGATATATACCTAAATTAGCCTCCTCAGCTTGAAAAGCAGATAACCAAGGTCTATTCCATGAATCAAAAGTAATTGAGATAGGGGATTGACTAATCTTTACCGATGTTTCTGAAGAGCCATAATGTTTCCAAATGCCTGAGGGTGAACGGACATGAAGTGGATTTTTCTTATAAATAGAATACGGATCAACAACCCAGAGATTTCCATTTGAATCAAATTCTAAATCTAATATAACTAGGTAGGGCGTTTCTTGGCTATCACCATAGCTAAGATAAGTCGTGTCAATGACAGATATATTCATAGGATTATCAATATCTACCACTATGACACCTCCACCAGTTCGTGTGGGGTTAAATTTTTCTAGCCTTGCACCACGAATTGCACAATATAAAAGACCATCTGGCCCTTGTTCAATATCCGAAATATATTCACCAAAATCGTATGGAACTAGGTCTGCTATAAATTTTGAATAGTCATAATCTTGATTAATAGTATCTGAATCCAAAATTTCGATTTCTAATATATTTCTCCAACCTTGATTATCGTCATATATAGAAATGCCCCTACTACTTCCACAAACAAGCCTTCCATCATCTAGAACTTCAATAGATGAAAATCTAGAAACCTCAGGGTTATTTGGGATTATGGATTCCATATTAACAAAGTAGTTATTACCCTCATTACTAGGAAATATTTTCAGCCCTCTTTCTGTACCTATAATAATTGAGGCCTCTTCCCTGAATAAAGAAGTTATAATACTTCCCATGGAAAATTCATTTTTTGTACCATTATTATTATTCCAAATAAGCCTATCGCCTTTCGCTAACCAAAACCCCAATGAATCAAGATATACCAATTCAAATCCGAATTCAACCAAATTATTTTCTAGTGTACTAATATTATTATTGGTAGTGTCTTCTAAATCAATTTTTATTAATGACAATTCAGTCGAAACTAAAATGTAGTTATTCATTTTATGTATTCCAGTCACTTTCCCAGTAATCACATCGCTATATCTTATCCAGCTATTAGGATCTTTAAGATTAAGTAAAATATTACCAATCCATATTCCATTATCAGTACCTAAATAGATATGTGTGTTTGTAGCTGTAAAACAATATATCTGTCCCATTTCGGGCAAAAAATTTCTATAGCTATCTCTATACTCCCAATTAGTGTCAAAAATAAATTTCATAATCCCCATATCTTGACCATCCCTATAAAGAGAGAATGCTAAAGAATCTAAAATTTGAAAATTATGAATTTCAGTTACTCCATAATCAAATATTTTAATAGTTTTCATTTTTTCCAAATTATAAATCTGGATAAATCCATAAGGAGAAGAACCTCCTATCCAAATTTGGCCTAAATGATCAATTGATATTGCATTAAGATTCACACTCTCTAAACCTTCAATAGTAGTAAGTGTGGTTACTTCTTTAGTTTCTTTATCTACGCTAATAAGACCACCAGAGGTAGCCGCAATAATATTATTATTTTTCATAGATATTTGCTTTATAAGTAAAGTTGAGGTAAGTGATTTCCAATCACCAATCCTAACTTGACAAACTAAAACGGATAAATAAAAAATAAGACAATAAAAATTTCTCATCATAATTAAAATAATGTAAAGATCTTTTTTGATATTAATTATGCTATTTATTATGGAATAAAATCCGAAAAGAAAATTAAATCTTATCTTGTTATATTCACATAATTTAATACTGCATTAACTTCAGTGAGTATTAACTTAAGAAAAAGTAAGATTCAAATTTTTATCCAAACAAAATATAACAATATCAAATACTTTATTTTTATAATAAATACCTTAATTTTGAGACATGACTAAAAGATATTTTTTTAGCCAATTAATTTTATTTTCGCTCCTATTAGCAATAGAGAGACCGTTCCTAATTGAAGTTCGACCTAGACTAGTTGATGGAGCAAAAGTAATAGTTAATATTGAAGTTGAAAATGGTCTAAAAAAACCAATAGAGTATCTGGAGGGGTTTATTTCAGAATTTAATGGTGAGGGAAACTTAATTAACGAAAAAAAGATTATACTACTCCACGAATACGAACCACCATTACAGACTGGATTTAAAGTGACAAAAAGTTCAATTTATTCACTTAATAAAAACAAACCACATGATTATAAATTTAGAGTTTCTAAAGTAAAATATATGGGAGATCTAAGAATTTTCACATGGCATAAAAATGCAGGTCTTATTCGGATAGATTGATTTTTTTACTTTCGTGTTTCAAAAATTTATCTTCTAAAAGCTTAGAATAATTCAAAGTATCTAAATCTAAAATAAGGTCATTAATCCATTGTCGGGTAAAATTTATGTATTCATCTATTAAAGCTAATGGAATTCGTTCAGCATACATATTTGCTATTATAACTGCAGATGCTACAGGGATATATCCGTTTACAGGATCTTCATAAAAATTATCAATACTTTTAATTAATTCTCTTGTATTAAGGTAATCGACTGTTTCATTAAAAACTTTATCAGCTATTTCTTTATCAACAGCCCATGTCTTTAAATATCCATAAAGTCGACCATCAAGAAGTCCATCTAAATATGCTTTTTTTACTCGTATCGTGTTTTCAATGTTGTAGTCAACTGTTTTACTAACTCTCTTCCAATCTCTACCATCCCAAAACAATCTATTGCTTTGTGCACTAATTATACAAAGACCATACAGTAAAAAGAAAAAAAAACGCTTTTTGATCACATCGTATTTTAATATCATTCGATATTATTTACGATAATGGTTTTTACATTTACAAATTCCATTAAACCAAAATATGATAGTTCTCTTCCATAGCCTGAGTTTTTTATTCCACCAAAAGGAAGCCTCGGATCTGACTTTACAAAATCATTTACAAAACAAGATCCTGCAAAAAGTTTTTTTGATGCTATAAATTCACCTTTTTCTATATCTGCTGTAAACACTGATGCTCCTAATCCAAATTCAGTGTTATTAGCCAAATCAATCGCATTTTGTTCATCATTAGCAATAGTTATTGAAAAAACAGGTCCAAAAATTTCTTCATCAAATGCAGTCATACCAGGCAATACATTATCAAGAAGCGTTATTGGATAAAATGCACCTTTATCATTAATTAATTTGCCGCCTAAAATCAAATCAGCGCCTTCATCAACAGATTTTAATACTTGCCTATGAATTATATCTCTAGCCTCTACAGAAACCATGGGACCTAAATCAACTTCATCAAATGGATCACCCATTACTTTAGTTAATAATTTTTCTTTAAGAATTTTTATAAATTTCGAATGATTCTTCTTAGTAATAATTATTCTTTTTGCAGCAATGCAACTTTGTCCTCCATTAATTAATCTGCCTGAAATACATGAATTTATAGCTTGATTTAGGTTAGCATCATCTAAAACAATATAAGGATCGCTCCCACCTAACTCCATTACAGTTTTTTTTAGATTATTAGATGCAATTGATGCCACACTTTTACCAACAGGTGTACTCCCAGTTAGAGTAACTGCTGATATATGATTGTTTTCTATTACCATCCTCACTCTTGATCCAGGAATAATAAGATTACTGAACAAATTTTGTGGACATCCTGATTGGAAAAATATTTCTTCTAGGACATTCGCACACCCTTGGACATTAGAAGCATGTTTTAATATCACCCCATTTCCTGTAATCAAACTAGGGATTGCAAAACGAAAAACTTGCCAAAAGGGAAAATTCCAAGGCATTATACCAAGAATTAAACCTAGCGGTTCATATAATATATAACTTTTATAATTTTCTGTTTTTATATCTTTTTTCAATAAATTTTTTTTTGATTGATCCTGATAATATTTACAAAGAAAAATACATTTCTCAATTTCAGAGATACCTTGGTTAACAGGTTTACCCATTTCTAAAGCCATAAGTTTTGCATAGTAATTACAATTATCATTTAATATACTAGACACTTTTTCCAAGCAACTTAGTCTAAAATCTAGGTCATTTTTCATCCATTCAGATTGAATTTTAGATGCCTTTAGAATAATATCAGAAACCTCAGAGTCATCATGGACATTATAGGAATTCACTATTTCTAGATTTGTAGGATTAATAGATATTAGTTTTTTGTTCATATTAAATTAATCAAGTTTATTTTTTACAACTTTGAGAAACCAATCACATCCAGCCCAGATAGAAAATAAAGCTAGCATTATCAAATGGCTAAAATTTTCTGATTTTTTATTGTATTCAAAGGCGTAATAAAAACAAACTAAGGCACAAAAAAACAAACTAAGGCATACAAACAGATTTAATATTTTCCTTGAACTCATTTAATTGCCTTTTTTTAATATTTTATGCCTTTGCTTTAATATTCATATAAATTGGCTCACTCGAACTGATCTCAGGGTTGTAATCTGGCAGAAGGGTAGATAATATAGACCTAATTTGCTTTGCACTTTTTTGAGAAAATTCAACCTCAAGATCATTAATGCCGTTATTTAAAAATTCAATTACAACTGGAGAATTTTCGTCACCTTTGAAAACGAAAATTTTTTCGTGATGAGTTCTATCCAACATTTCACTATCTAGAACTAATTCTTCAATCTTTTTTTCGCCTGGTCTAGGCCCAATAAAATTGATAGGTATATCTGATTCAGGCTCATATCCAGATAATCTGATTAATTCATAGGCTATGTCTAAAATACGCAACGGTTCACCCATATCAAGAACAAACACCTCGCCACCAGAACCCATTGCACCTGCTTGTAAAATTAATTGGCTAGCTTCGGAAACAGACATAAAATATCGTTGCATATCGGGATCGGTAACAGTTACTGGACCACCATTTTTTATTTGGTCTTGAAATATTGGTATAACGCTACCTGAACTCCCTAGTACATTTCCAAATCTTACGGACATAAACTCAGTTTTTTTTGTATTAGAAAATTGGGCAATTAGTTCAGCTAACCTTTTTGTCGCGCCCATCACATTAATTGGTTTTACTGCTTTATCAGTACTAACTAAAACAAATTTTTGCACTTCAAATTTTAGAGACAGTTGGGCTAGATTCGTGGTTCCAAAAACATTTGTTTTTACTGCTTCCCATGGGAATTTCTCTTGCATAGGAACATGTTTATATGCTGCTGCGTGTAATACGACTTGAGGCTTAAACTCTTCAAACACCTGATTTAAAACACCTTTATCCCTAATATCGCACAAAACAGTTTTAAATAGGATAGTAGAATCTTTTGATATGATTTCACGATCAATTTCAAATAAATTAAACTCGCTAATATCTAGCATAACCAAAACAGCTGGATTGAACTTAAGGCATTGCCGAACTAATTCAGATCCAATACTTCCTCCAGCTCCAGTAATTAAAACTCTTTTTCCATTAATAAATTTATTAATGGAATCATTGTCTAAAGTAATTTCATCTCTTCCTAAAAGGTCAATTAAAGATACTTCTCTAAATGCAGATAAAGTCAACTTTCCATTTACAATTTCTGTTATTGAAGGAAGGCTTTTAAAAGTTTTTCCAGTTTTTTTGCATGTGTTAATAATATTCTTCATCTCTTCCTTTGTCGAAGAGGGCGCACAAATTAATATTTCATCATAATCTATTTTAAATTTTGGTATTGTACTTATATCTCCAATAATAGGTATTCCATGGATCATAGATCCAATTTTTTGTTTATCATCATCAAAAATGCCTACTACTTTCATCTGTTCATTTGGTTGGTCGAGAGTTTGACGCAAAATTATTTGACCTGTATTTCCTGCACCTATTAGGACAACTTTCCTTATTCTTTGATTTAAATATTTATTCCTAAAATAACTTGGAATATGATTAAAAAATATTCTAACACCAATTCGGGCAAAACCGACAAATATATTACAAAGAATAAAATCAATTAATAATACAGACGTCGATAGTCCCAATATTTTAAAACTATAATTATTTAAAAAAAATAAAATCGTGCTTGCAACCAAATTTGCTTTAAAAACGTTAAGCATATCCCAAATACCTGTATAACGCCACGTCCCTTTATACAATCCAAAAAATGAAAACAATAAAATTTTTTTTGTAAAAAGATTTAAGAAAAATAATAAATCCAGATGAAGGCTAATATTCGCTGGAATAAAAAACTCATATCTCAGAAGTACACTAAGAATTATCGATAATAAAACGGAGAAAAGGTCAAGTCCAAAAAGAACATAAAAATTTTTATTGGTCAGTCTATTTAGCGCTGTTATCACCTTTATAATTTGGTAGTATTAAACTTAAATTGCTAAAAAATAATTTAATATATATCGTTAAAAAATTTTGCCTTTTCTGGGAGAGTACTCAAAAAAGCAGGTAAAACTAATTTTTTAATTCCAAATTCTGGAAAAAAAATTGTTATTACCGTAAATAATATAATTTTTAAATCATTAATGAATCTACGTTTATCTAAATAATGATTGGTTAATTCTGATTTCATTTTCAGTATTTTAGGATAGCCTTCTTGTCCAAAATACTCAGTTAAAATTCTATCTTCTTCTCTAAATAAAATAGATGATAAATCTGTGACACCTGGTTTAATTTTATTTAAATATTTAAAATATTGATCATATCTTGAAACGTAAATATTCAGTTCAGGTCTAGGTCCAATAAATACCATATCTCCATTAATTATATTTATCAATTGAGGTAACTCATCTAACTTATAATATCTTAAAAACTTACCCCATTTTGTTACTCTAGAATCATTTAGAGTAGAAAGCTTAGTCATGGAATCATTATCAATCATTGTGCGAAACTTATATATATTAAATTGTTTATTTTTGAACCCTGTTCTTTTTTGGTAAAATAATATCGGAGTACCTTGAAAAATAAAACTAATAAAAGAAATAATAAAAAAAAGTGGAAATAATACCAACAAAATAATAAAGGCAAAAATTCTACTTATAATTTTGATTTCAATAATGATATTTCACCCATATTTTTCTAATTTGATAGATAATATATTTTATTTCCTTATTTAATAAAGCAGGATAAATAGGCAAAGATATCACATTTTTTGAATAGTCCGTTGCAATCGGAAAATCCTGTATCTTAAATTTATATTTTTTTTTAAAATATGAATGCATATGAATCGGGATATAATGAACAGCAGTACCAATACCAACAGAGTTTAATTTTTTTATTATCTGATTTCTATTCAATCTCCATTTTATTTTATTTATTTTAATAACAAATAAATGCCAGGCATGTTTACCAATTTTAGGTTGTCTTGGTAATACAATCCCTTCAATATTATTAAGCCCCTCTAGATAAATTTTTACTATCTCGTTTCTGCGTTTTAACCAAATATTAATTTTATCTAATTGATTTAAACCAAAAGAAGCAGACACATCGCTCATATTATATTTAAAACCTAATTCAGAAATATCATAAGTCCACTTGCTATAATAATTATAACGTTTCCAACCATCTTTAGACATACCATGTAAAGATAATTTTCTAATTAAATTTGCAAATTTATTATTATTAGTTGCCAACGCTCCTCCTTCCCCGCCTGTAGTTATATTTTTATTAGCATAGAAAGAAAAAGCTGTGGCAAATTTTGTATCACCTACTTTCCCTAAATTTGAAATAGTTTCTAACCCATGCGCTGCATCTTCCAAAAGGAAAGTATTATATTTCAAACAAAGCCTATATAACTCTTTAATATTTAAAGGGTATCCTGCAAAGTGCACAGGTAAAACAGCGACTATTTTATTATCACTCTTTAGCAATGTTTCAACCATATTTAAATCAATGTTATATGAATCTATCATGCAATCAACTAAGACAGGTTCAAGTCCTGCATGTTCACCTACTTCTACTGTTGAAGCAAAAGTATAGGTAGGTGCAATAAATTTAGAACCTTTTTTAAATCTACATGCCACAAGAGCTAAATGTAATGCAGCAGTGCAAGAGTTAACAGCAATGACATTTTTAGCATTTATATATTTGGCTAATTTATCTTCAAATTCTTTCGTTATAGGTCCAGTCGTTAACCAACCATTTCTAATTGATTCAGAAAATAATGAATTCATATTTTTTGGAATAATCGGTTTGTGATAGGGTATCTTCATTAAATGTTCAAAATAAATTTTCTTGGTAAAAAATAATTTAAATATAGAAAAAAATTATTTTCATTAATTTTATTAATTGAACGCCACTCTATCCCTGTACCAATAGATAGATTATATCGCCACCACCACTCTAATTCTAAGTTTGCAAATTTCATTTTTTTTATTTCGCCACTTGGAAATTTAGTTATTATAAAATTTAAATAAGGGGAATATGGATTGTTTTTTATATTTTGTGCTCCAAATCTATAAGTCCCTAAATTAGAATTAAAAATCAATTTTTTACTAAGAAATTTAAATCCAAATCTAAATTGCTCACCATCACTACCATTGTACCAACCTAAAGGTAAATCTCTTTGAACAAAATTATTGTAGCCTTGCATATGCCTTAGTGTATAAGTGCCAATCATTATATGGTCTAAATAAAAAAAAGATTTAAATCTATTGGCTATTTTGCTTTCTATTTTTTTTTTGTCCCTATCTTCAGATTCTTTTTCTAAATAGTTTTTATCATAGAAAGGGATCGGAAATTCAGCTCTAATTGAATAGGCTTTTGAATCACCCTGCCCACTTTCCATGCTATGGTCTTTATCAATTGTATATTCATCATATAAAAAATTGCCTGATATTCTAAAATGGAATGGAAGTGATATATCTGCTGAAATTTGCCAAACTCCATTCCCACCAGAAAATCCATCTTGATTTTGTCTCTCATTCATCTCAATCTCTAAATGACTCCCAATAGGATTTAAATATGCAATGTCTAATGGTCTATTTTCACCTGAGTAAATTGCTAACTCAGATAACGATAATACTATAGATTTATTATTTGTCCATTCAATCCCACGACCAGTAATAAAACGATTAAAATTATCTTTCCTCTCTAAATATCCATGAAAGTAACGGGCTCTAATATTTTTAAATTCAAAACCAATAAGACCATAATCATAAGAAGGAGAGTTCTCGCTCAATACTAACTGAATATCCTCTCCAGCAGACCAGTCTTGTCTTCCACGGCCCAATTGTAATATAATCCAATTATTTTGGTATCCTATTCCCGAAATATCTATTTCGCCAGATCTACCATAATATCGTTCTTTACCAGTATACCTTGGGAAAATATTACTATTATTATAAATTATCCTCGCATAAAAATATGCATAGAAATATTTTTTAAATGATAAATGTCCAAAACCATAATAGGCAGTATTATTAACTTTCTTATTTGAATCTGCTACAACCCTTGTTTTATTAATTAATCCAAAACGAGTAACAATTTTAATCGAATCATATATTGAATGATAATCTGATATTATATTAAATCTAAGTGGACCTAGATTTGAGATATTTTCCCAATTTTCATAAGTCCCACTAAATTTATTTTTTTTAAAAATATAAAATTCATTAGGAACTTCCTGAGTTTTTCTAAAATTAATCAAAACCAGGAACAAAATAATAAAATACCTATTTCCTCTTTTCATCATTCCTTTGTCCATTTAATATAAAAATTTCTTTATTAAATGATGGGCTTTTAATTTGGACATCTCTCCATTTTTTAAGAAAATAAACACCTCCAAATAAAAATCCAATACCATATGAAATATGTAAAACAAAATAGGTAAAGGGAAGCATAACGATTGAAAATATATTTTTAGGATTTTTCACAAATTCATAAAACGTTGCAAGTAAATTTGCAATTGCATAAAACAATAAAAAACTAATAAAAAAAATAGGGCTTTTTTGAACTATAAAATAAAATAAACCAAAAATTAATAAGAAACAAAATGTGGCAGGTACAATATGTCTCCAAGATGCTATTCCTCTTCTCTTCTGTATAACTCGCACTTTATAAAAACCATATTGAAAATATTGATTGAATAGTTTAAAATATGAATCCCTTGTTACATAATAGGATACTAAAGATGGATCCATCCAAATTTTTTTATTATTTTGATTGATCCGGAAGTTAAACTCATCATCTTGATTCCTTTTTAATTCTTCATCATAACTGCCAAATTTTTTAAATAATTCTCTTTTATAAATGCCAAAAGCTAGAGTATCTACATACCTACCAATTTTTAATTTTTTACCAAAAAGCACCCCCCCAACCCCGAATTTAGAGGTCTGAGCTAAACTTATAGATCTTCCAATTATTCCTGAACCAATATGAATAGTTCTACCACCAATACAATCAGCATCAACTCTTTTTATTATATTATAATAATTCTCTATATAATCTTTATCGAGCTCAACATGACCATCTACACGAATTATAATTTCTCCCATACAAATTGTTAAAGCCTTATTAAATCCACTAGCAGATATTTTGTTAGGATTTTTTATTAACTTTATTTTTTTATGTTTTTTTCCTAACTGTTTAACAATCTGGAAAGTGCCATCATCAGATTCTCCATCTGAAATAATAATCTCAAAATCTCTTCCATTAAATTTTTGGTTTAAAATTGATTTAATCGTTTTAGAAATAAATTTAGCTTCATTCCTAATAGGTAAAATAAAGGAAATCATATATTTTTTTTGTTATTAAGCACAATTTTAGGCCTATTTTTAAAAATAAATAAATCATTAATAGTACAAATAATAAAAGTACGATTTTGCTTCATAAATTTTTATCTAATAAAATTTTTATCTATTCTTGGATCCTATATATTAGATCAAATATTTTTATTTTTTTTATTTATAACTGTCTTTATTTGCTCCATCATTTTGGATGTATGCAATGTTATATTAAAATTTTCTTTAGCATTTTTTAAATTTAAACTACCATCTTTATTTCGAACTTTTTCATCTTTATAATATTTCATTAATGAAATAATTTGTTTTACGTTTTTCGGTTTAAAGGTTTTAGCATTTAAAAAAAAATTTTTCAACTCTTTTAAACTATCAATATCTGAAAACGATACTGGAAGACCACTCGCAAGAGCACTAATTAGCGCAAGAGGAGAAGTGTCTTTTTCAATTGGTGTATAAATAAAATGATCCAAGGCAGAAAAAACATAATCTAAATCATTCCTAAACCCAGTAAATATAATTTTCTTTGTTAATTTTTTTCTATATACAATTCTCCTTAATTCAAAATAATATTTACTATCTGCAAAAAGTGGTGATCCAACTAAAATTAAAATTGAGTTAGGGTCTCTAATTAAATATTTGATAAAAGCTTGAATTAAAAAGTATTGGCCTTTCCATGTAGTTATCCTGCTTACATTGCCAATAAGATATATATGCTGTGGGATATTAAACTCTTTTCTAAATGATATCCTCTTCAATTTTGTACGTTTAAAATTATTAATCTTAATACCATTTAAAATGGTATTAGTTTTGCTTGACAATGTTGATCCTAGGATGGTTTTTATTGAATCTCCATCGCATATAATTGAATCAGGGATTTTTTTAGCAAGAACTCTTATTAAAAGTCGATACAAACCAAAGTATCGATTCGTAATTAAATCCTGAAAATGCCAAATTACAGGGATACCAAGTTTATTTGAACTTATTCCCATAGCTATATGGTTATATAAACCCTTTGTAATTACCAATTTAGGATTTTGTTTCATTAGAATAGTTTTAAAAATTTTAATATTTAAAAAAATTTTAAAAATGTTAATGGTGATAGCTAATAGATTCGGGATCCTTATTTGATCATTAATGAAAGAAAAACTAGATGATTTATAATTAGATATTTCTGAATTAATTATATAAGGGATTTCTCTTTCTTTAAATTCATCTGAAATTTTTCCTGAACGAGGGAGTAATATAGAAAAATCAATTAACTTATTTTTTTTTAACTCTTCAGCAAAATAAAGAGTGCTAAATTGAACTCCACCCATTTCAGCTGAGGTTTCTGAAATCAATAATTCTATCTGGGACTTTTTTCTAATTGTAATACTTTCAATTCTAAAAATTTTGCATAACTAATAAAAAAATAAAATGCTGTATAAATAGCCAACATAAAACCTCTCCAACCATCTAAAAAACCAAATTGAAAAAAATATTTCTTGAAAAAAATAGCTATTGAACCAATAATCCACTTTGAAAACATAAATTTTTTACCTTTTTTCAACATCTCATCAGCTTCGTATCTAGAATATCTGTTTAAATTTCCAAGTTGTTTACCAATATTAGGCATTCCATTATGTATTATTTTTAATTCAATTGTATCAATATCACCTTTGACCAACAAATTAGCATGGACCTCTCTATCATTCCATTTTGCACAATCTTTTCTGAATAAACGATATTGCCAATCTGGATAAAACCCTCCATACTTAACCCACTTACCAAGTACAAAGTTTTTTCTTTTAAATCTAAAACATTTAATTTTATGATTCGCATTTTGGATCGCATCTCTAATAATTTCCTCAGAATTATCATCTAAAATTTCATCTGAATCAATTTGCAATATCCAATCATAATTGCAATAGTCAAGAGACCAATTTTTTTGTTTTGCCGAATTGATATACTCATGTTGAATAATATTTATGTTATTATATGTTTTAGCAATATTCAAAGTCGAATCATTGCTGAATGAATCAATTATGATAATTTCCTTAGCCCAAGAAATGGAATCTAAAGTTTTTTTGATTGTTTTTTCAGAATTGAAAGTAGGGAGCAATACTGTTAAATCTAATTTTAAATCCATAGAATTAATATTTTTATATTCTTTTATTCATATGAAAAGACTCTATTAAAGAAATAAACAAAAAAATAGGAACCCCATTCTGTGCGAGTGAGATATTCCCATTCACACCTAATGATAATATCACAAAAATCATTAAACAAGAAAAACAAAAATATATTACATCTCCTTTTTCTCTAGAATACTTTCTTAAACTTTTTCTCAATAATATTATGAGTATGTAAGTAAACAGAAAACCAGAGATTATTCCAGTATTGAGAGAAATTTGAAGTAAGTCACTATGGACCCAAAATCTAGAGCCCCATCCATCACCGATAGGATTATTTTTAATTCTTTCTAAAGCACCTTGAATAAAGGTTAATCTCTGGGCACCACTTGAATCATATCTATTATCAATTTTCCCAGCAATAGCCCTGAAGGTGGATAGATATCGCCCTTCTACTGGCTGTGAATATATATAAATAATAAATGACAAGGATAGAAACACAATATATGTTTTTATTTGGGAAACCAGTTTATCTTTAAAAAAAATAATAGTAAAAATAATAAATATAGTCAAGTACAACCACGTAATACGATTCCCAGATAAATAAATTGCAAAAAGATTTATTATAATTAAAAATGTATTTAAGATTTTTGATGAAATAAGGGATCTATTTTCTATAAAAAGAAATAACGTTATCGGGAAAAAAGGTGGAATTAAGTTTGCAGCTAAGTGGGATCCCCAATAAAAAAATGCAAGTCGGTTAAAAAATATATTATCCGAATTTGCTAAAACACTTTTAGAAAAACCAAATACTCTTGACATAAATGCTGGGAATAAAAATTCGATAATACCTAGGAATGCTATTAATGATACTGCAACAGTATAATGTCTGAAAATATTTATAATATAGTTTTTGTCAACATATATATGATTGGTAAGAAAAAGTATTAACATCAATAAAAATGCATTTTTAAACTCATTCAAAGCCTGAAGGTCATAACTATCAAACAAATCAACAAAAACGTGTGATATGAAAATAGCAGTTAACATTTTATATAAAATTGGGAATGAATTATAGGGTTTCATCTTAAAAAGAATTAAACGAGAAATAGCGGCATATATAAAAATTTCAATTGGGTGAAAACCAATACGAGGCAGAGGCTCAAAAGTTCTATAGCCTAATATTAAAGCATATATTACCCAAATCAGTGATTCTTTGACACCTTCACTACTAAACAAAATTCTCTTTAGTCCTATTAATGTAAATAAAATGATTAAAAGATTAATCAAATTTTTCTAACCTATTAAATAGACTTTTAAGCTTATTTTCCCAAAGAAATTGGCTTCGAAATAATTCAACTAAAGTTAAGTATTCTCTAATTGAACTTTTATTGGCATTTATAGAATTGATAGCATTTTTAATTGATAGTTCATTTGGTTCTACAAGCTTTACCCACTTATCAAAAATATTTTTTTGTTGTTTATTCAATTTATTTCTTACTGATTTTACTAATTCTGGTATGCCTCCCACATTTGTTGTAACGATTGGACTACCAATACATAAGGCTTCTGCAACAATTATCCCATATGCCTCTTTTTTTGAAGGAATAATTGTCAGCATCGCAAATTTTAATTTATTAATGATTTGATGTCTATTTAAAACACCAAGAAAAGTTATATTCTGGCTAATATTCGGTGAAAATTTTTTCCCATCTTTTTTACTTCCTCCAGCGATTTGAAGTTCATTCATATTTTTTCCACAAAAAATATTAAAAACAATATTGAGTCCTTTTTGAGGGACGAACCTTGAAGCTAAAAAAATATAATTCTTCTTTTTAAGTTTAATTTTAGATGATATGAAATTTTCATTAACACCATTGTTTACTACCATTAATCTATCTTCGTTAATAAAATTAAATATTTTTTTAAATTTTATTTTTAAATAATCAGAACAAAATGTAATTATCTCGCTATTATTAAATAATTTTTGATATAATTTAAATTTTAGACTGTTTTTATTGGTTTTCTTTAATCTTTCAACTTCATTGCCATGAAGAGATGTACAAATTTTGAAATTAAAAAAATTGTTAATCAATATTAATTCAATTAATTGATTATCTGGGAAATGAATATTAACCACCTTTGGTTTGTTTTTTATAAAAAACACGATTAATCTAAATAGAGTTAATGGTTTTATAAAAATCCATGCAAAAAATAAATCGAACCGTTTACTTTTAATGTAACCCAATGGATTATGAAGAAAAAGATATCTATTTATTTCAATACCATCAATTACTTCATTTTTTGGTAAAATGTATGGGTACCTATTGGTAACAACTTTTACTTTCCAACCTTTTTTTTTAATAAATAAAGCATACTCTCTAGCACTATTTTCAAGACCACCATATCTAGGGTGATAAGATGGCGTCCACAATAAGAATAAGTTGTTGTTTTTTATATCCAAAAAAGTGTGATCTTTAGATGATTGCTTAGATTTTTCTTTATCGTAACTAAATCTTCGCATTTAAAATAAAACACCATGTAATTATCTTTAATCATTTAACTAAATAAGTTATAAAAATCTTTGATTCTAAAACTTAAAATCAAAAAAATGGTTAAAATTAATAAGATCGGATTCTAGCCCATTGTGAATTGGGAGTCTCAATATTCTTAAACTAATATCTTCTGATATAGGACAATTGGGTTTATTACCAGCCAACTGTATTCCCATCTTCGATTTGTGAAGGGGTAGAAAATGAAAAGAAGCTGGAATTCCTTTAATTCTAAGATGCTCAATTAAATCATTTCTAGAGCTATTTTTTTGCATAATTAAATAGAATATGTGATAAGGTTGTTGACAATTTTCAGGAATAATTGGAAGCTGTATAGAATTATTTTTTGCCCAATCTTTTAAATTTTTATAATAAAAATCCCATATTTTTTTTCTGTTTGATTGAATTTTTTCTTTCTGTTCAAACTGGGCATATAAATATGCAGCTAAAATTTCTGATGGTAAAAATGAAGACCCAATATCTACCCAAGAATATTTATCAATTTCTCCACGCAAAAATTTTGACCTGTTGGTACCCTTTTCTCTTATTATTTCAGCTCTTTCAATATATTTTGGGTCATTTATTATTAGTGCGCCACCTTCTCCACAACTAAAATTTTTTGTTTCATGGAAACTAAGAGTTGAAAATGTACCAAAACTGCCTAGATAAGTATCTTGGTATTTCCCAAAAAAACCATGAGCATTATCCTCAACTAAATCTATATCGTATTTATTTGCCAGTTTGATTATTTCGTTCATTTCACAGCCTACACCAGCATAATGAACTACTATTATCACTTTTGTTTTAGATGTTATCAATGGTTCTATTTTTTTTTCATCAATGTTTAAGGTATCAGGTCTTATATCAACAAATATAGGAACAGCTCCTCTAAGCATGAAAGCATTAGCAGTTGATACAAAAGTAAATGGTGATAATATAACTTCATCTCCTGGCTTAATATTTAAAAGTAATGCAGACATTTCTAATGCATGTGTGCAGGATGTTGTGAGTATGGCCTTATTTACATTTAAAGATTTTTCAATAAACTGGTTACACTTTTTTGTAAAATTTCCATCACCAGAGATTCTATTACTATTTATAGTCTCTTTTATATATTCTATTTCATTCCCTTGAAAATCAACTTTATTAAATTCAATTTTTTTCATAAGAAATTATGTTTTTGATATATCAATCAAATCTCCTTTTACATGAATATAATAATCTGTCAAGTTCTTCCAACATACCATTTGGTATATAACCTAAAGATCTAAGAAGATTGTTTTTAATTATAAAATGTTTTTTTTCTCCAATTTCACCACTAGTTGAATTCTGAATAATAGGAATTGAATAGCTAAAATGATTTTTCAACCTATTTTGAATCATTTTAGCAACATCAATAATTCGCATAGTTTTTGAGGTAGATAAATTAAAAATATTAGGAATATTTTTATCTTTTAATTCAATTAACTGCTTTACTACTTTGGTAATATCATCAATAGGAATAAAATCTCTAAAATGGTTACCTGATTTAACAATTAAATGCCTATTTTGAAATGCAGATTTACAAAAATTATTAACTGCTAAATTCCAACATTTATCATTCCTAAAATATGGAATTCCAAATGAATTTGAGCATCTTAAAATAATAGGTTTAGTTTTTTTTGAATGTTTTTGAATTATCTTTTCAACCTTTAAATGATCTATGGCAAAAGAATGAGAAGGAATAGGCTCAGTTTTTTCATCAACGCTACCATTTAAATTATTCCCATAAACATGAACAGTTGAAAAATAAATTATTTTTTTTATTTTATTTAACTCAGCATATTCAACTATCCGCTTTGAAAAATCAGGATAGTCTAAAATTTTGGGATTTTCAAATCTTTTATTTGAATGAGCATCTGGACCAATTAAATGAATCAAACAATCAATATCCTTAAATACCTTATTAAATTGTATTTTTGAATCATATGATAAAGGAATAATTTTTATATTCCGATGATACTTTTGGGGTTTTGGTTTTGTTAGTTTCTGAGTTGTTATTTTAACTAAATAATTATTATCCGAAAGGAACTTTGCTATCCTTCCTCCTAAATAACCAAAACCACCTATTAATAAAATATTTTTCAAATTTTATCCCAATCAAATTGGAAAGTGTCGAGTCCTTCTCTTAAAATATAATCAGATTTGTGCTCGTAATCTGTAATATTTAGGATTAGATTTGATGTAGAACTATGTCCTTTAAAAGCGTACCAAATTTTTGGTGGAATTGTTAACCTAAAATAATTTGAAGGAGATATCTTTACTGATTTTTTTTTATCAAATGTTATACTATTTTTTCTATCATCAAATAGAACAAATGTCACTTCACCAATTGGGACTACAAGATTTAAGGTCATTTTTTTATTTTTCTTCCATCCTTTGACTTCATTTTTCATGATTGTTGAAAAATATGCTTCACCAAATTTCTTAAAACCACAATCACTCTTTTTCATTGCATGATAAATATTCCCTTGAGGATGATCAATTATTTTTAATTTTGTAAGTGATACCCCTTCTATTGCAACTTTATCCATGGTGCCTTGTTTTCATCCGCAATGTTACAAAAATCTTCAATCTGTAATTTAATTAATTTTTTTGCATCTAAATTTTCATACTTTGAATACCAATCGGCGGTTAGATTAACAGTATTATCAAAATCTAGACTAGGTTTCCAATTAAGTATTTCTTTTGCTTTAGAGCAATTTAACTTAAGTAATCTTGCCTCACAAAAAGCAGACTCTTCAGCTAGTTGATAGGCTTTAGTATTATTACCAAAATATCTTTTATTCATTTTCTTAATCAGCTTTAAAACCGTATGATCGTTTTTCTGAAGAGGTCCAAAATTAAAGGACTCTCCATTTAAATTCATTTTGTTTAATAAATGGCCTAAATGTAGATATCCTGATAATGGTTCCAAAACGTGTTGCCAAGGTCTGGTAGATTCAGGATTTCTTATTTCAACTTTCTGGTCCTTTTCCCATGCCCGAATACAATCAGGAATTATTCTGCCTATTGCCCAATCTCCTCCACCAATAACATTCCCTGCCCTCGCAGTTACAACTTTAATTAAATCTTGTGATTTGAAAAAAGAATGATAGTAAGCTTTCACAACTAATTCAGCTGCTCCTTTTGAAGCTCCGTATGGATCCTTCCCTCCCAATATATCATTTTCAATATAACCTCTTTTAAATTCCATATTATCATAACATTTATCACTTGTAACAATTACAACATTACATTTTTTACCTATAATTCTAACTACATCTAAAATATTATTAACCCCAATAATATTAGTTGTCATTGTTTCAGTAGGATTGCTGTATGATTTTTTAACAATCGACTGGGCTGCTAGATGAAAAATAAAATCTGGTTTTTTAAATTTTAAAACAGATAAGAGATTATCAAAATCTCTAATATCTCCTAAATTATGATCAATTATTTCATCTAATTCTAATATATTAAAAAGTGCAGGTTTAGTGGGAATATTATTTGAAAAGCCTATTACCTTTGCTCCTAATTGTCTTAACCAAAAAGATAGCCAGGCACCTTTAAAACCAGTATGCCCAGTTATAAAAACTTTCTTATCCCGATATATATTATTAAATAATACTCCCATTTATAATATTGCCCATGGTGGAGAATCTGAATCAGCAAGTATTTCTAATTCTCTTTTATCTCTTAAAGTATCCATACATTTCCAAAACCCATTATGCCTATATGTAAACAACCTTCCTTCCTTTGAAATATTAGATAATGGTTCCTTTTCAAACGTCGTATCATCATTATCAATATATTCTATTACATTAGGTTCACAAACAAAAAAACCTCCATTGATCCATGCTTCGTTTTCTTTTGGCTTTTCTTTAAACTGTAAAACTTTACCTTTATCACCAATTTCAAGTATCCCAAACCTACTTGCTAATTGAACACTGGTCATTGTAATTATACCATTATGATTATTATGAAATTGAATCAACTCTTTTATATTAATATTTGCTAATCCATCACCATACGTCAACATAAAGGGTCTATTTTTTATAAAAGAAACTGCTCTTTTTATCCTCCCACCAGTGTCAGTGTTAAGTCCTGTATCTAGGAATTTGATTTTCCATTTATCGTTATAATTTAATTGGTAAAAATATTCTTTAATCATTTCACCTTTATAACCCAGTAAAATAATAAAATCATTGAACCCGTAAAAGCTATAGATCTCCATAATAAGTTGAATAATTGGTTTATCCCCAATAGAAACCAATGGTTTTGGAATAAAATCGGTTTCTTCGCTTAACCTAGTTCCAAAACCACCCGCAAGAATAACAACTTTCATATTTTTACATTATTAATGTTTAATAACATTACTTTTCAAAAATTGATAAAATTTCTTATAAAAACCCTCTTTAGAACAATACTTAACCCATAATTCTCTACAGTAGACCTGTTTTTCTTTAAAATCACTTTCAGTTAATGAATAATGATAATCTAAAATTTTATCAGATATTTGAGATAATTCTGATTCTTCAATCCAAAGACACACCTCCCTCCAATTTATTTGATCTTCAAAAGGCAATTTGCAATCAGTATTAATGAATAATGGAATCCTACCTAAACATAAAGTTTCATAAAACCGTAGAGAATAATTTGATGCCCCTCTATAACAAAGTGTGTAATCACTAGAAATTATATTATTAATGAACTCATTTCTAGCCTTAGTCTGTTTCCCAATAGTTCCAACAGCAAAGGTATCTCTTATAGAAAAATTGTTTTCAATTTTATTACTTGATTGAAGCATATTTAAAATATTCTTCCTTTTTAAAAGATAGGGTATAACAGGATCACCTTCAAATGGATATTTAAATATTTTATAATTTATGTTATACAAAAAATTCTTACTAATAATAGCTACTAATTTTATAGGGTTATAATTAGCAATACCATCAAACCCTATTTTAGGTTTTTTCTCTTTTTCTTTTAAAATCAAATTACCTTTAAAAAAAGTATTCAGTAAATCCTGTTTAACATCTCCAGGCAATATAACCTCATTATTATACAGATTTGATTTGTATCCAAAGTATTTAAGGAAAATACAATCTGGATCATTAAATCTAGCTTGATGATCTCCATCTACCCATATATATGTTTTTTTTTTATTATCGGAAACTACTTTTATAAAATTCTTTAAAAGATGATATTTATCATTTTTCAAATAATAATTCAAGGTAAATGGTAAAAAAGCTACTTCACAGTCTTCTGCATTATCTGTTAATTCAAAATATTTTTTGAAAAAAAGAAAACTGTTCTTATACTTTGGCCATTCTGATGTCCCATCTCCCCAATATGCTCTAATTGGATGGACCAAGTGGTTTACCCATATTGATTTATCAGCATGACCTTCTTCTGTATATACTAATATTCTCTTCAAATTATTTATTCAATTTTTGAATAAATATACCTACTCTGTTTGATAAATTAATTAAATAAAAAATTATAATTTCAAATCCATTTGTGAGACCTTTCATCTGGCGAGATTTATAATATGCATCTATCAAAGGAAACCAAAACCAGGATGCTATCGATTTTAATATTGAAAAAATTGAATCAATTTTGAGCGGATATATTGAATACATATCTGGCCATTTCTTTCTAACTAAATAATAAGCACGCCCATACATATAATGTTGATAAAATAGACTTTTCCATGTGGATCTATGAATATGTTTTACCAATACCTCTGGAATAAATAAGAGTTTCCACCCCTTTTTGTATATCCTCCAATTGAAATCTACATCCTCACCTCTGAACAATGTTTCATCAAATTTACCAATCTGATTTACTACTTCTTTTTTATATGAAACATTTACACCTGATATATGTTTAACTTCAGAAATATTTTTGTAGTGAGGAAAAGTAGAAATATCAGCTATCTTTGATAGGAAATTGCCACCACTAGCATCAATAACATTACCTCCAATAGCATAAGCGTCAGGATAATTTTCATAAGCTTTTTTTATTTTTTCAATCCAATCTGGGTATGGCCTTGCATCATCATCAGTAAATAATATTATATCGCCTGAGCAAATAGTCAGGCCTTTATTTCTACTTGCTGCTAGATTAATATTTTCAGTTTCTTTAATTTTTAGTTTAGGAAAATTAATTTTCCATTTTTGTAAAACATGCTTGCAATTATTTACCCCACCACCATTAACTACTACAATTTCGTTAGGCTTTACTGTTTGTTTTTTTATTAAGCAATATAAAGTTTTATTAATAAGATTACCTCTATTATAAGTGCAAATTAATATGGAGGTAGTCATAAATTAAAATTTGAGATATTAACTGATAGCATCATTGAAAGAATCTGGAAATGGTTGAGCATATATTTGCATTTTATTTATATAAGTTTTTTCCCAAATTGATTCTATGTTATTTGAGCCAGCACCCGCTTCATTCAAAACAAGTAAAATCAAATTCTTCAAACGATCTATGTGAGGCTTAATTTTTTTCAACACCTCTGATCTTATAAAATTTGGATCAATATCCAACCTAATTAATTCCCTTGCTGCATTAGAGATGGCATATTTATTTGAAGGAACAATTCGACAAAACCTTTCATCAAAAAAAACATCTCGCCCACCTAAACTTCTTGAAGAAATCACTGGCAAACCTGCCAATAAATATTCTACTGCTGCATAACAGGCCCCTTCTTTATGACTTAGTATTAAACCTACTTTACTAAGATTTAAATATTCATTTACTTTTAATGGACTTAACTGTGGAATAGGTTCATCTGTATTAAAATCAATAAATTTTTTTGGTGAACTATAGTTTAAAATTTCAGTGGCTGGTATTATACTCTTTAATTTTTTTATATATAATTTTTTTTTATTATCCATTCGGAGAATAGGTGCAGAAATAAGGCCAGTTTTTTCACACTTTTCTAATAAATAATGCCTTTTTAATAATTCAAACCTACCATTATAAATACAATTATATTTTTTGGGAATATTCATTGGGTAAAAAAGTTTTGGATCGATTAAACTATTCTGGTTAATAAATTCGCAAGGGATTCCTTTTAATTTTAGCAAATAATATTCTTCATGTGTATTTAATAGAAAAATGATTTTATGTTTAGGAAAATTTTCCTTATAAATATGATAATCTCTAATAACTTTATCAATAACCCAAGGTGAATCAAACAATGTCCATTGAAATAATTTAAAAAATGTAGCAGCCCTATTTTTATTAATAATTTTTGAAAAAAAATGTAACTCATCTACTTCTTCTGAAGTAAAAATAATTATAGGGTTTTTGGACATAACATAGAAATTTCTGTGAGTTCTATTTTTATTTTTTTCTATTTCCAATGGATCCTGAAAAACTAAATTCATAATTTTATTTTTCATTCTGTGTGAAAATGGAATGTCAAAGTATCTATCTCTTAAAGCTAGTTTTATTTTGTTTAAGAACATTTTATTTTTTAAAAAAATTAGGTTTTAAATTCATTTTCATTTGATAAAGTCTATCTATTATAGAAATAGGAAACCAATTATTAAAACCCAAATCACCAATCAGGCCATCTTTTAATCCTATTTGAAGTAAAATATCTCGAGACTGTTTTACTAAACTATATTTAAGAGGAAAATAATCCAATTCC
Source organism: uncultured bacterium (assembly GCA_964561495.1). Lineage (GTDB taxonomy): Bacteria > Fidelibacterota > Marinisomatia > Marinisomatales > UBA1611 > CAZLPW01. Next base: position 6,955 of record CAZLPW010000021.1, on the reverse strand, counting down.
TTTTTATAATTATTATATTTCATTTTATAAAGAATTGGTAAAAGCCCTAAGGACTTAACTAAAAACAATTTCCTATTACTAAAGACTACATCTTTCGAATAATCAACACTTCTACTTTTTTTTATTTTTAGGTTTAATAGGTTTTTAAAATTCTTTTTCATTTCAGCATCAAGACATTTTTCAATTAGAGAAATAATTTTGATACTGAGATCTCTAATATTTAACAATCTAGTATCTACAACTTTTTGAATAAAATAATCTTTCCTTAAAAATTCTATCTCACTATAATAAGACATTAGTTGTTTGATTTCCGAAAAAATAGAATTATTTCTATGATTCGCAATAGAAACAAAAAGTGATATTTGTTTTTTTTTTGTTAATTTTTGATAAATAGGTTCCCGAAGCAAATTCTTTTGACGTTTAAAGAATTCATATCCAACTGTTATATCCCTAAAATGGGGATTGATTGATTTATCTATCAGAAGGTCAAAATCTTTTCCATATTGAAGTTTATATTTAGTTGGTATAAAAAATTCACATATGTTATTTATTAATTTTTCAGGAAAAACAATTGGTCTATGTTGAAAGACATTCTTTGTATTATTGCTCATCTCATTGGTCAAAAAAATAAAACTTGAATCTTTTATCTTTTGATCATCAATAATAATCAACCAATCGATATCAGATAAACCTGGAGCTTTAATTTCTCCAAATTCAACTACGGATACGACACCAGGGTTTTTTGTTAAGCTATCTAAATATTCGATTCGGGCAGCATTATAATCTAATTTTTTATCTTCTTTTAGCATCTTGTTTAATTATTAATTCCAATAACAAATCTGAAATTATTCTTGCTTTCCTTATTATCGTAAAAGAGTACTTTAGAAAAGGATGTTTACTTCTATTCCTCTTGAAAAAATAATCTATTTTTCTATAACTATGAACCATATTATTTAATGAAAAAGTGTTAAAACCATACATGAGGATATTTCTCTTTAATAATGGGTAAATACTAACTGGCCATTGAATTCTAAATTCTGATAGCCAGTCAAATTGTATTTTTATATGAGAGTTTATATTCTTAATTCTATCTATTGATTCCTTTTTAGAATATGTTTCATTTTTAGCATTATAGAAATATGCAGGCATCAAATAAATACAAGATAAAATATACTTTAAATGGTAAATACTTTTTGGTAATTCTTGATTATAATCTAATCTTCTAAAATACTGATTATTCTTAATAAAATTTATTGATGTGGTTTTATTATTTATATTTTCGGGATAATAAAAATGATCTCTACCATAACCCCATTTATTTTTCAATAATTCTAATGGATAAAACCCTGGAATGCCTGCTATTAATTCATCCTCAGTAATAACAAATATATCATGGTGCTGAAGAGGATCAAAAGTATGTGCAGAAAAATTAAGAAAATTATAAAGTTTTTTTAATTCATATATTTCTTCTACACTTAACTGTTCCATTAAGGGCAAAATTATCAAACAATCAAAATCACTATATGATATTGGGCTAAATGAGCCCAGACTTCCTATAAACTGGACTGAAATTCTTTTTGATCTAATTAAATTATTATTTTGCAAATATTCATCAATTAGGTAAAGTATCTTAATTTTCCAATCCTCTATTTTTTCCCAAGTATGGGATTTAAAGCTATTTAGATTTAAGGATTGACAAAAATTACCTCTACCATGTTGAAGTTTATTTTGATTTATATTTATAAATGGTACGTTTGGTTTATTTAATAAATAAATCAGTTCTTTTTTCCATTGAAAAACTGAATTTTTACTCAATTTAATATTTTTATTAAGATATTTATTTTGTTGTCTTATTATCCAATTATAATCTTTTTCATGTTTATAATAAATTCCCAGTTTCTTATCATATTTAATTTTAGTCAATGTTTTAATCAATCATTAAAAATAGTTTTATGATACTCATTTCCAACTCTGCTCCAATCAAAAGACTTTTCAATCATTTTTCTTCCATTTGTTCCAAATTTTTCTCGAGCTTTATAATCCATAAAATATTTTATAGCCTTAGTAATCTCTGAAATTGATTTACTGTTTACTCTTATTCCAACATTTTTATTGACAAACTCATTATACGGTTGATGATTAGATACAATTATCGGTAAACCACATGACATCGCCTCTAATGGACCTAGCGGGAAAGCTTCTCCCCTACTTATTAATATATATATATCTGAATCAGTTAAATATTTCTCGGGATTACTTATGCTCGGATATATTTTTATCAATTTTTGTTGATTTGTCATTTTAATCATTCTTCTTAATTCTGTATTATAATCACCTTCGCCATAGATATTATATCTAATACTAGGATCGTTTAATTCTTTTAAAGCTAATATAACAAATTGAATTCCTTTTCTTTCCTCTAGCGCAGATAGAGTTATAAGTTGAGTGATATTTTTTGGCCCATTTTTAATTTTTTTTGAAAATTTTACTATATCTACACCATTATATATTACTTTTATTGGATACTCTTGGATATACTTTTGAGCCTCAGATTTAACAAATTTTGATACAGCTATTAACTTTAGATTTAAAAATTTTGGAACCTTTCTTTTTATATATTGGTATCTTGATGGAATCAAATTCGCAGGAGAGTGCAAAACATAAAAATAATCTAAGTTTTTTTTTAAATATTCCTCACCATGATATAAAAAGTTAATAATGACTTTTGTTGGATTATCAATAAACAACCAAATTCTATAAAAAATAACTGCCCAAAATTTTTGGAAATATCTTGGGAATGGAGTTTCTCTAATTCTTATATTTTCATGCCAATCTCCCCAAAATATTTTATTCTTAGATGACCATGCATATATATATACACATATATCAAAATCTTTAGCTAATTGGTTTGCAAGCGAATAAGTAAAACGCTCAATACCTCGGCGATATATAAATTGAAAAGGAGAAATAATTACTAATCTTTTACATTTATTAAATTTTGATAAAATCTTAAATACCTCTCTTTTAATGCTACACTTGAAAAATTTTCAATTATATGTTTCCGTGCATCTTTTTCTTTAATTTTGTACTTATTCTTATTGATTAAAACTTCTTCAATCAAATTTGCTAATTCCATAATATCACCTGGATTAAACATCTTGCCTAATTCTCCAAATTTTAAAGTTTCAGGTATACCACCTATATTAGATCCAATTACAATTTTTTCACATGCCATACCTTGGGCTGCAGTATATGAAAATGATTCATAAACTTCAGATGGTACAACTACTACATCTGATTTTGAATATTCATCAGATAACTTTTCATAAGGAATAAATCTTTTAAACTTAACTTTGTCAGCTAAATTTTCTTTTTTTAAAATATTTTGACAATTTATTTTTGTCTTTTCGGCAATTTTTCCAACATTTGTTAAAATAATATTTTTATGTTTTTTTGCCAATAATGTGAAAGCTTTGATTAAGGTTATTACACCTTTAGACTCATCGAAACGTCCAACATGAAGAACATTAAATATTTTATTATCTTTAGCTATACTTTTATTTGGTTTAAAAATATTAACATCAACGATGTTAGGTATTACTTCAATTTTTTCTGGTTTAATATTATAAATCTCAATTAAACTACTTTTTAAATCGTTGCTTGGCACGGTTATCGCATTACATTGATGAAAACAAAATTTTTCTTTTTCAATAGCGCCCCACGACTCTACTATATTATTTGCCCTTCTATTAAAATATGGCCTCAATAAACCCCAAGGCGTATGAGATCTAATTACAACTTTGATATTATTATTTGAAAAAATATTGTTTTTTTTTAAAAAAGAAAAAGCTTCACTATTAATATCCATAAACTCAACTATATCTGGTTTATTTAATAATATTAGATTACTCATTTTATCAGAAATATATTTATCAATAAAAAATCTATATGAATTATTAATTATTGGAAATTTGAGGAAAAAATATGGAATATTTTTTGGCTGCTTAATGGAATCAAAAGGAACGCCTATCGATTCAAAATATGCTTTATTTTCAATGTGAAACAGAGAGACTTTTTTGACATTCATAGAATCCAAAAGGGTTTCAATTAAATTTTTATTATGCATCGCTACGCCCCCTTGGCTTAATGGGAAAGCCCATCGACATAATAAACTAAAAGATATTTTTTTTTTCATTATAAAGCTATATATCAATCAAAATAATTTAATATTTAAAAATTATTATCAGTTTTTTCATATTATATAATTTTTGATAATTTTATATAAATTATTTTTGAAGAGTCCATATAATTTCAACCAGCTGGAAAGAGTACTTTTTAACAATCCTATCTGCAAGGCTTGGTTTAGTCTTGCTATTTAGAGCGTTACTAATTCTATACTCCATAATTTTTGACAAAAACATATCAAGATAACTTACTATCCTACCTTTCCAATCAAACCATTTTATTGAGCACTTAACACTTTTCAAAGTCCAGATAGCATTTATATTACTATAATAAGACATCGAATTATTCTTATCCCAAAATTTCCCGCTATTAAAAGTATAATATGATTTATGTGTTAAATCAGTATATGCAGCTAAAGAAAATACATGCGGAACATTAATCTGAATTTTTCCATTCTTTTTTAGAATTCGGTAGCATTCTTTTAAAATAAGATCAATATTTTCTATTGCAAAATGTTCAATCGTGTGCCTAAGATATATAAAGTCATAGGATTCATTTTCTAAAGGATATGGAAATGATAATAAATCATGAACAATATCCACAGATTCTAGTTTAACTTTATCTAAACCGACAGATCCAATTACTTTATTTTTTCCACAACCTAGGTCAAGTATTTTCATAATTTTAATAACGATAGTCTCTGGTTAATATTATGCTCTGATTTTCCAAATTTAGCTTTTCTCTTTTTTGCATTTTGGCTCATTATTCCTGATTTGCCACTTAAAATTAAATCAATTGCATCAATGATTTTTAGATGTAAATCAATTATGTTTCCCGATTTGAAAATATAACCACATTCTGGATTTCCTATAATTTCGGGGATTCCACCTGCATCACTAACTACTAATATTTTACCTAGTGCCATAGCTTCATGAGCAGTGTAGGGGGAATTATCAAAAATGGATGGAATCACGCAAATATCTGTCTTGATATACTCTTTGATTAAGTTACTATGAGAAATAAATTTATGAAAATTTATAATGCTAGATCTATCTTGCTGTTTCGGCTGATAACCAAAAAAGTTTACATTTATTTTATTTTTAATAGAATTAGGTAAATTTTCAATAGCTTTAATTAACAAATCGCCACCTTTTACAGGGTCATTCCTAGCCGCAAAAAATATATTTATTCTTCTATTGATATTTTTAATTTCAATTTTATCTTTTCTAAAAAAAATCTTATCAACTGGATAAGGGATAACAACAGGTAAACGTAAATTTCTTGTTTCGCTTGATACAAATTCTGACATCATTTTTGATGGAGCAACAATTAGGTTCGCCCTAATAATAAAAAAGAGTTCTGCTTTTCTTCTAATTATATCCGAAAAACTAATATTTTGAGATCCAAATTTTTTAAATATATATGATGACCCATGCAAATGAGTAACATAATGATAACGCTTTGTTAATGCATTCCAGAAATTGCCACCCTCTGAAAATTCAACCGAAGTTATTCTTTCTTTTTTATTTATTTGATTTAGAATTTTACTAATTCTATAACCATTTTCTAAATACCTAACTAGATTAGCAAATACCTTAAAAAAGGGTATTTTTTTAATAAAAATGGAAATAGGATGATATTCATAGTTTGGATATACATCTACTTCTCCATCAAGAAAATGGTGTTTGGTTTTATCCATACTTCCACAGACAACAGAAACGCTGTGTCCTTTTTTTATTAATTCATTTGCGTAGATTCGAACAAATGTGCCTGCCCCTCCAACAATTCCTTTTGCTCTTGGATAACCTTTCTCTACAAATACGAAGTGTAAAATAATTTTTTTATTCTCCTTTCATAAGATTTTCCACTCATGATCTATAAAAATACCTTGACGTTTATTCCCTCTCATATTTCCAGATCCAAAATAGTCTCCTTCCAAAACATTAAAGCACAATGCATTTTGAACTCTATCACAAAAAATATCATTAACAAATAGTGCTGTTTCTACAAAAAATTCCCCCCGCATAAATGGGTTTTTCTTTATAATACATGAAAGCTTAGCATTTGAATTATCAATAACCGTAAAATTACCTTTAACTATTCTATTATTTAATTCAGTAATAAATCTTCCTTGATTATTATATATAGCAAGATTTATATTGAAATTTTCTAGCTTTTCTAATCCTATATTTATTACCTCTATTTTGAAACAAAATGATTGCCCAGAAATCAGATTGTTAGTTCTTTTTCCTTGCTCATCAATTATATATAATTTTGAAATCTTTGCTAATTGTGCACCAGTTCTATCAAATCTATTAATTATTTCTTTTTCATTTGAAATTGTTTTTAATCTATTTAAATACTCATCAATTATATATGAAGCTTTACCTTGAGATCTCAATTTTCCATTTTCAATTAGATAACAATCTTCACATAGAGATTCAATAGCACCCATATCATGAGTCACAAATAATACAGTCCTCCCTTCATTAGCAATTGAATCCATTTTGCCAAGACACTTTTTCTGAAATTCAGCATCACCAACGGCAAGAACTTCATCAATTAATAAAATTTCTGGTTCTAAAAATGCGGCAACAGAAAAAGCCAATCTAACAGTCATTCCTGTAGAAAAACGTTTAATTGGAGTATCTATAAAATTTTCTATTCCAGAAAAATCAACTATTTCATCAAAATTTTATATATGTCCATTTTATTCATACCTAAAAATTTACCATTAGATCCAAAAAATACACTGATTTGGATAGTGCTT
>CAZLPW010000020.1:21191-33243 GCA_964561495.1 uncultured bacterium | reverse complement strand
GCACTGCTACTGGCGACAATGCTGCTGTCGGTACACTAGGTCAAAGAGCTGGTCTATAATAAAACTAATTAAATCAATAAATCAAAAAGGCTCTAACTATCGTTAGAGCCTTTTTGGTAGCTCTAATTGTAATTTGAAATAATTAATTAGATTAAAAATTGAATTTTATGAAAAATATTTTAAAAAAGAAAAATTATGGATTTACTCTTCTAGAGTTGGTGGTAGCTATATCTATTTTAGGTATCATGATCGGCGGTAGTATAGTTCGCTACAGTAAAGTTACACGCACAGCACAACGCGAACAAAATAGAGCAAATATTGTTATCATTAGGGAGGCGTTTTTTCAGTATTTTTATAGAAATCATATGGATGGCAACCCGCACTTCCCTCCTGCACCACAAAATCAAAACAATCTTATGGATGAATCATGGGCATCTTCCGCAATTGACTCAACAATATCTGGCTTACGGCCAAAAGATCTCTTCGTCACGCGCGAAGTCCCAACAAATAATTTAAAAACACCTTTTTCGTATACAAACCATACTGTATACGATTCTCTTGCAAATGAATTAAGATATTATATTGTTATTAAGGACCTAGACTACGATAGCCCTACTTACCAAGAATCCTACGAATATTCTATTTGATTTTGTAGATTTAGATAAAGGACTTTTGATGTCTTTTAGCTTAAAAACACAAATAATTAAAAAATTTAGAATGCCAAATAGAGGCTTTACTTTAATCGAGTTAATAATAACCATGTGCATTATTGCTATATTCACTGCAATTGCAATGACCAAGTCTGATATTGGAACAAATAATTTTAATTCCCAAATAGCATTAGATCAAATCACCTCCGATATTGATCTTGCTCAAAGCATAGCATTTGCAAAAAATGATACTATTACAATTGTCTTTTCAGTAGAGGATGATAACTATAAGCTTTATACGGGCCCAGATGGTAACCGGAGTATTATAAATGATTTTCCAGGCAGTAATAATGGGGTAATATCATTTGCTAGCGGACGTCTGGCAAGTATAGATATCAACTCTATCAGCTTTAATAATTCCAATGAACTACAGTTTCTCCCACTGGGAAATGTTAAAAATGGTGGATCTATACAAATTAATAGCACAACCACAATCACAATTTCTGATATTACAGGTAAATGGAGCATAAATTGATCTCGCTATTAAAACTCAGATCAAATGGAATGTCTCTTATTGAGGTTTTAATTGTGGTCGTTTTATTATCTTTATCTTTTACTTTTTTTCTAAAAGGCCTTGATACCGCTAGAATAGTACGAACAACATCAGAGCTTCGTACTGTTCAGGCAGTTATTTTAAATAGCGTTCAACAGCAAATCCGATCAAGACGATTTGATGAAAATAATACTTCGCCATGGTCAACAACGCTAGGTCCAGACGCTAACTCATCTATATTATCTTTCGATGGTGTTAATGACCAAATTCTATTAGGAGATATTAATGCGCTTGATAGCCCTTCATTAATAACTATATCATTTTGGTTTAACAGGACACAAGATCTGCCAGCTAATAGCAATCACTACGTAAGCAACATAATGTTTGCTAAGGCAAGTGATCCAGAAAATGATAATATTGAAATTGGAACTGATGGTACTAATATTGAAATCTATATTGATTCTCAAAGTAATGATGGCCCTGCTCTTACTCATGATGCAGGAATTCAAAATAATAATTGGTACCACCTCGCTTTTACCTACAACAAAAACGACCCATATGAAGGTAGACTTTATATTAACGGATCAAATGTAAAATCTTGGAACACATGGGGTGGAAATATTGATAACGCGGGTGGCAGTCCAGTTACGATTGGAAATACCAACCACATAGAAACACCGTTTAAGGGACAAATAAAAGAGGTTGCACTATGGAATGAAGTATTGTCATCTTCTGAGATAATGACAATTTATAGTTCCGAAAACAGCTTCAATGCGTCCACAAATTATGGAAATTATTCATCAGCATCGGGTTTGATAGGTTATTGGAAGATAAATGAAGGATCGGGAACCACAGCGCAAGACGCCAGTGAAAATAATAATCCAGGAACATTACTTAATGGTCCCATCTGGAGTACATCTGGCACAAACGAAATTAGCATTGTACTATGGGATGATATAGATGATTTTGATAATTATACTGTTTCATCAATTCCAAATAATCCAACCTTTAGTTGTTCTGTAGCGGTTAAATATGTTGACCCTTCCAGTGGTTTTCATACAAGTATTAACTATCCTACCAATTATAAAAGCGTGATTGTAAAAGTCTTCCACCCAACAATATCTACGATGGTAGATTCAATGATTATCAGTCAAGGAATTTAGATTGAAGCAATTTACAAATTCTGGTTTTACTCTGATCGAGCTGGTTATATCAATATTAATTATCGGTATAATAGGAGCTCTATCCACTAGAATGCTATTCCAAGGCGCTGGGATTTATTTCAAACAAACTGATCGTCAAAAATTAACAAGTCAATCAAGATCAACATTTTGGAGAATCCAAAAAGATATTCGCAATCAAGGCAATGCATCTAATTTTAATTCATCGAACTCAGACACCCTCATTTTGGTAGACATTGAAAACCAAAGCAGGAAATATTGTGCTCGAGATAATGGAAAGTTGTTTATGATAAAAAACTCAAACTCATTCCTTATAGCAGATAGTATAACTCCTGCAAAAACAAATTTTTCTTATTATAATAGTAGTTTTGAAAATATAACACCATCAGAGGGAAATATTCTCAATGCGGAAAGTGTTAGGCTTACAAAAATTGATTTGTTTTTCAATAGACATAATGACACTTTAAGCCTTTCTTCATATGTATATCCACAAAATTTTAGATTTGGACAAAAAAAGAGTTATCACGATTAATGTCAAAATTAAAAAATAAATCACAGTCTGGATTCGTTATTTTAGCATCAACGCTTGGCATTTTTGTAACCGTAAGTTTTTTTGCCTTTTATTTAGCCCGTTTTGCGTCTAATGAAAGTACCGCTGGCGGAAACTATATAATGGATATAAAAGCTCGAAACTTAGCTAGCACAGGTCTAGAGCATGGTCTACAACTTGTTAAATCATCATTTTCATCATTCTCCTCTCCAGTTATTGGAAATTTTAATAATGGATCATACAAGGTTACATTAAATACCTCTGTCGATGAGAATGGATCTAGTCTTCAATATGACCACTATGGGTTATTGAAATCTGAGGCAGAAATAGGTGGCGTAAAAAGAAATGCTCGACTTATCATGAGCTCTTATCCAGATGCATTTAATCTTACTTTCTATGGCGGGAATAATGATGGCGGATCTTTTAATACATCATCAACAATAAATGGTGATATTTATTTTAACGGAAATATAGGTTCAGTGAATCTTGCTTCTGGGAAAATAGCATATACAAGTATATCAAACCCAAGTGGAAATTCAGTTTTTCATGGCTCCCCCTTAGTTGATTTTCCTACTTTAGATAACAGTTTCTACCAAAATTTATTATCTACTGTTGATCAATATTATAACTCAAGCTCTGAGCCAATGTTAATTTTTGATGGTAATAACGACTATGCTGCAATACAAAGTTTAAACTACTATGGTTCAAATGCTATTGGAAAGCTCACTGTTTCGGCCTGGGTAAAAGTCCCAGCAGATGGCGGAGATTGGTCTGTTGTTGACTTTGATCGAAGTGAATACTACAATTGTGTGGTTGGAGTCCCAAATGGTTCAGCAAGTGGTGAAGGTGACAGGGTTGGTTTTCATACAAGGAGTACCGCTAATGGCATAAAAGATATGTGGGGAAATACAAACATTAGAGACAATGAATGGCACCATATTGTGTGGGTATATGATAAGCAAGAGGTTTATGATAAAAAAATATATGTAGATGGCCAGCTCGATGGTCAACAAAATGCCTATCCTACAAATACTAATTTAGGAACAACGCGTAGACGATATGGATTTATAGGAGAAGGCTCAGAAGCTGGGAGCTACAATGCTGGTAGAAACAATAGATATTTTCAAGGATCAATTAATAAAATATCCATATGGAAAAAAGCATTCACAGCCAACGAAATTTCTTCTTTGCAAAATATTAATGATTACGATGATAATGACTTAGTTGCATATTGGCCAATGGATGAAGGATCAGGAAATATTTTATATGATAAAACTTCTAATAATTATCATTCAACAACTTTTAATAATCCTACCTGGGGTACCCGCCAAAATTCAGGGCAAGAGTTAGTAGAGAATCAAACGATAACACTTTCGAGCTTAAACAATCAAAACACTCTCGAACATAATGGAACAATTAATTTTAATAATTGCACAATAAATGGTCCTGGTAAAATTCTAGTTTCAGGGAATATAATTTTTTCTGGGGAAAGCATATTATCAGGTAATATTGATATTATTGCAGATGGGAGCATTACCATTAATGGATCAATAATTGGAAATTCATTAACCAATAATTGTGTTTTGTACACTAATTCTGATATTTCAATAAACGGAAGTATACTTTATGGAATTATTATTTGTAATGGAGATAATCTCAATGTTATATCTTCTAGTACTATATACGGAGCTATTTATACTCAATCTGGTAACACAGTAATTAACAACTCCTCTTTAACAGGGTCTATTGTTTCTAAATTTAGCTTGTCACTCGTAAACAGCAATCTAACGAAAGGATCCCTACCACAAATTTTTGGAACATCATATGGATTTAAAAAGATGATCATTCCTGGTAGTTACAAGGAGTTTTAGCTTATAGCCAATTCTCTTTTTTCGATTTATAATAAAAACATAGAAACCCTTACTTATTTACCTTTTTTTAAAGATTTCAAAGAAACTTCTCCTTTAGGGCTTTTTTTATTAAATTAGTCAAGTTATTTTGACCCCGAGGTAGGTCCAGCCTAGGTTATTTAAGGCTGAATTTTTCATTGCAAGTAAAATTGAGAGGTAAAAAATGATTATTATACTAATCATAGGTATTGTTTCATTAATATTTGGAATACTTTTATTAGTATCTCCTAACAGTATCATTAAGATGGAGCGCCAGGCAAATAAGATAGTGATGACTGACCCTTTTTTTATGAAAAACAGGGTTATATTAGGGATTCTTTTATTAGTAGCCGCTGCGTTTATGGTATATCAGTATTTCCAATATTCGTAGAATAAGTTAAAAAAATAGCCCTTATATAATGAATGTATTTGAATCAATCGGTTTAAATACCGACCCATTCTCTACGTCTCCAAGTGTAGAATTGTTCTATGATGCCGCTCGTCATAAACAATGTCTTGAAGGCCTTGAACTTGCTATCCGTATGAAAAGAGGCCTATCAGTCGTAAGGGGCGGAATTGGTGTTGGAAAAACTACAATAAGTAGAAAATTAATTGAAAATTTTAAATCTGAATCTGATATATTTGAATTTCATCTTATTCTTGATCCTAAGTTTGAATCTGAAATCGTTCTTCTAAAACATATTATTGAACTCTTTGGAATTGAGGAAGCAGGAGATTCGGTACAAGAGAACAGAAATATTATTGAAAACCATTTATTAAAAGTTGGAGTTGATGAGCAAAGAACCTTAACACTTATAGTTGACGAAGGTCAAAATCTTCCAGAAAACATGCTCGATGTTTTTAGAACGCTACTTAATTTCGAAGCAAACGATTATAAACTTTTACAGCTTATTATTTTTGGCCAACCAGAAATAGGCTCAATGATTAGTAAGTACCCCAATTTTGAAGATCGTATTTCTTATGACTTTGATTTAGGACCATTATCACTCCAGGACACTGTTGGATTTATCAATCATAGGATGAAACAAGTTGGTGGCGGTGACAAACCCTGGTTCAGCCAAGAAGTAATAGAAAAAATCTATAAATCTACTGGCGGATACCCCCGACGAATAACTCGAACATGTCACGAGCTCTTACTAGGCTTGCTAAACACTGATAATAAAATAATTGATGTAGGAATGTTTGATAAAATTTCTTCTAAAACAGTTTCTTCAAAAGATAGTGAAGAATCAGAAAAAAAAGATTATAGCAGTATTGCTGTTAATAAACTACTAGATGTATTACGCTCTGATAAAAATAGTGAAAAAAACTCTGAACTGGATGATAATATTGATGATGATTTGATGATTGGCAATGAAGATCAAGGACTGGATCATGAACAAAAAACCATGGTTGATCCAGTTAAAGGACCAGAGCCTGACGAAGAAAAAAATATATATGAACATCCAGAGAAAGACTCAAGCGTGCTAACACCAAATGAGCCAATGGACTCAATTGAAAAGTCAGAAAATATAATTGAATCCTTTGATGAGAATAATTTAGTTATTGGGGCTCCTACAAATATAGAAGAGTCTCAAAAACAAACAATTTCTAAAGAGCCTATCGCTAGAACTATAGAGATTAAGGGGACACAGGAACCAAATAATGATCATATTCTGGAAAAAGAAAAAAGAGAGACTACGGATCCAAGTCCATTAAATATTAATAAAAACAATCCTGAAAATTTCAATGAAGCTGATAGAATAGAGGATATTCCTTCTTCTGATTCTAAAACTCCAGAACAAATAGACTCATTTGTAATGGATCAAATTAAAGAACTGGACCAGGATAAAAACCCAGGCTCCTATCCTAATGGAATAAAGAAAAATAATTTCCTTAACGATAAAATTTTGCATGGTCTTTCGGTTGATTACGGAAAACTGAGGTCAGCTATAATAAAAGAAATAAAAGGAGAAAAAGTATTAATTACAGCACACAAATTAGATGATGAGAATCCTGAACTAAATACAAAATCATCCCCTGAAAAATTTAATGAAATAATAAACCAATATTTTCATGATCTTAGATTAAAACTAAGTAGTGATCATTCCGTTGATAAAAAAATATTGCTAAAAATAGAAAACCGCTCATCGGTTTCTCTATCTATATCTGGGTTTTCAATGACGACAAAAACTATTTCTATTCCTAAAGCAGGCAATGCAAAAACTGATGAAATTGTTGATTGGGCACTTAGAAACAATCTCCCGTTCCAATCTAACGATCTAGCATTCAGCAAATCGGAAAAACAAAATAATGATTCCTTGATTGCTGCATCTGGAGATAAAAATGATATAGAGTCTACGGGTGATTTGTTTAAAAGCTTGGGCTTTTCAATTCAACAATTCGCACCAGAACAAATCGCAATATTTAATGCATTTAAATGGAACTACCAAAATCTTAGCCGTCAATCAACAATTATTTTTCACCTAGGTGAACGCTATTCATATCTATTAGTTTGCAAGGGTAACTGTCTTCTACAGGCTGAGCCAATTCTTTTAGGTATTCAGGATCTCTTACAGACAGAAAAAAATTTAGATAGTGTGAAAAAGTTTTGGCATGATCGATCCAGCTATCAAATCCCATCGTCTTTATTAGCTTCAATTGGAATAAATAAACCAAATGGTCTTTTTGATATTGAACATCGGCAAGTTATTGAAAAATGGCAGCAGTCTTTTAATAGGGCATTAGCTGGTATTAGAAGAAATCAACCTCTAGATGAGCAAACTATTCTTTTATTATCTGGTTCCTTTTGTGAAATAAAATATTCTGATATTTATTTGGGGACTGCTCTAGGATTCGAATGTGAATTTTTTAATCCATTCAAAAATATAAAATTTTTATCAGAGCAAGATAAAAATATTATCGGCCATAAGTTTCCGACATATACTGTATCTGTGGGTATGGCACTTTCAGAAAATAATAATGTCAATCTATTACCTGACTATTATAAGAATAATGAAATGTTTAGATTTTTAAATAAACTTCTAATTCCTATTTCGGCTGGATTAATTGCTTTTCTTTTTTGTTTTTCGGGATATACATATGCTAGTTACTCCTCAATGATTACTGAAGTTCCAAAGTTAAAAGCAGAAAAAAAGTCGTTGGAATATTATCAAAAAAAATATCAAAAAGTAGCTAGCAAAAAAAAATTGATTAACTCACAACTTGATAAAATGAAATATGATCAAGAATATACTGTAGCCACTACAAACTTAATGAAATATTTAAGTAGTATTACTCCAAATGAAATAGAATTGCAAAAAATAGCTTTCCACTATGGGTATGAGGTTTCAGAATCTAAAAGATCACATGGAAGAATATTTAGGTCAACAAATAAAGTTAATCCAGGAAACAGATATGCTAGTATTGAAGGTCGAGTAAATTCAAATAGCCAATTAATGCAACAGTATTTCAACTTTTTCAAAGATAAACTGGAAAGTTCAAATATGTTTTATAGCGTAGATATAGTAGATGCCTCAGTCAAAGCTGGAGAGGGAAAACTAACTTTTTTTATCAGATGTGAGTTTTAATAATCATGAATAAAGAAAAACAAAGAAATTTATCATTCTCGATAGTCTTAGCCTTATTAATTAGTATTACTCTCTGGTATTTTTTAATTCAGAAGGAATTAAACGTGAATATTTCTTCATTGTCCAAGTCAGAAAATTCTTTAACCAAATCAATAAGTGATTATAAAAAATTAAAAGACAAATTAACTTCTCTTGAAACCGATTTTTCTGAACAGAATCAGCAGTTGTTAAATCTTCTAAAGCGAATCCCTTCAATCACTGATAAAACTGAGTCTTTTGAATATTTTAGAACTTTATTAGGCGCTAATTATTTTAAAATAAAAAATTACAGACCCTATACCAATGCTATTGAAGAAAAAAAATTAGTCGTATCAGGAATAAAAAATGAAATCAAAATCCAAAAAATCGCCGTTGACATCGAACTAAAAGGTGACTATTTAGCATTTGGTCAGTTCATTGATAATCTACCAAACCTTCCTATACTAGTGAATTTATCAGAGATAAAATTATCAGGTGGTAAGAACCAAAAAATTAATTTCCTTGGCTACTTATACTTTCAATCAGGAAATATTACTGATTCTTTAATTGCAAATATTGATAAAATATATCAAAGTGGATTAACTAATAGTATCCAAGAAACTGAAGCTGAACCTGATAATTATGTTGGTGGAATTACTACCATGCCTTGGAAAGGCGAGGAAGTCGTTGTAGGCATAGATGACCCGCAATACACAAGTGATGGACTTGAAATCTATGCGATTGAATATGAAGACGGTAGAAAAGAATTTGTTGAACGAGACAAACTACCAGAGAATCTATTTTCAAAATCAAATATCCAAAGCCCAGCGAATGATTCGTCACGTGACAAAAGAGAAATAATTCAATTAAAAACGCAATTCTCTGATCAAATAGATGGACTAGAGCAAAAAATAAAAGGTTTTGAATCTATTCAAGAAAAACAAAAACAAAAATATGAAGAGGAATTAACTAAAGCAGAGCAGGCGAGTAAAGAAAAATTAGAAACTTTGCAGAAAAAATTTGAAGACCTTTTAACTCGACAAGAAAAAAAATTAGCAGCCTTTGAAGAACAAGAAAAAATAAAACAAAAGCTACAAGAGTTAGATCAAAATAAAGCGGACAGAGAAACAAAAAATAAAATAGAATCTCTTCAAAAAGAGTTTGAAAAACAGCTTAGTGAGCAGCAAGAAAAAATAATTGTATTTGAAAGTTTACAAGAAAAACAAAAGCAGGATATGGAAGAACAGAAACGCCGAAGTGAACAGGATAGTAAAATTAAGCTTGAAGCTTTGCAGATAGAGTTTGAAAAACAACTTAGAGCCCAGCAAAATAAAATATTGGCGTTCGAAGAATTGCAAGAACAACAAAAAAAAGAAAAAAAAGATAGAGCGATAACTGAAAAAGAAAACCGCGCCAAGCTAAAAGAAATGAGAATCGAGTTTGAGCAACAACTAAAGAACCAACAAAATAAAATTTTAGCATTTGAAAAACTTCAAGAACAACAAAGAAAAGATATGGAAGACCAAACACGAGAAAGTGAATTTGCAAATAAACTTAAGCTAAAATCCATCCAGAATGAATTTTCCGAACAACTGAATAAAAAAGAAAAGCAGATTACTGCAATTTCTAATAAAATTGAAAAGGAATATTCAGAACAGTTAAATAAAAAAGAAAAGCAGATTGCTGCAATTTCTAATAAACTTGAAAAGGAATATTCAGAACAGTTAAATAAAAAAGAAAAGCAGATTGCTGCAATTTCTAATAAACTTGCTGGTAAAACATCCAAACAAATAAATAAACCAGAGCCTACACCAGAAGAAATAAAAAAAATCCAAAAAGAAAAAAGATTGCTAAAAAAGAAAAAAATGAAAGAGTTTAGTATGGAACTAAAAAAGCTGGAAATTTTGGAAAAGAAAAGTAATAAAGAAAAATCTTTAACAAATTCTCAAAAAAAGATAACTGGTCCTATAAATAGAATTAAACACAAAATAAAATCAACCATTCCCCTTCCCTATGAAAACTTAGATAATGTTTTTTCAAATATGGCAATAGATGGAGTTTACAGATTTGGGAGTGCAGAGATGGAATCTGATTTAGTTGTAATCACCTCTGGGCCAAGCCCAATCGCCCAAATAAAATCAGGGTATTGGTCTCAACCTGGTGTTTGGAAAAACACTTATCGAAACCTTACCAATGTCCGTATAGATGATGACAGGTTTTTATCATTAGAATATAAAGGTGAATTTGTTTTTTACGATAATAATGGTGAACTTGCTAGAGGATTAAGAATAGATAATCCGTGGACAGGCAGAGTTGACAAAAAAAATTATGAAATTGGTAAAAGAATTAACTCTATTAAAGATTACTATACAGGAAAATATCCATTCACATCAATGAGGATACTCTCAAAATCTGAAATTGAGAATATGTCAACAAGAGATGAACTAAAATTTATGCGAAATGAAATTTTTGCTCGGTATGGCTACATGTTTGAGCCAAAAGGTAGAATGGATCGGCATTTCAGTAGTACCGATTGGTATAAACCACAGTATGATGACGTGACTAATTTTTTAACAGATATTGAAATTCAAAATGTAAATCAGATAAAAGAAACAGAATTAGAATTTTTCAACGCAATAAATTATCTGAAGGGCTTTGCAAACTGAGGTTAAAATGAAGAAAATTTTCATCATGTTATCCTTATTCAGTCTATGTTTCTCTCAAAAATCAAGCAATTCATATTCATTTTCCTTTAAAGAAGTGCTAGCTTTTAAAAACAGAATAAAAGATCTTGAAAAAAAAGATAGCCTCAATAATATTCTTATCAAAAAAATGGAAAATAGAATTATTATTTTAAAAAATGAATTATCTGAAATCAGATTGGAAAATGCCCGGCTATCAGATAGAGTCCCCCAAGTTGAGCCAAGAGAAAAAACAAAACTTGGTGTTAATTATGGTATAGATTTAATAAGCGCTGTTATGTGCAATGAAGTCGTTGAAGGTGCTCCTGTAGATATTAGTAAAAGGTTTAAAAGCTCCAGTGATAAAACCATCTACTGCTTTTCAAGACTGAACAATTACTATGACTCTTCGAGTGCTATATATCATAGGTGGTATTTTGGTAGTGAACTTAAAGCAAAAGTACGAATTCGTTTGTCTAATGGTCAAAATCGTTTAGGAATATCTAAGCGAACTATAACAAATAATGAAACTGGTCGCTGGAGAGTCGAAATCATTACAGCTGATCAGAAAGTTTTGCAAATTCTTTCCTTTGAAGTAGTTTAGAGGTCTAGTATAATGGTTAAGAAAACCCCATATATAGTAATTGCTTTCAGTATAGCAGGCATCCTGAGTGTACTTTCATATTTTGATGTGTACGATTATATTGAAAATCTATTACTTGATTTACGATTTAAAAGTCGCGGTAGGATGGAAACGAGAAGTGACATTGCAACCGTTGACATTGATGTCCCTGCCCTCCAGAAGGAAGGGAAGTGGGATCCTTGGAGCAGAGAGAAACACATCCCTCTCATCAAAGCTGCAGGCGAGCATGGCATGGACGCATTAATATTTGACTTTTACTTTATAGGAATATCTATTGCCTTCATTTCGTTTTCCACT
>CAZLPW010000020.1:0-21181 GCA_964561495.1 uncultured bacterium | reverse complement strand
CCACGTGACTGGAGTTCAGACGTGGTGCTCTTCCGATCTGAAGACAGCGAAAGAAAACTTGAAATGAAAGCACTCAATAGGCTAACAGATTCTGCGATGCATGTAGATGATTTCAAACGTTTATTTCCAGATCCAGATAACGATCTTGCTTTGGCTGCAAAAAATTCGGGAAATGTAATTTTTGGACAAAGTTTCAAGCCACAAGGTAAAAAAAGAGAACCAGTTAAAACTCCTACTGAGACTATGAGTAAGAGATTAAAGTTATTGGAAGAACGCAAAATGTTCAAATATGTTGATCCAGAAGATTTCCCAACTCTTTTTAGTGCATATGATATTGAAGCGCCAGTAGACACTCTTATCCTATCAAGCTTAGGTGTCTATTTCTTTCAATCAGATCCTGATATTGATGGTCTCCAGCGCAAGTTTCCTCTGGTTATGCTCTATGGAAATAAATTATTCCCTGCGGCTTCATTAGCAATTGCACTTAGACATTATGGAGTTTCCTTTGATGATGTTGAGATTAGCCCTGGTAAATTTCTAAAATTTAAACTGCCAAATCCTGATGAACATGGAAGAGAAGAAATATTTATACCAATTAATGAAAAAGGACAAATGCAAGTTAACTGGGCAGGCGAGTGGGAAGATAAAAAGACAAATCAATTTGATGTTATGCATTACCCTTACAATGTAGTCAAAAATTTTCAAAAACTTGAATATCCCAACTATGTCTTAGCAGAATATAAACGCATCGCTTTTGAACAATTTGATGGTGAAATTTATTCTCCAGAATTGTTAAAAACGGTAGTTAAAAAATTGCCCGATGATCGAAAACAAATTATTGATGTTGCAAAAAAATTATATCCTTTAAGTATTGCTGAAAAATATATAAGGAAAAATCCTGATAAAACAGCTGCTGATTTTAAAAAACTCCCTCCGTTTATGTATAACCCACTAAGAAATAATAATATTATTGCAAATTCTTTTAAGGTTAATGGCCACGCTAGTTTGGACAGTTTAATGATAAGTGGAGCTATAAGTTTCAAGACTGGAATGCAAAATTATAAGTTTTCATCTCTTGAAAAACTTCAGACAGATTTAATTAATGAAATAAAAACCAAAACTGATCCAAAAGAGAAAAAAAATCTGAAAAAAATTGAGGCACAAATAATTGCACTTGATAGAGATTTCAATATTGTATCCAACCTTCACCGACTTGGATTAATTGATCAACAGCGGCCACTGTTTTTCTATGGCAATAGCAGAGTCCAAAGAGCTGGAAAAGGTCCCAATAGAAGAATGATCGTGCCTTTTGAATTTGTAGGAAAAAAATTATACTATGGCCTTACTGCGACTGGTACTTCTGACCTTAACCCAATGCCATTTGAAGCTCGATACCCTATGGTAGGTCTTCATGCAAACGCACTAAATACTATTTTAGATAATAAAATTATTAATGAAATATCTAAATCCTCTGTTATTATAATAATAATTGGTATCGCCATCTTTCTTTCTTTGGGCGTCTCATCGCTAAGTGCAGCAATCGGTGGGCTAGCAACTTTCTCGCTAGTTGGATTATATGCTTATACTTGTTTCTGGTTATTTGAAAATAAATATGTTTGGTTAGATATGTTTGGGCCACTTGTTACATTAATTTTTGGATACCTTGGAATTACAGTATACAATTATATACAAGAAGAGAAGAATAAAGAATTTCTTAAAGAATCATTCGGAACATATGTTTCTCCTGAGCTCATAGATCAAATGTATGAAAGTGGAGAAGAGCCTTCCTTGGGAGGAGAAGAAGGTTATCACACTGCATTCTTTACTGATATTCAAAGCTTTTCTGCTTTTTCAGAAAAATTAACTGCAAGTGAACTTGTTTCACTTTTAAACCAATATCTTACAGATATGACAAATGTTCTTCTTGAAAATAATGGAACATTAGACAAATACATAGGTGATGCTATCGTAGCATTCTATGGAGCCCCAATTGAAGTTGCGAATCATGAGCTACAGGCATGTAAAACTGCAATAAAAATGCAAGAAAATTTGGAAATTTTAAGACAAGGCTGGCAAGAGGAAGGTGACAGGTGGCCAGAAATTGTGCATCACATGCAAAACAGAATCGGAATTAGTTCGGGCCAAATGGTTACTGGTAATATGGGTTCTGAATCAAGGATGAACTATACTATGATGGGTGATAATGTAAATACAGCTGCAAGATTGGAATCTTCAGCAAAACAATATGGAATATATATTCAAATTGCTGCAAGTACCTACGAGCCAATAAAAGATAAGATTGTTGTACGTGATTTAGATTATGTTAGAGTTATGGGCAAAGAGGAACCCGTTAAAGTCTATGAATTAATTTCTGAAATTGGTCAAGAGCCTGATGTTTATAAAAAAATTCTTCCAGCCTATGAAGATGCTCTAAACCTTTATAAAAGTCAAGAATGGACAAAAGCCATAGAAGCATTTAAAGCATCGGATGATCTTGAAGATATGTTTCCTGGAAGAAAAACTAATCCAAGTAGAATCTATATACCTCGGTGCGAACATTTTTTAGCCAACCCACCTGGTGATGATTGGGACGGCGTGTGGACCTTAACAAGTAAATAAATCAAAGCCATACTAGTTATTCATCTATGACAAATAGATTAAAAATACTTTCAGCCATTTTAGTTATTTCATTGTTTATTTTTGGGAACTCTTTAATCAATGACCCAACCAAGCAAAAAAAAGAAATAGTTAGCGCAAAAACAAATACAGCTCCTATTTCGAAAGAGTCCACCAACCAACCTGTAATAAATTCAAATTCAAAAAATAATTACAAAAGTTTTAAGCCTATTTCGGATGATAAAAAAAATGATTTTGTATGGACTAGAAACCCTTTTGATTCAGGATTAGGTAAAAAAACAACTATCAATAGTAGTAGCACCAGTGAACTTCAAAGCCAATCTGATAATTCAAATAATCCTTTGGTCAAGCAATCGGATATCCAAGGCGTAACCGATTTAAAAATTGAATCTGTTGCTATAATTGGCGAAACTGCTATTGTAATAATAAATGGAT
This sequence comes from uncultured bacterium, assembly GCA_964561495.1. GTDB lineage: Bacteria > Fidelibacterota > Marinisomatia > Marinisomatales > UBA1611 > CAZLPW01. The sequence continues at coordinate 18,109 of CAZLPW010000020.1, read as the reverse complement.
ATCGATATCGGGAAGGTGATAGAATAAGTAGTCTTACCATTGACAAGATTGAACCAAATAAAATTACCTTTAGATCTGGACGTACACAAATAATCAGAGATGTTGGCACCTAAAATGTTATTTAGATATTTTTTTCATATTCTAATTGGCGGTTGTTTACTTTTTGGTCAGGATACGGATGATAAGCAAAATAAAACATTTTATGATTTAAATCATAAAATGTCAATTAACATGAATGATTCAGATATTCGCAATGTTCTGGAATTAATTGGTGAATTGACTGGGCTAAATATTGTAATAACTCCTGACGTTCAGGATACCGTTACTGCTAATTTAGAAAATGTTTCAGTACGCGCAGCTCTAGATGCTATCCTTCAGCCTAATGGTTATAGCTATTTTATTAAAGAAAATATTATAATAATCAAACGATCTGATGCTAGAATGATCGGTGAATTGCAGACAGAAATAGTAAAATTAAAATATATTGATGCCAGTGGCTTAAACGGCCCTCTTAGTAATATTTTTACCGATCAAGGTAGAATGACAACTTTTTCACCTTTATCAAGTAGCGGATCTGCAGGTGCAGAAAACATTATTATAATAACTGATGTTCAGGATAACATATCAAGGGTGCTATCCATGATAAAGGAGCTAGATAATCCCATACCAAATATAAATATTTCTGTTAGGTTTATCGAAACCCAGTTGGATACTCAAAAAGGCAAGGGATTAGATTGGTCATCAAAGCCAATTCAATTTGGAGGCGTTGATTCTGATTCTGCAGGAAATAGTTTGGGAGTAATCCCTTTTAGTTTAAACAATATAACAATTGCCACATTGAACCCTAATCAACTATTGAGTACCCTAAAAATAATGGAAGCGCAGGGAAAATCGAAATTATTGTCTAGTCCATCAGTTACAACATTAGATAATCATGCTGCTACCACAAATGTAACCACCTCGGTTTATATCGATGGCAACCTCAATCAACAAAACCCAATGGCTAGTTCAAATGTGACTGGCTCTGGCAGTGAGAATTCTAGCTCTAATTTTAATTCCCCCTATGCAGGTGGAGCAGCTGCTATGGTAATCAGTCAAAATTCTGTAACTGAAAGAAGTATTGGTATTAGACTGACAGTGACACCGAGATTAAATGGAGATAATCAAATAACATTAAATGTAGATGCAAGTGTTGAGGCTCTTTTGTCTGCAGCTGAAATTTCAACAGATCGTCCCAGATCGACTTCTAGATCCGTACAAACTCAGGTAACAGTTACAGATGGTGATACTGTTATTTTGGGTGGCTTGATAGCAGAAAATACTATTGAAAATATTAAATACGTACCTATCTTAAGTGGAATACCATTTATTGGGAGATTATTTAAAACAAATAGCATTGAAAAAGAACAAAGAGAACTTTTGATATTTATCACACCAAATGTTGTCGGATAAACTCATTAAATATTTTGGATGTATTTTATGTGTTTGGTCTTTCATTTCAGCACAAAATTTCACCTATAATAATTTTCTTTCAGATACGCTCAATCAATCAAAAGCAAATAGTATAGAAATTGCTGATTTTAATAATGATGGGATACAAGATTTAATTATTTCTGGATATGATTCTACTAGATTTGGAATATTTTTGGATACATATAGCGGAACCGAGAATGGTGTATTTGAAAGAGTTTTAGAATCTAATATTATATCTTATCCTGATACAATCGCTGAGTATTTTGGTGGTATTGGCGGTATTGACCTTAGAGATTTTAATAGAGATGGATACATAGATGCGTATTTACAGGGATCAGCTAAATCTAAATTATATATAAATAACAATGGCAATCTGTCTGATTCAGGCTATGATTTTTTAGAAAGATTAGACCTAACCTATAGCGATGCTAAATGGGGAGATGCCAATATGGATGGAGCGCCCGATCTTTTTATAATGGCTGCCGATGAGAGTCAAGATGTTATACTTAACAGATTATATGTTCAAGAAAACGGAATATTAGAGAGGGACTATAATACTATTTTCCCAAGCCTATTTAATGGAAATAGTTCATGGGCTGATTATGATAACGATGGCGATCCAGATTTAATTATTTGCGGACAAACTGCTGATTCATCAGCAAGTGTAACACGACTATATCAAAATGAACCCATTGGTCGCCTTATTGAAGATACAAACCAAGACCTAATAGGATTAAAAGCTGGTGCTTTTCGTTTTGCAGATCTTGATAGCGATGGTGATAAAGATTTAATCATGTCAGGTTGGAATAATATAGAAAATTCTTTAGTAACTAAAATTTATATAAATGAGCCCGTTGGAACATTTACTTTATCGGATAATCAAATTGATTTTGGGGTAGCATACGGTACAATTGATGTAACTGATTTTAACCTTGATGGGTTGATAGATTTTGTTATAGCTGGTGCAGATTCCGTCACAAATTTTTCAAGCACTGTTGTTTCTCTTAAGGGACATATTTATGTAAATAATGGAAATTTTAATTTTTCTAAAATAAAAGTTATCCCTGGAGCAAGAATAGTGCGGTTCTCGGATATAGATAATGATCTAAACCCAGATTTAATTGTAAGTGGAACTACTGATTTTTATGATGGTGACAGCTCATTCACTAATATTTACATTAATGATCTTTCTAACACCAATCAGATACCTAGTGCACCATCTGCCCTTACTAGTTTTGTGGTTAGCACGCGCGTAGTGTTTACTTGGGGATCAGGGCTTGATGCTAACCAAATACCCTCTAGTTTAGAATATAATTTACGCATTGGAAGAGAATCAGGAGAAAACGGTCTCCTATCATCTGCTATGCCAATCCATAAAACTAATGCTGGGCACCTACTGGTCCGAGAGTTTAATGAGATCCCTCATGGAAATTATTATTGGAGCGTACAGACTGTAGATGCTTCTGGAATAAAATCAAACTGGTCGAATGAAAAAGAATTATTTATCCCTAGACTTGCAAACTCTACTCAGTCACTTCCAGGAGTATATTTTTCAGCTTCTGGATGGGCTGATTTTAATAAAGATGGACTAAAAGATTTAGCTATCACAGGGACTTCTTTTGATGGTAATAAAGTCACATTATTATTTGAAAATGATGAAGGTTTATTAAAACAGGACCTTAATCAAAATATACTATCCTTCTTTGGCGGTCATGTTTCTTGGGCAGACTATACTAATGATGGCCACCTTGATTTCAGCTTATCTGGATTTAAAGTTGAAAATTTTAATACCTATCCTGGGACAGCCTTTTACTATTGGGATAATAATAGTAACCAGCTTGTATACGACCAACAGGGAAATGTAACTGCTGACATTGGTTTAGGTGTTGACTTTGGTATAATAGGAGGATCAAATAATTTTGATTGGGGCGATTATGATAATGATGGTGATCTTGATCTAGTTATTGGAGGTCAAGACTATGCAACACCCAGACTGCTTAAGATTTTCAATAATGATAATGGTGTTTTAGTTTTTGATGATAAACAAATAAATACAATCCCCATCTTCCCTTGTATTGTAAAATGGGTTGAAATGAATAATGATGGATATTTAGACCTAGTCGCAATTGGTGGAGACTCTACTGGTGGAACGTCGGCAAGAGTATATTTAAATAATCCATCTTATATTTTAGAAAATAGCCTTGGCCACTATAAGGGATATTTAGGTGTAACAGCAGGCGCAGCTGATTTTGGAGATTTTAATAATGATGGACTTATTGATTTTGTTCTTACTGGCCTCAATTTCCAAAATCAACCAACAACTTTTTTAGTGAAAAATTTTGGCTACACTATAGAAGCTATCGAAGCCAGTATTGAGGGTGTTTTTTATGGGAGACCTGACCTTGCAGACTATGACAATGACGGTGATCTTGACTTATTAGTGACTGGCTTTTCTAGCGCAGATGGAACGAATCCTATATCAACAATCTATAATCAGTCTAATTCTGAACAATTTTTCCCTGATTTAACCCTCTCTCTCGATAGTGTTGGATCGAGCTCTTCTTCATGGGCAGATTATAATAATGATGGCGACCTTGACTTGTTCATAGCTGGTTTTAAAGCAAACCAAGATGTAGTAGCAAAGGTTTATGATAATCTAGAAAGCCTAACAAATAAAAATAATGCCCCCACTACCGTTTTTGGTCTCGATGGAACAACTATAGATGGTAATCAAATAACCCTTAAATGGGATCCCAGTATTGATCCTCCAAATCCTGGTGGTGGCTTTACACCTACCGAAGGTCTATTATACCAATTACAAGTTGGCACGGAGGAAAATGAACATGAAATTATCACTGGGCATTATGGAGTTGGACTGATTGGAACTACTAATTTAAACTACAGATATTTGAGGAACGTTCCAGAAGGAAATTACAAATGGCGAGTTCGTTCAATAGATCATGCTAAATCAACATCTGAATGGTCTAGCTGGCATGAGTTTTATATAGATATTACTGCCCCTTCGATTGAATCACTCCAAGCAAACTATGTTACAAAAGAACAAGTTATTCTTGTTATTAAGTTTAAAGAAGATTTCTTTCTCGATACATTTATAAATCCTGTTGTGCAAATAACACACCCCGAAAACCCAGATTTAAATGACGATAGTATTCCAGATACATTAATTGTAGAAAAACAAAGTTTTAATGCAGACAGTTGGACTGGGATTGTGTTATTACCAGATAATGATACTTTGCGTTATACTGGTAAAGCAATACAGGTTCATATATCTGGAGCTCAAGATGCCAGAGAAAATGTGATGCAAAAAATCTCAATCCATAAAACACCAGAGACTGTAATATCGCAATATGGAGGTACCTCTTTATCTGAAAATGGAAAAGTTGCCATTCTTTTTCCTCAAAAAAGTATTGCCCAAGATGTTACTGTAAATATAGTTGAATCCGAGAGCGCTGCTAATTCATCATTTGGGAATAAACATTTGCTAACAGAATTATATACTATAAGCACAAGTCCTGAATTAGGCTTAGATAAACCATGCATTGTTCGAATAAATTTTTCTGACTCATTGGTCGCTGATACATTATTACCATTCATTGGCAGGGTTGATAGCAACTACCAAAACATCACTTATCTTGGTGGATCTATTATTACATTGAATCAAAAATTATATATACAAACTCATATTGATTCACTGGGAATGTTTGGAGTCTTTATTTCTGATGAGGATTCTCTAAAAAATGAGGACTACATAGACTATTCCAAACTGGTTTGCCAACCGCGAATTTTCTCTCCTGGTGGTTCTGTTTTCGAGTTCCCAAAAACTAACTTACTTTTTCATATGAAAAATGAAGAAAATGTTATAGCCCGAGTTTTTAATCTTTCTGGAAGGCTTGTATGGACCTCAAAACCAGAGCCTGCTCGAAGTGGTCCAAATATTGTTTCTTGGGATGGTAAAGATAATAATAGGAATATAGTCCCAAGCGGACTTTATATTGCGACAATAGAAAAAAACGATTTGGTAATTCGTTCTACGGTAGGTGTTTTAAACAGATGAAGCTTATATTAATTATTTCTATTTTACTAAGCTTAGTAAATGCCCAAGGCTTTGACCAATTATTTGTAGGGGCAAGACCACTTAGTATGGGAGGTGCATTTGTCGCTCTCGCTGATGATGGAAATGTTGTAACTTGGAACCCCGCAGGTTTACCTAGGCTTAGGAGAACTGAGTTCACCTTAACCTACACTAACTTATATAATCTGGGGATTAATCAATCATATTTCGGATTCACTAGGCCAATCATTTACAAGGATAAAATGGCATTGGGTTTTGATTGGTTAAACACTGGATTTGACGATGGTGAACTAGGGTATAGTGAAAACAAACTTAATTTTAGCTTGGGCTATCAGCCACATAGAATCTTATCAATTGGTGGTACAATAAAATACTTAATGAGGGATATGTTACTCGATGGAACCTCTTATGGAAAAAGCAGCGGAATTGGTTTTGATATAGGCCTTCTAATTTCACCGTTGAAAAATCTTAAACTTGGGCTGGGACTTTATGATATTGGTGGAACAAGTATAGAATATGAAAATAAAGTAAGTGAAACTATACTCCGACAAGCCGTCAGATTAGGCATCGCTTATATGCCTTTAAACAATTTTACTATAGCAGCTGATCTTGGAGACCGATACCATCTTGGAACTGAGTTTTCGATTCTAAATAAATTAATGCTCAGGGCTGGAATTCAAAAAAACAGATTAGAAAAAGAAAACATGTTAATCTTTTCGGGTGGTTTAGCTTTAAAATTTAAAAGTTTTATTTTTAATTATGGATTCGAACAACAACCATTCTTAGATCCAACTCATCGGATATCTTTGGTTTATCAGTTAAGCCCAGCAGTTGTAAGTATAGGAAACTCATCCATTAATCATAATCCTATTTTTAGGTCTTTGCATCGATATTACGAGGCAAACCCTTTTATGAAAGTCGGAATAAAAAATATCTCCGATGAAGACCTACCTGTAACAGTTTCTGTATTGTTACCAACAATGATGGATAATGCTCACTCGGAAAGTATCACCCTCCCTCCAAAATCAGATGAAGAATACGATCTAGGTGTCTCCTTCTCAAGCGATGTCTTAACATCAAAAAAAGCAACATTTGATAATTTAGTTCAGCCAGAGATAAAGGTTACCTACAAACAGGATGGGGAAGAAAAATTTGCACAAAAAAAATTAGAATCCTCGTACGTATTAGGCAAAGGAAAACTAACCTGGAGTAACCCTGATATGATAGCATGTTATGTAACGCCTGCTGATGCTGTATTAGATAAATTTACGCGTAGTTTTATTCAGTATTATACACCCGTTTTAAATGATTACTTTGGGAGAACAAATTTAGGAAGAGCGATTATACTTTATGATGCTCTTGGCTTTCACGGCTTAGTATATAATATTGATTTAGAAACTCCATTCTTAGATATTGCCGATGATAAATCAACTTTTGATTCTGTAAAATATCCAGGCGATATGCTCAGAGACAAAATAGGTGACTGTGATGATTTGACTGCTCTATTTGGTTCAATGATGGGAAATTTAGGTATTGAAACAATGTTTTTAGATGTATTTAAGCCTGGAGAGGGCCATATTTTCCTTATGTTTGATAGCGGAATCAAGCCAGATGAAGCAGAAAAATATTTTTTAGATAAATCAGAATACGTGATTCTAAATGATAAGGTCTGGATCCCTGTAGAAGCTACTTTGGTAGGGAAAACATTTTTCAGTGCATGGAAACAAGGTGCTTTAAAATACAATGAAATGAAAGCAGGAAACTTTGTTAATGAAATTTCAGTTAAAAAAGCATCAGCTAAATATCTTGCTGGTTCACATATTACTCCCGATATGCCTATGCCAGAAATATCTGGAATTAATGATCTACTTAAAAAAGATATAAAACAATACGGACTTTGGCTAGAGCAAATAGTTTACAATGCAGTTGGTGGAAAATTAAAAAAAGCTGAAGATTATTATGATGCGGGAGTTAAATATATGGAGTTTTCTAGGTATAAAGAGGCTACCGATATGCTTGAAACAGCTGTTAATATGAAACCCAACTTTCCAGATGCTATAAATACGCTAGGAGTATGTTATACCAAAAAGGAACAATATGATAAAGCGCTTCAATATTTTAATAAAGCCATAGAACAAGTAGGTCAACATGCTGGATACCTATTAAACATATCAATAACCCATTTTATGATGGGAAATAAAGGGATTGCAAAACAAAAATATGATGAGGCAGTCGCAATTGATCCTCTTTTTTCAGGCAAGTTAGATGATGTCTTTGGTGATGCTAAGGCCTCTTCAGATGGTAATATTTCAGCTGGTCCAAAACTAGAAATCTCTGATGATTTAGAAAAAGAATTATCTGAAGAATCTTCATCTGGATTAGTAGAACTAAGTGAAAAGCCAAAAGAAATTGAATTAGAAGATATCCCAAAAATTAATTATCGGAAACAGCGTGCACGTAGTGATAATACTGTTGGCGTTACCTTTGCAAGACTCGGTAATTATTCTATGGCAATTGACTATTTTAATAAAGCTTTAAAACATGACCCTCAAGAAATTGAGTATAAAGTAAATCTTGCAGTAGCTCTCTATCGAACATACAGATATGAAAAAGCTCTTGAGATTTATCAGGAAATAAAACAGAAAAAACCCGAATTAGTATCACAATTAGACTTTATAGAAAGTATGGGAGAAAATACACCAAATTTCAGCAATTTTGATTAAATTTGCTTATATTCAGGTGAATATAATGAAGAAATACTTATTAATATCATTACTATTTTTTGTTCCTTTATGGTCACAGGACGATGAAGACCTCGACCTAGATATGGATATGGATGCAATGTGGGATAATACTATGTGGACAGAGATAGAAGAGGCTTCCTATGAAGATCATGAAGTTGATAAAATAACTGCTGTCGCTGGTGTGCGGGGTGCAGAGGCCGAAGATGAAGCTCTGCATCATCTTTATTATAGACAGTCTATGAAAGGTCCAAGTCCTGTTCAATTAAATAAAGCTCTTGGAAAATTGATGAACTCACTTTCAACTCTCAAGAAAAAAGATAAAAACCACGCGAAGGTTCCCGAATTAACACATTACATAATTCAAATTCATAAAAAACTAAAGAACACAAAAAAGGCTAAGACTTTAGAAAAAGAATTGTTATCAATTGCTCCAGATTCTAAATGGGCAAAGTTTTATCAATAGATAATTTTTAGGTATTATCTGACTTCATAAACACGTTTATTTCCGCCCTTATCTCGAATCATAAAACCACCATTACTTGTCTCGCTTATAATATCTCCTTCTATTTGTAATTCTCCAGTATCATACCAAAAGCGTGCTTTCCCCCAAGGCACTCCATTGACGTAATCAATTGCCATCTCTTTTTTTCCATTTGGATACCATTGAACCCAGGTACCATCTTCTTTACCATTCTCATAAGGAATAACCAAACGTTTAGTACCATCTTTATACCACTCTCTATATTTTCCATCAGGCAGTCCTCCAACAAACCAGGCATGAACTGCTTTTTTCCCATTTGGGTGCCAACTCAAATATTTATCTTTTTCTTTTCCATTTTCATATTTAGCTACAACTGCCTTGCGACCATCTTCATACCACTCTCGATAGTTTCCATTCAATATATCATCGTTAAATTTTGCATTTAGTTTTTTATTACCATTTAGATACCAATGTTTCCAAACACCTGTTTTTCTACCATTATCATATTCCCCCAACATCAATGGCTCACCAATTCGATTATATTTTTGCCAAATACCATGCCTAAGTCCAGCTAAATATTCCCCCTCAATTTTACCAATATCTAATTCTTTGTATACACGACCAGTAAAGAGATTTCTTTCTAAATACATTAGTCCATTTGAGGAATCTAATAGACCCCACTCTATTGGTTCATTCGCATATAATAAAGAAAAAGTTAGAAAAAGAAAAAACTTGAGATGCATGCTAAGATTTCAATTTATTAATAAAAACTTAGTCTCTAGAATTCTTAGCGCGCATTGTTCTTCTTGCTCCACCTGCATCTTGTAAAATCCAATCTCCATTGGGCGTGTCTCCAACAATAGTTCCCTTAGCCTGAAGACTGCCATTTTCAAACCAAAAACTAGCTTCACCATATGCGATCCCATTTTTAAAATTTAAAATCATTTCTTTTTTACCATTAGGATACCACTGAACCCATTTCCCGTTTTCTTTACCATCAATATAATCAATCCGAAGCATTTTTTTCCCAAATTCATACCACTCTTTATAGACTCCAGTTGGCTTACCCAAGTTATATGTTGCTCTAATAGCTTTTTTGCCATTCAAATGCCACTCTTTATACTCGCCATCTTCTAGACCATCAACATAATTTGCTTCAATAAGTTTCTTACCTTTTTCATTCCACTCTAAGTAGCTACCATTATAGTTACCATTTAAAAAATTTGCATCAATTTCTATTTTACCATTAGGATACCATTGTTGCCACCGCCCATTAGGTTTACCATCTACATAAGTACATAAAAGAGTTGGATCTCCAACACGATTGGTAATTTGCCATAGGCCATCTGGTTTACCATTCTTAAAAGTGCTTCTTTGAAGGCCCCCATTTAAATATTTTATAGCCTCGCCAGTAAAAAGAGTACCATTACTATAATAGAGCCCATCAAGTGAATCTAGTTTCCCCCATTCGATTGATTCAGCAAATAGGAATCCAAAGAAAAAATAGATAAATACTGAATTGACTATTAACTTATTATTCAATGACTCAAATAAAAATTTTAAACATAATACGTATAATATAATCTAATTTGTTTTATTTAAGGAATTAAGATGATCTTTCCCATGTTTATCAAAATATATATCTATAAATTTTTCTATAATTTTTTCTCCCTCTTCTACGTAATTAACTGCTACTGTCTGTTTACATTTCATAGCTAAAACTAAAACCATATGAATCGTTGAAATTTGATCAATATATTTTTTGTTATTAGGCTTTATTCTTTGTACTAAAAAATAATCAGTTAATGTTTTTTGGATATTATTCGCGTGCTTTTCCTTTGTATTAATCCATCTGACTAATTGATTACTATCTTGTGCACTAGATTTAGAGTTAAGAGAAATTATTTGGTTCATTGCCTTTTCAATTGTCCTAAAATCCTCCTGTATTTGTCTTATCCTAGAAACATCATCATAAATGCCACACGGCACTTGGCAATGCCCAACCAATATTGATTGAGATAAAGTTGTGAAAATAAAAAATTTAATAATTAGTAGTTTCATAATCAGTTTCCAAGTTTATTCACCTCTGAATTTAGAATAATGAAGTCTTTTACACAGGTTATCTTTAATTTTGTTTTTTATGAAAATGTTCTTTTAGGACTTATATGATCCATTACTTCCATTATATTGGAAAATATTTTTCTTTTTGTGGCTTCCAGCCTCTGTCTATTAACATAACCCTGATCTATTAAAATACAGTCTGAATCAATTTTTTCGGCTACCTCGCTATCATGTACAGTATCTCCTACTAAAAGAATATCTGAACTGTTAGTTTTAATTAAATCAACGATTTGAAAGGCAGCATCAATTTTCCCACTAGCATAGTGATTATTAATTCCTACTATTTTATTAAAATATTTTTCGAGATTAAAAAACTTTATATTTTCTTCTAAAATTTCTTGTTTTGATGCAGATAAAATTGATTGCTTAATTCTAGTTTCCTTTATTTTTTTTAAAATTAATTCTGAATTAGTATGAAGATTTAATCTATAAAAATTATCTTTATAATATTCTATAAACTCTGAACTTAAATCTTTAAACGATTCTTTGATAAAATCAAATCCTAGAGTTTTATAATATTTTATTACGGGAAAACAAAACGTTTCTTTATATGTTTTTTCCAATATGGGCGGCATTCTTCTTCTTTTTAATATTCTATTTATTGATTCAACGCATAGCCACCTATCATCTAAAAGAGTCCCGTTCCAATCCCAAAGTATATGCTTATATTTCATAGGGCATTAATTTAAAGATTTATCATAATAGATTTATATATAATGGATTATTCCTCAAATGAAATCTGAATTCATAGAAGTATTAAAAAAAAAATTAACCTCTGAACTTCCAGGTCCAATAGAGCATCATTCTATGTTAGCAAAACCATTAAATAAACAATACAGCTTTTCTAATTTTTCAAACCAATATACACCTGCTAGTGTTTTAATTTTAATATTTCCTCATGAAAATATTTGGAATTTTTTTCTAACAAAACGAACTAATAAATTAAAATATCATAAAGGTCAAATTTCTCTTCCTGGTGGAACTAAAAACAGAGATGAAACTCTTGAAGAGACAGCATTAAGAGAAACTGAAGAAGAAATAGGCGTAAATAAATTAGATGTGTCGCTAATCGGTAAGCTCACTCCATATAAAATACCAGTTACTCCTTTTAAAATATTCCCATTTATTGGCTGGATGAAGACCAAGCCTTATACCTATCCCAATGCTCATGAAGTCGAAAAAATCATAACTGTATCCGTAGATTCATTGATCAATAAAAAAAATAAAAAAAATAAAATAATATCGATGAAAGATATTGACGTTTCGGTACCCTATTTTGAATTGGAATCAGAACATGTATGGGGCGCGACTGGATGCATCTTAAATGAGTTTAGAGAAATTCTAATAAATTAAATGAAAATAGGACACTGGCTTAACTCATTAACATTTTTTGACCATTTGGTTATATTCGTTTTATTTGTTATCAATATATTTTTTAGCAACCAAACACTGAAAATTTTGTTGGACTATTATAAAACAAAAACAAAACAAAAATTATATACCAAAGATTACAGAATTACTCCAGCAAGCATCATCTCTTTGAGCATAGTCTATACAATAGTATTATATAATATTATTTATTCAATTTTATAAATAAATTGATCAAAACATTAAAATCAAATAATTATTTTTATTTCTATTGAATCAATGGTTCTATATTATTTATTAAGTATTAAGTCCTTAGAATTAATATTTTGCCCCATTTAGGATTTTGAAAAAAACTACACCTAAACTATTTATTTTAGATACAAATGTGATCCTTCACGATGCATCCTGTATAGACAATTTTGAAGATAATGAGATCGTAATTCCTATTTCGGTGCTTGAGGAGCTTGATCAGTTTAAAAGAGGGAACGAACAAATTCACCATAACGCGAGACAGTTCCTTAGACAATTAGATAAGATGTCTAATGGAATTCATAGATTTAAAAAAACAGAGTCAGACAAAGAAGGGAAAATAAATGTTGTAGTAAACCACTCTTGGAACAAAAAAGTTAGGGCTTCATTTAATGAAGATAGTCCAGACCATAGAATCATCAACTGTGCATATAAACTATATGAAAAATATAAAGACCGAAAAGTAATTTTAGTATCTAAAGATACAAACATGAGACTTAAAGCACGCTCTCTTGGCATGAAGTCTGAGGATTATACAACTGATAAAATAAAAAGTATCAAAAGTCTTTATAGTGGAACTAGGTTGGTTGAAAATATTGATTGCGACAAGATAGAGTCCTTATCAAAATCACAGGGTGTTGATTGTAATTTTCTCCCAGAAATAAAAAATCCGACTGCTAATGAAAACTTTATTTTAAGGAACGGGAAAAAATCACTTTTGGCAATCTTTGATCCATTTGAAAATAAAATTATTCGCATCAATCCTCAAAAAGCGTACGACATTATTCCAAAAAATGCGGAGCAATCATTTGCTATCCAAATTCTTTTAGATAGACGGATACAATTAGTTTCTCTTTTAGGGAACGCAGGAACTGGAAAAACCTTACTTGCTCTTGCTACAGCATTGGAATCCAAATCTAATTTCAAGAAAATTTATCTTGCCCGCCCGATTATTCCTCTTAGCAATAGAGATCTAGGGTTTTTACCTGGTGATATTCAATCAAAGCTAGACCCATATATGCAACCTTTATTTGATAATTTATCAGTAATTAAGAATCAGTTTAAATCAAATGATAAGCGTATAAATAAAATTAATAAAATGCTAGAAGAACAAAAGCTATTAATAACACCCCTTGCCTATATACGTGGAAGAAGTTTACAAAAGGCATTTTTTATTGTTGATGAAGCCCAAAATCTAACACCCCATGAAGTAAAAACAATTATCACCAGAGCTGGAGAAGGTACAAAAATAATTTTCACGGGTGACATCAATCAGATAGACCATCCGTATCTGGACAAACATTCAAATGGACTAACTCATTTAATAAGTAAAATGCAAGGGAGAAAAATCTTTGCTCACATAACTTTGGAAAAAGGAGAACGTAGTCAACTCGCAGAAATCGCAAGTGAGCTACTTTGATATTTCTTCATCAATTTTATTTTTTAATTCATCAGTTTTTTTCCCCATCTTTTCTATAATTTCATTTTTTGCATTTTCCAGAGCTCCCTCTACAGTTGATTTGGCTTTCTTTTTTGCCTTATCAACATTATTGCTTACTGATTCTTTTAAGTCCTCTTTGCTAACTGGTAACTCTTGATTTGTATAGTTCAAATAAATCGAATACAATACAAGCAAAACTCCTATAGTAATAATCAGTTTTATAATTTTTTTCATAATACCATAAACCAGAATCAAAATTAGAATAACAGCAATGGCTTGGTAAACAGGATTCCCAGAAATGAGTTCGATGATTTTTTCCATAATTATATAATTTTAAGTTTATAAATCTAATAAATGAACAGCCTCAGTTTAAACTTATAGTTGGTAATTTTATACATGTATTGGGCGCTTTTTTTAATTAATTGCAGTTTGTTGTTGGGACAGTCTAAGTATCCAGCCGATAGCTTATTGAGTTCAAAAAATATTTCTATAATCAGAAAAGTCGGCCTATTGCCTATAGCTACATGGCAACGACTATCATATAATTCAGATTTATTAAATTGCCAATTCTACCCAAGTTGTTCTAACTACGGTTCACATGCACTAAAAAAATATGGATTGGTTGCTGGTGCAGCTGTCACATCAGAACGAATTGTCCGATGCAGTCCATTTGCATTATACTATCATGCAAAACTTGGAAATCCATTTCACGCGCCTGATGGACGTCTTATTGATTATTTAGACCCCAGTTTAAATAGCAAAAAAAAATCGCCATGGCTTGCTGCTTCTTTTTCAATGATTATACCTGGCTCTGGTCGTGTTTATTCTAAACGCTCGTGGGATGGTTTAATGGGATTTTGGACATTTTATATGTCATCAAGTACTGCCTATTATGCAATAAAAAATAAAAGACCCGTTGCAGGACCATTGTTTGGTTTTTTAGCCTTTTCTGTATACTTAGGAGAAATATATGGAGCCTGGAGATCTGCAAAAAACTATAAATAAAAATTTATATGATTAAAATAAACTTTTTTAATATTCAAAATAAAATAATCATTTTACTAGCATCATTTTTAATGCTAAACATTTTTTCATGTGCTTCAAAAATAAATAAAAAAAATCTAGAAAGGGAAGTTTTAGCTCTTATTGATCAGTTTGATGGTGAAGTAAGTATTTATATTAAACACCCTAAGTTAAGCTTTGAATTCGGTATCAATGAAAATAAAATAATGCCGACTGCAAGTCTAATTAAGATCCCAATATTAATAAAAATATTTGATAAGATAGAAAGGAATGAATTAAGTCTAGATAGTATAGTATACTATTACAAGGATTCTATAAACTATAAATGGCAAGGTGAAGATGCACTATCAAGATTTAAGGATGGCGAGCATATTACAATTAAACAACTACTAACCCATATGATTACATTTAGTGATAATCACGCAAGTCTGTGGTTGCAAAAAATTGCTGGTGGCGGTCTAGCTATAAATAATTGGTTATCCCTAAATAATTTTAAAAACACCCGCGTTAACTCACGAACAAGCGGACGAGAAAATAATAAAGAGAAATATGGTTGGGGTCAAACGACCGCAAAAGAAATGGGGAATCTAATAATTATGATTAGAGAAGGTAAAATCGTATCAAAATTATATAGCGAAAAAATTTATAGGCACCTAACTCGAATATACTGGGATGAAGAAGCTCTATCTCAAATTCCTCCCAATTTCCAAGTCGCCTCAAAACAAGGTGCAGTTAATAAATCACGTTCCGAGGTTGTTCTCGTAAATGCTCCAAGGGGAGACTACGCGTTTTGCATAATTACTAATAACCAAAAAGATACTAGCTGGGACCATAATAATGAAGGGTTTGTCCTGATAAGAAATATTTCCAAATTACTTTGGGAATACTTTGGTGATAAATATTAATCAAGGATTATTTAGGCTAATAAAAAAAATTTACAAATGACAAAAAAAAATAACAACTTTTAGGTAAAGGATTATTAATATCTCGGCCTTGGAAATATATTTATTTTAACAAAAAAGGAAAAACGATGTCAAAAACAAGTAATCTGTATGATCAAATAAAAAATCACTTTGATGCATTTGAGTCTGAGCATGAAAAAAACATGAATGGCAATAAAGCAGCTGGCTCTCGAGCTCGGAAATCTATTGGTGAAATAAAAAAGTTAGTAACTGATTATCGCAAAGCATCAGTCGCGGGTGAGTAATTAAGTTAGTTTTAAAAAACCCCGCTATTAAGCGGGGTTTTTTTTTACAATTAGAATTAAACAAATGAGAAAAGATTCTATTAGAAATATTGCTATTATAGCTCATGTAGATCATGGAAAGACTACCCTGGTCGATGGTCTCTTAAAACAAAGTGGAACTTTCAAGGCACATCAAAATATAGAAGACCGAGTTATGGATTCGATGGACCTTGAAAAAGAAAGAGGTATTACAATTACTGCAAAAAATACTGCAGTATTTTACAATGATATAAAGATAAATATTCTTGATACACCAGGACATGCTGACTTCGGTGGAGAGGTCGAAAGAAGCCTCAATCTAGTTGATGGTGCTCTTCTACTAGTCGATGCAAGTGAAGGTCCACTTCCTCAAACTCGGTTTGTTTTAAAAAAAGCTTTGGAAAAACATCTACCTATAATTTTGGTTATAAATAAAATAGATCGAGCAGATGCCAGGATTAGTGAAGTTGTAGATGAAGTATACGATCTTTTTATCGATCTCGGAGCATCTGAAGATCAAATAGACTTTCCCATTATTTATACTGATTCGAAAAAAGGATTAGCTAAAAAAGATATTAATAAAGTCTCTGATAATCTTATACCATTATTTAAAACTATTCTTGATACGATCCCTGGCCCTGAAGCAAATAATGATCTTCCTCCTCAATTTTTGATTACCAGCCTTGATTATGATTCATATGTAGGACAGATTGCTGTAGGTAGATTAAACAATGGGATGCTCTCAATGAATAAATCATATTCTTTATGTAAAATAAAAGAAAATAGACAGAATCAAAAATTTTCTGCTTTATATACTTTTCACGGGTTAAAAAAAGTATTGGTCGATGAGGTTGAATCAGGAGATATAATAGCATTCGCTGGGATAGAAGATATTTCCATTGGAGATACCATTTCTGATAATGAATCACCAATCCCCCTTGCACGCATTAAAGTAGATGAACCAACAGTTTCAATGCTTTTTTATGTAAATGACAGCCCCTTCGCAGGACAAGATGGAAAGTTTTTAACAACTAGGCATCTATCAGAAAGACTCTATCGAGAAACCTTAGGGAATGTTTCTCTTCATGTCCTTAATACAGAACAAACTAATATTTTTGAAGTTCGAGGTAGAGGTGAATTACAGATGGCCATTTTAATTGAGACTATGAGAAGAGAAGGATATGAGTTCATGGTATCAAAACCGCACGTCATAACAAAAATGGAAAGCGGCAATAAACTCGAGCCAATGGAAAAAGTGTTTTTAGATATTCCTGAAGAAAAAGTAGGCATAGTTACAGAAAAACTATCTGGTAGAAAAGGAAAAATGACAAATCTTCAAAATCATGGAACTGGTCGAGTTAATATTGAGTTCTCGATTCCATCACGGGGTTTAATTGGGTTCAGATCTCAGTTTATGACCGATACACAAGGAGCTGGAATAATGAACAAATTGTTTGATGGCTATGCAAAATGGTTTGGACCTATTCCACAAAGAAACTCTGGAGCACTTGTTTCTGATAGGAATGGTAAAGTAACAACATACGCCTGTACAGGAATGGCAGATAGGGGTGAATTATTCATAAAAATAGGGACTGATGTTTACGATGGAATGGTTGTAGGGGAGCGCAACAGAGAAGGCGATTTAAATATTAATATTACAAGAGAAAAAAAACTGACAAATATGCGTGCTGCAGGCTCTGATAATACGATTCATTTAAGACCACCAAAGCAATTATCCCTTGACCAATATATTGAATTTATTGCAGAAGATGAACTGGTCGAAATAACGCCAAAAAATGTCAGATTAAGAAAAATGGAGCTGAACCAAACAAAAAGAGCCGCTTTGAAAAAGAAAGAAAAATACGCACTTAAAAAATAAAATTTTTTAGTT
>CAZLPW010000019.1:19962-33706 GCA_964561495.1 uncultured bacterium | reverse complement strand
TTGGCACTTTTAATAGTCTGTACTCTAGAGTATATTCTGTAGCTAGTACTCTAAAAAAGAGTTTAAAATTACATAGACATAGAAAAAATGTACATAATCGTTTACAAATTATGAATCCATTAAAGAAAGCAAATGTAAGATATTTTAATAATGATAGAACATATTATGGCTCTGAAAGAAATATGCACAATATGACTCATTTACAACGTAGTTGCATTGATATCTTTAATATCTGCTCAATCCAATGATCTAAATAAGCTCAGGCATCTTTCAGGGGGAATAGTATCGGGTGAAACCAAGGATGAAAATGGTAATTCGCTGATCGGTGCAAATATTTTTATTAAAGGTACAAAGTTTGGAGGCGCTTCAAATCAAAATGGTAAATACCGTATAAATAATATACCTGAGGGAGAATATGAAATATCGGCAAATTATATTGGATTTAAGACTCAAAGAAAGAATATTAGTATTGAGGATGGAAAGGAGCTAGTTCTAGATTTTTCATTAAAGCAATCTCTCGTGGATTTAGATGAGGTTGTTGTTGCTGCTAGTTTTAGCCAAAGAAAAAAAAGAGCCCAGGCCTCGCCGGTAACGATTATTAATGAGAGCGAGCTACGAAGACTACCAGTAAGGAGTGTAGATGAAGTGCTATTGGGCAAGGTGCCAGGCGGATATGCGAATCTTCCAAGCAGGCCAGGCCAGAATAATTCTAATTTTACTCTTCGCGGAGGAACGAGCGGCTCAGGCAGGCCTCTTGGAGACGTGAAAATTTATGTGGATGGCATTGAATTGCTTGGCTTTGATGTTCAGTCATACCCTGGGATAAGTGATTTTTTGGATCCAGATGATATTGAAAAGATTGAGGTTTTGCGAGGACCAATGGGTTCTACTCTTCACGGATCAAATGCTCAGAGCGGAATAATTCATATTTTTACTAAGCGAGGATCCAGATCTAAAAAAACCATTGTGAAAATGAAAACCTCTGTTAAAAGTACAGAAGCACCAATCTTAGATAAGGGTGTAGCAAGAGGCGAAGAGCTTTCGTTTAGCATGAATGGTAGAGGCGCCTCTAATGTGGGCTATAATATAGGTATTAATAGAACCGTGGACGAGGAGGTAATGCCCAGCAATGGTAGAGATGTTGAACAAGTAAAGTTTCACGGTGGATTAAATGCAAGGATAGGGTCAGCCCAGATTGATGTAAAAACATTCCAGAGCTGGGGAGAGCAGGGGTTCATTAGTCAATTATATCATCTTCTAGAATACAAGGAGCAAAGGGGCTGGGTTGATGCTCCCGAACACTGGGATGACTCTGTTGGAGATGGCTCAATCGCTTACTACAAGCCTGGTCTAAGTTTAAATTACATTCATAATTTTTCTCCCAATTTTTATCAAAGTTTAGTCGTGGGAAATGACACACGTCAGTCCCTTTATAAAAAATTTTCAAGTAGTGGATCTGGCGGTTATCTGAAGCACGATTGGAACAGAACAACTGTAAATTATTTTCTTCATTTTAAAAAGACGTACTCAAATATTGAGCTAGATTTAACCACTGGAGTTCAAAGAACTCATAGTAGCAACGTACGCTTATCTGGCAATGTAGATGAAAAAAAAGATCAGTACTACTATGATGATTTTGATGATGCCTCTCTCGTAGATCAGAGCTATAGTAATCTTGGATATTATTCTGAGGTAGTCCTTGGTTATAGAGATCAGCTCTTCCTTACTATTGGTCAGCGTTTGGAAGAAAATGAATACTTTGGAAAGGACTATGGAACACACCTAAGCCCCAGGCTGGGTGTCTCATATGTATGGGGTGTCGGCAAGTTAATGTTTAAACAAAGAGCAGCATGGGGCAGCGGCGGAATAAATCCCCCTAAGGCGATGCAGGCACTGCCAAGCGAGTCCAACTACAGTATTAATATTGGGAACCCAGATCTAAGACCTGAGCGTCAGTCTGGCATTGAAGTCGGAAGCGATTTTTATTTTGGCGATAATTTTTTCTTGGAGGCAACCTATTTTGATCAATTGTTTTTAGATGGTATTCAAAATGATCGTAGCATAGATGATATCTATACCCCCAAGGAAGAATATTGGTATGTTAACATTGGAGAAATAATTAATAAGGGATGGGAGTTCGCACTTAAAACAAGAATATCTGCTTTTGATATCAATGCAACGTACTCCATTTTAGATAGTAGATGGGGGCGTGATCCTATGCGTCAGGATGATACGCTTACATACAAAGGCTATTATGATGAAGGAGTAAGGAGGAACGATGTCCCAGTATCAACTGCTAACCTTTCTTTTTCTTTCAAAATTCCTGGTTTTAGCCCTAAGTATAAAAAAGGGGGCTATTTGGTATTAGATGTGAACTATATTGGTGAGAAAAAAGGTAGGGACTGGCTATTATATTATGATGGCTTATATAATCCAGATATAGAGATGATAAATTACTATAGCAAAGATTTAACCAAGTACTATGAGGGGTATACCACCCTAAGGTTGCGTGCAAATTATTGGATAACGAATGCTGTTTCTGGTTATGTTGATATTAAAAACCTGACTCGTCACGAAGATATCTCAAGCAATATCACAACCCCAGCCTTAGGCAGGCAGATAATTTTTGGTTTAGATTTAGAAATTTAAAAAAAGCAAAATCTTTTAAAAAATCTTAAGGGAGATCAGTTATGGGGAGAATTAGTAAAATTTTTTTTGTGGCACTTTTTATTGTTTTTTTAGTTCATTTTTTTTCATGTAGTCGATACGATTTTTCTGATCGGTTTGCTACTAGTCCGATTAAACCTCATTCTGGTGAGGGTATTGTAATCTTATACAATCCAGTTGGAACAAAACTAGAAAGTAAAGAAAATATTATGGCAACCATTCGATCCTATGGGAAAAAGGATTTTCAGCAAACGTCTTTTTTTTCAAGGCCCAATAATATAATTGACACTGAAGAATATTTGATGGACAAAGAAAAAGGTGGATATAAAGCAGAGATTCATTTGTCGGATACAGCTGCAGGACTTTTGGTTACATTTAAAAGTAAAAAACACGTTGATGATGGTGACGGCCTGGGTTATTGGGTTCCGCTATATAATTCAGAAGGGTTGCTGGTTTCTGGGGCTAATGCAGGTTACGCAGCCGCATTGGTTCCTGGTGGATGGGGGTCTGAGCTAAACATGGCAAAATTTTCAGATACCCTTTTAACTTTTTATGAAAAAGAGTTTGATCTATATCCAGAAAAGAAACAAGATTTTTTATTTTCTTATTTGTCTTCGATGAAAAAAAGTAAAGGATCTGAAAGCTATAAAGAAATTGAAAAATTGTTGTTGGATTTTGATAGAGGTAGGGAACTTTTAGAGTCTGAACTTTTTTTTCTTAGTTCCTGGTATCGCTCTATAAAAAATAAGGATCAATCCGAATTATATAAGAAAAGAGCACTTGAAAATTTTCCTAAGGGTAAATGGTCCCAGAGAGAAAAACTAAGTGAATTTTATAAACTTAAGAAGCTAAATGAGCGAGTTGATTTTTTAAATAATTTCAATAATGAATTTCCAAGCGCAACTGGCTTAGAATATATGAGAGGTGTTATTCTTGGTCAGTATATTGAAGGTAGTCAATTTCAGGAAGCCTTAACCTATTTTGAAAAGCAAGAGCCAGATTCATTTAGTTCTTATCCAGTTTTTAGTTCTATACACAAGAATATTAATGCTAGCTCAGATAGCCTTGAGCTGTTGGATTTAATATTAGGCTCAATGATTGATATGTCTCGACTTGAGCTGGAAACTCCTACTGATAAGAAGCCAGTAGCCTCAGTCACCTCTACGTGGATGGAAAAAAAAGCGGTAGCTCTGGCTTCAGCCTTGGATGCTTCCGCATATGTATCGCTTAATATGGATAGGATGGATACCGCAAAAGACCAATTAGAGGAGGCCTATAATCTGAGCAAGGGAAAGGATAAGCAGGTCAATACCAATTATGGCAGTATTTTGTTCAAGACTGGAAACTTAGGCCTAGCAAGAAAAGTTTTGGAAAGCAGTATAGCATCAGGTTTTCAGAATCCAGAAATGGAAAAATTAATTAAAGACATTTACCTTAAGGAAAACAGTTCAGAAGATGGATATGAGGATTATTTTTCTGGTATTAAAGCGTTGGCGATGGACAACCTATCAAATAAAATAAAAGAAAAAATGATTTCGGAGTCTTCATTTGGGTTTACGCTTTTTGACACAAAAGGTAACAAGGTGTCTCTATCTGATTATAGAGGTCAGGCAGTTGTACTTGATTTTTGGGCTACATGGTGTGGCCCCTGCAAGGCATCCTTCCCTGCAATGGAAAAGGCAATGGCAAAATACAGTGACGCAAAATTTTTATTTATTAATTCACGTGAATCAGGTGATGAAAAATTGAAAAAGGTAGCTAACTATATGTCTGAAAATGATTACCCTTTTCACGTGCTTATGGATGAGGATGATAGTGTGTTTCAATCTTACAAGATTGCTTTTTTACCAACCAAAATAATTTTAGATGGAAATGGAATAATTAGATATAAGAGTATTGGTTTTTATGGGGAGCAAGAGCTTTTAGATGAGTTTGAGGTGTTGCTACCAATGATCAAAATATAATATCTATTTTTTATAGTATTTTCTAAAATAATTAAAATTATTTTTGGTTTTACCTTAATTATTTTTGCAAAAACAAAAAAAATCCGAAAGTTTTAGTAGTGTCTCATGTATGAGATACTATAAAGGTTAATTTTTTCTTGGTTCTTTAATCTATAAATACATAAAATTGGGTTGTGTGTTGAAGGGGCTATTCCAATTAGTCTCTTCCCTATAAATGTAAAAAACCAAGGAGTAATAGATGAAAACTAAGCTATTATTGTCTCTAGTTCTAATGATGTCTTCCTCTCTTTTCGCAGAAGATTATAGAGTGAATGATGACTTCAAATTAGATAATGCTCTTAACTTTCATGGCGACGCTAACTTTTCCGAATTCCAAGCTCTTGGAGCACAGAGTGTTCTTGCTGGAATGGATTTTGATGGTGACGGCAAGAGCGAAATCCTTTTTTCAATTGATGAAACGCTAGCCCCTGGTGGTCCAGATCCTGGAAAATTAGGTTGCTATTTGTATGAAGCAGATGGCATGGGTGGATACACTATGGCATGGCACTTCATTACTCCAGACCCAGGTAACAGCCTACCTGGTATGTGGCATGGTGATATTGATGGTGACGGGCTACATGAGATCTACTTTGGTGTTCCGCCAGCTAGCGGGTCCAATGATGATACATGGGGAACCTATATATTTGAGCAGGCTGCAGATGGATCTTTCCCAAGTCAGCCCACATTGTTATTTAAGCATGGGATGACAACGGCAGATAATTTTCGTCCTGCTGGATATGATCTAGCGGACGTAGATCATGATGGCAAGGTTGAGCTTTGTACTGTTGATCGTGGTGGTAGAAGACTTTCTGTTGATGCTTTAACAGGTACTGACCTTGATGGATTTGCTTCTTTTACTAATGAATTTTTAGCTGGTGGAGCTACTGGCGATTTAGCAGGAGTGCTAGATGGTGGTGGAATCTACAACCTAGACATTGTTGATTCAGACGCTGATGGTCTCCATGAGATCTGGGTAAATACTTGGAACGGTTTCAGTATGACCATTTTTGAAGCTACTGGAGCAGACACATATGTCATGGCATCTGATCTAGATGCTATTCTTCCTGATGGTGACCCAGGCTCTTTTAGACGAAGTGGTTTTGCTTTTAATGATGTTGATGGTGACTCAGACCTTGATGCTTGGTTTCCAATGACTGATGGTAAACTATATTTTTATCACAATACTGCCTTAGATAGTGTTGGCCCTAATGCGCTTACTAATGGTGGTGTCGAGAGTGGTACCGAAGGTTGGGGATTTTACCCAGACCCTGCATCAAACATGGATGTTGTTGGTACGGGTGAGACCATGTTTAATACGGACAGTACCTTTACAGCCTTTGAAGGTGATTCTTCCCTAAAGATTTGGGGCCTTTATACAGGAGCAGCCAGTGAGAACAATGCTTTTTTTCTATATGAGGGAGATAACGCGATTGCGCCAGGGTCTCATTTTCATCTTTCTGCTGAGTTTTATACAAACTCCGCTGATGACCTAAGCCAAGGAGCATCAAAGGGTGTTCTTTTTGCAAAATATTTCGGACCTGGTTATGCTTGGATTGGTATGCAAAGTGTAGACTTTGTCGGCGCTGCTCCAGATGAGTGGCATCACAAAGAGCTGCATTGTGCTGTTCCACAGGGTACGGCCATTGTACAAGTCGGTGTGATGCATTCTCAGCCAAGTAACGATGATCATGGATCTTTTTATGTAGATGATCTGCAGATGATGCCTGTTGTTACTGAGGGAGCTGGCCAGATTGCTGCTTCAGATTTTCATGAGGTTATGAGATTTGGTCTTCGTAACCGTGGAAGTGACATGGGTGATATTGATGGAGATGGTAAACCAGATATTATTGCTACCACAGGAACGCACGAAACCGTTGTGCGTATGGAGTACATGGGCGGAGATCCTACAAATGAAGCTAACTACGCTGTCTCAACTATTTTTGAGAGCAAAGGAGAGCCAGGCGATAGATTCTATCCGCTTGATATCTCTGATAGCGACCTTGATGGTGATGGAAACCACGAGGTTGTTCTTACGAATCTCTATGCATCCAACGCAGACCAGCCTCAGATCTTTGTTTTAGATAATGACCAATATGGCTGGGACTCTAATGGTGGGAATGAACAAAATCATTTGGCTGCAGGGTGGTCAATTGCTGCCACAAGTAATAGAGCAGATGTTGACTCAATTTTTGCATCAGAGCCAAACAATCCAAGAGCTGTAATAGGTGGGATGGATATGGATCAGGATGGAATCCAAGAGGTAATCGCAAATGATTACGCTGGACACAGGGTAATTGTGTATGAATATAGTGCGGCCAATAACGCTTTTGACGTTGTCTGGACATCTCCAGTGATTGAGACTGTAAACCATGGCGCTAGCCCTAGAGCACAGGGAGTTGGTGATTTAGATGGAGATGGTAAGCATGAGATTGTTTTTGCTTCAAGTCAGTCAGATGCTGAAGGTTGGCACGTTTATGAGTGGGATGGTGTAGTTGGTAGTGACAACTATGGAACAACCTTCTCATCCATCATAACCAATGAGATTGATACATGTTGTGCTGCAGATGGACCAGGTACTGAATCATATGGTGCGGACTTTCGTGGCGATCATCACACGGTCAGAATAGCTGATGTAGATGGAGATGGGCAGCAGGAATTCATCTCAGCAATTCGAAGAGGTAACCCTCGTGGAACGCTGATTGTTTCTCTTGCCGCTGGTGATGATATTGTTCACAACGCTGGCGCTGGTTATATTAACACATGGAACACTGAGTTCTTTGTTAATAGGAGTGACTATGGTGGAGGATCACCACTTGATGCTACTCCTGCTGACTTAGATGGAGATGGACACCATGAGATAGTGAACCATACCTGGAATAATTTCCATTTTTATAATATTACTTCTACCGGTCCAGATGCATATTCTCTTGCAGATCCGAATGCGGATGGTGCCTACTACAAGGCAACAGCCAATGACCAATACTCTATATGGGGTGGTTATGCCAAGGATATTGATCATGATGGAAATGATGAGGTTTTCTTCTCAAGTATGGGATCTTGGGGTGTTGGATCAGGTGATGTTTACGTTGTTGACTATGACAGCGGCGATGATGTGCTGACCGTTAATCAGGATCATGTAAAGAAAATAGGAACTAAGGTTGGTCAGTTTATTGGTGATGTTGGTGATGGTGGCTATAATGGAAGTGAGTCGCAAACATTATTTGTTGGTGGATCACCTCCAAACATAACCGCTATGGAATACCTTAGCGGAGACCCTTCATCTGCATCTAGCTATTTAGAGCATGTGGTTTACTATGGTGAGTTGGATGTCGCAAACACAACCACAACCACGGATGAGACTGGAGCGACAACAACTACCTATGCTCAAAAGTGGGGTTTTGCTTCTAAGGTAATGACACATTGGGATAACGTATCCTTAGATTTTGATATGGATGGACAGAAGGAGCTTCTTGTATCATTTCAAGGTGTGCCAGATAGCCTAACCCATACTAGCTATGCATGGAACGCAAATACATCTCAATATGATACCACAGTATCAACGGTTGCAAATGAAAAGCCTTGGGCGTTCATAATACTAGAGAATTCTACAGCGCAGCTTGATACTGATGAGCCAGTTACTTTTATTACTCCAGAGCAGTATCGCTTGGCGCAGAACTATCCAAATCCGTTTAACCCAAATACTACTATTGAGTATGCGGTTCCTATCAACCGGAAGGTATCCGTAAAGGTATACAACGTTACTGGACAGCTGGTTAGAACCTTAGTAAATAATCAGATGGTAAACGCTGGAACCCATAAGGTTGTTTGGGATGGTAAAAATCACTTAGGGAACAAAGTGTCAACTGGTATGTATCTGTACAGTCTAGAGTGGGCAGGTGCAAAGAAAGTAAAAACTATGACGCTTGTAAAATAGTCTAGAAAGGTTAAAGACTATATTAAATAAGCATAAAAGGGGGAGCTTCTTTAGGCTCCCCCTTTTTTTATTTTAATTCACTCAATTAGATTTTATTGAAAAAAATTATAGTATGAGACTATTATTTCTATTTATCAGCTTTTCAGGAATTATATTTGCCTCGAATGGAAAGATCTCGGGTAGTGTAACTCAGAAGATGGATTCTGCACCAGCGGTAGGGGTAAATGTTGTTTTGGTTGATAGTTACCTAGGTGCGGCCACAGATGATAATGGAGACTTTTTGATAATCAATGTTCCGCCAGGAACCTATACGGTTCGTGTTGATGCGATTGGTTTTGCCACGATTACTATGAAGGATGTTCGCGTGACTACCGAGCAGACTACGGAAATTAATTTTCAGCTTGAGGAGGCAGTTGTCGAGGGCCAGGAGGTTGTAGTTGTTGCGGATAGGCCTTTAGTGCAGAAAGATTTAACAGCATCCCAGAGGGTGACAACCGCGAAGGAAATTGCTGATATGCCTGTCGAATCTTTTCTCGGTGTTTTAGCGACTCACGCAGGAGTTAACCAGAGCGCAAGTGGAGCGTTGCACGTAAGGGGTGGTAGAAGCAATGAGGTTGGCTATTTTATTGATGGTGTTTCAGTTTCGAACCCCTTTTATACAAATTCACTTTCGGTGAATGTTAGCAATCGTGCTCTTGAAGAAATGAAACTAGTTAGTGGTGCTTTTAACGCTGAATATGGGAATGCAATGAGTGGTGTGGTAAATGTAAAGATTAAGGATGGGGGCAGAGACTATGACGGTAGTGTTTCCTATTACACAGGTGATTATAACTCTTCTGAAAATGATATTTTTCCAAACATTGATAATCAAAGTTTTTCAGCTAATCGTACGTTTGATGGATTTATCTCTGGTCCAGTTCTGCCTTTTTTGGGTGACAGACTTACGTTTAATATATCTCTGCGTACAAATGAGACAGAGGGCTATCTATATGGAATAAGAGAGCACAATCCATCTGATTTTGCATATTTCCCACCAAATGGAGATTGGTTTATACAGATGACAGGAGATAGCAGCTATGTTCCTATGAATCCAAGTAAGAGTTCAAATTTTTTATCGAAGGTCACTCTAAGAGTTTCACCAAGAATAAAAATTTCTACTCAATCTATTCTTTCAGGCTCAGAGAGTAAGAGTTATGTTCACGCCTATAAGTATAATCCTGATGGGGTTGGTACTGGATTTTCTTCTAATAATAATCACTCAATAAAAATTAATCATTCACTTTCTCCCAAAAGCTTTTACGAGGCAAATGTATTTGTTAGTGGAACAGATTATAAGAATTATTTATACAAGGATACCACTGACAGTCGTTACGTAAATACGGATTTTATAAATACTGAACCTACCTCCGCTACTTTCTTGTTTGGTGGTACTCAGATGGGTCATACTTACCGAATTTCTGGTTCGATTGGTGGGAAATTTGATTTTACGCGTCAGATGAATAACAGACACGAGATAAAAACAGGCATCAGCTATCGGAAAGACAATCTACAAGAAAGGAACCTTACGGTTCTTTATAATCAAAACTATCAAGAACCAACAGTCTTGCCTGAGAATGAATCTCCCTATCATATATTTTATGATAAAGAAGCGCTTCAGTATTCTGCCTATGTACAGGATAAAATGGAATATAGTTCAATGATAATGAATCTAGGGATTCGATATGATGCTTTTATCCCGAGCGATTCTTCTATCTCAGATCTTATTAGTCCAGAAGAAGGAAAAACAAAATCCTCCGATAAAAAAATGATTTCCCCTCGCGTTGGTGTTTCTCTACCGATAACGGATAAAGGTATTTTTCATTTTTCATATGGTCATTTTTATCAGATGCCTACTCTTAGAAATTTATATCGAGAAAGTTATTTTGGTGCGGGCTTAACGCCTACGGTTGGATATTCAAATCTTAAGCCTGAAAAAACAGTGTTATATGAGTTTGGTTTCCAGCAGCAGTTTGGCAGCCTAATTGGAATGGATATTAATTTGTTTTATAAGGATATACGAGAGTTGTTGGCCTTACAGAGTATTCGATATGATAGTCCTAAATATGGACCTTCAAACTATGCTATCTACCTCAACAAAGACTACGGAAGCTCTAGGGGATTAACCTTTTCATTAACAAAAAGGTATGATCCTATCTCAAAGACTAGTCTCTGGTTAGATTATACCTACCAAAAGTCAGAGGGAAACTCAGTAAGTTCAGGATCATTTTATTATAGCACTCTTAGTGGATTGTCTGAGGAAAAGAGAATTGTGCCCCTCTCTTGGGACCAGTCACATCTTTTAAATGCGACAGTTATAATAGGAGATCCAGGAGGGACGACACTGGGTCTTATCGGGAAAATATCTACTGGCTGGCCATATACTCCATCAATACCTCTTGCTAATTATGTTCCTCAACCAAATAGTGGACGAAAACCAGTCCAGCGTAATCTGGATATGAAGATAGAAAGAAGGGTGAATGTTAAAAGATTGACGGTATCATTTTTTGCAAGGGTTTATAATGTATTCGATATTCGAAATGAGCGATATGTTTTTGATGATACAGGATCAGCTGGATACACCTATGAATATCGGAGTAGCCAAGAGACTGAAGAATTTAAATCTCACTATGGTGAGCCAGGCATACATACCTGGCAGGATTACGTAACAAGGCCTCATTATTATTCAGCTCCGAGATCTTATAAACTGGGTATATCTTTAGACTTTTAGTATGAAGCTGAGATCAAAACTACTATCTTTTATATTAATCTCATCATTTTTGTATCCGCAGTGGTTATTGAATAAAGATATTGATTGGTATAAAAATGGGCCCGAAAAAGAATGGTCAAAACGTGATCATTCTAGGTATAACAAGTGGAGAGAAAATATTTTTCTTGAAAGATTTGCGGATGAAGATGATCCTCAATTACTTCGCATTCAGAAGGCAATACTTAATGGGAACAAAATAACTACGGAGATTTGGAACTATGGCTCAATATCTAGCCCTGGAAACAGAGTCACAGATATTATTTGGGAGGGACTAGGATATGGATATGAGTTTGGACCATTTATATGCGCAGAGGTTGAGGTAGAATCCTCTATACACCAAGATAGCTATCCAAAGGTAAATAGTGATGGAGATACGACTTGGTATGCAAGAGTCATTAGTGATGGACTAGCTTCACTTGGTGGAGAGGTATCACCCGATGGAACCGAATTTTATGGATGGAAGCCACTAGCCTTTAATGATAATCTGACAGTTCCTTATGCGGACCCCAATAGCGATAATATCCCAACGAATAATGACCTTGACCGTGATGGTGATGGAAAACCTGATAGCTGGCCATTTGGATGGTATAATGAAAACTTGAAGGATTATGTTTGGCCTGGTGCGCTCAGGCAGGGAGCCTCTAACTCTGACCTAGAATCTTTTTTCGTTGTTGATGACCGAACAAATAAAGAGTTTGAATACTATCCATTTGTTAATGATTCATTAAGGCGTGGTCTAGGGGTCGAGATTGAGTCAAGATATTACCAGTGGGCAAATCCTCTAGCTGAGGATATTATATTTTTAATTTTTAAGGTTACAAATAAGAGCGATAAGGACCTTAATGAGGTTACCTTTGGAATGTGGGGAGATCCACACGTGGGAGGGCCATCAAACTGGCAGGATGATTTATCATATTTTGATAAAGACCTAAATATGGTATACTGTTGGGATGAAGATGGTGTCTCTGATGTGGTAGGAAATACACCTGGGTATTTTGGCTATAAATTTTTGGAAAGTCCAGGCCAACCCTATGATGGTATAGACAATGATGGAGATGGGTTAATCGATGAGTCTCAGGATAATGGTATTGATGAAGACAATGATTGGAATATAGAAAAGCATGACATAGGGATTGATGGAGTTCCGAATACTGGTGATGAGGGAGAGGATGATGGTGTCCCAACCCCAGGTGATCCTTTTGATCTTCGTCGTCCTGGTGAGCCAAATATAGATTGGACTGATCTGGATGAGTCAGACATGGTGGGTTTAACTGGATTTGCGTCACCTCCATTTACGAGCCAGAATAGAATATCAAATGATCAATTTATTTATGAAAACTATTTAATCCCAGGCGTGTTTGACTCTGCAAACTCTGTTCAGGCTGGTGACTATATTTTCATCTATAGCTCTGGTCCTATTAACCTTCCAGCAGGAGATTCTCGTAGATTTAGTATTGCTCTTATTGTTGGTCAGGATTATGATGACCTAACCTTGAATGCGGTTACTGCTCAGGATATCTATGAAAAAAATTACCAATTCGCAAAGCCACCAGAAAAACCAAATGTAACAGCAATCCCAGGTGATGAAAGAGTCACTCTATATTGGGATGATGTTGCCGAGAGTTCTTTTGATCCGATTACGGAAACATATGATTTTGAAGGCTACGTTATTTATAGATCCATGGATCCATCATTTCTTGATCAGCAAACAATTACTGACGCAAACGGATCTAAGTTTCTTTTTGAGCCGCTAAAAACTGTTGATGGTGCTCCTGCTCGTTTTGACTTAGTCAATGACTATTTTGGATTAAGCACAATTGAATTTACTGGTAGAGGTGTAAAATACAATCTGGGTGATAACACTGGTCTTAGACATGTTTTTATTGATTCAAATAATGTAATTAACGGTCAAACATATTATTATGCTGTTGTTTCATATGATCATGGTGATCAGGATCTACAGGTCGCACCCGCTGAATGTTCTAAAACTATTACGCTCAATCCTGAGACAAATGAAATTCTGCTTGATGTAAATACAATCCAAATTATTCCAAAAGCTCCTACTGCTGGATATGTTGAATCATCAATAAACGAACCTGGGATAACGCAGGCTCAAGGCAAGGGTACAGGTGATATTATAGTTGAAATAATAGACCATACCGCGGTAGAGGGAGATAACGAATACAATCTAGTTTTCAATGAAAATGGTGAAGATCTAGAATATAGTCTATTGGATCTAAAGGAATTATCTGATACGATAAGCGTTCGTCTAGGGCAATATTCTAAATTATCTCAAAAAAATGCTGACTCAACTGTTTTTTCTTTGGCTTCATT
>CAZLPW010000019.1:0-19949 GCA_964561495.1 uncultured bacterium | reverse complement strand
ATGGTTACATAATTGGAGTTGATTATGATCTCTATGATGAAGATGGTCAAATTTTTATTCGAAATGAGGGATCTATATTAGAGGGGCAGGCGGTTGTAGCAACCTATCGATATTTTCCCATCCGAAATAGCAATAAACTATTATCAGAAGAGGGTAACCCTATCTTTGATGGGATGACGCTTGTTGTTCAAAATCATGAATTAAAACTTGATACCAATAAGACGAGGTGGAACCAATACAGTCCTACTAATTGGACCTGGCTTGTTAAGCCTTTTAATAATATACCTGCAAAAATGTATCCAGCAGATTATGAGATTCGCTGGTTTGACAGCCCAGTTACTTCCAATTTCCGTCCTGGTTTTGAGTATGTACAGGCCAATTTTGAAATATGGGAGGTTACACCTGGCTATGAACAAAAAAAATTACCAGTTATTTTAATTGAGACAGTTGCGAGTGATAGTATTTGGAATCCAGGTGAGCGAATAGTGATTCTCCAAGATACGATCACATCGGCATCATCCTGGGAGATCACTTTTTATGAGCCCTCTGTTTATGATGTGTCGGTCCCGCCAGCAGCTGGAGATGTTTTTTATATCCACACAAGTAGGGCATTTTCTGATGACATTTTTACCTTTTCCACCTCATCTTCTACAGAACGTCAATTGGTAGAGAAAAATAATATGGATAATATCTATGTTGTTCCTAATCCCTATGTTGTTTCGAGTAATATAGAACCCTTAGACTTTCAGAATCCCAAAGATCGAGGTTCAAAGAGGGTTTATTTTGCTAATCTACCTTCAAAATGCACAATCAATATTTACACTATTACTGGAGACCTTGTTAGGACTCTAGAGCATAAAGGAGATATTGAGGATGGCATAGAATATTGGGACTTAACTTCTTCGGATAATTTTCCAGTATCGTTTGGGATATACATATTTCATGTAAAGAGTGAAATGGGGAATGAGGCTGTTGGAAGGTTTGCGGTTATAAAATGATTATAAAAAGATTAAAGCGAATCCTCCTTGCAATAATTATTAATTATTTTGTAATTGGGCCAAGTTTATTTGGTCAGTTAGAAAATAATCAAAGTATTTCAAAGAGGGGTACAACGGCTGCACAATTTCTAAAAATAAGTACCGGAGGTAGAGGCACGTCAATGGGAGGAGCAAATGTTGCTCTTTGCTCTGATCTAACTAGTAGCTATTGGAATCCTGCTGGAATCGCACGATTGCAAGGAGTTCAAGTTTATTTTGAAAATTATGACTGGCTAGCTGGTACTGATTACCATTTTGGAGCCTTCGGCTTTTCATGGTCTGGTGTTGGGGTGATGTCTCTTTCTATGACTATGCTTTCTACCCCTGATGATTTGGTTAGAACTGTAGAAAATCCACAGGGGACAGGTGAAAAATTTAATGCCCAAGACCTTTCTATTGGCCTAACATTTGCTAAAAGCCTAACTGATAGATTATCTCTTGGGGCGAGTATAAAAAATGTAAGACAAAGGATATGGCATTCATCTGGGCAAACCATTGCGACTGATATAGGTGTCCAATATAAGACCCCAATTAGAGATGTATTATTGGGTGCTAGTATATCGAACTTTGGAAATGATTTATCTCTTTCAGGTAGAGATATGAATATCAGTGTTGATCCTGATCCAAATAATCAGGGGAATGTAGAATTTGTTAATGCGGAATATCAGACAGACTCTTATCCTTTACCATTGTTTTTCAGGGTTGGTATTGGTGGTTATTTAATTAAAACTAAAAATATAAGTACTATGTTTGCTGTAGATGCAGTCCACCCTAATGATAACTTTGAGTATTTAAACTTTGGTTTTGAGGCTGGTTTTAATGATCTAGTATTTGTTCGTGCTGGCTATCCTTCATATGGTAAAAAAGATTCAATTGAAGGTCCCACTTTTGGAGCTGGTCTAAACTATCGCGTGTTTAGAACCTCTACCACACTAAACATAGAATACTCAGCAGCCGATTTCGGACCTTTAGGGGTTATTAAACGAATATCACTTGGTTACAATTTTTAGTAGGCTAATAGCCTTTCTTTTTTTTTCTATAGGAACCATCTTTGGACAGATAAATCAGTGGGTTGATCTTCCTAATTCTCCTGAGGCTTCAAGGTTTAATGATATATATTTTTTAAATAATAACCGAGGTTGGACAGCGAATGGTTGGGGTCAAATTTATTCTACTGAAGACGGAGGATCGACATGGACCCTGCAAATTGAGCAAGGAGAGACTCACTTTAGAGCTATCACATTTTTAGATGAGCTCCGAGGTTGGGCTGGTACCGTTGGAATAGGTGAGTTTGGTTCAGCTGATTCAACTAACCTATACAAAACCTCTGATGGCGGAATAAACTGGACACCACATAATGAATTTATTGGTCCTACACCGAATGGAATTTGTGGACTTCAAAAGTTGGATGTAAATACTATCTACGGTGTTGGTCGGGTTCGTGGTCCAGCCTTTTTTATTAAGACTGAAGACGGGGGTCAAAATTGGATTTCTAATGATATGAGTGAATACTCTGCGAGCCTAATTGATTTGTATTTTTTTAATAAAGACACGGGATTTGTTATTGGTGCTACAAGCATAGACCATGAAGCTTCCAATGCGATTGTATTAAGGACAACTGATGGAGGTCAAAACTGGGAGACAATGATAATTACATCAAGGTATGGAGAGAAGGCATGGAAAATTAATTTTCCTTCTAAAAATGTCGGATACGTATCTTTGCAAAGAAACTATGAGGCCCCTATTTATTTTATAAAAACTATGGATGGTGGTGAGTTTTGGGAAGAAAAGTTATTCCTTGAAGATTATTATTTTGTCCAGGGAATAGGCTTTCTAAATGATACTCTTGGGTGGATAGGTGGGAATAGTTCTAATCCTACATATTTTACAGAAGACGGTGGTGAAAGTTGGAACTCTGCAGAGTTTGGAAGTAGAGTAAATAGATTTCAATTTTTTGAAAATGGAGAGGGCTTTTCTTGCGGAAGAAAAATATATAAGTATACTAATTCTTTGGAAATTTTTTCTAATGACAATCGAATAATCCCTGAAAATCCAGTTGTTAACTTTCCAAACCCATTTAATCCAGAAACTACAATCCTGGTTTATATACCTGAATCAGGTCAGGTAGATGTATCGGTGCTAGATATTAGCGGACGAAAAGTTAGGCAATTATTTTATGGTAATGTTTATCAAGGAGAAACATGGAAAAAAATAGTCTGGAATGGGTTAAATGATGATCACAATAGAATGGTTTCGGGGGTTTATTTTTGTAGGATTGTTAATGGTTCTAATTCATTCTCACATAGAATGGTCTTACTGAAATAAGATTTAATTTATAAACCCAATAAAAAATTATTCACTGTTTGACCTGATCGTATACTATTTAACAGATTATCATTTCCCCAAAGACGGTTTAAGTGTTTTTCATGAAATTTAATTTTTTCTTTATTTAGTTCGTATAGAGTAAATAACATTATAACGCCAGATTTTACACTGTTATAAATATTTCTATTGGTTATTTGAATTTCGACGCCGCCACATTTTTTTTCTTTATGTTTTGGATTCTCAGATTTACCAGGTATTGATATTGGTACAAATGATTTTGGAATAAAAACTACACCAGGTAGATCCAATTTATTTAGTTTTTGGGATAAATCTATTCCATCAATCCATGGTGCCCCAACCCATTTAAAGGGACTAGGGGTGCCTCTGCCCTCACTTATGTTGGTTCCTTCAATAAGGCACATACCTGGGTATATAATTGCTGTTTCTAGGTCAGGGATATTCGGAGATGGAGCTACCCAAATCAAATCTGTTTCATCGAACCAATAATTTTTTTCCCAACCTTTAAGCGGGATTACTGTTAGCTTTGGAATAGGAGAAATCCATTTTTCTATTATTATTTTTTGCGCTAGATCACCGATCGTTCCTCCATAGCGTATTGGTATAGGATAATAACCAACAAAGGTTCGAAAATTTATATCGAGTATTGGTCCGTCTATTATATCACCTCGAATTGGATTTGGTCTATCCAAAACTAAAACAGGGATTTTTCTTTCTCCTGCAGCTTCCATCACTAGACCGAGTGTTGTGATATATGTATAAAAGCGACTACCGATATCTTGTATATCATAAATTATTATATCGACTCCTGAGAGCATTTCATTGGTTGGTTTACGAATTTTTCCGTATAGGCTTATTATTTTGGGTAGGTCCGTTTCGATTTTATTATAAGAAATTTTTTCCCCTGCTGATGCTTCACCAAATAAACCGTGCTCTGGTGAAAATATTACTTTTATTTTTACACCATTTATTTCCATTAACCTTTTATAATTTGGGATACCACTGTGGTCAATTCCTGTATGATTAGTAACTAGTGCGATTGATTTATTCTTAAGAATATTTATTCTTTCATCTAACAAAATATCTAATCCTGTTTTTACCTTTACTTTGTCTGTTACTGGACTAGGTTTGTTTTTAAATTTTTTTAATTGTTCTTGATGGATAGATGCTTGGTGTTGTTTTGGATATGTCAAGGAAACGATTATATGAATTGTTAGGATTAGATGTTGGATTACTTTCATTTTAAAAGAGTAACTTTTTTTGATTCAATGTAGGGGCCATTTTGGAAAGATAAAATATAAATTCCTGATGGTAGTTCATGGCCATAATTATTTAATCCATCCCAGATCAAGATTTGGTTTTCACCAAATATTTCAATGTTTTTTGAAGTAATTGTTCTGCCGCGGATGTCTTGAACAGTAAATGTTGTTTTATTTTCAAATCTTGGAATTGATAGGGATATAGTTGCCGAGCTATTTGTGGGATTTGGATAGATTTTATGAATATTAATAGATTTTGGGTGAATTACATTGGGCCTATTTCCCGTGCTTAATTGTGTTTCATAGAGGTCTAAAATTCTTGACATAATTTCGTTTCGTTTCGTTTCTGGGTATATTGATTCAAACCCAACTGACAAGTAGAATAAACCACCTGTCTTAATACTATTTCCAAAAGGGCCAGTATATTCAACCCCCATTCCTCCTCGCTCATTATAATTTATATTGGAATATTTTGCACAAACGTTTGATCCATTAATAGGTTTTATTCCGTCAGGCCAGTCTACATTGTATGTGCCATGTGTCCCATTATCAAATGTAATATTAATAATTGCATTTAGAGATGAGTTGCTTTCTCCATAGCCGCTGTATACACCTTCTTGACCTCCAGCTGCATCTGATATATACTCTGCCTTGAGATAGCTATTATAAAATTGTTGATCACTTGCATTGCCTTGTGCTACCAAATCGTAACCGATTTCAGATCCAGATAAAAATAAAAACCGGCCATCTTCAAGAAATGTTTTTACTTCATCTTGTTCCGAAGATGTAAACGTGCTGGTTGAGCTGCCTTCCTCTCCTAGGATCCAGTTAATAAATTGGTATTCCATAATATTTATATTATTATTAGTTACTGCTTCATTCGTTGCTGAATCAAAGGCATATCCTTTATTTAAAATAGCGCTACCGTGCTGTAAAATGAAATTAAATGTATTGTTAGTGCCTGTGATGCGATCAAAACCATTAACAATTAAATGATTAACAGGTTCCGATGATGGAACGATACCCAGCGTCTCAGTTTTATCCGATTCACCAAAAATATTTGAAGCCACGATAGAAAGAAAATAGCTTTCACCCTCATTTAATTCTTCAATAATTATGGGCCTATTATAATAAATTCCTAAAGTGTCTAGGGTGCTTGTTTGATGAAGGTATTCTCTTAGAATAATGTACTCAGTTGCATTTTCTCCACCACTAAAATTAATCTTAATTGACCCATTCCCAATATTTTTCATGGTTATTCTATTTGGAATTGTGGGAGGTGTCTCATCTCCAAATTTAGAATACAGTAAGTTCCAAAGCTGGGTATTATCTCCATCATATCCCAGTGCCCAGATTCCAACACCTTTTAGGTTATTATTAATCGCAAAATCATATTTTAGTGATAAGGATAGGCTATCATCATACCACCCCTGATACCATCCGTTGTTTTCATAGGTATACCAAGGAGTTTGAGAAGTCTGGTGCCATAGTTTTCCAAATGATAAAGCGCTTCCTTCCATTTGTGAGTAAAATTGTGCCTGCCCAGTCCCAGTTGTTGCTGATCCAGGTATGTTTGACTCTGAGGGCCAAACAAAACCATAATAGGGACACCCCAGAATTAATTTTTCTGATTGATAATTTGTTTTATTTAAATAGTCAAAAACTGTGCTCGTGATTGTGTAGCCTGATCCTGTTAAAGGAGAGTTGGGACCAGTAGTTTGACTCCCGCTCCAGTGGTAAGCATATCCCATAATAAATAAGCCGTCACTTATGCTTGCGAGGCTATTGTAGTCCCAGGCATCACTCCAATCTACTGCAGGCATAGCCAGAGTTACTTGAGATTCAGGAATTTCATTATGAAAAGTATTAGTGAGATCGTTTATAAATGTAACCATATTTTCTTTTTGCGAGGCAGGGAATGACTCAAAATCAACATTAACTCCATCGGCATTTCCTGCTTGAACCTGAGATAATAGATTGCTAATTAAGTTATTTCTATAAGAAGAATTACTTAATAAAGTTACCAGGTCATTAGTATTAAAAAGAGTAACACATAAGACTACCTCAGTGCCATACTCGTGGGCCATGTTTATTAAGCCAGATACGGGCCAACCATGTAAGTTTGATAGCTCCCCTGTTGATGTCGCTTCTGCGCTGAAATAAGCTAGTGTCGATATAAGATTAAAATTATAGTTTTGCCAAGAGGTTCCCATCCAATAGGGGTGGTACCCAAAAACTTCACGTGATGGATTTCGATTGCGTCGTTTAATTTTATTTATAACGACTCGTTCAAAATCATTCTGAAGGGTTACATAGTTTTTGTTATAAAACTCTAGCTGTTCCTGGTGAATACTTTTATAGTTTTTTGCATGAGGAAGAGTATTAAGAAGTGCTACTAATAAGAAAAAATTAAACATCACATCCAGAGAAGATATCTGAAATGGTTTCTCTTTTTCTAATTAATGTTACTTTATTTTCATCTAAAAGAATCTCAGGTGGACGTGGTCTTGTGTTAAATTGATGAGACATACTGTAGCCATATGCTCCAGCGTCCATTATTGCGATTAGATCACCTTCATTTATTTCTGGAAGTGCTACTCTTTTTCCAATTCTATCTGTGTTCTCACAAATTCTTCCTGTTACATCATAGATACCTGAAATCTCAAGATCATTTTTTTGATTCTGATATATCTTAAATATTCGGTGATTTGCTCCATAGAGCGCTGGCCTCATTAGTGTTTCCATTCCAGCATCAAGCCCAACGAAATTTTTATAACTCTTTTTTAAGCCAGTTACTCTGGCTAAAATAATTCCACTATCACCAACAATAATTCTACCTGGCTCAACGCATAAGATAGGCCATAAAGAGTTATCCGTATTGTAGTGTTTATAAAAAATTTCTTGAATATTTTTAAACAAAGAGTCGAGATTAAGAGGTCTCTCATGGTCTCTATAGGGGATGCCAAATCCACTACCGATGCTTATTTTATCTAAACGTTGACCTATTGCTGATTCAATTTCTTTTGCTGATTTTAAAATTAATTTTACTGTTTTAGTGAAGGCTGAAATATCTAATGTCGAGGATCCTGCGTGACACTGTAATCCAAAATTTTTCACACCAGCTTTTTTTGCAAATAAGTAAGCGTCTCCTATTATCTCTGCAGGAATACCGAATTTAGAATTTTTTCCTCCAGTAACAATGCCTGAGAATTCCCCGTGTCCTTCTCCAGGGTTTAACCGGAAACTAATATATTTTGGTGTTCCAATTTTTGTTAGTCTAATAAACGAGTTGAAGTCATCTAAATTAATTTCGCACCCGCTTTCAAACGCAGACTTTAGATCTTCTTTAGATTCATAGTTCCCTGTATATACGCATTTATTGAGGTCTACACCTGCTTTCTGTGCTGCAAATAACTCACCAGGACTAGAGCAGTCACAACCAAGATCTATTAATGCGTTTTTCAGTAATCTTATTATATGAATGTTACTATTTGCTTTTACGGCATAATAGATTTTGTTTTTGGGAAAATATTTTTTTATTGCCTTGTTAAGTCTTTGAATATTTTTTTCTAACCTCTCCTTAAAGTAGCAATAGGTGGGAGTGCCATAGGTTTCTGCAACTTTCACTAAGAGGTTGTTTTTTTTAACAGATATAGCTGAATGAAGCGGATGTTGCATTTAGTTGGCGGGCTTATTTTTTTCTGCCTGAAAAAGGATGAAATATATAGATGCTTTGAGTTGATCATCATCGCAATCAAGACAATTTCCTTTTGGGGGCATTACACCGTATATGCCATTGTAACCTTTTTTAACATTGTTATGTACTTTTTGCATCCCTTGTGATGCAATATTGTTCCAGTAGTTATAATCCTTCATTGTTCTTGCGCCAGCGACACCTCTCGCATGACAATGTGAGCAGGACATATTATATACTTTTTCGCCTTTGATGAATGTTTGCTCATTTGTTGTCAAGTAGTCTTGAGAATCATATATGTTTAACTTTTTCTCATCACAATTTAAAATTATAATAGATGTAGCAATAATTAATATTTTATTCAAATTTTATTTTAATTTTTTGTTAATATACGAATTGTTTATGAAGCAATTATTCAAAATAAATATTGTTGTTTTAATCTTACTGCGGTGCACCTTAGTCAGCCAAAGTAGCTACCCAAATACACCTTATAAATTAGATAAAAATTTTGATACTTATTTAGTTGGTTTTAGTCTTTGTGCAAATATTGTTGCAAAGATTAAGGAAAATCAAAAGGTTCCACTAACGGAAAAAGAGATTAATAATCTTAATCACAAAAATATCTTGAGATTAGATAGACAGATTACAAATAACTGGGATTTAAAATCAAAAACAATAAGTGATGTTCTGCTTTACTCAAGCATTTTCTTTCCTGCATTGCTTTATTCTAAAGATAAAATTCGTAGTGACAGTCAAAATTTTACTTTTATATGGTTTGAAGCATTTGGTTTAAATCTAGGTCTTACTGATCTAACAAAAACTATTTTTGGAAGAAAAAGACCATACCTTTATGGTAGCAAAGCAACAATGAAAGAAAAGCTTAAGCGTGATAATCAGCGGAGTTTCTTTTCTGGCCATACATCTGTTTCAGCTGTTTCTTGTTTTATAATGGCTCAAATGTTCAAAGATTACTATCCAAACAGTAAACTTTTAAATTATGTTTGGCTAGTAGCAGGTACTGTTCCAGCGGTTACAGGCTATATGAGAATAAAAGCAGGTAAACACTTTTATACCGATGTGATAGTGGGCTATTTTGTTGGGGCGTCAATTGGAATTTTAATTCCCTCAATACATAAGTAGGAACATTTAGAATTATAATTTATTTTACTAGAAATACAAAAAATCAGATACCAGCTTTTAACAGATCATGTATATGAATTATGCCTTCAGGTTTTTTTTGATTTTTTTCTGAAAAAACAAATAGGCTTGTAATATCCAGTTTTTCCATATACTCTAATGCAGAGATTGCTAGGGTATCCATAGAAATTGTTTTCGGTTCTTTACTCATAATCTGTTCCGCTATATGATTAAATATTTCGTTACCCGCCGCTGAAAGAGCTCTGCGGATATCACCATCTGTGATTACACCTACCAAGCTGTCATTGTTATCCAAAACGCCTGTGACTCCCAAACCTTTATTTGAGATAGTTAGGAGGCAATCTTTAATATTGGTATGTGTATTTACGAAGGGGACTTTACTTCCTGTGTGGACTAGACCGTGTAGTTTTAGTACCAATCTTTTTCCAAGTGTTCCTCCTGGATGATTTTTTGCAAAATCATCTGATTTAAATCCTCTATATTCTAATAGGGCTACTGCTAGTGCATCACCTATAGCGAGTGCTGCCGTAGTACTCGCAGTGGGAGCAAGATCTAGGGTGCATGCTTCTTTTTCAACGGAGGCGTCTATGGAAATATCAGCCTCTTTCGATAATATTGATTTTTTGCGCCCAGTTATGGCAATAATTGGGACATTCTTTTGTTTAATACTTGGTAAAATTTGTACCAGCTCGATAGTCTCTCCGCTATTACTTATCATTAGTACTATATCTTCCTTAGTTATCATCCCCAGATCCCCATGTATTGCCTCTCCAGGGTGAACAAAGTATGAGGGAGTTCCTGTTGAGGCCATAGTAGATGAGATCTTTTGACCAATATGTCCAGATTTTCCAATTCCAATAACTATAACCCTTCCCCTACAAGAGAACAGTTTTATTACGGCTTCTACAAATATATCATCAACACGATCTGATAATGTTTTTACTGTATCAGATTCGATTTTAATAACATTTCGTGCGATGGTTTTAATATCACTGTGATTCATATAGTTGTAATTTAATACTATAAATATTTTACCATTGTTAGTTTCTGCCGATTAAAAAACAAGTAATTAAATTATTAAAATCTATTTTTTATTAGGAATCATTGCATTGCCACTTTTTGGATCCACACCTGAAATAGGTGAAAGAGCGCCTAGTTTTTCCTTGCCAGATCAAGATGGGAATATCAGAAATATGGAAGAATTTATTGGTAATAAATTGGTAATATATTTTTTCCCTAAAGCTGACACTCCTGGATGAACTAAGCAAGCATGTGGATTCCGTGATGAATCTGAAAAATTTAAGAATTTAGATATTAAAATTATTGGTATTAGCTATGATTCACCAAAATCTCTAGCAGCTTTCAAAGAGAAGTATAATATTCCTTTTGATTTTTTATCTGATAAACAAAGGAAAGTTGGTATAAAATACGGAGTAAATAGATTTTTATTTACCGCGCGGAAAACTTTTTTAATTGATGAAAGGGGTGTCCTTATTCATATTATAGAATCAGTTAATCTTCATACTCATCCTGATGATATTATTTCTTTATTTAAAACAAAAATATAAAAAAGAGGAATCGTTATGAATATTTCTATTGAATATTGTTCTGTCTGAAACTATTTACCTAAGGCTTCCAGTTTGGAAGCTGAAATAAAAAAAGTATTCCCAGCAAGTAAAGTTGAATTAATATCTAGCGGAGGTGGCGTTTTTGAGATTAAGATTGGAAGTGATCTTATCTTTTCAAAAAAGTCCTTAGGGAGATTTCCTGAATCAGGTGAAATACTTTCGCTTATAAAAGAGCATTAAGATTGAATCTTAGCATATCTAATATTTTTTTTCTAAATACATTAATAAAAGATAATTAATTGGATAATATTGACAAATCAAGCCCAGTGCTAGTAACTGGTGCAACGGGCTATATCGCTGGATGGGTAGTAAAAAATTTATTAGATAATGGTTTTAAAGTTCATGCACCAATAAGAGAGGCCTCAAATGCAAAAAAGAGAGCACATCTTGATAAGATTGCTAATGAATCATCAGCAGATATAAAATATTTTGAGGCTGACCTTTTAAATTTTGGATCTTATAAAGAGTCAATGGCAGGATGTCAGCTTGTTATTCACACCGCATCTCCATTCTTTTTGGATGCTAAAGATGCACAAAAAGAGCTGATTGAACCAGCTTTAGAAGGTACCAAAAATATTTTAAGCTCTGTAAATGAAACGGAATCTGTAAAGCGTGTCGTCTTGACAAGCAGTTGTGCTGCAATTTACGGAGATGCTATCGATAGTCAGATGCTTGTTGATGGTATATTTGATGAGACAATGTGGAATACGACCTCTTCACCAAAGTCAAGTGAATATAGCTATTCAAAAACAGTCGCAGAAAAGGAAGCATGGAAAATTTGTGGTAAACAAAAAAGGTGGGACCTTATAACAATTAATCCATCTTTTGTTGTAGGTCCAGCATTAAATC
This sequence comes from uncultured bacterium, assembly GCA_964561495.1. Taxonomy (GTDB): domain Bacteria; phylum Fidelibacterota; class Marinisomatia; order Marinisomatales; family UBA1611; genus CAZLPW01. The sequence continues at coordinate 7,981 of CAZLPW010000019.1, read as the reverse complement.
CAAAAGCTAACTTTGAAAGTAAAAAGTTTATACTACAAATGGGTAACGGAGACCTTAAAAGTGGTGCTCCAGATATAAAAATGGGGATGGTTGATGTGAGGAATGTAGGAGAGGCACATTTTAATGCTGGATTTAATCCAAAGGCAAATGGGCGATATATTTTATCATCTGAGAGTGTAGACCTTTTAAAAATTGGAGAATATTTAAGGGAAAAATATGGAAACAAGTATCCTTTCCCGACAAGGAAAGCACCAAAATTTCTTATTTGGATAATGGCTCCATTTCTTGGTATAAAGCGAAGCTTTGTTAGTCGAAATATAGGTTATGCTGTTTTTTTTAATAATAAGAGGAGCAAAAAAGATTTATCAATTAATTATACACCTGTAAAAACTGCGGTTGTTGATTTTTTTCAACAATTTATTGATGAAGAACTTGTTTAGCAGAATGAATCAATGCTCATCACCTCTTCAGAAAATTAAAATGATTTTATAGAATGAAAATTGTATATACATTTTTTATTATAGTGGTAATTAATACAATTTATGGTCAATGTGAGAATGAAGAATTTTCAACAATTGGTATACTAGATAATATAAGTGAAGAAATGTATAATGATGATGAATCAGTTAATGCGTATAGTATTTATTCCTGGACATCCGATGATACAAGTAGAATATTATCAGGAAATGGAATCCCAAATCATGAGGTGGGTACATTCCCAAATCCTAATAATCCAAATACAATTAGCGAACAAAATATTAATCAAATATTCACTCTTTGTCCAACGCTAGTTTCTGATACAGGTGTCCCAGTTGGTGGCCCTGCGGGCGCAATAGCTTATGCAATAAATAGTGTTAAATTTGATCCAGCTACTGCTGGTAGATGCGATGATGATGGATCCTGTAGTTTAGCACAAGGTCAGGGGCAATGGAATATAGAAGCCCTTGGACATGAGACATTTGATTTTGGAGATGATATGAACCATGCTCATGTACAACCTTCAGGAGAATATCATTACCATGGGATGCCAGAACTCCTTATCGATATTTTAGGAGATAATCAAAGTATAACTCTTGTTGGCTGGGCCTCTGATGGTTTCCCTGTTTATGCAAGATTTGGTTATTCTGATGCTAATGACCCCAGCAGTGATCTTATATCTCTACAACCAAGTTGGAGGTTGAAAACCGAGCCAGATGAGGGACGCCCTGATACCCTAACTGTTTTAGCAGGTGGACCAGGGCAAACTAGTTATCCAAATATTCCAATTCAGATGGGAGCTTTTACTCAAGATTTTGAATTTATAGAAGGTCATGGAGACTTAGATGAGTGTAACGGAAGAATGGGTGTGACTCCTGAATTTCCTGAAGGTATTTATTATTATATGGTTACTGATGAATTCCCATATTTTTCAAGATGCCTAAAAGGCGATTTTGTTAGTAGCCCTGGTGGTGGAGATGTCCCTGATTGTGAGGACGTTCCTCCTGGAAATCCATGCTGTGGAGATGGGGTTTGTGGTGGTCCTGAGACAGAAAATAATTGCCCTGAAGACTGTGCCTCGGAAAATAACAGTCCATCACTAAATAATTTTTTTATCTATGCAGACACAGTTAATACTAGTCAAGACTTAGTTAATGTTAGCTATGAAATAGATGCTGAGGATAGTGATAGTTTTTTGTCTAGTTATATTCTTCGATTGATAATCAATGGTGGTCCTATGAATGGAGGAGAAATGGTACAAAGTTCTGGTAGCTTTGATCCAGGTTTAATGTCCTCTTCTATTACTGATATCATAGAGATTCCTATGGGATCGACTGAAGGTCATTGGAACATCAGAATTATTTTAAGAGATGACCTTGATGCTATCACAAATATTGGACCAAATGATCTTGAAAATCAGAATTTTCAAAACTTTATTTATATTGACAATTCGGAACTAAGACAAATAGTAGATGATGTTCCGTTTCAATATTCCTTAAAGCAGAATTTCCCGAATCCATTTAATCCTGTTACCACGATTAATTATATAATACCAGAAGATGGATTAGTGAATATCACAATATTTGATATAATAGGGAGAGATGTAAAAACAATAGTCAATAGATCACAAACGGCTGGATATAAATCTGTTCAATGGAACGCTACGAACAATCAGGGCGACCCAGTCTCAGCTGGTATTTATTTATATAGAATAAAAGCTGGAGATTTTAGCCAAATTAAGAAGATGTTGCTCATTGAGTAACCTTATTCAATAGCATCTGGCTACTTTAAATGAAAAACTTATTTTTTTGTATTATTATCTTAACTGCTAGTCTGTCAAATGCACAGAGTATTGATCAGATCAATACAGGAACCTCATTCGGAGAATGTTTAGGATATTGTTTATCTGATTTACAAATATACTCTGATCAAATGTACTATAGGCTATATGGTTGGGATGCCAGTGATAGTGTATATCTTCCAGTAAATATTCAAGGAAATACTGATGAAATAATTTGGCAGAGCCTTATTGACAGCCTTGATATTGATTTATTTATGAATCTAGATAATGTCATAGGTTGTCCAGATTGTAATGATAGTGGCTCAGAGTGGTTTGAGATAACGATTGACGATATGGTTAAGAAGGTGACGATAGAATACGGCTCTTCTATTGCAGGCTTAGATGGTTTTATTACCTCACTTCGTAATCTTAGGCATAGTTTTGAAGAGGTGCAGTCATGTTATTTTATACCGAACTCAGGTAATTGCGATGGTGCATTCCCTAGATATTATTTTGATCAAGAAGAAAATCAGTGTGTGGAGTTTATTTGGGGAGGATGTGATGGGCTTGTACCATTTGGAACAATGGAGGAATGTGAATCAAACTGTTCCCCTCAAGATTCTATAATTATAACTGGATATCTTAGAACAACAGAGGTGTCATTTTGTATGGATGACTGTTCAATGTATTATATTGAGGATGAGATTGGAAATTTTATTTCAAATATATCCAACCACAATAATATTGAATTCTTCCAATATTATTTAAACAGATTTGTGCAGGTAGAAGGAGAACTAATTGAATGTGTTGAGTGTGAGGCACTTAACATAACATCAATTAGATTATCTCAAGATTGCCAATTCCCAGTTTTTTGTTTAGATGATCCATGCTCTCTTGGCAATTGTATTTCTGATAGCACCGTGGATTGTTCACCAAATTATTGTGGTGGCTGCTACGCAGATTATTTTAATGTCACGGATGGAGGATTAATTTATTGTGAAACACCACATGGAGTAGTCGATTTAACGGGAATTGATTTTGGAGATTGCGAAATGGCTCTTGGAGTGGGTTGGGTAAATAATAGTTGTCAAACAATTTCTGGATGTGGTTGGGTAGTCGATAGCGTTGATTATTCTGGCGCTTTCTTTAGTACTGAACAAGAATGTATAGAAGCATCTACGTTAGACATTAATTATCATATTCCAAGAAAATTTTATCTAGAACAAAATTATCCTAACCCCTTTAATCCAATTACAAAACTAAAATATGTTTTACCAAAAGATTCATTTGTTGACATTAAAGTTTATGATATATTGGGAAACATTATAAAAAATCTAGTACATAATCTAAAAAAATCAGGCTCTCATTCAATTATATGGGATGGTACTAATAACCAAGGAAAATCGGTTTCAGCAGGGATTTATCTATACAGGATTCATACAGGTAATTTTACCCAGACAAAGAAAATGATTTTGCTAAAGTAATGATAACGGGTGCTGTTTTGAGAAAATTTTAATACCTAAAATGTTTTATTTTTTCTCCTTCATCTCCAATCCTTGTCATTGCTTCTATACCCATATCTAAATGGATATCGACATATTTTTTGGTGACATCTTTATCCGTTTCTTCGGTTTTGATCCCCTCTGGTATCATCGGTGTATCACTGACTAATAATAAAGCGCCCCTATTAATCTCATTTGAAAACCCAGTAATAAAAATTGTTGCAGTTTCCATATCTATTGCCATAACTCTGACTTTACGTAGATATTTTTTAAATTTTTCATCATGCTCCCAAACTCTTCTATTGGTTGAGTATATAACACCTGTACGATATTCTATACCGCGCTCAACTAATAATTCAGAAACATATTTATGAAGCTTAAATGAGGGCATCGCGGGTACCTCCTTTGGGAAATAATCATCGCTCGTACCTTCACCTCTTATGGCAGCAGTTGGTAAAATAAAATGGCCAATATCAGTAGTTTTTTTTAGTCCCCCACATTTGCCCAAGAACAGGACTCCCTTAGGTTTAATACATGATAAGAGGTCCATAATTGTAGCAGCATTTGATCTGCCAATACCAAAATTTATTATGCCTACGCCTTCTTTATTAATCGCTGATGTCATAGGGCCGCCAATCCCATTAATTTTGGTATCGAATTTTTTCGAAAATTTTTCAACATAATTTTGAAAATTTGTCAATAAAATCCAGTCGCCATATTTTTTTGGGTTAGTACCAGTATATCTTTTTAGCCAGTCAAAGGCAATAGTTTCTTTTCTGTTCATATTTTTATTTTATCTTTCAAATGAGAATTAGATTGGTTTGATAGAATCAAACAGTGTCAGATTGTGTTTTAAACGTGATAGACGCAATTAATTTGGTAAATCTTCAATTGATTCTAGTTCAAGCAAGCTTGAGGCAATTAGATCGATAAAGACACTGATCTCTTTTAGTAAATCCATCAGGTCTGAATAAAACTGGTTCTGAGTGGTTGAATCCTCTGGAGAGCTAATTCTTTTTATATTTTCAATTCTATATTTTTCTTCAATAGCACGATATTTTTGGCTTTTAACAATTATTTTTTCAATTTTTAGTCTATCATATTTTTCGAAAAAGCGCCCTAATCTTTTAATCTGTTTTAACATTTTACTGTGAAAATTGATTAATTCATTTTGATTAACATCAGACAGATCATTTATGTTTTGTTTTTTCAGTTCCATTAAACGATTAAATCGGAGGTTGATACCATTGTTAATTAGATTAATATAATTAATAACAGTAACTAAAGTGAATATTTCGCGTGATTGAGTGTCATTAAGATCTTGATTATTTATCTTTATTAAATATGCTGAGATAGCTTTATTAAGGTAATCAATCTTATCTAATCTAATTTGTATACCTTCATCTAATTCTTGCTCTGAGTTTTCTATATCGTGTTTTATTTCTTTGGAAACAAAAAGCAGCACCAAAGAGCCGATAACTCTTTCTAGTAAGCCTAGTACACCTCGGATCTCTGCCTGTGAATTACTAATTGCGACTGCTGGAGTATCAAAAACATTTTCATCCAGGTTCAATACTTCCGGCTTTTCTATATTTCTTGATTTAGTTTTGTCTGGGAAATATTTTATAATTAATTCTGCAATTATTGATGTAAACGGAATAAAAACAACGGTAGCAAGAATATTAAAAAATGTATGTGCATTTGCTATCTGGCGAGGAATATTATCCGCTGTTGTTGCCATCCAAGAAGAGAATGTTGGTATCCAAAAACAAAATAATAAGACACCAGTAACATTAAAAAGCACATGAGCTATAGCAATTCGCTTTGCCTCTCTTGATGCATTTAATCCTGCTAGAAGAGCAGTCACACAGGTTCCAATATTGGCTCCGAAAATAAGTGGGATGCCAGCTTCTAGTGTAATTGAACCACCACTAGCAAGAGTGATAACAATACCAGTCGTTGCGCTACTGCTTTGAATTAAGGCAGTAAAAATAGCTCCTGCTAATATCCCCATAAATGGATTTTCGAAGCTTACTAAGATACTATTAAACGTTTGATTTGTTCTAAGTGGTTTCATAGTGTCAGACATTACTTTCATTCCATAAAACAGAAGTCCAAAACCTAAAATCACAAAACCTATATTTTTAGATGATTCTTTCTTTGAAAAAAGAGACATTAACGCTCCGATTGCAATTAAAGCGAGTGCATAATCAGTAACCTTAAACGCTACTATTTGTGCGGTAACTGTGCTACCTATATTTGACCCTAGTATTACTCCGAGACCTTGTGCAAAAGTCAAAAGTCCTGAATTGACAAAACTAACAAGCATGACAGTGGTAGCGCTACTGCTTTGAATAACCATTGTAACGAATGCACCTACTCCAACAGATAGGAATCGATTTGAAGTTAGTTTTTCAAGTATAGATCTCATTTTATTACCTGCTGTTAACTTCATGCCATCGCTCATCATTTCCATGCCATAAAGGAACATTCCAAGACCTCCAAAAAGGCTTGTTATAGTTAGCAACCAAGATATATTTTTATTATCAATTGAAGATGTGCCGAGCAGTACTGATGGAATAATAAAAATACCTAAGAAAGAAAAAAGATAATTATGTCTCACCTTTAACAGTTCCTATTTTAAAAATTGATCATTAGACTACAGTTTACAAAAAAAATAATTACTCAACTAATTTTTTTATTATTCCATTTTTTTGAGCAAATACTAGTGACTTAATTTCTCCCTTGTAAATAATGGAGATTAGATTTAAGTGAATAAAAATATCAAAAGCGTTATCACCTGTGACCTTGATGGCAAGGTTGAAACTTTTAGCGATGGCGCGGCAGACCTTTTTGGATATTCTTCAGATGAAGTAGTCGGTAAAATGAGAGTTAGTGATTTTAGTGACGGTCAGGTAGTATTGGGTCATGTTATAAATTGGTTAGATGAATCTGTCAAAAAAGGAAAATGGGAAGGAGAGACAGCCTTTATACGTAAAGATGGTAGTGAATTTCCAGCCTGGATAAAAATAACCCCAACAAAAGATAAGAATGATAATCATATTGGATATTGTGGAGTAACGACTCCTTTAGATGATAAGACACCAGATGAAGTAAGACCTAAAATAGATCTAATGACTCAAATATTCACATGGGTTGTTATTATGCGTCTTCCATTTCTTTCTGCCACGATCATGCCAATTTTAGTTGGAGCAGCTGTTGCAAAATTCATGGGATATGCTGTCGATTGGTCATGGTTGGGTCTTACTTTGTTAGGTGGTTCTTTTTTGCATATTGGAACAAATACATCGAATGATTATTTTGACCATTTGAGTGGAACAGATAATATAAACTATAATTACAGTAATAAAGGTCTCAATGGTGGAAGTAGAGGTATACAGATGGGGCTTATCTCTCCTGAAGGTGTTCGAAATTTGACAATCGGTGTGTTTGGTTTAAGCGTACTGGTAGGTATTCCATTGATACAGAAAGCAGGTATGCCTGTTCTATGGTTAGGACTGATTGGCTTTTTATCAGGCTTATTCTACACAGCGCCTCCCTTTAGGTTTGCATCGCGGAAAGGTTTGGGCGAGTTATTGATAGGTCTAAACTTTGGTCCATTGATGGTGGCAGGAAGTACATTGATTCAAACTGGACAGCTTGTCCCCGAGGCTTTTTTAGCAGGAATCCCTCTAGGCTTTTTAATCGCCGCCGTTGTATACATAAATGAATTTCCAGACCATGATAGTGATAAGGCCACAGGCAAGAATACACTTATAGTTGTGTTCGGACCAGAAAAGGCGAGAGTAGGATATGTCGCGTTAGTATCAGGCGCTTTTCTAAGCATAGTGCTTTTAGTACTAAATGGGACTTTCCCATCATTGATTTTGATGACATTCTTAGCTTCATATTTTGGTTTTACATCAATTCAGACATTATACAAGTATTATAATAATAGGCTACTTGAACCAGCAAACTGGGGTACCATTATCATGCATAGTGCTACGGGGCTATTGCTTTTTATTGGACTTTGGTGGGGAGCCCCCGCAATATAGAATTAGTTTGGTTTATCCTTTTTTAGAAAAAGCCCCTATAGTGGGGCTTTTTATTTGGATAAGATTAAATTTTTTTGTAAAATACTTACGAGCAACTTACGAGTAAAATATTTATAGGGGGTTTGTAATGAAATATTTAATAAAAAAACATAATAAAGAAAAAGTTT
>CAZLPW010000018.1:27839-34266 GCA_964561495.1 uncultured bacterium | reverse complement strand
TTTGAGTCAAAATTGTAGCTTTTACAAATTCTCTTTGAAATTCTTTTTGCATTAACTTGGCAATTTCTTTTCCTTTTTTTAGGTTATCTGAAAGGGCAAAAACAGATGGACCAGATCCAGAAATTCCGCAACCTATTGCACCCGTTTTCATTACCGATTTATGAACACTTTTATAGCCTGGCATAAGTTCTGACCTAACAGGTTCAGCAAAAAAATCAACCATTGCCTTACCCATAAGATCAAAATCATTTTGATATAGACTTATTATAAACGCAGCGAGGTTACTTGCTTGTTTTACCGCCGATTTAAGTGGCACCTTTTTTGGTAAAAGTCTTCTTGCTTCTTTTGTATTAATTGTAAAGTTGGGTAAGGCAACTGTGCTAATTAAATTATTTGGAACGGGAAGCTTATATATTTCTAGAGGGTCATAGCTATGCACTAGAATTATTCCTCCCAATAGTGCAGGTGCTATGTTATCAGCATGAAAACTACCTGATGCTACTTGCTCTCCAACCATTCCATGAATTATTAAATCTTCATTTGAAACAGGGCTATCCAGTAATTGATTAACACCAACCAACGCGGCAGCAGCACTTGCAGCACTAGATCCGATACCACTTCCAGGAGGAATACCTTTATTAATATTTATACTAAACCCTTTTTTTATATCAAGGCTATTTAGCAGTGATATAATCGCCTTCCCAGCTGTATTTTTCTCTGGGTTTAACGGTATTTTATCTGATTTTATTCCTTGGACTAATATGTCTATTTTAGGCTTAGGTGATGTTTTTATTGTTACTACATCAAATGGTCCATCTAGTGAATAGCCTAAGCAATCAAAACCGCAAGAAACATTAGCAACCGTTCCTGAAGCAGCTATTTTTATCGATTTACTGGACATTTATATAGCCTTGTTTTATTAGTAATTCTGCCATTTGTATTGCGCCTCCTGAAGCACCTCTTATTATATTATTTGATAGGCCGATAAATCGAAGGTTGAAAAATTTATCTTTTGATAATCTTCCAATAGATACTGACATCCCATTTCCTTGACCTACATCAAGCTTTGGTTGTGGTCGGTTTTTATCTTCTAGATAAATTATTGGTTCCTTCGGAGACATTGGCAAATTCATTGTTTCTATTGGTGAGACATATTCTTTTATAATTGTTTTAATTTTATTTATCGATGGAATATCTTTTTTAAAATTGACGTGGACAATTGCAGTATGTCCTTCAATAACGGGGACTCGAGTACAAGTTGCGCTAAAATTAATTTTTGAACATATTTTTATACCATTTTTAGTTACTGCACCTAAAATTTTTAAAGGTTCATTAACTGTTTTTTCTTCTTCTCCAATTATAAAAGGAACAACATTTTGTTTAAAGTTTTTTGATTCTAGCCCACTCCGCCCAGCTCCAGAGACAGCCTGAAGAGTAGATACCTGTACCTTATTGATAGCGTAACCCGCTTGATTTAAAACATGTATGAAAATTAAGTATGATTGAATAGAACAATTAGGTTTTACTGCAATGAACCCAGTTTTTGGAAGGTTATGCCTTTTTTGCTGATATGGGATCACACTAGAGTGCACTGGATTAATTTCTGGAATAATCATAGGGATATCTTTTTCATTTCGGTTAGCAGAATTATTACTGATGACGGGGTATCCATTGCGAGCATAGTTGAATTCTAATTTTTTAGTGTCTAACTCATTAGGCAGACTCATGGCACAAAAAACGCATTCCACATTACTAGGTGTTGTTTCGACAGCTTCAGCATCTCTTAAAGTTATTTTTTTTAATCTATTCGGTATTGGATTAGGAAAGTTCCAATTAGATTTAACTTTGTCATAGTAGTTTTGACCCATAGAATTCTTAGATGCCGCTAGATCTACAATATTAAACCAAGGGTGTCTATGTAATATGTCCACTAGGTTTTGTCCGACTAGACCCGTAGCACCTAAAATACTAACATTTAATTTTTTACTTTTATTTATTGGCATAACTGAATATCTCTTAAGACTCCTGCAGCAGTCACATCTGCGCCAGCACCATGGCCCTTTATTATAAGTGGAATATCATTATACCTTCTGGTTTTAAATAAAATAAAGTTCTCCCTTCCTTTTTGGTGATAAAAAGGATTTTCTGATCCAACTTCCTGTAGGCCTACTTTTGCTGATTTTTTACTCCAAGAACCTATATATCTAAGAACTTTTTTCTTCTTTTTTGCATTTTCTAGTTTTGTAAAAAATTCCTCATCAAAATCCTGTAGCTCAGACAAAAAATCTTCAACAGAACATCTGTCATCTATTTTTTCAGGAACAAGGTTTTGAATCTTAATATCTGATAGATTTAGTTTTGCTCCTGTTTCTCGTGCCATTATTAAAATTTTTCTAGCAACATCATTTCCATTTAAATCCTCTCTTGGATCTGGTTCTGTGAACCCCCTTCTTTTTGCATCTTTTACCAATGCGCTAAAAGGTACTGTTCCATCAAAGATGCTAAAAAGATAGCTTAGGGTACCAGATAAAACCCCTTCAATTTTTATAACTTGGTCGCCTGTCAACAATAAGCTTTTGAGAGTGCTTATGACTGGCAGACCAGCACCAACATTGGTTTCGTAATAAAAATTTAAATTGGTTGATTTTATTTTGTTTCTGATTTCATTATAATATGATTGTTGAATAGAATTTGCTATTTTACTTGCGGTAACGATTGAGAATCCTTTATCAATTATTTCTGTATATTTTTTTGCAATCGATTTACTGGCTGTACAATCAACAAATATTTTTTTATTTTTTGATAAAGAGTTATAATCTAAAAATTGGTTAATAGAAATAAGCTTGCCTCTTGATAAGAGATCAGACTTTATTTTAGATATATTTAGGCCAGAGTTTTTTAATAACATTTTTTTGCTTGTTGCTACTGCTATTATGCGAATTTTATCGGAAGGATTGTTTTTTATTATTTTTAATAATTCCCATCCAATATTTCCAATTCCTGCTAAATAAATATCAGTGGTTTTAATTTGATTATCAAAAAATTCACTATGTAGTCCTTTAAGCGCTTCAGGGATATCTTTATTTTTTACTATGAAAGAAATATTCCTTTCTGAAGATCCTTGTGCAATTGCGATAATACTTATGTTAAGATTTCCTAAAGTTGTAAAAACTCGCCCAGATACGCCTGGGTTTTTCCGCATTCCTTCGCCCACAACTGCAACTAAAGACAAATCTTTTTCTAGAAGTATTTGATCTACAAGTCTATTTTTTATTTCATACTCAAACTCTAATTTTAAAGCTTCAATTGCTTTTTTATTGTGCTTAGGGTTTATTGCAAAACAAATTGAGTGTTCACTAAATGCCATCGAAATTAATCTAATATTAATTTTTTCTTTTGAAATCGATGAAAAAATTCTTCCTATTGTACCTTTTACACCAACAAGACCAGCACCTTGTATTCTAACTAGAGATATGTTAGATTGAGATGATATCCCAACAATTACGTCTTTCTTATCTTTAGCTTCTTTGTAAATTTTTGTTCCATTATTTTTAGGATTAAAAGTATTCTTAATTGATATTGGAATATTTTTATATAAAGCTGGAATCAAGGATGGTGGAAAAATAACATCTGCTCCAGCATGTGCAAGCTCCATAGCTTCTTCATATGTGATATCACTGATTGTTTCAGAATTTTTAACTAAATTAGGGTTTGCAGATTTTATGCCATCAATATTTGTCCAAATTTCAATTGTTTTTGCATTCAGAGCTGCTCCAAAAATTGTAGCAGTATAATCAGACCCATTTCGTCCTATAGTAGTTGTTTCTCCAGACAGAGTTGCACCCAAAAATCCTGTAATAATTTGTAATTTATTCCTACCATTGCAATAATTTCTAATTTTTGTAAAGGTTTGTTGATAATGAACAAATGCATTTCCAAAATTGTTATCGGTGACTATAACATTTCGGGAGTCTAATTGTTCTGAAGCTATTCCTCTATGATTAAAATAATTCGAAATAATGAGGGTGGATAGTATTTCACCAAAGGATAAAATTTTATCTAAATCCTTAGATGAAAGATGGTTTCTTGAATAAAGTGATGAAAGATTTGATTTTAACTCATTAAAAATTCTTTTAAGGCTACTTACAGTTTTTTTATTATCAATAAAATCAAGTTGTTCAACACATCTCATGTGTAATTCGATTAGTTCATTTAGTTCCAGTTCATAATTTTTTTTGTTACTAGCTTTATTTGCAATTCTACTTAAGTCATTGGTTACCCCCTTTAAGGCTGAAAAAACAATAGCATAATCATATGCATCGGATTTTTTTTTAATAATATTATAAACAGAAGTTATTTTTCTAGCATCTGCGATTGAAGAACCACCAAACTTTAAAATTTTTATTGGCATAATTAGCTACTAATGGAAATTTTAATTAAGCTTTTATTATAATTAACGTAATTAATCTAAATAGTTCTATTTTTAAAACTATTAGAAATAAAACCAGAGGGAAATTAGGAACTTATTTACTTGCTAGAAAATTATAAAAAATTATTTAACCAGTTATTGAAAAAAGTTGCTCCATTTTTTTCCCAACAATTTATAGGTGTTTTATTCGGATCATCATTTGGAAAATAATTTTTTGGAATATCTATTACTATCCCGCTATTAGTATCTCGGACATATTCATTTAATAAAGTATTGGCATCATATTCAAAATGATTAAAATTATAGAATTCCTTATGTAACTTGTTTTCTATCAAGCACGGTCCTGACTCACTAGAGTAAAGCAGCAGACTGAGTTCCTCTATCGCTTCAACATCGGCTTTTCTAACTCCAGCAAATCTTGATACAGGCATTTTAATTTTTCCACTTAATCCTTTCATCGCTTTTGAATAAGGATCAATTATTTTGTGCTCAAAAATACCCGAAAACTTTTTATCATAGATAATTTTTTCTATGCCATAAAAATAATACAGAGCGGCATTGGCAGCCCAACAAATATAATATGATGACTGGGTATTTTCCCTTGCCCACTGCATAATTTGATTTAATTCTTTTATATAGATTACAGATTCAAATGGCAAATTTTCAACTGGTGCACCTGTGCATATAAAGCCATCAAAGCTTTTTTCATTTATTTCAGAAAAAACTTTATAATTTTGATTTAAATAATCAAGGTCAGTGTTTTTAGATTGATACGACTGCGTTCTTAGGAAAGTAAGATTTACTTTTTTTTCTTTTTTATTTAAGCTGTATTTTAAATGATTTTCTGTCTCTATTTTATTGGGCATTAAGTTAAGAACTAGTATTTCCATAAAAGTTAACCCCAGCGAAGGCAGTGTCGTTTTTATAACACTGCCCCCCTTTTTGAGTTTTTATTTAGTCAGATGCTTTAGCTAAGGCTTGTGCTATATCTGCTTTGATATCTTCTATATTTTCTAGTCCAACAGACACTCTAATCAAATCATCAGTAACTCCAGATGCAAGTTTTTCTTCATCTGTTAATTGCTGATGTGTTGTTGATGCAGGGTGTATAACTAATGTTTTTGCATCCCCAACGTTTGCTAGGTGGCTAGCGAGTTCCACACTGTTAATAAAGGCTTTACCTGATTCTATTCCACCAGAAATCCCAAAAGATAGAACACCGCCAAATCCATTTTTGAGATATTTTTTCGCATTATGATGAGATGGATGGTCTTCAAGTCCGCTATAGCTTACCCATTTAACATTATTTTGATTTTTTAACCACTCAGCCAAATCCATAGTATTTTCAGCATGTCTTTGTGCACGTAGAGATAATGTTTCCAGTCCTTGCAGTAATAGGAATGATCCAAAAGGATGTTGAGAAGGGCCAAAATCTCTCAAGCCTTCAACGCGAGCTCTTATAATAAATGCTATGTTTGCACCCATAACACCATCTGGACCAAAAACTTCCCAAAAATTCATTCCATGGTATCCAGGTGATGGGGATGTGAATTCTGGGAATCTGCCATTATCCCAAGGAAAAGTTCCTGCGTCAATAATAACACCACCAACGGTATTACCATGTCCACCTATCCATTTAGTTGCAGAATGGACAACAATATCTACTCCATAATCAATTGGCTTACATATATATCCACCCATTCCAAAAGTATTATCAACCATAACTGGAACGCCATGCTTTTTTGCAATAATTGAAATTGCTTCAAAATCTGGAACGCTATATTTTGGGTTTCCAATACTTTCAAGATAAATAGCTTTCGTTTTATCATCAATTAGTGATTCAATTGAATTCGGATCATCACCATCAGCAAAACGGACGTCAATACCGAGCCTTGGCAGTGAAACCTTAAATTGATTATATGTTCCACCATATAAATAGCTAGATGATACAATATTATCTCCCGCTTTTGCGATAGTTTGCAATGCTAAAAATTGAGC
>CAZLPW010000018.1:0-27829 GCA_964561495.1 uncultured bacterium | reverse complement strand
TGCCCACTTGAAGTTGCTAGAGCAGCCACACCACCTTCTAAGGCAGCCATACGCTGTTCAAAAACATCCGTCGTAGGGTTCATAATCCTAGAATAGATATTACCGAATTCTTTTAATGCAAAAAGATTAGCAGCATGATCAGTATCATTAAAGGTATATGAGGTAGAAGAAAAGATAGGAACAGCTCTCGCGTTTGTACCTGCAGCGGGTTCTTGGCCAGCATGTATCTGTAATGTTTCAAAGTTTTTTGGTTTATCATTCATAATTATACTCCCTAGGGTTATTGTTATTTAATTTATTAATGGTTCTAAAAATATTTTGAGGCATTTTATTGGTATTGGATTATTGTTGGGATAAGTCAGCAGTTTATGCTCTTATCTTCCCTCATTGATTACTTGAGGCAGGAGGTAGCACCTTAAGTAGAATAAATCTAATTTGGTTGCTAAGGTATTATTGGGCCTGTTCCCTAAACCTTTCTGGATAAAATCCTATGCTGAATTTTCAATGAACAAATGTAGAACCGTATTATATAAACTAAATTATTTAAAAGTCAAGATCTTAAAGCGGATGTTAAATTTATCATTTGACATTAGGTTATAAATGTATAAAATCGCTTCATTCATTTGCTAGTAAAAGTAAATGATGTAGTAGTATGAATATTATAAAAATAGAAAAGTCAATTCTTAGCCAGCTTTTATCCGTAAATAAAGTTGAGTTTTTTAGATTGGTTTATGGGACTGGTATAATGCTGATTAATATTATTTTCATACTTATTATTATTGACACTGTTCTTATCGCTTAGATAACAGTTTAAAAAATGAGCGGTAAGGATGGTGAAAAACTCACCAAATAAAAATTCCGCGTTCATTTTTGCTTGATATCTTTGTATTTAGTGCAATAATTAATGAAAAAATAAATCTGTTAAGTAAAATTAGAGTAAAAGAATGAGATCTGATGAAGTAAAAAAAGGTTTTGATAGAGCACCTCATCGAAGTTTGTTAAGGGCAACTGGACAAATTAAAAATGATGATGATTTTAGTAAACCATTTATCGGTATTGCTAATTCTTATATCGACCTTATTCCAGGCCATGTCCATCTAAAAGATTTTGGTCCAATCGCAAAATCAGCAGTTAGAGAATCAGGGGGCGTGCCTTTTGAGTTTAACACTATTGGTGTAGATGATGGAATTGCTATGGGGCACATTGGTATGAGGTATTCATTGCCTAGCAGAGAAATTATTGCAGATAGTATCGAAACTGTTGCAGAGTCGCATCGTTTAGATGGTCTTGTATGCATATCTAATTGTGATAAAATAGTTCCAGGAATGTTAATGGGATCTTTAAGGGTCAATATTCCTACAATCTTTGTTTCAGGTGGAGCAATGAAGGCAGGGACAGATTCTAAAGGTGATAAAGTGGATCTGATTTCAGTTTTTGAAGGAGTGGGAAAGCACGAAGCCGGTAAGATTAATGAACAAGATTTATATGATTTAGAAAAAAATGGTTGTCCAACTTGTGGCTCTTGTTCAGGGATGTTTACAGCTAACTCGATGAATTGTTTAATGGAAGCATTAGGTCTTGCTCTTCCAGGAAATGGAACAATATTAGCTGTTGACCCTAAGCGTCTAGATTTAGTTAGAAAAGCTGGTATAAAAATAATGAATCTTGTTAGTTCAAATTTGAAATCAAGAGATATTGTTAATGAAAAATCAATACTAAACGCATTTGTATTAGACATGGCAATGGGAGGTAGCACAAATACTGTTTTACATACTTTGGCAGCGGCAAATGAAGCTGGTTTAGATTTTAAATTGGAAAAGATAAATGATTTAAGTAAAAAAACGCCCTACATTTGTAAAGTTAGTCCTGCAACGCCTGATGTTCATATAGAGGATGTTTATTTAGCGGGTGGTATTTCAGCAATATTAAAAGAATTATCCAGAAAAAAGGGTTTATTAGATCTTAGTAGACCAACTGTTACAGGGAAAACTTTAGGTGAAAATATTAAAAACGCAAAAAATGAAAATACAAAAGTTATTCGAACTGTAATTGAACCCTTTTCAAAAGAAGGTGGGCTTGCAATCTTATATGGGAATATTGCCCCCCAAGGTTCAATTGTGAAAACTGGTGCAGTGAATGCGGATATGCTAATACATAAGGGTCCAGCAAGAGTTTATGATTCTCAGGAGGACGCAATTTCAGGAATAAAGAATAATCAAATTAAGGATGGAGATGTTGTTGTGATCCGTTATGAGGGCCCCAAAGGTGGTCCTGGTATGCCCGAGATGCTTGCCCCAACAAGTACTATAATGGGTATGGGACTTGGCAATAAAGTTGCACTTATTACTGACGGAAGGTTTTCTGGTGGTACTAGAGGTGCATGTGTTGGTCATATTTCTCCTGAAGCAGCGTCTGGTGGACCAATAGCTATTTTAAGAAATGGTGATAACATAACCATAAATATACCTGAAAGATCAATTAATGTGGATTTACCTGAAAAAGAAATTAAATCTCGTAAAAAGTTGCTAAAGCCTTTCAAACCAAAAATTGTAAGTGGCTACTTAAACAGATATGCGAGAATGGTAACATCTGCCAATACTGGCGCTATATTAAAGTAAATAGGAATTCATATGAGTAAAAAAATACTTACTGGAGCAGAAATATTATGGGAATGTTTAATCAAGGAAGGTGTTAATGTGGTATTTGGTTACCCAGGAGGAGCAATATTGCCCGCATATGATGCTCTTAGTAAATATAGTGATAAGATTCACCATGTTCTAACACGCCATGAGCAAGGAGCAACTCATATGGCTGATGGTTATGCTAGAGCTAGTGGTAAGATTGGTGTGGCTATGGCAACATCAGGTCCTGGTGCTGCAAATATGGTTACTGGAATTGCGACTGCCATGATGGATTCAGTACCTATTGTTTGCATTACAGGACAGGTCCCGAGACCTGCTATAGGAACAGATGCATTTCAGGAAACGGATATTGCGGGTACAGTTATTCCAGTATCTAAGCATAGCTATTTAGTAATGGAAATTGACAGTTTAGCTGAAACAATAAAAGAGGGATTCGCAGTAGCTCGTTCTGGAAGACCAGGCCCAGTTCTTATTGACATTCCAAAAGATGTCCAATCTAGTTCAATAGAGTTTACTTACCCTGAAAAACCTGTTATGATTCCTGGAGTAGAAATCGAAACTTCTGCTTCAAAGGATGAACTCGACCTTGCCGTTGATATGATAGCTTCATCCAAAAGACCAGTCATTCTTGCGGGCCATGGTATCCTGCTATCTGGAGCTTCTGATGAAGTTGTTAATTTGGCTGAAATTTGTGGAATACCCATCGGGTGGACTTTACTTGGTTCTGGCGCTATACCATCAAGCCATCCGCTAAATATGGGTATGATGGGAATGCATGGAGAATATGCGGTTAACAACGCTATTCAGGAAGCTGATTTATTGATTGCCTGTGGTATGCGGTTTGATGATAGGGTTACAGGAAATACAAAAACATATTCAATGAATTCCAAAAAAATTCATTTTGAAATTGATCCGGCGGAGATAAATAAAAATGTAAAAGTTGATCTTGGTGTTTGCGGTGACCTAAGAACTATACTTAAACAATTGATACCAAAATTAATAGGGAAGAATAATCAAGATTGGTTGAAGATAATATCTGAGTGGCAAAAAGAATCAAAACAAAGAGATATAATTAATACTCAAACTGAGGTATTGTATGGTGCTCAAGTGATAAATGATCTTTGGCATGAAACTAATGGAGATGCCATAATTGTTTCAGATGTTGGACAGCACCAAATGCTAGAGGCCCAATATTATAAACATGATGAACCAAATACTTTATTGACATCTGGAGGTCTTGGAACAATGGGTTTTAGTCTCCCAGCAGCAATTGGTGCCAGTTTTTTTAGGAAAGACAAAGATATTTGGGTGATTGTTGGTGATGGTAGCATACAGATGACCATTACAGAACTTGCAACTGCGGTACAAGAAAAATCAAATATCAAAATTGCAATAATCAATAATGGTTATTTGGGTATGGTCAGACAGTGGCAACAATTGTTTTATGATTCACGCTATAATGAAACACCTATAAGCAGTCCAGATTATCTAAAGATTGCAGAAGCATATGGCCTTAAGGGCTATAGAGTAACTAGTAGAAATGAGATACCATCAACGGTAGAAAAAGCAACTGAAATTAAGGGACCAGTGTTAGTAGAATTTGTTGTTGAACAGCATGATATGGTATATCCAATGGTGCCTGCTGGTGCTGATTTGAATCAAATGATCAGCCGACCAGTTCATAAACAATTTAAAGAATCAGAGATGTAGAGGAGAAAATGAGACAGACATTAATTGTATTTGTTCAGGATGAGCCTGGAGTTCTTAACCGGGTCTCGAGTATGATACGTAAAAGAAATTTCAATATTATTAGTTTGGTTGCTGGAAGGACAGAAAAATCTGGCATCACACGGATGACTGTTGTTTTAAATGAACCTGACAAAACCAAACAGAAAATCATTGTTAATAATTTAAAAAAATTAATCGATGTATATGATGTTGTAGATGCAACTGATATTGAATGTCACCTAAGAGAATATGCATTAATAAAAATCTGTATTGGAAATGATGATGAAATGCTTAATTCTATAATAGAAACTGGCGACTGCAGAGTCCTAAATAAAAGCAATGATATTATAATTTTAGAAATATCAGGTGATGAAGAGAAAGTTGAAGATATGATTAATAGGTTAGATCAATATGAAATAATTGAGTTAATGAGGTCTGGTAAAATGGCTATGGTTCAAGGAAATGATGAAAATTATAAACCAAAATTAGTTAAATCAGATCCTGACTGGGCAACAAAACAACTACAACAGTCATTTTAATTCAAAGTCAATTCAAAGAGATATAATTATGAAAGAGTTAAATATAAATGGATATAAAGAAACAATAATTGAAAGATCAGATTATCCATTAGAAAAATGTAAAAAAATTCTAAAAAATGAAACTACAGCAATCTTAGGATACGGTCCACAAGGTAGAGGTCAAGGGCTTAATATGCGGGATCAGGGATTTGGTGTTATTCTGGGTCTGCGAAAAGGTAGAAGCTGGGAAAAAGCTCTTCAAGATGGTTGGGTTCCTGGAGATAATTTGTTCGATATTGAAGATGCGTCTAAAAAGGCATCCATAATTCAATTTTTGTTATCGGATGCTGGTCAAATTTCTGCTTGGCCAATCGTTAAGCAGAATTTAGATAAGGGCGATGCCTTATATTTTTCTCATGGTTTTGGTGTTGTTTTTCAAGAACACACAAAAATAGTACCCCCTGAAGATATTGATGTAATACTTGTTGCACCAAAAGGAAGTGGTCTAACTGTAAGAAATCATTTTCTTGAAGGAAGGGGAATCAATGCTTCTTTTGCCATTCATCAGGATAGTACTGGGAATGCAAGAGAAAGATGTATATCAACAGCTTTTGCTATTGGTTCGGGACATCTATTTGAAACAACATTTAAAAATGAAGTTCAGAGTGACCTTACGGGTGAGCGCTGTGTTCTTATGGGTTTATTACAAGGCGCATTTTTAGCACAATATGAAGTTCTTAGAGAAAGAGGACACTCACCTTCAGAAGCTTATAATGAAACTATTGAGGAAGGTTTACAAAGTCTATATCCTCTCATATCAGAGAAAGGAATGGATTGGATGTATAGCAATTGTTCAACAACTGCACAAAGAGGTGCGTTAGACTGGGCACCAAAATTCTATAAAGTTCTTAAGCCTGTTATTGATAAATGCTATGATAGAGTCTTAAGCGGGGATGAAGCAAAGATTGCCATAGAATCAAATTCAAAGCCTGATTACAGGGAAAAATTAGAGGCTGAATTAGATTCTATAAATAATCAGGAAATGTGGGTAGCTGGTAAAGAATTAAGACCGCTTCGCCCAGAAAACAAGTGATCTTATACTCTTATGGCATTCAAAATTACAGTACTTGAGGGAGATGGTATATGATCAGAGATAGCTTATTCTGCGATCAGACTCCTTTTAGTTACAGAATAAAAGCTTATTTTAGTAATTAAGTAATATTTGGATTGTAATAGATTAAAGCGAAGTGTTTAATTTATTAGAATTTCAAATAATTGCTTGATTTGATGAACATCGTAATTTTTCCCAATTTCTTAGAATATAGTTATGGATTTATAAGTGAAATAGGTTTTAATATTATGCGCTGTTTACCATATGATAAGTAGTATCTCTGACTTGAGTAGCTAATAGGAGATTAAAATAAAAAATAAAATAAATATTGCATTATTTGGTTTTGGTAGAATTGGGAGAAACATATTTCGCCTAGCTCTTAATGATTCTCAGATTAATATTGTTGCAATTAGTGAAAAGACTCATATTGATACCCTCCATTATCTTTTGGTTCGGGACTCTGTCCATGGACTTTTAGATAAAGATATAAAGCTTAATGGTGATTCTCTTTTAGTAGGAAAAAACAAAGTTGATGTTTTGGCTGGACGCAAACCTGGAAATGTTGGTTGGGATAAAGTCAATGCAGACGTAATAATTGATGCTACAGGAAAATATTTAAAGCGTAAGCAATTGGAGAAACATATTGAAGATGGTGCAAAAAAAGTGATTGTAACTGGCACACCTGATGATAAAATTGATCGAATTGTTATTCCAGGAATAAATGATAATACTATCAGGCAGTCAGATCAAGTTATATCGACGACTTCATCGACTACGCAAGTATTAGCTTTGATGGTAAAAATTCTTAACAAACATTATGGCCTCAAACGTGCAATGATGACAACTGTTCATGCCTATACCTCAGATCAACCACTTACAGATGCTTTTGGTATTGATCTTCGAAGAAGTAGATCTGCTGTTGAAAATATTATTCCAAATACGTCAAACGCTCCAAAAATTGTAGAAATGTTAATGCCTGAATTCAAAGGGAAATTAGACGGTATCGCTTTTAATGTTCCAGTCCCGAATGGATCTTGTGTGGATCTAACAACTGAACTTGAGAAGATGCCTAGCGTTGAAGAAGTCAACGAAGTATTAAAACAAGAATCTATTAATCAATTATCAGGATTAATTGGATATACAGAAGATCCCATAGTCTCAAGCGATGTGATTGGACGGGATGAAACAATGGTTTTTGATGCTAAGGCGACAATGATTACTTCAGCCTCATTGTTAAAAACCATTTGCTGGTATGATAATGGTTGGGGATTTTCGAAGAGAATTCTTGATATAATAAAAAAATACTATACTGAGGAATAATATTGATGCGGGTAGCAATTAACGGATTTGGAAGAATTGGGCGTTCAGTTTTTCGAGTCTTAAATGAAAGAAAAGATATTGAGGTTGTTGCTATCAATGATATCTTTGAGAAAGGAGCTCTTGTTTATCTGTTAAAATACGATACGGTAATGGGGCGATTTCCAGATTCGGTTGAACTTCAAGGTGATGTTTTAAAAACAGGTAGTCAAACTGTTAAGCTTTTAGCTGAACGTAATCCCGAAGAATTACCTTGGGGCGAAATGGATGTAGATATTGTAGTAGAATCCACAGGGATTTTTAGGCAGCGTAAGCAGTTAGAGCAGCATCTGACAGCGGGTGCTAAAAGAGTTATTTTAACAGTTCCCTCAAAAGATGAGATTGACTATACAGTTGTATTAGGGGTAAATGACAATGGCCTAAATGATAGCCATAGGATCATCTCTAATGCAAGCTGTACTACAAATTGTCTTGCACCTATGGCAAAGATTTTACATGAGGCTTTTGAAATTGAACTTGGTGTAATTAATACAATTCATGCTTATACAAACGATCAGAGATTGGCCGATGTTCCTCACAGCGATTGGAGAAGGAGTAGGGCCGCTGCAGAAAATGTTATACCGACAACTACTGGGGCTGCTCGTGCTGTTGGTAAAGTTTTACCAGAACTCAATGGAAAGCTTGATGGTATCGCAATGAGAGTTCCTGTGCCTGATGGGTCGGTTGTAGATTTTAATGTAAAAATTAAAAAAACAGTAACTGTTGATGAGGTCAATGAAGCTGTATTAGCCGCATCTAAAACTGGATCTATTTGTAATGTGCTAGAGTATTCTACTCTACCAGTTGTTTCATCTGATATTATTGGTAATAAATATTCATCAATTTTTGATGCACCATTTACTAAGGTTATAGGTGGAAACTATATTAAAACTCTTAACTGGTATGATAATGAATGGGGATACTCTAATCGTGTCGTAGATGTAATGAGTCTAATAGCCAATTTTAGCTAATATTTTTATTCTTCTAAGGGGCTCAGCTTAACAATCCTTCCTGGATTTTCAAGTGCTAGATATATTAACCCATCTGGTCCGATTTCTACATCACGTATTCTACTTCCACTTTCAAAAATAACTTCTTCATCTAGTTTTTTATTATTTACAATAATTAATCGTCGCAATTGTTCATACTTTAAAGATGTCACTAGTAAGTTATCCTCCCATACCTTAAATGGTTTACCAGTATAAAATTTTATTCCACAAACTGCTATCGAAGGTGTCCATTGATTTATCGGTTGCTCCATTCCCTCTTTTATCTTTAGGTCTGTTATTTTAGAGCCGTCATAGTTAATTCCATATGTTATAATTGGCCAGCCATAATTATACCCTTTCTGAATTAGGTTAATTTCATCACCGCCTCTAGGACCATGCTCAGACTCCCAAATTGAACCTGTTTTCGGATGTTTGGCTAGACCCTGTGGATTTCTATTTCCATAAGTCCAAATGGATTGGCAGGCATTTTTTATATTAATAAAAGGATTATCAAGAGGGATTGTACCATCATCAAGTACCCGATGGATTTTACCACTGGGCGAAGTTAAATCTTGAGCCTGCTCTTTTAATCCCCGATCACCTATGCTAAAGTATAAAAATCTATCAATATCAAATACAATTCTTGATCCATAGTGGTGAGATGTCCTGGAAAAATCATTTTTTTTTGCTCTATAGATAGTTTCAATATTTGTAAGGGTATTTTTTTCTAGTGTACCTCTGATAATAGTTGTATGGTATTTATTTTTATTTAACTTTTCACTATAAGAAATATAAACCAAAGAATTATTTGAAAAATTAGGATGAACTTCAACATCAAGGAGCCCGCCTTGACCGTGAAAAAATACAGGAGGCACGCCTTTGATATTTAATTTTATTTTCCCATCTTTTGATAATAACCACAGTGTTCCAGAAATATCTGTAACAAGTATTCTATGATCAGGTAAGAATGCCATACCCCAGGGTATATCATATCCACCTGAGAAATGCGTTACCTCAAAAGACAGAAGTTTAGTTTTAACAGTTGTTTTATCAATATCAAATTCATTTGCTTTTACAGGATAAATAATAATCGTGGTAAATATTATAAAAATAAATGACTTAATTTTTAACATGATAGTGAAATAGCTGTTACTATTTTTTGTGATTAATTGATCAATGAATTTTAATATTTTGAATTAACTAAATTTATAGATGGTTATATACCCAAGAAAGCAACTTGATTTTTCTTTTTCTGATTTATTAAAGGCAATAGGATTTACATTTAATCCATTTCAAAAAAAGGAGAATATCCTAACTGGTTTGCGAAAGCTTTGGTCTAAAGACAATACAATTATATCTTTATCATTGAGGACTACATTTGATGCATTGTTAATCCATAAAAATTTTAAACCTGAAAGTGAAGTGATTGTGACAGGTATTAATATTCCAGATATAACTCAGATTATACATTCACATGGTTTAAAAATTGTTCCAATCGATATTGATATGGAAAGCCTTCAATTTGATTATAATAGTATATTGAATTCAGTTTGTGATAAAACGGTTATGATAGTAGTTGCACATTTATTTGGTACTATAATGAATATTGAAAAGTTATTTGATTTAAAAAAAACTAGACCAGATATTTTTATTTTTGAGGACTGCGCTCAGGCTTTTTCTGGTTTAGATAATTACCTTGGAGATAACCGTAGTGATTTATCTGTTTTTAGTTTTGGTTCAATAAAAACTGCATCAGCGATTGGTTGTTCGATTGGTACTGTCAAGGATATTCATCAATTAAAAAGTGTCAATAAAATATTATCAAATTACAAAATTCAAAAGCGGTCCTTTTTTTTTATTAAACTAACAAAATATTTGTTTTTGAAAATTCTATCTATTCCATTTATTTATGGAAAATTTATCAAACTATGTTTTATTCTAGGATTGGATTTTGATAAAATAATTGTTTCTGGAGTAAGGGGTTTTAATCCAAAAAAATTATTAGAGAGTATTCGTATTCAGCCTTCCACCCCACAACTTGAATTTCTTAATTATCGATTATCTAGAATAAGACCAGATCATTTAAATAATAGAATAGAAGTAGGCAAATTTGTAAAAAATAAATTACGGAATAATTGTAACGTATATGGTAGTAAAAATCAATCTCATACATATTGGTTATTTCCAATAATGAGCAATAATAAAAGGGAGCTGGTTAAAGTTTTATTGGATAATGGATTTGATGCAACATTTACTTCGACTCAATTAAAGCCAATATTTTCTGATTTAAGCCATTACGAAAATCCTAAAAACTGTATCAAATATATGTCTAAAACGGTCTATCTTCCAGTCTATGATGGAATCCCCATATCGAGATTAAATAGTATGATAAAGATTATAAATAATTTTTCTATAAAAGAGTAATTTTATTTTTACTAAATAAATAATGAGGTTATCTTATATCAAGTAAAATTGTTTTTTATTTATGAAAGTTTATATTAGTGCAGATATGGAAGGAATTACAGGAGTGACCCATTGGGATGAGGTTGATCAAGATAAACACTCATATTTGAAATTTCAAAAGCAAATGTCTTTAGAGGTTGCTGCCGCATGCATAGGAGCAAAAAAAGGTGGTGCAACTGAGGTTTGGGTCAAGGATGCACACGACTCTGGACGAAATATTCTTCCTGAATATTTACCAGTTGGTGTAAGACTTATCAGAGGATGGAGTGGACATCCTTATAGTATGGTACAAGAGCTTGATTATTCATTTGATGCGTTGTTAATGATTGGGTATCATTCACGTGCAGGTCAAGGTGGGAATCCTCTTGCCCATACAATGTCTTCTTCAAAAATTGAGTCTATTTATTTAAATAATATGCAAACATCTGAATTTTTGTTGCATGCCTATGTAGCTGCAAAACATAAAGTCCCAGTTGTGTTTTTATCAGGTGATGTTGGTCTTTGTGAAGAAGTTTTGAAGATTATTCCAAGTATTAGTACGCATGCGACTATGATTGGTATTGGTAATTCTACTATTAGTATCCATCCGAAAGAATCAGTTGAACAAATACAATCAAAAGTAGCCATGAGTTTGAAAGAGGATCTTTCAAATAGTTTACTAGAAGTTCCAAAATCTTTTGAAATCAAAATTAAGTTTAATAAAGCTCAAAGTGCCTATAGTGCTTCTCATTATTTAGGTTCAAAACAAGTGGATCCGAAAACCGTGGTATTAGTTGCCAATGATTATGATGATATTATGCGTTTTATACATTTTGTTATTTAATAATTATGTTTGACAAAAAAGAAATTGAGGAAATACGTTTAGCCATAAATAAATATGATGATAAAATATTAAAACTATTATTAGAACGTTTTAAACTATCTCGAAAGATTGGGAAAATTAAATATAAGAATAATATTCCGATAAGTAATCCAGAAAGAGAAAAACAAATTATAAATAGAATTTCAAGAAAGATCCTAGCCTCGATAGATGCCAAGGCAATTAGATCTATATTTAAAGAAATATTTAATTTCTCAAAAAAGATGCAAAATGCTGAAAATAATATTAGCTAATAATTATTCAATAAGATAATATAGTACATTATGATCCATCAATTAATAGAGAAAATCTGGGGATTTTATTTTTACTTTAGCTATGGGGGGCTCTTGTAGTAGTACAATTTACATATTTAAACTACACGAACCCTGGAAAAGCCAGGGTTTTTTTTTATATAAAATGAACAAAACACAACTTACATTTAAAGAATTTGAAAAACTTGCGAACAAGTCTGGCACTATTCAGGTGTATAAGAGAATACTCGCAGATTTGCTTACACCTGTTTCGGCTTGGGTTTATCTTAGTCAAACTTCGGATTATGCATTTTTGCTTGAGTCTGTGGAAAAAGGGAATCAATATTCAAGATATTCTTATGTTGGTATAAATCCACAAAAAATTTTCATTCACAAAAATGGGGAAAGTATAATTCATGAAAATGGTGGGTATGAGATCGTAGATGCTCCGTTTATTGATTTACTCAGGGAGGAACAATCTCGTTATAAAACTCAAAAAATTCAGGGCATACCTTCCTTTACTGGTGGGTTAGTTGGTTATCTAGGCTATGAAACAATTTCTTGGGTGGAAGATGTACCAATACATAAAAGTTCTGCAATACATGAACCCGACTCTATCTTTATGCTTTTTGAAGATATGATTGCTTTTGATCATTTAAAAGGTTCTGCACTAGTTATTGCTAATGTAAATATTGATAAAGAAATTGATCTTAAAAAACAATTTGACTCTGCACATCGTCGTATTGATTCTCTAGGCGAGAAGTTACATACTTACGTAGACTATCAAACACCAGTCCAATATACTAAGAGTAAAGTATCATCAAATTTTACACAAAAAAAGTTTGAATCAGCAGTCTTAAAAGCCAAAGATTATATTATTAATGGAGATGTTTTTCAATTAGTTCTTAGTCAAAGGTTTAAAAGAAAAACCAAAGTAGAACCAGTTACGTTATATCGTTCGCTAAGAACTATTAATCCATCTCCTTATATGTTTCACCTTAAAATAAATGATTTTGATATTATAGGTGCTTCTCCTGAATTATTAGTCAAAGTTCAAGAAAATAAAATGGAGATTAGGCCCTTAGCTGGGACAAGACAACGTGGAAAAACTAAAAAAGAAGACAAAAAGTTGGCCGAAGAACTATTAAATAATGAAAAGGAAAAGGCAGAGCATCTGATGCTCCTGGATTTAGGGAGAAATGATGTGGGTAGAGTATCTGAGTTCGGATCAATATCAATTCCTGAGAAAATGATTATAGAAAATTATTCTCATCTAATGCATATTGTCTCAAATGATACTCGCAGATTAGTTGAAAATAAGGATCAGTTTGATGCACTAATGAGTGGCTTCCCAGCAGGAACTGTTACGGGAGCACCAAAGATACGCGCTATGGAAATAATTTATGAACTTGAGCCTGATCGTAGAGATGTTTATTCAGGTGCTTTAGGATTTTTTGATTTTGCAGGAAATGTAAATACATGTATTGTAATTCGGACAATGATTATGAAAGATGGTAAAGTATATTTTCAATCAGGTGCGGGAATTGTTTTTGATTCTGACCCATCTAAAGAATATCAAGAGACAGTAGACAAAGCTAAGGCTATTATGACGGCTATTGATTTTGCAGAAAATGGACTTGTTTCATGATATTGGTTATAGATAACTATGATTCATTTACCTATAACTTGGTACAATGCATTGGTTTGATTAATCCAGACATTATGATTGTCCGGAATGATAAATATCATTTAAATGATATTCAAGAATGGAAACCATCACACATTGTAATATCTCCAGGACCAGGCAGACCAGAGCAAGCTGGTAATTGTATTGATACGATTAGAGCATATGAAAATAATATTCCAATTTTAGGAGTTTGTCTTGGTCACCAAGCAATTATTTTAGCTTATGGAGGTAAAGTTATAAATTCATCAGAAATTGTTCATGGAAAAACTTCAAGAGTAATACATGATGGATCCAAGTTGTTCTATGGTGTAGAGGAAGCATTTATTGCAACTAGATATCATTCTTTGGTTGCGGATCAAAAATCTTTTCCAAAAGATCTAAAAATAACATCTGAACTTGAAAATGGTATTATAATGTCTATTGAGCATCAATCAAAACCAATACTAGGTGTTCAATTCCACCCTGAATCTATAGCTACCGAATTTGGAGCAAAAATTATTCAAAACTTTTTAAGTATTTGATTATGAAAGATATATTAGAACAATTACTCAGCAAAAAACATCTTGATCAGGAACAGGCTTATAGCTTGATGTCTTCAATTATGTCAGGAGAGTATAATGACATTCAGATTGCAGGGATATTAATAGCGCTACGGGCTAAAGGTGAGACAGTAGATGAAATAACTGGTTTTGTAGCTGCAATGAGAGAAAAAATGTTAAAAATTTCTTTAAGTTATCCTGCTATAGATCTGTGTGGTACAGGAGGAGATTCATTGGGGACATTCAATATCTCTACTGTCGCATCATTCGTAGTAGCTGGTTCAGGAGTACATGTTGCAAAGCATGGTAACAGGTCTATGACATCTAGGTCTGGATCTGCGGATTTACTCCAAGCACTTGGTATTCCGATTGATCTACCACCAGAAAAATCTGCAGAAAATATAGATAATCTCGGTCTGGGTTTTATGTTTGCTCCTTTATACCATCCAGCAATGAAATACGCTATAAATGCAAGAAAATCATTAGCAATTAGAACCGTTTATAATATTTTAGGTCCACTTTGCAACCCTGCCGATGTAAAAGCTCAAGCTATGGGAATATTTGATCCAGAACTAACCGAATTGCAGGCAAAGGTTCTTAAAAGACTTGATTCTACCAATATTATGGTATTTCATGGAAGAGATGGTTTAGATGAAATATCTACAACCACGAAAACCAAAATTAGCCAAGTTGTAAATGGAGGCTCAGTAAATACTTATGAATTCAATCCATTAGATTTGGGAATTAATATTGCCTCTATTGATGATCTGAAGGGCGGGGGTGCAGAAAAAAATGCTAATATTTCAATAAAAATTTTAAGTGGTGAAAAAGGCCCTAAGAGAGATATTGTTTTGTTAAATGCTGCTGCAGGAATTGTTGTTGGAGGTAAGGCAAAAGATTTAAGAGAAGGATTCAAGAAAGCAACCGATTCAGTTGATTCTGGTTCAGCTTTAGATATTTTGAGGAGACTAGCAGAATGAATTTTCTTGATAAAATAATTGAAACTAAAAAGAAAGAACTTTCTAATAGAGCTATAAAAAGTTTCGATAATCGACCATTAAATACTCTGAGCTTAAAAAAATCTTTATCGACTCCAGGCCTTTCCGTAATTGCTGAGATTAAAATGAAATCTCCTAGTGAGGGTGATATATTCCCAAATGCTGATCCTGTCCAAATAGCTAAAGATTATCAATCTGCTGGTGCTAAAGCAATATCAATACTCACGGATGAAAAATATTTTGGAGGTAGTATAGAAATTTTGGAGTCTGTAAAGAATGCAGTTTCTATTCCTGTAATTAGAAAAGATTTTATAATTAGCAAATACCAAATCGCACAAGCTAGGAATGCAGGTGCAGATGCTTTTCTTTTGATATCTGAGCTTTTAGATACTAATCTAATGTCATCGCTTACTGATTTTGGTAAAGAGCTTAATCTAGAGACCATCATTGAGTGTCACACAAAAGAAAACGCTGAAATTCTTTCTGAAATAGCACCAGATATTATAGGAGTGAATTGTCGTGATTTAAAGACGATGAAAACAGACATTAATGCTTTTGTTGAGATTGGTTCTATAATTCCTTCTAGTTCAATAAAAATTGCAGAGAGTGGAATAAGTTGCAATGATGACCTCAAACACATCTCTAATCTAGGCTATGATGCGGTGCTAATTGGTACTTCCTTAATGAAAACTGGTAACCCAGGAAAAGCACTAGAAATATTAATTGAGGGGTCAGAATGATCCCAATAAAAATTTGCGGAATTACAAATAAATCTGATGCGATTGAGGCGGTAAATCTCGGAGCTTCTGCAATAGGTTTCATTTTTTATAGAAAAAGTCAGAGATACATTTCACTTTCAGAAGCAAAATTAATTTGTGAAAAGGTTTCCCATAAAGTTGCTGTTGTAGGTGTCTTTGTTAATCATTCAAAAGAATTTATTAATCATGCAATTGATCTGGTTCCATTGAATATGATTCAACTGCATGGCGATGAGTCACCAGAATTCTGTAAAAATTTTTCTGTGCCTATTATTAAGGCAATACGAGTAAAAAATAAATTAAGCTTACAAATATTAAATCAATATAAAGTTAATGGCATTTTATTAGATAGCTTTTCAAAAGTTAAATATGGTGGAACTGGGAAAACATTTGATTGGTCACTAATTAATATAAAAACTAAACAAAATATTTTATTGTCTGGTGGCCTTAATCAAGAAAATATTTTAGAAGCAATTTCTTTTTTGAATCCTGTTGCTGTTGACATAAGCAGTGGCATTGAATCTTCTATTGGACAAAAAGATCATTATAAAATGAAACAATTATTTGAGGTGATAAAAAACACAAATGACACTGGATTTACATATGGATGATAATTTTAAAAATTATAATTTCCCTGATAAAAAGGGTCATTTTAATCAGTTTGGGGGAGCATTTGTACCAGAGACATTAGTGTCAGGATTAAAAGACCTTGAACAAAAATATAATGAAGCAAAAAAAGATACTACATTTAAAAGTCAATTAAAAAAACTACTTAAGCATTATTCTGGGCGCAGGACTCCTCTTTATTTTGCGGAACGTATATCTAATGACCTTGGTTTTAATATTTGGCTAAAACGTGAAGATTTAAACCACACTGGTGCTCATAAAATAAATAACGCTTTGGGTCAAATTTTGTTAGCGAATCTTATGGGTAAAAAACGAATAATTGCTGAAACAGGTGCAGGCCAACATGGTGTAGCTACTGCAACCGTTGCTGCTCGTTTTGGATTAGAATGTGTTATTTACATGGGCGAAGAAGACATTATGCGTCAAAAACTAAATGTTTTTAAAATGAATCTAATGGGTGCTAGAGTTTGTTCTGTATCTTCAGGTAGTAGAACTTTAAAAGATGCTATGAATGAAGCAATGAGAGATTGGGTAACAAATGTAGAATCTACCTATTATATTATAGGTTCTGCGGTTGGTCCTCATCCTTATCCAATGATTGTGCGTGATTTTCAGTCTGTAATAGGTATAGAAGCAAAAAAACAATTCTTTGAACAAACTAATTTGACTCTACCTAATCGACTTGTTGCATGCGTTGGTGGTGGTTCCAATGCTATGGGGCTTTTTTATCCCTTTCTAGGAGACAGTGTAGAAATAGTTGGTGTAGAGGCAGCAGGAGAAGGTTTAAACACTGACAGACATGCAGCTACACTTACTAAAGGTGATTTTGGTGTTCTTCATGGTGCTGCATCTAATCTACTGCAGGATCAAGATGGCCAAGTTGTTAATGCTCATTCAATTTCTGCAGGCTTGGATTATCCTGGTGTTGGTCCAGAGCACAGTTACCTTAATGAAGCAAAGCGGGTTAGATATTTTTCAGCTACAGACAATGAAGCAATTTCTGCTCTTCGATGGCTATCTGAAAAAGAAGGAATTCTTCCCGCACTTGAGACAGCCCACGCGTTAGCTTATTTAAAACAGAAAAATAATGGTATTTCAAAAAATGAACATGTGATAGTTTGTTTATCTGGTCGAGGTGATAAGGATGTAAACACGGTTGCCGAAGCAACAGGAGTTAATATTTGAATCGAATTCAAACTCTATTTGAAAAGTCTAGTGAAAAGTTAATTCCTTTTTTCACTGCTGGTTACCCTGAATTAGAAAGCACAGTTGATTTGGTATTAAGTGCGGTTGATGCTGGTGCCGATATGATTGAAATAGGGATTCCCTATTCAGACCCTCAGGCTGATGGACCTGTAATACAGCGTTCTAGTCAAAAAGCCTTGGAGAATGGTATTACAATAAAAACTATTTTTGACCAAGTAGAAAAGATTAGAAAGAAAACAGATATCCCCATTTCACTTATGAGTTACTATAACCCTATCTTAAAGTGGGGTCATGATACATTCTTAGATGAATGTGTTTCAATTGGTATTGATGGATTAATTTTATCTGACCTTCCATATGAAGAAGCAAAACCATTTTGTGAATTTTCTAAAATTAAAGGGGTTTCTCCTATAATGCTAGTTGCTCCAAATACTAATAACGCGCGGATAGAACAAATATCAAAATTATCTGGTGACCTTATTTATGTTGTGAGCATTTTAGGTGTTACTGGAAACAACCTATCGTCAAAAGATCAGTTGTTAAGTTATTTAAATCGAGTTCGAGATAATTGTATCAGCAAATTTGTGGTTGGTTTTGGAATCCGGAGCAGAGAAGATGTAGAATGGTTTAATAAATATTCGGATGGTGCGGTTGTTGGGTCAGCTATAATAAAAAAATTAGATGAAAATAAAGATCCTATAAAAGCGACATATGATTTTGTAACAAGTTTAAAAGGAGAAATATGATAACAATTGGAATTCAAGGTGGTAAAGGGAGTTTCTCTGAAGAGGCTACTCTCCAGTTTGCTGATAATCATGGTCTGGAAAAAATAAAAATAGTTTATCAGATTTCATCTGAGCTAGTTTTAAAAGGTATTGAAACAGGTGAAACTGATTATGGTGTTTTTGCAATGGAGAATGCACAAGGTGGCGTTGTAATTGAAAGTGTAGAAGCTCTTGCTAAGTATCGTTGCGAAATTCTTGAAATGTTTCATATACCAGTAGATCAAAATTTGCTTGGACTCTCTGGTATAAATTTGGGCGATATAACAGAAATTCATTCCCATCAACAGGCTCTTAGGCAGTGTAAGGATTATTTGAGTGATCATTTTTGGGCAAGACCCCTCATTGAAGAAGACGATACAGCAGAAGCTGCACGAAGACTTTCAGAAGGGAAATTGCCAAAAACTGTTGGCGTTATTGCGAATAAAGCGTGTGCTGAACTTTATGGTTTAGAAATATTACAAGATAGTATTCATGATTTAAAACATAACTTGACTCTATTTCTTGGGGTAAAAAAACTAGAACCTCATGAATAGTGTAGGAATTTTAGGTTTTGGAAGATTTGGTAAAGTTTTATCAAATATTTTACAAAAAGGATTCAAAATCAAGGCATATGATTTGAACTCTATCAAAAATTTTCCAGGTGTTGAATTTGTTGACCTAGATACTGTATTGCAAGAAAAAATTATTTTTATTGCAGTTCCAATAAGTGCTTTTGAATCATTAATTAATGATATAGCTCCAAAGTTAAAAGGCGGTAATACAATAGTTGATGTATGTTCGGTTAAAAATCATCCTGTGAAAATTATGCAAAAAAGATTAAGAGATAATATTGGAATTATTAGTACGCATCCCATGTTTGGTCCTGATTCATTTATATCAAATAATCGTTTAAAAATAATGATGCATAATACTAGAGATACGTATGGGCAGTATAAATTTTGGAGAGGGTTCTTTTTAGATCAAGGTATTGAAGTTATCGAAATTGATCCTGATGAGCATGACATGCTTGCAGCAAAGACTCAAGGTGTGACTCATTTTTTAGGTAGAATGTTAAAAGAGTTTGGGATTAAGAAAACGACAATCGACACCCAAGGATTTAGAGATCTACTTAACTTAGTAGATCAAACATGTAATGATACGTGGGAGCTTTATTCTGATCTCCAACTTTATAATCCTTATACATCACAAATGATAGAAGAACTAAAAAAATCAATTGACTCAATTGATACTCAACTAAAGGATATATCAAATGTGGAAAATTGATAGTTGGCGTAATTATAGAACAAAACATATTCCTGAATATCCAGATAGGGATCATTTGTTAGAAGTGGAAAAAACTTTAAAAAGTTTTCCACCTTTAGTTTTTGCAGGAGAGGTTAGATCATTAAAAAAATCCCTAGCTGATGTGGCAGAGGGGCGAGGCTTTTTATTGCAGGGAGGCGATTGTGCTGAAAGTTTCACAGAGTTTAACGCTGATAACATCCGTGATACTTTTCGTGTTATTTTACAAATGGCTGTGATTTTAACATCAGGTATAAATTTACCTGTAGTCAAAGTTGGAAGGATGGCTGGCCAATTTGCAAAACCACGTTCGAATTCTGTAGAAAAAGTCAATGGAATAGAATTGCCAAGTTATAATGGAGATATCATTAATGGTATCCAATTTAAAGAGAGCGAAAGACGGCCAGATCCTGACCGACTGCTCAAAGCCTATTCTCAGGCCGCTTCTACATTAAATCTTGTTAGGGCATTTGCAGATGGAGGTTACGCAGATCTTAGGCATGTATATTCCTGGAATATGGGTTTTGTAAAAAGTGGACCTCAGGGTGAACGTTATAGATATTTAGCTAACCAAATTCAAGATAGCTTAAATTTCATGGATGCATTAGGAATTAATTCAAGCAATACTCCGCAACTTAGAAGCGCATCTTATTTTACAAGTCATGAAGCTCTCCTTCTTCCATATGAGGAGGCTCTTACTCGAGTGGATTCAACATCTGGGAATATTTATAATACCTCTGCTCATTTTGTTTGGATTGGAGACAGGACACGTTTTCTAGATAGTGCGCATGTTGAATTTTGTCGCGGTATTGAAAATCCAATTGGAATTAAGTGTGGTCCATCTTTAGAGCCCGATGATTTAATAAAATTATTAGATATATTAAATCCTAAAGATGAAGCGGGTAGGATTACATTGATCACAAGATATGGTTCTGAAAAAGTAAAAAAATATTTACCAGATTTAATTAGTAAAGTTCAAAAAGAGGGTAGATCTGTTATATGGTCTTGTGATCCCATGCATGGTAATACAATCAAAAGTTCTACAGGTGTAAAAACACGAATATTTGATAAAATTTTGTCTGAGGTTAAAGAAAATATTTTAATACACCAAGCTGAAGGTTCATATCCTGGGGGTATTCATCTTGAAATGACTGGTCAAAACGTGACTGAATGTATTGGAGGACTGGATGAAATATCTGAGGAAGATCTGTCTGATAGGTATCATACTCATTGCGATCCTAGATTGAATGCTAATCAAGCTATTGAACTCGCATTTCTTATTGCTGATGAATTAAAAAACAATGGTCATTAAAGGCGAGATCAATCTTCCAGGAGATAAATCTATTTCGCATAGATCTCTTATGATATCCGCATTATCTCAAAGAGCATCAAGGATATCCAATCTATCAAAAGGCAACGACCTTATTTCAACTTATAATTGCTTGGAATCTTGTGGGATAGACCTAAAACGAGATTATGAGGATGTAGTTATAAATGGGGGCAGATTTGTTAACCCCGACTTACCTCTTGATTGTGGGAATTCGGGTACTACTGTTAGGCTCTTGATGGGGCTATTGGTTGGTCAAGGTATTTCTGCGACTTTTACGGGAGATCGATCATTATCAAAAAGACCAATGTTGAGAATAATAAAACCGCTAGAACTTATGGGTGCAAAAATAGAGCATAACGATGGCAGACTACCAATCAAAATTAATTCAAAAAAATTGAATGGGATTCAATATTCCTCTACAATTGCTAGTGCTCAAATTAAATCATCAATTCTTTTGGCTGGTTTAGGTTCAACAGGATCTACCTTTTATAATGAGCCTTTTAAATCAAGAGATCATACAGAGATAATGCTTAAAAATTTGGGGGCAAATATATCAACGCAGGGCATGAGAACAACTCTAAAGCCATTAACAAAACCTCTGAAAAGTTTACAAATAAAAATACCAGGAGATCCCTCTTCAGCTGCTTTTTTTGCGGGAGCTGCTGCATTAATTCCAGGCTCAAGGATAAGAATTAATAACCTCCTTAACAATCCTACTAGAAATGCTTTTTTTTTAGTTTTAGAAAAAATGGGAGTAGGAATTAATTATATAAATAAAGATATAAATGATGGTGAAAATGTAGCTGATTTAGAAGTCTATTTTCGTAAAATAAATTCAGTAAAAATTAAAAAACGAAATATTCCTAATATAATTGATGAAGTACCCATACTTGCTATTCTAGCTACTCAGGCTAATGGCCGCACTGTGATTGAGGGTGCTGAAGAATTACGATATAAGGAGTGCGATCGAATTCATGCAATTTGTTCTAACCTGAAAAAAATGAATGCCAATATTTTAGAGCTAGATGATGGTTTTATAATTAAAGGGCCTACCAAACTCAGTGGAGCAAGAGTTAGTACCTTTGGTGATCATCGAATTGCAATGGCGTTTTCGATTGCAGGACTAATTTCAAAAGAGTCGGTTGTTTTAGATGATCAAGATTGTGTTTCTATCTCTTTTCCCAATTTTTTCCAAAAACTTAAAAAGGTAACTAAGTGAAACAATATTGTGTAATAGGTGACCCTATATTGCATAGT
Organism: uncultured bacterium; assembly: GCA_964561495.1. Classification (GTDB taxonomy): domain Bacteria; phylum Fidelibacterota; class Marinisomatia; order Marinisomatales; family UBA1611; genus CAZLPW01. Next base: position 5,444 of record CAZLPW010000018.1, on the reverse strand, counting down.
CTTAGTCCAGATCTTCATCATAAGATATATTCAATACTAGGTATTAACGCAGCATATCAAAAAGTAAATGTTTTAAAAAATGAATTAAAACGTTTTATGAATTCAAATAATTTTGACGGAATAAATATAACAATACCACACAAAAAATTAATTGTACCATTTTTAGATGGATTAGATAACGATGCAAAATCTATTGGAGTGGTTAATTGTGTTATGGGTAATTATGGTTATAATACTGATTGGGTTGGTTTCCTTAAGGCCATGGATTTAAATAGCGTAATTTTGAAAGATAAACACTGTTTAATTTTAGGTTCTGGAGGCGCAGCTAGTGCCGTAGCTTATGCTCTTATTAGTGCTGAGGTTAGTTCAATAAATATTAAAAGCAGAAATAAAAATCAATCAAAATTGGTATTGCAATGGATTCAGAGCCATTTCCCAAATAATAATTTATCAAATGTTCCTGATATAATAATTAACTGTACCCCATTAGGCATGTATCCTAAAGTTGATTTAGTGCCAATAGACATGACCAATATAAATAAAGATATGGTTTTAATAGATACGATTTATAATCCTATTGAAACCCAATGGCTTTCGATTGGCAAAAAATTAGGAGCAAAAGTAGTTGGTGGCTTGGATATGTTCATTGCTCAGGGTATCTTGTCAGCAGAAATTTGGTTTGGGATTGATATTTTTAATCGCATAGAAGTAAATAAAATTAAACAAGAGATTAAGGAAATAATATGCTAGTTAGATTAAAATTCCTGACATCTGGAGAGTCTCATGGTAAAGGACTGTTAGGTATTTTAGATGGAATTCCCGCAGGTCTTGAAATCTCAGAGGAGTATATAGGCTATCAACTCAAGAGAAGACAGATGGGGTATGGCAGAGGTGGTCGAATGAAAATTGAAAAAGATTGGGCAGAAATTTGGAGTGGTGTTCGTCATGGCGTTACGCTCGGATCTCCAGTTGGTTTATTAATTGAGAATAAAGATTGGGTAAATTGGGAACAAAAAATGTCAGTTTCTCCGATCAAAAAAGAAATAAAAAAAATTACATTGCCAAGACCTGGACATGCAGACCTAGCAGGTTTACAAAAATTTGGTTTTGATGATATTCGAAATGTTTTAGAAAGATCCAGTGCAAGAGAGACAACTATGCGAGTTGCTCTTGGTTCAGTATGTAGGAAATTTTTAGAAGAACTTGGCATTGAAATAGGTAGCAGAGTAACTCATATTCATAATATAGAAGACAGTTCATCATTCGATAAAAAAATATCTCCCACCCAGCTTAGCAAAATAGTTGATAAATCACCAGTGCGATGTCTTGATAAAGAGTCAGAAAAACAAATGGTTTCAGCAATAGATGATGCTAAATCTAATGGTGATTCAGTGGGTGGCATATTTGAAATCATCGCAACGGGGTGTCCATATGGTTTAGGATCTCCATTTCAGTGGGATAGAAAACTACAGGCGAAAATAAGTGCAATGATGATGAGTGTTAATGCATTTAAAAGTATTGAAATAGGCAAGGGCTCAGGTAATGCTATAAAATTTGGTAGTGAGATTCATGATGAGATTGGTTGGGATGGTGATAAGTTTATAAGATTTTCAAATAATGCTGGTGGAATAGAAGGCGGTATGTCTAATACTGAACCGATTATTATTAGGCTATCAATGAAACCGATTGCAACTTTAACTAAGGCACTTCGTTCTATTGATTTTGTAACCAAAGAGAAAAAATCAGCTCACAAAGAAAGGACCGATTCATGTGCCGTTCCTGCTGCTTCAATTATTGCTGAGAGCATGCTTTGTTTTGTATTAGCAGATGCAATTCTAGAGAAATTTGGTGGAGATTCTATTAATCAAATAAAAGCTCATTTAAAAATGACAGGTAAATATTGATTAATATTTATTTGATTGGAATGATGGGCTCTGGGAAAAGTACTGTAGGCAAAATATTAGCAAAAAAATTAGGGAAGCACTGTATTGATCTTGACGATCAAATTGAAAAAAAAATTGGTGAGTCTATTGAATCTATATTTGAGAATGAAGGAGAATTAAAATTTCGTTACTATGAGACCCTTGAATTAAAGAAAATTTCTAATGCGGTAGTTGCCTGTGGTGGTGGTGTTATCTTATCAAATGAAAATCTTAACTTGATGAAAAGAAATGGCCAAATAATTTATTTAAGAGCTACAATCAAAGAACTGGAGAAAAGATTAATTAAGTCAAAAAATAGACCACTTTTAAAAAATAGAGATCTAAGGGAGTCTTTAGAGAAAATTTTGGTTGAAAGAAAAAAAAAATATGAATCAATTGCAGATATTTCTATTCTCACAGATGGTCTTACTCCTTTAGAAGTTTCTACTGCTATTTTTAGGAAGCTATAATAATGAAAACAATCAACGTTAATCTGAGAGAAAGATCTTATCCCATTTATATTGGAGATGATTTGTATAAAGAGATTGATCATATTCCAATATTTAAGAATATAGGTCAAAAATGGGTAATTATTTCTCATCAGAGTATCATGGAAATAACAGGTGATAAGATAACCTCTTTGCTGAGGTCGAGTGGTTTTGATTGTGAAAATATTATTGTTCCAGAAGGAGACTCGGCAAAGAATATAGACGAATATTCCAAAATAATATCTCAATTAGTCAAATTTGGTTGTGATCGAAAATCAGTTATTTTGGCATTAGGTGGTGGAGTTATTGGTGATATTTCTGGTTTCGTTGCATCATCGTTTATGAGAGGAATTAAATATTATCAGATCCCGACAACTTTGCTATCTATGGTAGACTCTTCAATAGGTGGGAAGACAGGTTTAAATTTATCAGAGGGAAAGAACTTAATTGGTTCATTTTATCAACCAGCAGGGGTTTTAATAGACCCCAAAGCATTAAAGAGTTTACCTGTTAATGAAGTCCACTCTGGAATAAGTGAAATAATAAAATATGGTGCGATTCAAGATAAAATTTTTTTAAATAATATTGATGATTGGTTAAATGATATAGATAGCTTTCCTTTCTCAGAGGCAATATTAAAATCCTGCAAAATAAAATCTAAAATAATTTCAAAAGATGAGCATGAAAATGATCTACGCAAAATTTTAAATTTTGGACATACCATAGGTCATGCATTAGAAGCATATTTTGGTTTTGGAAAGATTCGTCATGGTGAGGCAGTTGCCCATGGAATGATTTGTGCTGGCTGGGTTTCAAAAGAGATAGGGAATCTTTCTGATAACGAATACCAAAAATTATGTAAAATAATTAAAAAAATACCTTTGCCAAATATAGAGGAATTTGACACGGACAGATTGATAGATTATATCAAATCAGATAAGAAAAATGAAGTAGGAGATTTTTGTTTTATACTTTTAAACAAACTTGGCAATGCAATAATAGAGAAGAATATATCAGAAAAAATTATTATAAAATCTTTTGAGCAATTAAAATGAAAATTTCAGTTATTAATGGTCCTAATCTAAATCTATTAGGCAAAAGAAAGACCGAAGTTTATGGAAACGAAACTATCGTGGATATTGAAAAGTGGATGAATAGTAGGCCTGTTACGAAGGGTCATTTTATAAGTTGGTTCCAATCAAACCATGAGGGAGATTTAATAGAGAAACTACATTCGTTAATTGATAAAGTAGATGGAATAATCATTAATCCAGGTGCGTTTACTCATTATTCTTACGCAATAAGGGACGCTATAGAAGCAACTAATCTCCCAGCGGTTGAGGTCCATTTAAGTGATATCTATAAGAGAGAGAAATTTAGAAAAATTTCCGTGATAAAGGGTGTTTGCATTAGTCAGATATATGGATATGGTAAAGAGGGATATTTAAAGGCATTGGAAACATTAATTAGCATTAAAGATGCTTCGTAATAAATATTTAATTTTTATTATATTTTTTTCTTTTAGTTTATTAATTGCCCAAGATTTGCAGGTCAGTTTATCAGTTATTATGAAAATGTCTGCTCCAGTTGTGGGCCCTATTAATGTGAAAATTGATCAGACCATAGCTCCAGGATTTTATAAGTATGAAGAAAATGCAGAAATAAAACGATTTATATTTCGTTGGATGAATGAGGGGGCTGAAGGAGAGATTATGATTTCTGGAACTGATAAAATCATTAACTATAATAGAGATGATGAAGTCTATTGGCTAGAAAATCCAGAAGATTATTTCCTTAAACCTCAAAAAGACTCAACTGATAGTGATAATAATAACTCAATATCATTTTCAATTAAAAATGATGATAACGGAGTATCTCCTAAAGTTAAGCGCATGACTGGACAAAATATTGAAATTATAAATGGCTACAGGACAAAAAAATGGGTAACTAGTATTTTCTATACTAGTAAAAAATTGATTATTGAAGAATGGATTGTTGATAAATTACCATTATTAGATTTGCACGATTCATTAAGAATTAATGTTTATAGAGACTTTACGGATGAAATGGAGTTGGATAGTAATAGTTTTTCATATAATCTATTTGACTTTGGTTTAAATATGAGGACTTTTTCAAACGGAATTATTTCTAAAATTGATACCATCAATAATCTAGACCCTATTATTGGTAAATCTGTAAAGACGAAAATATTATTTTTTGAAGGTAAGGAAAAACCTAAGTTCGAAATGAGCATGGAAATCTTAGAACTCTATGCTGAATCTGTAGACACAGCTTTTTTTACTATACCAGAGCATTACAAGAGAATTAAAAATTAACTATTTGAGGAATTATATGAATCTTTCAATAAAAAATATTTCAAAAACATATGGAAACGATGTTCAGGCTCTGAAAAACGTTAGTCTAGAGATTGGGAATGGAATGTTCGGCTTATTAGGGCCTAATGGGGCGGGCAAGTCTACATTGATGCGCACTATAGCTGCCTTGCAAGATGCTGACACTGGGTCCATTACAATTGGAGGGATTGACGTGTCGACAGATAAACAGGCACTTCGTGAAATTCTTGGCTATCTTCCTCAAGAATTTGGTGTGTATCCCAAAGTTTCTGCAAATGATCTTTTGGATCATATGGCGGTAATGAAGGGAATCACCGATAGCAGCAAACGTAAAGAAGCGGTAGAATCTTTATTACATCAGACAAACTTGTGGGAGGCAAAAGATAGGAAGCTTGGTACCTATTCAGGTGGTATGAAACAGCGCTTTGGTATTGCACAGGCCTTATTGGGTGACCCTAAGCTAATTATTGTTGATGAGCCAACTGCTGGGCTTGATCCCATGGAACGAAATCGATTTCATAATTTGTTAAGTGAGATAGTTGATAATGTGATTGTTATCTTATCTACACATATTGTAGATGATGTTAGTGACCTTTGTAATTATATGGCTATTATCCTAAATGGAGAAGTCCATTTGGTTGGAGAGCCAATCCAATTGATTAAAAAACTAGATCAAAAAG
>CAZLPW010000017.1:27453-34428 GCA_964561495.1 uncultured bacterium | reverse complement strand
AAAATCATCCTCTTTGCCGTTTTAGAACCCACTCCAGGTATTTTTGTTAATCTTGTGACATCTGCTTCAATTATACATAATTCTAATTGACTTGGCTCAATTCCTGATAAAATGGTAATTGCTAATTTTGGTCCAATACCATTTATACTTAATAATAAATGAAAAATATCACGTTCATGCTCATTAATAAATCCATATAAATCCAAGACGTCTTCACGTACATGTAGATATGCTAATAATTGAACTTCATTTTTTAGTTCAGGAAGTTTTTCCAAAGAATTAATTGACATAATAACTTTATATCCAATCCCATTTATAGATATAATTGCAGAAGTTATATCTTTTCTATATACTACCCCTTTAATGTTATCAATCATAAATATTTATTTTGATTAATAAAACAAAGTCCAACAGCAATAGCATCTGATATATCCATGGGCTTAAGTATTTCATCTAAATTTAAAATTTTTGAAACCATATAAGAAATTTGTTCTTTGGAAGCTGCACCACTTCCAGTAACGGACATCTTCACCTTTCGAGGAGCAAATTCATGAATTTTTAGACCCGATTTGGCTGCTGATAAAATTAAAGCACCCCTAGCATGACCCAAAGTCATTGCTGATTTAATATTTTTGCTATAGAAAACATCTTCTATGGCTAAAACAGTTGGTGAAAATTTTTTTAAAACAATATTCATTTCATCAAATAAATATAGCAGCCTTTTGGGGGTTGAGTCTTTTGTTTTAGGACGAATTGTTCCATAGGCATGTAATCTTGTTTGGCGATAATTTGTATCTAAAATACAAAAGCCTGTAATACTAATTCCTGGGTCAACACCTAAAATCCTTTCCATATTCTATTAAATAAGGTTAGGAATAATTTTCCCAATCAAGATTAGAGAATACTTTATTAACATCCTCATTTTCATCTAAAAGTTGAAGTAGCTTATTTAAACCTTCATATTCTTTTCGATCCACATCTTGCATTGTCTTTGGAATCATACCGAATTCTGATGATTTAATTGAATAACCTTTATTTTTGATTAAATCACTTATTTCCATTAAATCTGACGGTTTTGTAATGACCAAAAAATCCTCCTTTTGGATTAAAACATCTTCAGCTCCAACTTCCAATACCATATTAAAAATTAAATCCTCAGACTCATTCGCCCTGACTACTCTGATCTCTCCTTTTTTATTAAAAATCCAAGAAACGCTACCATTTTCAGCTAAATTACCACTTTGTTTTGAAAATATATGCCTTAAATCTGAAACTGTTCGATTTTTGTTATCTGTAATAACTTCGATTAAAATCGCAACCCCACCAGGTCCGTAACCTTCATATACCATGTCTTCATAATAGACTCCATCTAAATTACCTGAACCTTTTTTTACAGCTCTGGATATTTTTTCTAAGGGAAGGTTATTTGATTTTGCATTTGTAATAGCTCTTCGCAATCTTGGGTTTGACTCTATATCATCACCATTCATCCTAGCCGCCACAGTGATTTCCTTAATTAATTTTGTAAAAATTTTACTTTTCTTAGCATCTTGAGACCCTTTACGATGCCTAATATTAGCCCATTTACTATGCCCAGCCATTGCAATATTTTACAATATGTTTTAAAATAATGAACGATTCCTAATTCGACTTTTAACAATCCAAATATTTTTATAACCATTTCTAACCAAATTAATTTTCTTTTGCTCAGCTTGTTTTCTCGTAAAATAATCACCTAGCTGGAGTCTGTATAAAGGTGCTTCAAAAACAATATAAACTGTATCCTTTAAAACTTTCTGAAAGTTCAATCTCTCTTCATCCGCTATATCCTTTGATATTGTCTCAAAAAGCTGCAATCTAAATCCAACATTTGTTTTCTGATTTTTCGTATTTAATGAATCAAACGAATCGAGCTGATTTGTTTTAAAAATATCATCTATTATCACAATTGTTTTGGGGATAGGATCAAAAACATTATCCATATCATACCAAAATAAGGAGCTATCTTGGAAACCATATAAAATACATAAAATAAAAAATAAAATACTTTTTATTAGATTTCTTTCACGGACAAAATATTTACCCATCCTTTTTTACCATCAATTAATTCAATCTCAACCCATTTTTCTTGAGAATGATTTAACTTTACTTTCAATCCCTCATTAACAAGAAATAAGATAGAGTTTTGATTATCTTTTGGACCTGAAAATACACTCACAGAATTCGAAATAACAACACCATATTTTTCTTTATTTTCATTAATATATTTTCTAAGAGCTAATCCATTTACTAATAAAAATAGGATAACTAATATACTAACAAGATAGTTAATTATATTTACAGATAAAAAATCTGTTTTTTTAACTATAATTAATAAAGAAATAATTAAAAATAAAATTGAGCCTACCATATTTAGCTCAACAATTCTTACGGATTTTTCTAATTTTAAAAAATATTCAAATAAAAAGATAGATTTAGGAAATTCAATTCTATCAATACATCTCGCTTGAACAACTTTTATATTATGCAAAAGATCAGGATCTCTGGGTATTAATCTTTGAGCACTGTAATACGCCCACAATGCAGATCCTAATTGATTCGTTCTATAATAGGCATTACCGAGATTATAATATAGATTGCCATTTTTATATCCCTTATCAATTAATAATTCATATCTCTCAATTGCTTTTAAAAAATCAGAATTTTCAGCATTATTATTTGCTTTTTTAAATAAATCTAACGAGTCTACACCCAATAATAAAACTGGAATCAGAAAGATCATTATTGATTTTTTCATTGAAGATCCTTATCGATGCTAACCAAAATATCATTAACGTCTTTTAAAATGGTTTTTCTTTTTTCATTACTTTCAAAAGAATACCTCCCCGCATCGCAAATTCTTATAATTTCTTTTATTTTCTTAATCTGGCTGTCTTCCAGATAGGAGTCTAAAATATTTTCTAAAGTAGCTGGATCTAGATTTTTTGAAGGCAATGATAACTTATTTTTGAAATAAGAAAAAATTACATTTGCAGACACTTCAAAAGGATCATGCTTTTTAAAATTTTTTAAATTTTTCTTTGCTACACTAAGAGCAAAACGTTTTTTCCAATCTTTATTAATAAAGAGACTATATCCAGTTGCCTTTTTAATAAAAAATGGAACGCCCAAAAAAAGAAAGGAAAGAAAATATAAAGTAATAGAGAATATATTTTGTTGAATAATAGAACCGCCTAAAGATAGATTAGAACCATTCTTGAAAAACCTAATATCTTCTCCAATTAACTTAATTTCTTCTTTAGTAAACCCAGTTCCAAAATTCTGATCCATATCAGAATTTTCAACAACTATTGTCTTGGAACTTGTTTTAATTCGTCTCCAAGATTTCTTATTTGGATCAAAAAAAGAAAATTGAATTGATGGAAGATTTATACTCCCACTTACGCGAGGGATTAAAATAAATTCCCATATCTTGGTACCTGTTAACAGATCTCTAAAAATATCTTTTTCGAATTTTTCTACTGGCTCAAATACTTCTAAGTTTTTATTAAACTTAGTTTCAGGAATTGTAAATAAATTAAGATTACCTGTTCCTTCAATTTTAATAGTGAATGTAAAACCTTCATTTATTTTAGTAGAATCACGATCAGTATAACTATTGATTTTAAAATTCCCAACAGCACCTTTAAAATCGAACGGACGTGGATCTGGAAATTTTTTAATTTTAATTAATTTTTCCTGCGAAATAAGTAATTTTGTCTTTGTTTCTGAAAAAAATGAATCAAAGAATGGATCAAAAAATGGATCACGTCTTTTAGATTTCTTTTTTAATTCAATCTGTGATTTTATTTTTAGACTTGGAATTAGATGACGATCAGAAGGCATAGGAAATAAAGCAATTTGTCCTAGGTTTGCCATTTGATAATTGACTCCCTTAACATTTACATTAGTATATTTTAACCTATCTGGAGTATACAAATTTTCTACCCAAAACCCTGTAAAATCAGGAATTTTATATTGTTCAATAGAAGCATTAACACGCTTAAAAAGCTTATAAGTCAAAGTAACTTGTTCACCTAAAAAGGCTTCTTCCTTATCGATTTCAGCTACCAGGAAAATGCTGTCATCGATATTATCTAAACTTTTAGTTACTATAATAACAATTGGTTTCCCCTTGAAGTTCTTTCGATCAACAGATATATCAAGAGATGGAATGATTAACTTACCTAACCTTTTTGGAGATAATGTCCATGACATTGTTTTTGAACTTGTCATCTTTCCATTAATCCATTGAATATTCGTTTGTTGACTTGGCCCGCTAATAATTATGAAATCTTTTTTTAGTGAATTTTCATCAAATGATGCAAACGATTCTGAATTCTTAACCTCTATAGAAAATATAATCGTTTCATTAATTGAAACTTTATTTTTGTCAACAGAAATATTTACACTTTGGCTCAAACCAAAAGAAATAATAAATAAAAACTTTATAAATATTTTCATTACCAGTCTTTAGAAAGCTTTAAAGATTTTTTCCCTGATATTTTTCGCCTTTGATTTATTTTTTCGTTATCCTTTAATGCTTCTAATATTGCTTCGGCTTGCAATTGTTTATCAGTTTTATCATAATTGGTATTTTTATTATCAGAATTTTTTCCTGATTCTGATCCATTGATTTGATTATTCTGATGTTCTTCCCTATCAATCTCATTATCATCTGGTTGAGTTGATTCTCTTTCTTCTTGGTCTTCCTTCTCATTATTATCATTATCATTTTCTTGAACTGATTCTTTATTGTCAAAATCTCCCTTTCCATTGTTTCCATAATCATCGTCTTTTGAATTTGTTTCTCTACTTTTCTTATCTTTTTTTTCATTTTCCTCACTATCATCATCTTGATCTCCTTTTTCATTATTCCTACTATCATCATTTGATTTTGATTGTTGATTGTTGTTTTGTTCGATTATGCGTTTTAATAACTCATAGTTTATTCTAGCATCTTCATTATGAGGATCTAACTCTATTGATTTCCTTAGGTAGGCTAAACTTTCCTTTAATTTATTCTTTTCATTCATTAATGTTGAAATATTATAGAATGCTTTTGATTTTAATGATGAATCCGCTGAAGATAAGATATCATTAAAAATACTTATAGCTGTTTCGTTATCACCTAATTGATAGACTGATGCACCAATACCAAACTTAGCATCAGAAAAATCAGAATTTTCATCTAAGAAATTCTCATAATATTTTATTGCTTCTTCATACTTTTTATCCTTATAAAAAGATTGTCCTTTATCTTGGGCAAAAAGAGAAAATGATACTAATACATATAAATAAATAGTCTTCATTATAAAAATTTTTCTTGCTTTATAGTGGGGTATCCAAATCCCAAAAATAGAAAAATAAAAGAAAAAAATAAAAATATCTGATATTGATCTTCATATTCATAATATTCATGAGAGCTAATTGTCTTTTTGTCCATTTGGTCAATAGTATTAATAATCTGTAGATGTGTATCTCTATTATTATCAAACCAAAAAAAAGTTCCACCCCCTGCATTTGAGATTTCTTTTAAAATAGAATTATTGATTTTAGAGGTAATCAGTTTACCATCAGAGCTACGTTTATATTCAATCATTTTACCAGATTCTTTTCTTTCAGGAATTAGACCTCCTAACTCTGAACCAACTCCAACAGTATATATTTTTAAACCATTTTGTTTTGACATTGATGCTAAATTTATTGCCTCACCCTCGTGATCCTCTCCATCAGAAACAAGAAGCATGATTTTATGCTTATCTTTTTCATCAGTAAATGCAGTTATCCCAGTTTTGATTGCTCTACTCAATGCAGTACCTTGAGTGGGAATAATATCGGTGTCTATATCATTCAAAAACAAAAGTGCTGTCTCGTAATCAGTTGTAAGCGGGAGATATAGATGACTAGTACCAGCAAAAATTATAATAGCAACTCTATCGCCTTTTAATTTTCTGATTAGATTATTTAATTCAAACTTTGCTTTTGCAAGTCGACTTGGTTTCACGTCTTCGGCATCCATACTTGAAGAAGTATCTAAAGCAATTACTATATCTATCCCTTTCCTTTCAATTGGCCTGAACTTTGTTCCAATTTTTGGTCCAGACGCTGCTATAGACAGCAATATTAAACCAAAAAAAACAAATCTATTTTTCCATTTTATTTTATTTTTATCTAAGCCAGATAAAATACTATTTTTAACCGAATCTACAGCTATTGGGAATAATTTCTTTTCTTCATTTTTATCAATAATATTAATTATAAAAAATAGAATAATTTGAAAAGCAATTATTAATAAAACCAGCGGGTATCTAAATTCCATTAAGATTTACTCCTAAAAATAAGTCTTCTAAGAGTTTCCATCAGAATTCCAACAATAAGTCCTGGAATTAAAAACCAAGCATATAATTCATCGTATCTATTAAACTCTCTTACTTCAATTTCCGACTTTTCGAGTTCATCTATTTCTTTATATATTGTTTGGAGAGCTTTTTCATCATGAGCGCGGAAATAACGTCCTCCAGTTGTTTTTGCAATAATTTTTAAAGTTTCTTCATCAATTTCATTTTTAATTAAACCTCTACCAGGTATCCTAGTATACGATTTATTAGTGCCTGCACCAATAGTATAAATTTTTATATTGAACTGAGCGGCTAAATCACTTGCAGTTATAGGATTAATCTCTCCCGAATTATTACTCCCATCTGATAATAAAATCATAACTCGATTTTTAACATTTGTGTTTTTTAATCTATTAGTAGCATTTGCTATTGCCATACCAATTGCGGTTCCATCATATTCTTTTGAAATAATAACAATTTCATTGATGAGATTTATCAATACATCTTTGTCAACTGTTAATGGACATTGAATAAAAGACTCCCTAGCAAATACTAAGATCCCTATTCTATCTTGGCCACGTAACCTAACGAATTC
>CAZLPW010000017.1:17902-27443 GCA_964561495.1 uncultured bacterium | reverse complement strand
CGGAAGCAGTTTTTTTTACTACCTCAAGACGGTTAGGTTTGAAATCATCAGCAAGCATGCTACTGCTAATATCGAGAACCATCATTAAATCTATTACTTCAACCTTAGATTCACGAATATTTCCAACTAATTGAGGTCTAGCCATGCCTAAAATAATTAAGGTAATGATTAGTGTTTGCATAATAATTATTAATCTATATTTTAAGAGACCTCGATTTCGAATTTCTTTAGAAATAAATAATATTGATGATATTTTTATTGATCCTTCATATTTCCGATTACCTGGCCATTTTAGGAAAATAAAAAAAGGTAAAAAAATAAGAAGTAATAAAAACCATGGATTCTCTAAATATACCATAAATTCTAATTATTTTATAAATATTACTTAGGCTGATACACTCAGCTATTTTAAAGTTTGTTATTAATTTTTAATATCTAAAATAATGAAATGATATATTAAATATTTTACATATTGTTTTTAGAATCAGAATCATCCTGATTTTCTGTTGCCGCATCAATAATCTCTTTTTTACTAGTATTTACTGCATCTTTAAACTCATGTATACCCTTACCTAAACCTCTTGCAAGTTCAGGCAATCGCTTTGCTCCAAAAAGAAGCAAAATAACTAGAAGTAAAATGATTACCTCGCCAGTCCCTAAATTTAAAAATGCTATATTGATATCTAGTATTCTCATCTAAACCTCATACTTTAACGGAAATAACGTAAAATATAATAAGCAACCGTCAAACCTATTACACTTGTAAAATTCAGACTCATCGCTAAACCAAATTTAAATGTAATTATTTTTAAATCTAAAATGATAACACCCATTTCATTTCCCGCTAATCCTCCAATATCAATCGATAAACTAGTTAAGAAAAAATCTTTGACAACTCCAGAGGGTAAAACCCAACCTAGCAAATTACCTATTACTCCACCAATTGCAGCACCAACAAATAGCCCAACTGCAATTAGTGAAACATTTCTTTTTTTCATAGAATTAATGATCGTTCATTTTAATATTATAATTAGTATCATCAGTATATCTATGAGGATTAGATAGCCATTTAATTATCCCTAAAATTATATACATCAGAGACATAGGTAATAAGACATAGCCTCTGAAGAAATATAGAAGTAGCAATGATATAAAAAATGTAATCAAAGAAATGGAGTTTTTTATTCCTAAATGAAATGAGAACAAAGGAAACTTTGCAAATGGTATAGGACTTATCATTAAGACTGCAAGACTAAATGTCAACATTAACGCAGTTCTTGGGTCACCTATACTGCCATATATTTGATTATTAAAGAATAGATAACTAAATAATGTAATAGCAGCAATTGGCGTTGGAAGACCAATAAAATAATTCAAATTTTTATCGATTGGTGATAGGTTGAATTTCGCTAATCTAATTGTCCCAAACATTAAAGGAATAAAGCTAATAATTCCACCAATTAACGCAGGCAAACCCTTAACATATAAAGAATAAACTAAAATCGAGGGAACTACGCAAAAAGATACTGTATCTGCCATAGAATCAAATTCTAAACCAAATTTTGAATCTATCCCTAATACCCTAGCAATTTTACCATCGAATGCATCAAATAATGCTGCTACAAGAATAAATATACCAGCCTTTAACGGCATCCCATTTAGAATAAGACCAATAGATAAAAAACCCAAGAACATATTAACCAATGTTAAAATATTTGGTATAAACCTTTTTTTTGTATTAATAATTTTTTTTGTCATCCTTAATTAAAACTTAACTAAAATTGTTTTATTACCTTTTACTTTTTGCCCTACCTTTACCATTAAATTTACATCTTTTGGAATAATTAAATCAGTTCTCGATCCAAATCTTATATATCCTAACCTATTTCCAATTTTCATTTCATTACCTGGTTTAGCATAACATATTATACGCTTAGCAATCAAACCCGCAATCTGTTTAATTTTAATTTTACCAATTTTGGAATCAAATAAAATTTCTGTTCTTTCGTTTTCATTCGATGACTTATGATCAAAAGCTGCTAAAAATTTACCAGAAATGTTACGAACTCTAATACATTTCCCATCAATTGGCATTCTATTTACATGTACATTATAGACATTTAAAAAAATTGAGATGAGAGTAGCGTCCCCTATTTCAGAATCATTTGTATTTATAATCTTTGTTATTATACCATCAGCTGGTGAAACAATTATATTTTTCTCATTTGGTACTTTTCTTTTTGGATCTCGAAAAAATATTAAACAAAAAATAAAAATACATAATATACCCAAACTTAGAAAAAAACTATACTCAAAATACCAAGATATTAAAAATACAGTAAAATATAGGATGATCAAGGGATATATTATAAATTTACCCTCTTTTGCAATTCTCATATTATTTTGTTTTATATTTACCAAGTTTCATATTTATAGACATTCTTTTCCCTTTTCTAAAAACTTCAAGGATTAATTTATCTCCAGATCTAAGATCTTTTTCTAAAATCAACTCTCTTATATCGCTGGGTTTAGTTACAGGAAAACCATTTGCAGAAATTATAATATCCCCAGGTTTGATACCCGCTTTTTGTGCAGCACTTCCTTCAGAAACATCTACAATTATCACCCCCTCACTAAGAGGGATATTTAGATATCTTGCTATACTTCTAGTAATTGGCTGGACTACCAAACCAGTTGAATAGGCTCTATCTACTCGACCCTTTGATCTTAATTCTCTAGCAATCCTTTTGGCGGTATTGATCGGAATGGCAAACCCTATTCCAATAGAACCGCCTTGGGCATGACTTGATCCAGTAAAAATAAATGTGCTAATTCCAATTACTTCCCCAAGAGCGTTAACCAAAGGTCCCCCAGAATTACCAGGGTTAATAGCTGCATCAGTTTGTATCATATCTTGGAACACTCTTCCAGACTCTTTTTGGTGACCAAAATCCATATGGGTTGCGCTAATTATACCAACGCTTGCAGAAGGTTTATTGCTGACTGAGAATAATTGGAAGGGATTCCCCAATGCTATGATCCATTCACCTATAATTAAATTATCAGAATCACCCAATTTAGCGTAAGGAAAGTTATTACCTTCAAGCTTTAATAATGCCAAGTCTGATGTTTCATCACTTCCAACTAATTCAGCATCATACTCATTCCCGCCAGTAAGAGTGACAGTAATTCTATCAGCTCCAGCTATAACATGTTGATTAGTCATTACATAACCATCAGGGCTAATAACAACGCCACTTCCAGAAGATTTCATAGGAATGATATCTCGAGGAAAACCAATACCAAAAAACGGATCAAAAGAAAAAGAGGATATATGCTGCTCAATATTAATACTAGCAATTGCTGGTCCAACTTTATTTATGGCACGAGTGATAGCCGTCTCTCTCGATTGAGATATGTTATTAGCATATGGCCAACAGACAAAAATAATAAAAAATAAAAATTTATTTTTCATAAAAAACGCTATCTAAAAACAAACCCTCAGCAGGGGCCTTATGGACATAGGCTGATTTTGAAGGCTTGTTTATTAAATTATAAAAATTTTGTTTAAAATTATTTTTATGAAAAGTATTAACCATAGTTCCAACTAAATATCTTACCATATGATGCAAAAAACGATTTCCTAAAATAAAAAAATTAACAAATTGATTTTCCTGTTTCCATTCAGTATCATAAATGATGCAGATAGTATTTTTTTTCTTAGAATCGTACTTTGAAAAAGACAAAAAATCATGTTCACCTATAATCATTTCAGACATTTTGTTTAATCTTTCAATATCAAAATTTTTTATTAACCAAGATTGGTTACGATATAAAATTGAATCACCAATATAGCATTGGTATTTATATAAACGTTTAATAGCCTTATACCTAGAATGAAAAGATTGTCGAACCCTTTCTACTTTCATAATTTGACAATCTTCTGGAAGTTTTGAATTAATAGATTTCTTAATAATCTCACTACTTAATTTTGATTGAAAATCAAAATGTGCTACCTGTCCAAAAGAATGTACACCGCTATCAGTTCTTCCTGAACCATAGATAGGAATTCTTTCATCATAATTAAAAACTGTTCTCAAAACTTTTTCTACAAGACCTTGTACTGTTCTTTTATCTTTTTGTAATTGCCAACCACAAAAATGAGTACCATCATATTGGATTATAATTTTAAATCTATTCAATTTATATAAAAACCGATAATAATTATGACAATGAAAATTTAATTTCTAATCTTAAGCCTATAGTTTGATTTCTATTAAATAATGGAGAAAAATCTAATAATATGGGATTTTTTAACCTAGTTAGATATAAAGCATCAATTGCAGATATAAAATGATTTAAAACTAAGGATCCAATTAAAAACTGACCTGTTTTTTTATAATTATCACTCTTAATTCTCATTCTTTCAAAATTTTTTCGATTTTTTTCATCATCCCAAAGCCAATAATATTTTTCTATATCACTATAGATATCTTCTGATCTTAATCGAAGTTGTTCTTGATTATAATTATAAATATTTTTATAGTTTCCTATATCGACCCAAAAATCACGACCTTTATCATTAGTATTTACGCCTGCATGTTTTGCCGCAAAAGAAATATATTTTGATTTTTCATATCTTGAAGATTTTTCTGAAAAAATATATCCAGAAAGAATTAAGGCTTCTGTTAAACAAAAAAATCTAGCTCTAGTACCTTTTTGATGTTGGATCTGCCCCCATCCAGGCAATAGAAAGGATTTCGCAATTGGTGATAATTTTTGCTCACTACCAAATATTAAACTAATGTTTAATAAAATAATTATTAAATTTTTAATACACATCTTATAAAAAGTATTGTAAATAAAATCCCAATACAAATTTTTGCAAATAAATCTCCATAGATACTATAATAGCTCCTTCTATTTACCAAATCAATTTTCTCAACAAAAACAGATTGCACTCCTAGAGGAATCTTTTTTAACACTTTACCGTTAGGGGATATCACGCCAGATATACCTGTATTGCTTGATCTAACAATAAAAACTCTATTCTCAATAGCTCTTAAACGTGCCAACTCAAAATGCTGATAAGGTCCTGCAGATGTACCTAGCCAACCATCGTTTGCTTGGATAGTTATATTTGGTATACTTGACTCATAACAAATCAAATTAGAAAAATAAAATTTATCATCTCTGAAAACTTTATAAATATTACCAGGCTTGAATACACCCCGATCAATATTTAAATTTAATTTTTCAAGAGGATGAATGATACTAGGTAATAAATCATATTCAGCAAACGGAACCAGATGTATTTTTGAATACATTTCAAAATTCACATTAGGCTTTAAATACATAGAACTATTGTAATATTGTTTTTCCCCGTCCTTATCAAATATCCTATCTACTGTTCCAATTAAAACAGGAATTTTGGACTTATCAACTTTTGATTGAATTTTAAAACGAACTGAATTATTTAATCGAAGATAAGCAGGTAGCGCAGTTTCTGGGAAAATTATTATATCAGGATTAAGTGAAATGGCAATAGTATGCAATGAATCCATATAACGTATCGTCTCAATTCTACTAGAATAGTCCCACTTTTCATTGGGATCAACATTAGGTTGAATTATGGCCACATCTATCGATAAAACATTATTATCATCGAACATTTTCACCCTAGCATTACCAGCTATATACAAACCAAGAATTATTAATAAATTTATAAAAATATATATTTTCCTTTTATTAATTAATCCAAAATAAAAGAATATATTAATTGAAATAATAATGAATGAGATTAAATAGGTTCCTCCATATTCAATAGATTGAATTAAATATATATAATCTGTTTGGGTTAAAGCTAAGTTTCCCCAAGAATACCCCAAAGGTCCCAAACTTCGAATCCATTCTAATGAAACAATTAAAAAGGGTAAAAATACAAAGAAATTGATTTTATCCTTTAAAATTCCAATTATAAATCCAAGTATATACCAAAAAAGTGCAAGATAAAAAACAGTTAATAACAATGAGAAAACAGCAACGCTTACAACTGTTCCTGAATTATAACCTATCCAATAATTTGAAATTAGGTTATAAGTTAATCCAAAAATGAAACCAAATTTTCCATTTTTAGAATGATTATTATTTATCCAAGTATGAAAAATTGGAATAAACCCAATATATGATAAAAAACCTAATTTAAAAGGTAAATATGCGAGCCCAATAATTAACCCAGATATTAAAGAAAGAAAGTAATATGATCGAATAACCTTGTTAAGCACTATTTTTATTTCGATCTAAAAAGCTTTGTAAAATTATAGCAGCAGACCTTTGATCCACTAATCCTTTATTATTCCCCGTTTTTATTTTTTCTTTAATTAATGATTTTTTCGCAGATATTGATGAAAATCTTTCATCTTCAAAATAAATTGGAATTGTAATTATTGATAATTTTTTTGAAAACAAAATAACCTTTTTTGTTTGTTTAGTTTCTCTACCGTTCAGTCCAATCGGTTTGCCTAATACGATTGATTCTACTGATTTTTCTTTTACAACATTATAAATTTCACTTAACAAATTATCTACATTAGAATTGATTAAAGTTTTATATGGTGATGCAATCATTTTGTTTCTGTCTGTCAGTGCAAGCCCAACTCTCACATCCCCATAGTCTACACCGAGGATTCGACCCATTATTTTATTGGCTTTTTTAAATGGGCTTTCAATACTTTACCTGGCTTAAAACGTGTTTTTTTGTGCGCAGGAACAAAAATTTCTTCATTCGTTTTTGGGTTTCTTGCTCTGGGCTTTGCTTTTGTTGGTTTAGATTCAAAAACCCCAAAGTTCCGGATTTCAATTCGAATAAATGGGTCATCTTTACACAAATAATCGCGCATAATCAAAAAAAAGTCATCTGCAAGTTTTAATGCTTGTCTAATACTAATTCCATTTCTCTCTGAAATTTGGATGGCAATATCTTTTTTTGTAAATGTTTTTATATCCATTATCGCCCTACTCTTTCAACAAAATCAACTTTTTTTAACTTTGTTATTTTTCTTATTAATCTTTTCAACTGTCTTATATTATTTAATTGAACAATGAAAACTGCAGTTGATACAGAATCCTTTACTTTAGTATCAACACTAGTAATATTTATATTTTGATTAGAAATACATTCAGATATATCCTTCAACAAACCCTTATAATCCTGACCTGTTATTTTTAATTGAACAGAAAAATATTCTGACCTCTTTACATTCCATTCCACAGGAACTAACCGATCAGTTTCATGCGATAGCAATGGTAAACTTTTACACGAAACAATATGAACAGTGATTCCTCTACCTCTGGTAACAAAACCAATTAAATCATCTCCTGGAATTGGATTACAACATTTACCAAAATTAACCATAACATTATCAATCCCATTTAATACGATATTTGACGGCTTAGATTTACTTATATTAAAAATTTTACTTATTTTTTTATCTTTAGGATGATCTATTGGACTTTGGGGTCTAAGTTTTTTAATCATATCACGAACTGTTAAATTTCCAATACCTATTTCTTTTAACAAAATATCCTGATTAGGAAACCCAAAATTTTCAAAACTATTTTTAAATTCTTTAAGATCCTTTATCATTTTCATTCGACGTAAGGTTTTTTCTAACAACTCAAGTCCTAACTTAATACTTTCTTTTTCCCTAAGCGTTCTTAAAAATCGATCAACATGAGTACGAGCTTTGGTTGTAACAATATATTTCTGCCACCCATAACTGGGCATCTGATTTTTACCAGTAATAATTTCAACAAGATCACCACTATTTAATTTTGTGTTTAATGGAACAGTAATGTAATTTACTTTTGCACCCATACAATGCATTCCAATTTGAGTATGAACTCTAAAAGCAAAATCAACTGGTGTTGCTCCGATAGGTAATTGAATTAAATCACCAGCAGGAGTAAAAACAAAAATTTCATCATTAAATAAATCAATCTTAAGTAAATCCATAAAATCCTTATGATCTATTGAATCATTTTGCAATATGTCTAAAAGATCTCTAAGCCATTTAATATCAATATTTAATTGAATTGAATTTCCTTCCTTATATACCCAATGGGCAGCTACGCCAATCTCTGCAGTTTTTTCCATTTCTTCAGTCCTAATTTGTATTTCAACTCTATTTCCATTAGGAACTATTATTGTTGTATGGACTGATTGATATCCATTGGATTTTGGTGTTGCTATGAAATCTTTAAAACGTTCTTGTATCGGTTTAAAAAGGCTATGAACAAGACCTAAAGAAAGATAGCATTCCTCTATTTTATTTACTACAATCCTAATAGCGTACAAATCATAAATATCTTCAAAATCTCTATTTCTTGAAATCATTTTTCCATGGATAGATGCATATGATTTAGACCGACCATATATTTTTGGTTTTATTTTATAAGATTCAAATTCTTTTTTTATCGGATCAATAACAGTTTTAATGATTTTTGAGCGCGATTTTTGAGTAGACCTAATTTTTTTATCAATTTGTTTGAAAATTTCAGGTTGCAATGTTCTTAAAACCAAATCATCTAATTTCGATTTTACAGATGACATCCCAAGGCGATGTGCAAGAGGCGCATAGACATCTCTAGTTTCAACAGCTATTCTATGTTGCTTAATTTGAGACATATACTTTATTGTTTCCATATTATGTAATCTATCAGCAAACTTTATTATAATTACTCTTAAATCTTTGGCAACAGATAGGAGTAGTTTCATGAAATTTTCAGCTTGTTTTTGCCGACGAGTTGAAAATTCTATATCTTTAATTTTTGATAATCCATTAACTAATTCAGATACGTCTTGACCAAACTGAAGTTTTAAATCTTCGATAGTAACATTTGTATCCTCAATGGTATCATGTAATAAACCTGCAATAATTGTCGTTATATCCATATTCCATTCAGCTAGAGTTTTAGCTACTGCCATACAATGATTAAAATATGGTTCCCCTGATTTTCGCTTTTGCCCACTATGCTTATTTTGTCCAAATTCATAGGCTTTCCAAAGTTCTAGCTTTATTCTATCATTAGACTTTTTTTTATTTTCTGAAATAGCCTTGTATAGTAGTTCAAAATTTTTTGGATAGTCACCAAAAAGCTGAGGAACTAATTTAGAAATTGGATTATCCACTAAAACGGAGATTTATCTTGCGATAAATTTTCAAATCTAGCGAAACGATCAAGAAAAGCTAAATCAATAGTACCAGTTGGTCCATTTCTTTGCTTTGCTACTATTATCTCAGCCTTTCCTTTATCTTCTTCTTCACCGCTATATATCCATGGCCTATACAAAAAAACAACAACATCAGCGTCTTGTTCAATTGCCCCACTTTCTCGAAGATCTGATAATTGTGGTTTTTTTTCAGCCCTTTGCTCGACTGCTCTTGAAAGTTGAGACAGTGCAATTACAGGGATATTTAATTCTTTTGCCAGAGCTTTTAATGATCTAGAAATATTTGAAATTTCTTGCTGTCTGCTTTCA
>CAZLPW010000017.1:0-17891 GCA_964561495.1 uncultured bacterium | reverse complement strand
GTCGTTGCATCAATTGAAGATAATCTACAACAATCATTCCTATATGTTTTTCTGCTTTTAGTCTTCTTGCTTTTGCTCGAAGTTCAAGCACGCTAAGTGCTGGAGTGTCATCAAGATAAATTGGTGCTTCTGCCAATACTCCAACAGATAAACTTAAATTTTTCCAATGAGACTTAGGCAGATTACCAGTACGAACTAAGTGACTGTCAACTCTACCTTCCGCACATAAGAGCCTCATAGCTAATTGATGATTTGCCATTTCTAAACTAAACATTCCCACACCTACGTTATTTTCAACTGAAGCATTACGAATTAGTGTTAATGCAAGGGCAGTCTTACCCATTCCTGGCCTTCCAGCGATAATAATTAAGTCACTGTCTTGAAAGCCTGAGGTAATTTCATCTAAATCGATTAAACCAGACGGGACACCTATAACAGTGCCCTTTTTTGAACTTAGATAATCCAATTTTTCAAAAGTTTCATACAATATTGGATCTATATGAGTAAAACCACCTTTAAGACGATTTTGTGTAATATTGAAAAGACCTTTTTCAACGTTGTCTAGGATTTCATCAATCTCCCTTGAATCATCATATGCCTCTTTTGAAATCTCATGCGACATACTAATTAATTTTCTTAAAAGAGACTTCTCAAGAACAATCCTTGAATAACGTTCAGCATGCGCAGGTGTAGGAACTAATTCAACTAGACCTGTAATAAAATATGCTCCACCAACGGAATCCAAATCTTTTTGTTTATTTAAGGCATCTATTAAAGATACGGTATCTATGGGTTCATTATTTTCAAAAAGATATAACATCACAGAATATATTTTAGCATGAGCATCTTTATAAAAATGATCAGGCTTAAGCCATTGTATAGTTTTGCTAACAGCTTCTTTTGAAGAAAGCATAGACCCTAAAACTGCTTTTTCTGCTTCATCAGAATGAGGTTGAGTATTTAATTTTTTTTGTTCCAAAATAAATTTTACCTAATTATTATGATCTAAAAACTCCTTAATATACTTAAAATCTTCCCAAGCATGTGGTTTGAGATTTGGATTCCTTAATAATGCAGCTGGATGATAAGTTATATACAACGGTATCGCATTGTATTGATATAATTTACCTCGCATATCTTTTAATGATATATCAAGTTTCAACAGGGTTTTACCTGCAACTCTTCCTAATGCAACAATTAGTTTTGGTCTAATAAATTTTATTTGCTTTTTTAGATATGGTTCGCATTTCTCAACCTCAGAACGTAATGGATCACGATTATTGAAAGGTCGACACTTGACAACATTTGTTATATAAACGTCAGAATCTCTTACTAATTTTATTGATTTTAAAATTTTATTTAATAATGCTCCTGCTCTTCCTACAAAAGGTTCACCAATTTCATCTTCTTTTTCTCCTGGAGCTTCCCCAATTAACATTAGATTTGCCTTAGGATTACCAATACCAAACACTATATTTTTTCTTGCTTTTCCGAGTGGGCATTTTAAGCAATCTGATATATCATTTTTTAATTTAGATAAACTATTAAAAGCGCATGTTTTACTATTCACAACTTTTAGATTTTTTACAATTTCAGGATTTAAAAATAGATTATCTCCATATATCTGCCGAATTTTATCTAAATAACCATAAACTTGATCATATCTCATTCAGAATTAAACGTTTCAACCTTTCGCCAAGAAACCTCACCATCTAAAAATTTTCTTACAGCTATTGTTGCTATTTTTTCCTTTTCTACGTAATCCTCAGGTTTTAAATCTGGGACTTCATCAAAAACATCTAATTCTTCGTTATCAACTTCTTTTATATTCTCTTCCATTATCCTTTCATCCAACTCTTTTCTTGCTTGCCCTGACATTGCAGCTACTGCTTCATACATATTTTCAGAATATTTCTCTATTTCTCTAAAAGGTATCGTTTTTAAAGCCATTTTTTACTCCTCATTTGGTTAAATCATTTACAGTTTTAATTAATTCTTTTTTTGCATTATCTAAGTCTTCATTATATATAGTTTTATCAAATTTTTTTTTCAAATCAAGTTCTTTACTAAATCTCGAAAGCCTAATTTTGATTTGCCTATTTGAATCAGACCCCCTTTTTATTAATCTTTTTTTTAAAACTTCTATACTAGGAGGTAATATAAATATACTCAAAGTATTTTTTGGATGTTGCTTTTTTATTTCCAAAGCTCCTAGAACATCTAATTCAAATAAATATAATTTGTCTAGCTTAATCGCATCTAGCAAAGTTTGTTTCAATGTGCCATAATAATTTCCGTAAACTTTTTCCCATTCTGCGAATTCTCTATTTTTTATTTTTTTTTTAAAATTATTTTCAGAAATAAAAAAATAATCACTCCCTTCTATCTCATTAGTGCGCGGTAATCTAGTTGTATATGAGACAGAGAGTTTAATAGATTTATTTGATAATAACAGCGCCTTACAAAGTGTTGTCTTACCTGAGCCCGATGGAGCAGAAATAGTGATAATATTTTTTCTCATAAAATATTATGTGACTGTTCCCTTATCTTTTCTAATTGATCTTTTATTTCAACTACTTCCTTTATTAATTCTGTTTGATGGGATTTAGACCCAATGGTATTTACCTCACGTAAAATTTCCTGTATAACAAAAACAATTCTTTTGCCAACAGGCTCATCTAATTTTAAATATGATTCCAATTGATTAATATGACTTTTACATCTAACAATCTCTTCAGTAATATCAGATTTTTCAACAAAATATGCGACTTCTTGTATTAATCGATTTTCATCAATTTTAGAGGCATTAATTAAACTTTGAACTTTATTTCTTAAAGTTTCCTGCTTTTCAGAACCAAATTTTTCAGAAATTTTAGAAATATTTCCTAAAAAAGATTTTGATTTTTTAATTCTATCAGAAATATCTTCATAAATTAATTTACCTTCCTTTATCCTCATTTCATCTAATTCTTTTAATGATTTTTCTAAAACTAAAAATAAAAATTTGGACAAGTCTATATCAGTTATTTTAGATTTAATTAAATCGTTGGAGCTAATTATATCACCTAACCCTAATCTCTGACCATAATGAATATGGATATCATTTAGAATATTTTGTATAGCGTCTACCTTTTTTTTGTTAAACACAAAATCATTTTGATCCTCCTCTCCATTAACCCTAATAACTACACTAATTGATCCTCTATAAATTTTTTCTTTAATAAACTTTCTCAATTTGATTTCTTCATCGCCATCTAATGAAAAACCTCTAATTTTTAATTCAAAAAACTTTGAATTAAGGCTTCTAATTTCTATATCAAATGCTAGATTATCATCTAAATAACTTCCTCTTCCAAAACCAGTCATGCTTTTAATCATATTATACCAAAATTTTTGCCGGCGAAAATACAAAAATAGCAAACAAAAATTCAATCAATTGTAATAAATAATATAATATTTTGATGGTTGCCTATTTATTTTTTTTTAAATATTTTATTAAAATGTCTTTGGAGATTGATACCGTAAATAAATGGTGATTACCGATCCCTGAACCAAAGTTTGAAGCTATGAAAGCATAATCAAGATCGAATAGTTTCCAGTTCAATCCTAGACCACCTGTCATGACATTTAATTTGTTTCTTCCAAGCCTTATACAAATCCTTTCCACTATTTTCAATTCAAAACCTAATGATGATTCTAAATTTAATCTTCCAAAACTATATTGCGAATCAAGATTTCGATTATCTGTACTCATATCAAAACTAATTAACATATGACACTTAACTGGATATTTTTTGAAGTTATACGGTAAATGAGCTCCAAATAAAAATGAAGGTGTAGTTCCTTCAATTGTACCTTGATCCCAGATTAATCCAGAAGAGGGAAAATTTCTTAAAACCAATGCATAATCAATATCTCCTATTTCAAAAATAGTGCCCAAATCCAATCCAAATCCTAATGCATAATGTTTGTCAAGTCTATAATGCAAAAATTTAATGCCAACCCCTATCTTTTTTTTATTGACTGATCTTAAAAAAGATGAATGAAAAGCAAGCTGCTTTTGTGAAAAATAATTAATTTTACTTTTATCAAGCCTTTCTCCCTGATCAAGTATACCATTATTTTCACCAATGTCATTTGTGCCTATAATACCATCGAGGCCCCAATCCATTAATGCGTCTCTAGTATCTGGGATTGATCCAATCCCTTCATATAATATATTATAGTTAAGTGCAGTTCTTTGGTTTACTAGCATTTGTCCACCAATAATATCACTACTAACTAAACCTGCATATCTAGACTGATGGCTTAGTTCTATTTTTTTTCTATTTTTTGAATTAAAAAATGGATTAATAATAGAGCCTGCTGCAGTTTCAATTGGATATGCAATCGTAGCATTACCCAAAGAAGCAATATGGGCACTTGTAACATAATTAAAAATTTCCCAACCATAGTTAACCCAATAACCTGTTCCATATTGGAAAGATGTTAATAATGCTATCAAAAATATTTTAAAATTCAATTTTCTTTTTAAGTTCATTTAACTTAATTAATGCTTCAAAAGGAGTTAAACTATCAATGTCAATATTTTTTATCTCAGTAATAAAATTTTGGTCATTTTTTTCTCTTTTTTCTTTTAATGTTTTATTACCTGAATCCTTGATTACTTTGGAATTAAAAATTTGTTCATCCAGAATTTGTTTTGCGCGATCAATGACTCCTTTTGGGACACCAGCCATTTTGGCAACTTGAATCCCATAACTTTTATCTGCACTACCTTTTATAATGGATCTAAGAAAAACAATTTCATCATCAAATTCTTTAACCTCCACATGATAATTATATAAACGTTTTAATTTTTTTTCTAAATGTGTTAATTCATGATAATGTGTTGCAAAGAGTGTTCTTGCATTAATATCTGACTTATTATGTAAATATTCAGTTATTGACCAAGCAATAGAAAGACCATCATAGGTTGCAGTCCCCCTGCCAATTTCATCTAATAAAATCAAGCTTTTAGCAGTAGCATTATTTAAAATGTTTGCTGCTTCAGTCATTTCAACCATGAAAGTACTTTCACCACTAGCTATATTATCACTAGCACCAACTCTAGTAAACAAATAATCAACTATACCTATTTTCGCATATTTAGCAGGAACATAACATCCTATTTGAGCCATAAGAACAATTAAACCATTCTGTCTAAGAAATGTTGATTTTCCAGCCATATTCGGACCAGTAATAAGATGTATTTGATTATTTTTTATATCCATATTTAAATCATTACTGATAAATTTCTCACTTGATTGGATAGCTTTTTCAATAACTGGATGCCTACCATCTTTAATTTCTAAAATAGGGCTATTGCTAAAAAGAGGTTTAACATAATTATTTTCTAAAGCAATTTTAGCAAAATTAGCTAGAACGTCCATTTTGTTTATTAGAATTGCATTTTGATTAATTGTAGAAATATTTTGTATCAAAAATTCACAGATATTATTAAATATTTTTTCCTCAATCTCAAAAATATAATTTTCAGCGTTAAGTATTTTTTCTTCATATTTTTTTAAATCAGGGGTTATAAAACGCTCAGAATTAACCAATGTTTGTTTCTTGATAAATGTATCTGGAATTTTTTGTTGGTGTGTTTTACGAATATCTATATAATAACCAAATATTTTATTATATCTCACTTTAAGACTAGAGATATTTAGCTCTATTCTCATTGTTTTTTCAAATCCTAAAATCCAATCCTTTCCATCATTTAGCAATGCTCGGTGCTCATCAAGTCTTTTGTCTACTCCTTTCCGAATAATATTCCCATGTTTTAGTTGGGATGGCAAATCATGATTTAAATTAGAAAAGACCTTTCCAATTATATCATCTGAATTAACAAATTTATCAGAGAACATAGAAAGCGCTAAAGAATTCAAGGAATTTAAAAATTTCTTCCATTCTGAAATTTTGTTTAAGGTAATTGCTAGACCCATTACTTCCCTTGGAGATACTTTTTGTTGATTAATTTTACCCATCACTCTTTGTAAATCGATTGTACTTTCTAAACTATTTCTAATTTCGTTTAAAACTGAGGAATTGTTTACAAAACCCTCAACAATGTCAACCCGTTCTTTTATTCGTTTCTTATTTGATAATGGATTATTTAGCCAGCGCCTTAGTAATCTTCCACCCCCTGCAGATTTTGTATAATCGATTGCATTAATAAGCGTGCCATTTCCATTTTGATTAAATAAATTGTCAAAAATTTCTAGATTACGAATAGTGAAATTATCAAGCCCCATGAGGCCCTCACTGTATATTGGAGATATCTTAGAAATATGATTAATATTTTTATTTAGATTATTTTTAACATGGTATAAAAGTGCGCCAGCCGCTATTATTCCATTAACCATATTTTCACATCCATAACCCTTAAGATTTTTCAATTTAAAATGTTTGATTAAGATTGAATATGATCCGCGATATTCAAAGAACCAATTTTCTATTTGACTAATAAATGGTCTAATAGATATATACCAGTCCCTATCCGAGTAAATTAAATTATCAGGAATAAGAATCTCCTTAGGATAATATTTTAGTAATCTTTCCTTCAATTGATTTTTAGCACATTCTCCTATATAAAACTCACCAGTAGAAGTATCAAGTATCGAATATCCAACTTCCCCTTTTTCAATAAAAATGCTTGAAATAAAATTATTAGACTTCTGATCTAATATTTGTTCTGAGACTAAAGTTCCTGGTGTAACCACTTCTACCACTTCACGCTTAACAATACCCTTAGCCTTAGCAGGATCCTCGGTCTGTTCACATATTGCTACTCTATATCCTGCCTTTACCAGTTTTGGTAAATAATTATCTAAAGAATGATATGGGAAACCTGACAATGGGACCTCAGATGCTTTTCCATTTGAACGTTTTGTAAGTACAATTCCAAGAATGTCAGAGGTAATGATAGCATCCTCTAAAAATGTTTCGTAAAAATCTCCCATCCTAAATAAAACTATTGTATCCTCATGCTTAGACTTAATGTCCATAAACTGTTTCATAACTGGGGTATCTGCAGTTTTATATTTATTCACTTTAGCTCACTTCCTTTTACCCGAACATTCTCATTACGTAGAGTTATTTTTTTACAATCAAAATATTCTAATAATGGAATTGCTGTTTTCCTAGATAAACCTGTAATTGATTTGAAATCATTTATAGTAAGCACTTTTTTAGATTTAAAATGAATTTTAATACTAGAAATCATATTATTAAGACTAATTTTATCTAACCAGAAATCCTGACCAATAAATTCTATCTCACCTTTATCACGCAGGAGGAAAAGTAAATCAGCAGTACGTTTTGGTTTAAAACCTAACTTGGTAATTATTTCCTTAATTAAAAAAGGTTTTTTATGAAGATTTTTTAATAAATATCTAATATTAGAAATATCTTTTTTATCCTTTTTACTCAACGTTAATTCATAATTTCTAAGAACAAATCCTCCATTGCCCTTAGCAATTATTTTTTCCTTAACTAATTGATTAATAATATAAATCAACCAGTCTTCAGCCCAATTTAATTTTTTTATTAATACATCAATATTTAAATTTTTTCGGAATGGATTTCTTTTATAAAAATATTTAAAAGCAGATTTTATTGCACTATTTGATTTTTTAACATTATCTATAGAGAATATAAAACCTGTCTCTCTATCATGAATTAGTTTTTTGGTTATCCAAGAATTAATTTTATTTTCACTAATCTGAAAAATATTACTCCATCCTTTTAAAGTGAGAGGATTCCTCCAGTCTTGATTAACCAAATAATAAAACCTATCTTTAGATTCTATTGGCATTTGGAATGCTCTTTTGCTAATTGCTTTCCATTTATAATTAAATATTCTTTCTAAAACAATTCCACCTCCTATGGTTTCAACTGGTGAATAGGACCTTATTAAAAATTTTTCATCGAATAACACACTTACTTTATACTCCAAAATAAGAATCAGATTCATAGAAGTATGATTATTACTATCTATCTCACCCAATAATAAAATACGACCCAATACTTCCTGAGTTCCAAAATGGAATCGTAATCTTTGATTCTTTTTTAACCTCCATTTAGTATTTTCAATTAGACTAATGTTAGCAATAATATATTTTGTTGGGAAAAAAGAACTTGGCTTACCAATTATAGTCCCTCTTTTCAGTTGCTCTCCTTTTATATTCGGTATATTAATTGCTGCTCTATCACCGAATTTAACTTTGTCCACAACTCCGCCATGCGATTGCAAGCCTCGAACCTTTACAGAAATTTCTTGAGGAAATAATTCTATAGTATCACCCTTTGATAAATCCCCTCCAATTACAGTCCCTGTAATAACAGTCCCAAAACCAGCTTTAGAAAAAACTCTATCTACATTCATCCTGAAATGAGTTATTTTATTAGATCGAATATCATTGTCTAAAAATGAGAGCATCGAACTTTTTAACCTTTCAATACCTTCCCCAGTTACACTATCTATTCTATGTATACCACTCACAAAAAAGTTCATTGATGATAATAATAATTTAATATCTTCTTCAATTAGTGTTATCCATTCTTCATCATTTACTAAATCCATTTTTGTTAATGCGACTATACCTTTATTGACACCTAAAAATTTAAGAATATTTAAATGTTCCACTGTTTGAGGCATTATTCCATCATCAATTGCAATTACAATTAATGCGAAATGTATATTTGCTGCTCCTGCAGCCATGTTTCGAATAAATTTTTCATGGCCTGGAACATCTATAATTGATATTCTATCATTTAAATAAGCAAAGCCAATATCGATAGAAATTCCTCTAGTTTTTTCCTCAGGCAAACAATCTGTATTTTTTCCTGTTAAAGCTTTTACTAGCGCAGTCTTACCATGATCAATATGGCCTGCTGTACCAAAAACTATTTGATGCAACTATAAACCTCAATAATTGCCTGTCTAATTTTTTTAATTTGGGATGGCAATACAGATTTTAGATCAATATAAAATTTATTCTTATTGATGTAGCCTATTATTGGAATAAAAGATTTTTTTAAAGTTTTAGATAAATGATTTGCTTCAATAATAATTGGATTAAACCTTAATGCAATACTTTCTATATTTTTTTCTGGAAGAGATCCACTCCCAGCTTCAACAAATGATTCTACAATTGAGATACCAAAATCTCTAACAATTTCTTGTTCTAAATTTTTTAAAATTGTTGTTGCTCTCCTTTTTAGTATTGTTCTTTTTGTAGTAAGCATTTTCAAAGATAAATTTTCTTCTGTAAATGAATTGCGCCTAAATGATCGTAGTGTTTCATCTAGCAAAGCAATGCTAATCTTATCGCTTCGCATTATTCTGTATAATGGATTTTTTTGGCATTTTTTAATTATATTTTTACAACCAACAATTAAACCACATTGAGGACCTCCCAATAATTTATCACCTGAAAAGGTGGTTATTTTTGGACCCATAGATACAATTTTTTTTACTTGTAACTCATCTTTAAACCCCAACTTTTTCATATCAATTAAATCACCGCTACCAATATCTGCCATTACAGGAATATCATATTTTTCACCAAGAATTACTAACTTTTTTAATGAAACTTCTTTTGTAAATCCTTTTATAATATAATTACTAGTATGTACCCAAATAAGTAATTTCGTATTTTGGTCGATTGCGTTTTCATAATCGTTCAAATGTGTGCGATTTGTAGTACCCACTTCTTTTAGGCATGCACCACTCTTTTCAATTATATCTGGTATCCTAAATGAACCACCTATCTCTACTAACTGTCCCCGAGAACAAATAACATTCCCACCACTTGAAATAGTATTCAATACTAAAAATACAGCTGCTGCATTATTGTTTACCATCAAAGAGGATTCTGTATTACAAAGAGAGCTAAGATGATTTCTAATATGTATCTGCCTGTCTCCTCTTAGTCCAGATAAAATATTATACTCTAGGTTTATATATCCTTCTAGTCTTGAAGAAAGATTTTTGAGCCTCTCTGCATTAAAAGGTGCTCTTCCTAAACCAGTATGAAGGACAATTCCTGTACCATTAATAATATTAACTAAGCTTGAAGAGGCTTTTTTATAAACATCTGATACAATTATATCAACCATTTGATTCTTAGTTAGTTCAATTTCATTATTTCTTATTTTCGAACGATAAAAATCTATAGTTTCATTAATAATTTTCTTTAAATAATTTTCGTGTATTTCTATTTTAAAATCAATTTTTTCTAAAATATAACTGACCGATGGGATATCTTTCATTTTTAGATCCATAAAATATTCGTCCTTTTAATTATATTTTAGTATAATCTAATAAATAAAAGTTGAATCAGGTGGGCCAAAAACAAAAATATATTTTATATCAAGCTTAAATACTTTATTACATGTTTTAAGGGGTTTTTATTAAACCATGTAGATGATTAATTGTACAAAATTTAGCGCTTTTCTTCAATTCTAGCAGCCTTACTACCAGTAACGTTTTTTAAATAGTTAAGCTTAGCTCTTCTTACTTTCCCACGCCTTTTTACTTTAATTGAATCAATAGTAGGAGAATGGAGAGGAAAAATACGCTCAACACCTATACCTCCTGAAATTTTTCTAACTGTAAAAGTAGCATCTAAACCATTCCCACCTCTTCTTCCTATAACTGTACCCTCAAAAAGCTGTAATCTTTCTTTATTACCTTCTTTTACTTTTACATTAACTGCAAGAGTATCTCCTGCGCCAAATTTTGGTAAATCCTCACGCAAAAATTCTTTTGTAGCTTCATATATCTTATTCATAATTCAATTCCAGTTTTTTAATTTATTTTTATATAGTTCCCATAAATCAGTACGTTTTTTCTGAGTTAGAGTTTCCCTTTTCTTCAATCTCCATTTTAAAATATTATCATGGTGTCCAGTTAATAATATATCGGGTACATTTAAGCCATCAATTTCACGTGGATATGTATAATGAGGATGATCTAGAAGACCATGAGAAAAAGAATCAGTTTTAGCTGATTCTGGAGAATTTAATGCCCCAGACATTAATCTAACTGAGCTATCAATCATAACCATTGCTGGTATTTCACCAGATGTCATTACAAAATCGCCTAATGAATATTCATGAGTTACATATTTATCTACGACTCTTTGATCTATACCTTTATAATGGCCACAGATTATTATAGATTTTGAAAAATCGCTAACTCTTTTGGCAGATTTTTGATTCCACCTCCTCCCAGAAGGATTTGGGTATATTATTTTAATATCATTGGATTTTTCCATAAGATTAATTGCATAATCAATTGCACTAAAAAGAGGTTCAGACATCAAAATCATACCTTTCCCACCACCATAAGGTTTATCATCAATTTTTTGGTAATTACCTAGGCCAAATTCACGAAGATCAATTATGTGAAAAGAAACTGCTTTTCTCTCATTAGCTTTTTTGAGAATGCTATTTTCAATATAGCTGTTAATAAAATGAGGAGCCGCAGTGATAATCGCTATTTGATTCAATCTAATAACCCATCCATTGGTGTAATAATAATTACTTTGTTATCGAAATCAACACCATTAATAACCTCAGGTATTACTGGAATCAAAATTTCCTTGTTTTCGTCTTGAATAACATACACATCACTGGCAGGAAGCCAAATCACATCTATTAACAGTCCCACATAGTCTTCATTAATAGTAATCACTTCAAAGCCAATTAAGTCCTTACTAATTAACATAATTCTATCATCTTCTGATAATACAAACACCGTCTTTCCTATTATTTCTTTTGCTTCATCAGAATTATCAATTCCAACAAATTTAAATCTCCTTTTCTTACCAATTCCTTTAATAATTTCAAGATGAATAGATTTTGTTGATTCTGGACAAATACCTAATGCTAAAGTGCCATTTTCAACGAACTCATCAAAATATCTGGATAAAGGCTTAAGACGAACTTCGCCCTCATAACCTGCGGCATTGGTTATAGTTGCAATAGGATGTATTTTGGGCTTCATTATCAATCAATAACATCCAATCTAGCACGTTTACCACCTTCTTTTGCATTGATAGCAAAAATTAAAGTTCTTAGTGCGGATATATTCCTACCATGCTTGCCAATCACTTTACCATAATCACCTTCTCCAACAGTTAATTCGTAGATAAGACGCTGCTCTGTTTCTACAATGCTTACTTGAACCTCATCTGGTTTATCTACCAATAACTTAATTGCTGTCTCAATGAACTCTTTCATATCATCTCCTTTTTATTATTTATCTATTTTATTGCTAGTTTTTTATTCTTCTTCTTTCGAATCAGACTCAGTAGAATCTTGCGATTCTATATTTTCTCCTTTATTATCATCAGCCGTAGCTACCTTTTTTTGAGAGATTTTATTATCATCCGCTTCTTCTATTTCTTTTCCTTTTTTCGCCTCTGCTTTTTTAGCTACTTTCTCTTTTCGCTTATTTTTAATATCCTCACGTTTAAGTGCCCACTTTTGCATTTCTATATCGATTGCATCATCATCAAGCCCTTGCTTCATTAAATGCCAACGATGAGCTAATCCTGATCTTCGAATAAGCTTTTGGGCTGCATCTGTTGGCACTGCTCCTTCACCTAGCCAGTATATTATTCGATCGTTTTTTAAATCATACGAGTGGTTAAGATCAATAGGATTGTACCAACCAACCTGTTCTATCGCAGCACCATCACGCCTTTTACGCGAATCCATTATGACCATTCTATAAAACGGTCTATTCCTTCTACCAATACGTTTCAATCTAATTTTCGTCGCCAAGTTTAACTCCTTCTAATTAAAATTTTTAATCCCACCAAATATCGGCAAGATCTGCTTTTTATTACTACTAAATTTTTTCATCATTTTTTTCATTTTAATAAATTTTTTAATTAAAAGATTAACTTCTTGAACTGATCTACCACTGCCTTTTGCAATACGTTTCTTCCTACTCCCATCCATAAGATGGGGATTAGACCTTTCAAAAGGTGTCATAGAATTTATCATAGCTTCTGCCCAAAGAAACTCTTTATCATTTATATTAATACCCTTATCTTTTAATCCTGGCACAAAATTAGACATCTGATTCAATAAGCCCGTGTTATTAAGCTGACTTAAATTTGTTTTAAAATCATTTAAATCGAATTTATTATTTATTAATCTTTTTTCTAAAATTAACGCTTCTTCAGTGTCAAATATTTTTTGAGCCTTTTCCAATACAGATAACATATCACCATGACCTAATATTTTATTTGCAATTTTTTCGGAATCAAATGGCTCAAGGCCATCTAATTTTTCAGATATTCCTATAAATTTTATTGGCTTTCCTATGGTTTCCTGTATTGATAACGCAGCACCACCTCTTGAATCACCATCCATTTTGGTCAAAATTACACCCGTAATAGGCAATTTTTCATTAAAAATCTTAGCAGAGTTTACAGCATCCTGGCCTGACATTCCATCTGCTACAAAAAGCAGTTCAGAAATATTAATATTTTTTGAAATATTTTGTATTTGATCCATCATAACTTGGTCTAAGTGGGTACGACCTGCAGTATCTATAATTACAATATCAATGCCCCTTTCTAAGGAAAATTGAATTCCATTTTGTATAACTAATTCTGGATTAATAGTTTGATCATTATAGACATCTACATTTATTTGTTTTCCTATACTAACCAATTGGTCTATAGCAGCAGGTCTGTTATGATCTGCAGCAATTAAAATAACAGATTTATTTTTTTTTAAAAAGTTTGCTAATTTACCAGCTGTTGTAGTTTTACCCGATCCCTGCAAACCTGCCAATAAAATTATTGAGGGTGTCTTATCTAATTTTAATTTTTTTTCACCTCTTCCAAGAAGTGAAATTATTTCTTCATGAATTATTTTAATAAAATATTCACCTGGCTTTATTGACTTAGATACTTTTAGCCCAACTGCTTTTTCTTTAATACGGGAAACGAAAATTTTGACAACTTGAAAATTAACGTCTGCATTTAGCATCGCAATTCTAGTTTCTCTTATAGTATCGGCTATATTTGAATCATTAATTTTTCCAAGACCTCTAAGAGATCTAAATATATTATTGTAGCTTTCAGTTATTTGATTAAACATTGTAAAATATTAATTACTATATTGGTAATATTAGGATAAAATAAATATTAAAAAATTACTTTAGCTATATCTTATTGCAATTGGTATTCTAAACCAAAGCCGACTTCTCTTGGATCCCCATAACTCACAAATAATTTGTCATTATAATTTGGTGGAATAAGACCAAAATAAAACCCTCTAACTGCATACCTCTTATCAAAGAGGTTTCGAACCCAAAATTTATAACTTAATCTATCATAAGATCTGACCATTGTTATATTGCTCAAAGAATATGGCTTAGACTTTTCACTATGACTGTCCGAGAAATAATATTCATCTTTATAAGTAGAGTTTGAACTAATATAAAAATCATTCTTTTCGTAGTTAACTGTAAATGAACCCATTATTTTTGGTGACATTGCTGCTTCTCTATCACCTCCAAAACTTTGGCCAGAAAATGTTTGGTATGAAAACCTTTTAACATCCGTTTGTAAAATACCACAACTAGTCTTAAATGATATATTTGGAGAAATTTTCAGAGTGCTTTCAAATTCTAAACCACTATTTTCGCCCGAACCTGCATTACTAGTATAAAACAAAAAACTGCTAGGATCATTCAGAATTTGCTGGCTTGATACGGATACTTGTTGATTTTCCCTAATGGAGTTGAACATAGTTAACATTATCATAGTAGATTTGTTGAAGTATTTAAATCCAAATTCAAAATTTCTAATAAATTCTGGAGAGTAAGGTCTATTTGAATCTAACAAATACGGGTGCTGATTCACTCCACCTGATTTAAAACCTCTTGAAAATGAAACAAAATAATTAGATCTATTATTTAGATAATATGAGATAGATGATTTAAAACCTACCATAACTGTGTCAATTTTAAAATTAACTGATGGTAGTTCATTTAAGCCATAATAATTATACTGTGAAACACCAAAATAATCATAATTATTTTTTTCAAATCTAAGATTTGCATCCCCAATTATTTTATCATTTAGGTATACTTTACCTTTTAAATAAGCTGCGTATGCATCAAAATTAAATTCACTGCTAGCTTGAGTTGCATTTCCTCCATAAAGATAACCTGATGCTGAATCAATTTCGGTAAGTTTTTTTAAATAAACTCCAAAAATAAAATTGTTTTTCCCCTTAGATAAAGACGTCCGGAATTCTTGCGTAATGTTTTTGCGTTCTTTGACATTTTTATCAAAAAATTTATATGAGTATCCATAAACTGCTGGATCAAATCCATGGTTATTCAGCCAATAAGAATCGTCTGCCCAATCTGAATCGTATGAGTGAATTAAATCCGTTTTTGCAATTGATGATATACTTAGAATTTTAAGATTATCTGACAATAAAATATTTGTACGCATTGATATACCCTTAGTTGCTTGACTATCTTTTCCAACATCATCAGTATAAGTTCTAAAATTTTTATTATTATCAGGCGCCCAAGCATCATAGCCATTATCAAGATTTGATGAAAGAATCGTTAATAAAAAATCAAATTTTTTCAGGGCTTGAAATTTTAATTTTAACCGAAAAAATTGTTCATTTCTATTATTTGAGTTTGATGCTGATCGACTAATATTATTTCTAAATCCATTATGATAACTCCTGCCAAAGTTAAGCCTTACCGTTAGGTCTTTAATCAATGGAAAATTAACATAAGTTTTAAAGTTTTTATATTCGTATTCACCAATATCTAAAGTTAAGCCCGCATCTAATTCTTTATCTGGGTTTTTCGATCTAATTGATATAATCCCTGCTAAAGCATTGGCCCCATATACGGATGATTGCGGACCTTTTAGAATTTCAATTTGATCTATATCATACAAATGACCTGTCATTCCTAGCCCACTTAAATCTAAATCATCTAGGTTAAACCCAACTGAAAAATTAGGAGGGCCCTCACCAAAATAATGACTGCGTTCTCCAATCCCCCTTATTTGAAAATATCTTGGTCTACTAGTTCCTCCAGCCCAATTAAGGTTTGGAATTCTTTCGGTAATAAGTTGAAAATGATCTGCTCCAGATTTAATAATATCGTCATAAGAAAAAATTGAAGCGCTTGATGTAATCTTGTTAAGCAATTCATCTATTAGCCCAGCTTTAACAATAATATTTTCGGAAGACAATATATATGGAACTAGACCAATCTGCATCCCATCTTTTGCTTGTCTATATTTAATTTCATAGCCAATATGTGAAAACTTTAATTTGCTACCTACTTCTGCATCAATAAAAAAGAATCCTTCTTCATCGCTCGTAGTACCAAAATCACCATAAATAATATTTACATTTTCTACAGGTTTACTGGTAGTAGAGTCAATAATTGTCCCAGAAATTTTCGCATAAGCCAAAACGCTAAAAAAAAGAAAAAATAAGAGATATGTTTTACAAAGCATATTTGCTCCCTACGCTGGCATTATCCAGATCAGGTCTATGGGTTTGTTCTCAGCCGATTAAATCTGGTTTTTAACGACACCCCTGAATAATATAAAATTAGTAAATATTATCAGTAGAATAAAATCTTCTTTAAATTTTTTTAACATAAATTTATTATGTACCTTCACATTAATTTAGATGGAGTTGTAATGTCAGAAGATCTAAAAACCATACCAGAGATTAACCTCAAAGTCATAATTATTGGAATAATGCTTTCTATTGTTATGGGTTCGGCAAATGTATACTTAGGATTGAAGGCTGGCATGACTGTTTCAGCTTCTATACCTGCAGCTGTACTTGGAATGCTGATTCTTAGATATATTGGTAGCTCTAACAATAAAAGGAAAACTAATAATATTCTAGAAGCAAATCAGATACAAACTGCTGCATCTGCTGGAGAATCTCTTGCCGCAGGGATAATTTTTACGATGCCTGCTTTGATATTAATTGGTGTTTGGCAAGAGTTTAATATGATATTGACAACGGTAATTGCATTTACTGGAGGCCTTTTAGGCATCTTATTTATGATTCCAATGCGTCAGGTTTTTATAGTTAAAAATGAGGACAATCTTCAGTATCCTGAAGGACTCGCCTGTGCTTCCGTGCTTGAAACAGGACAAAGTTCTGGGAGTTCAAATAATGCTTCGTTAGTTGTAAAAGGGGCATTAATTGGTGGATTATTAAAAGGCCTAATTTCATTTGCAGGTGTATTAAAAGGAGTTCTTGAAGGTGCAATTTTATTGGGAAATCGAATTTTCTTTTTTGGATCTGATATATCACCTGCGTTGCTAGCAGTTGGTTTTATTGTGAAACTGAATATTGCTATACTTATTTTTATTGGAGGGTTCTTAGGCTGGTTGGTTGGTATCCCTTTATTGGGACAAGGTATGGCGCACGCCACAAATCCACTTGAAGGAGCATGGGAATTATGGTCAACTCAGATTAGATATGTTGGTGTAGGTGCAATGGTTGTTGGTGGAATCTCATCTATATTTAGAGTCCGAAAAGGTTTAATAGACGCAATTATAATTTTAATCGATAAACAAAAGAAAGTAAAACAAAGCGATATACCAATAAATCAACGAGATATATCAAAAAACATCATAAATATCTTCTCATCTATAGCAGTTATTTTAGTTGCTGGAGTATATTATTTTATTACTAATAATTTAGCTATCACATTGGTTACAAGTATTATTATGATAATAATGGCTTTCTTTTTTACAGCGGTAGCATCATATATAGTTGGACTTGTAGGAAATTCTAACTCGCCTGTT
>CAZLPW010000016.1:0-34918 GCA_964561495.1 uncultured bacterium | reverse complement strand
AGTTTTGTCGACTGCAACCATTTTTACATACTGGCGTCCAATGTCTAATCCAAGATACATAACTATATAACCATTTTAATTATTATCGATTTCACCGTAAGAGGCCATCTTAAGAATAACTGAATTATTAGTACTCTGTAAATCAGGAAAATATGGAGGTGGCCGAAGCTTAAGATTCCAATCGTAGTGATAATTCTTATCGTACCCCGCTCCTGGCGATACATTATATGGCCCAGGGTAGTTTCTCTTCATATATCCTCTTTTAAACTGAGTCACTGACCCCCAAAGATTAACCGTACCTCTAATATCATTCCCACCTGTATATATTCCACTAAGACCATCTGACCGATAATAATTTCGATGACCCCCTCTTCCATCAGCAATGATACCGTAACCTAATCCATCATTCCAATCATGATATCCTAGCAAACTATTCTGCCAATAGTGTGATATAAATCCACCATTCATAGCCAAAATTGCAGCGTTTATATTTATATTGGATCCATATTGCCGACCCCGTGCACCATTGGGCCTTGTATTGGCTATAATTACACTGCCACCAGAGACAAGACCAAGTACATTATTTGTGCCTCCATCTTCAGGATGTAATACTGCTCCGCTGCCATAAGAGTCTATATAAACTAAGTCATCGATGAGCCAAATATTCCCCCATACTCGATCTATTTTATCATTATCATCGTGACGTCTATACTCCGTAAAATCATCTGTAACTATTGTATACTGACCATCAATAATTCCTCTTACTAAAACCTGACCGCCTTTTACATATAAAATTTGAGGGCTTGAACCTTTTGAAAAAAAAGTTTTATTCATATACACATATTCACTCTCGTATATTATATCTGGACAAGTAAATATGTCACAATTAGAGCCTCCTATCCCAGAGGCATTCCAATATTCAAAATCGAAGTGTTGTATTCTCCCAGCTTCACAATAACTTGTTAAATTATCTAAATGATCATGGTAATAATGAAAGTTGTTCCACTCTACATCAGATGCAAGACCCGTAGGAGCGCTAGTATTAACAAATTTAACCGCCTCATTATGCAAAAATCCCTCATCAAGTGATCCAAAATAATTTAGAGTGCCATCCTGAATACTCACCAATATACGATCATCACCAACTGGAATCACACTATTTGCACTAAAGCTTAATGCCTTAGACCCGTCGTTATTCTCTATTCGAATAATATCACCTATCTCGGTAACATTAATAATCTCATCCTGAACATTATTACCCAAGGCATCAAAAGCACTCAACACAATAAAATTATCACTATAGCCAACACCCGCAGTAAACACGTTTGATGGACCTAGGTGCAATGAGGAGGCGTTGGTATTTACGCCTGTATTTTCCGCATCCCAGACATAGTCAAACTCAGCTGGAGGACTCCCCACTGGCGGTATTAAATACCACCACTGCGCAACCCAATAACCTCCAGGAACAAAATTTATTTCTGTCATAACGAGGGTGTCTTTTTTACCCGTCCTGAAAATCATATCATCTGCTTCAAATATTCTTGTTGCATTAGCCTTTGCAACCTCTGCCGAATTATCAGGTGGAAATATTATCGCATCAACAGTATCTAAGATAGAAACAGTTTCGCCACCTACTTCTTCCTCGAAAACCCCTTCATCACATGCACCCCAGCTTCCAATACCTCCACCAGCATCTACAGCCTCACTAGTTATCGTGACAGATCCAGAAAAATCAGGACAGCCATAATTACTAAAAACAATATCTCCATTTGTGTGGACTTTACCCTCCAATTGATCATTTGCTCCAAAGTTAACCGTTCCAGTATTACCTGGCCCAATAGGTGCCTCCTGATCAGTGAAATACATAAACTCTTCGAATCCTTGTGGCACCATGGAGGTATAAACTGTCCTCTCAACCTCAACCTCGTTTCCTGACGTAGTCTTATATTGAGCAACACCTGTTGACCTTACTATATATTGTTTTCGAGTAGAATTAGGAAGAAGCTCTGTCCACGCATGAATATCCTTGTAT
Source organism: uncultured bacterium (assembly GCA_964561495.1). GTDB lineage: Bacteria > Fidelibacterota > Marinisomatia > Marinisomatales > UBA1611 > CAZLPW01. The sequence goes on along the minus strand of CAZLPW010000016.1, from coordinate 32,886 downwards.
CTTCCCACAGGATTTCCTAATTCATCTTGACCAAAATTAACCCCATCTGAATAGAGGGTCGTGTCGCCTGTAATCTGAGGAAGAATAACGACCCCGACATCATTAAGCCCTGCTTCGGCAGAATATAACGCACGCCACTCAGCGTATCTATATTTTTCCATTACCGCCTGGCTAAAAGTGTTTTTCAAATAGGCTACAGTAAAACTCATACTAACCATTGTAAACAAAACAGCCAAAGGAGCTGTGCTTCCACCTTTATATTTTCTAAGTAGCTTCATCGTCTCCTGATATGGAATTTGTTACTTTCTTTTGAATATATGCAGTTCCCAAAAATATTGATCTATAAAAATAATGGTCTTCTTCAATAGCGTTTGCCTCATCCATAACATCTGAAACCATGCTAAGAGTAAGCTCTACATGCAAAAATGATTCTTTGAACTCCGCCAAACCAGGTCGATTGTCAGGCTCGTATGTTACTCTAAAATCTTTAACATAAACCTGCCTCTGACGACTACTCCTGTAAATGCCTTGATTCGGAAATTCCAAGACTCCGTTAAGAGGGATGTCATTATTAAACTCTATTCCATCATTAGCCCTACAGGAGATAACTAACTCTGGAGTTATATCAGTATAAAATTTATATAATTTTAAACGCGCAAAACCATTTAATCCATCAATATTGATCTTTTGCGTTAGCTGCATCTCTCTAGATATTTCTCTCATTATGCTATTACCATAGCTCCTGAGATCTTGGCGAACAGTGTCTGTCTGGTAGTGAAGCATTACAGCCTGAGCTGCGCTTGTCATACCAAGCCCAATTACACTAGAGACAACAATAACTGCAGCTAACTCAACAAGAGTCATCCCGCCAAAAGACTTTCTACTTAATCTATAAATCACAGCTCAAAAACACTCATAACTGTTGACATCTTTCTTTCTTTAACAACATTTCCTGAATATCTACTTTGGGGAGATGCGAGATAATCAGTCCACTCTATTCTACACTCAAGCCAATAGCGTTTAAAATCTGTTGTACCATGCTGAGTGTCTCGGTCAAGCTTGTTAATATCATAAAATAAATTTGCCCTCACCTTATACTTGGACTGGGCAGTGCCAAACAAATATATCTCATTGCCGTCTGCTCCACCAGCCATTTCCGAAGGAGATATTGCACCATCAGCGATCCTACCTTTCCAATATTCCATATAATTGAGCAATTCTTCAGTAGCACGTTCTTTAACCTCAAGAGCATGCAATTCTCCTCTTGCATGAACAACGCCTAATAAAAGACCAATGGCTGCAATAGAAATAATTACGGTTGCAGTCATAACCTCAATAAAACCAATACCTGGATAGGTTTTCTTTAACACTATAGCACCTTTTGTGAAAATAGTTTAGGATTATCCGCAATCCCTTTTGCAACCTTGCGCTCAATCTTCCCCTGAGATAATAATCGCTGCAAATCTTGATCAAGGGACTGCATTCCCTCTACACCGCCAGATTGAATTATAGAAGGAATCTGGTAAATCCGATCTTCACGAATAAGGTTACGAATTGCGGTATTTGCTATCATCACCTCACAAGCAGGCGCTCTTCCCTTTCCATCTTTAGTTGGCAATAATTTTTGGGCAATAACAGCCTCAAGGCTTTCAGACAACATTGAACGTATTTGCCCTTTTTGACCAGATGGGAAAATATCAATTATACGGTCAATCGTTTTAACCGCACTGGAAGTATGGAGAGTAGATAAAACTAAATGACCTGTCTCTGCTGCTGTTAAAGCAAGTGAGATTGTTTCTAAATCACGCATCTCACCAACCAAAATCACATCTGGATCTTCTCTAAGAGCAGACCTCATCGCATTCGCAAAACTGTTAGTATTAACCCCCAGCTCTCTTTGATTAATCAAGCTCTCTTTTGTATGATGAAAATATTCTACTGGATCCTCAATGGTAATAATATGGCACTTCCTGTTTATATTAATATGATCCACCATAGCAGCGAGCGTAGTGCTCTTACCAGACCCCGTTGGCCCAGTGAGAAGCACTAGCCCTCTATCTAACAAGGATAAAGTCTGAAGGACAGGTGGAGTGCCCAGCTCATCAAAGTTTTTTACTACCTCAGGAATAGTTCTAAAAACCCCAGCTGTTCCTTTAATCTGGAGAAAAAAATTAACACGAAACCGCCCTTTCCCTTCAAGCTTAGCGGAAAAATCAATCTCTTTTCGATCATTAAATTTTCTTATCTGCTCATCATCCATCACCTGAGGAATAATTGAGTCCATTTGGTCTTTAGATAGCGGGTCCATATTAAGTGGCTTCATAGTACCATTAATACGTACCATCGGTATTGAACCAACACTTAGGTGCAAATCGGAGGCCCCGCTATCAATAGAATATTCTAGTAATTTATTTATTTCCAATTGCGTCTACTCTTCTTCAGATGAGCCATACCCAGTAAATTTCCCCATGTCCGCATCATAAACAACCATATGGCCTGCACCTCCTGACATTTCTTCCTTACTTGTGGCAGTGATACGTCCTCCTTGATCACTAAGCTGAATATCAAAATCCCATTTATTTTTCGTTGATCTACTAACATCAAGATGCCCAGACCTTTCAAGCTCTTCAACATCGGCAGGCCAAATTCCCCTTGTCTGATAATACATTTTTGCAGCGTTTTGAACATTTGACATAACCGTCCGAGCCTCCGACGCATAGGAACTTTGAACATATTTTAAATATATAGGTAAAGCGATTGCAGCAAGGATAGCAACAATAACAACCACGACCATAATTTCTATCATCGTAAATCCAGATTTACTTTTTTTCGAACGAATCATTATACACTCCTTAAGTTCAATTAATTCAGTTATTTAATAAGCAGAATACGCAATGTTTTTTATTAGGTTTTCCCTAAGTATTTTCCCTGTAAAACAAAAACGTTTTAGAATAAAACTTTACTCACGTAAATAAGTATTATTTTAAGTAGAGTATTTTTTCTTTTTGAGAGAAAGGTCCCGCATCAAAATATACAAAATATACACCATTAGAGACTTCCATGCCTAAATTATCTTTCGCATTCCATGATCTGATGTAAGAACCAGCTGGAAGAGACTCATTAATTAGCGTACGAACTAAACGACCGCCAATATCATAAATTGAAATTTGGATATGCTGTTTATCTGCAATATCAAAGTCGAAACTAACAACAGGATTAAAAGGGTTTGGATATGGAGCATATAGAGCAAAACTATTAGGCAGTACCCTTTTGTTGTTTATATTGAGCAATTCAGATACTGGATATACAGAACCATTAAATTCTAACTCTTCAATATCATAAACATCATCTATACCATCTCTAGAAAGCATAACATCGACTATCTGGATACCTTGAGATGCTGTATCTTCTGATACTAACTCTTGTAAAAAATATTCTTCGATATTGCCCTGATATATTGCACGATCTAAACCATCCCCAGCTATTATAGTATCGTTCCCAGCTAAGCCCATAAACGTGTTATCACCCTGATTCCCATTAAAAAAATTAGGGTAAGAGTTTCCTGTAACTGAAACGTCATAGCTCCCTAGAATATTTAAATCAGTTAAATATTGAGATCGATAGGTGTATGAATCAAAAGAGTCCAGACTCATAGAGAAATGATTATTAAATTCTTGATGAAGGGTGACAGCATAGTCAAATTTTTCACCAAAAAAGCCACTTATTATACGAAACAATTCTGGATCACCAACCTCCATTTCTGAACGATTGATAAATGCATACTCATAATCGCCACTGTATCCATCACCATTTGGGTCATGGGCCCAAATCCCAAAATAACACTCCAGGCCCATAGCTAAATATTCCTCATCATAATCTTCATTTGGCAAATCGGAAAGAGGGTTGTAGATATCATTATCTATCGCACTGTTCATGGCCAATATTATTGAATCTTGCATATCAGACATTGAGAGCTGAATACCATACCCATGAACAAAGTGTAAAACTTCTTCATACGTAGCATCTCTCGAAGAACTAAGCATATATTCAGAACTGCCCACAGGATAAACTTCTGTAGCTAATAGATCCTGTCCGCTAACACCTGAATCCATCAAGTTTAGAACATCCTCACTATTATATTCTCCCTCATCATTTAGTAAAAATAAGATAGCATTGCTTAGGCTAATACCATTGGCGACATATGCCTTGTCAATGCCCCATTGACTATCAGGAATATTTTTTAAAAAGAAATCAAGGACACTTCTAACGTGTAATATCTGTTCTGAAGAAAAATCATCTTGAATTAGAATAGGTATAGCTCCACCATTAGGAGCCAAAACATGAGTATATCTAGAAGCAACAGCACGAAATAAAGTATCAACAGAAGCGGGTAAATCAACAATCCCATTTTCAGAAAATGAAATATCAATAAAGGGGAGAACAGGAGATGAGTTGTCACCAGTGACCGTAAGATTAACTGGCACAAAAATAGGATCTATATCAGGACCAATGATATTAATTAAACACTGGTGACTGCCAGGTTCGATACCAGACGAAAGAGCCTGGACACCATATTCTTGACTTTCTCCAGGGTTTAAAACACCACCGAGTTCACCATTTGATGATGAAAATAAAATCCAAGGCACATCACCCTCTGATGTTGCCGCCTTCCATGATAATTGATCTACAGCATATTCAATGTCATTCGCTATCTGAGTTCCTTGAGAGGCAGAAGAGTTTTGAAAACCAATTGTCGCAGAGTTAATTAAACCATCCATATTACGATAATTAACACCAAATTGGCCATCAGATTGAAGAACTATTTGAAAATCATAAAGGCCAGCATAATCAGTGTTTCCTGCAGGCAACCAGCGAGCTACATTATTAAACCAAATCACTGCAATATCAGAGGTCGTGTAATAATATATTGAACCACTAGATGTATTGTTTCCGCTGTTGTTCAGGGGATTCAAGTCATCCCAAAAGGCAAAAATAGCAGGCATTGGGGCATCCGCTGATGGTATCTCTACATTTGACCAACTAGTTGAGTTTGCATTAGTCCAGCCAATCCAACCATTAGCATTTACTTTTACATAATCATACTCTTGACCAAAGAATGGAAACTGAAATGGCAGAGAAATATCTGTTTCTGAAAACTGGTCATTATGTGGAAAGGTCAACTCTTCAGAAATCCCACCAATCTCAATCCACTCATAAGCTATTTCATCAGTATCATCTGATGAAATCCAATAATAGTTTCCTCCATCAGGACCTCCACTCGGGTTTGAAAAAGGTAAAGCAAAAGATGAACCTAAACTATATGACAGAGGTAAGTTTTCAATGGAGGCATTTGTAATGGACAGAGCTTGAGACTCATACTCTCCTGGATCAAGTGTAAAATTAAATTCATTAGGCACTACCTCAACTATGGGACTTCCTAGAGCAACTGTAAATTGAATATTTTCACCAGCATCGGTTACGCTATAGATATTTAAACCACCGTCACCTCCAGATCCATCATTATATAAAAAGGATGCTGGATTAGTGTCATCATTTATTTCAGTATGGTTATATTCCAAATTATAAGGTGCATTATTAAAACTTCCATTATTTGTAAGACTACCATTAGGCCTGTATAAGTATATCTCATCAGGTGGCCCTGATGCATTTCCGTTTCCAGCGGCCTGATTAATACGATATACTAACATTCCCGACCTTGAACCAGGCAGATTCGCCTCATAAATCCCATCTCTCTTACGGTATTCAACTACAAAATATTCACTGTCCGAATTAGGAGAAGGAATCTTATATAAAACATTATCCTGTTCTTGAAGAGGCCTTATAGAATAAGTTCCACCCACATTAATCTGTTGCATATCAACCCAGTCACCATATTTCCATTTCATAAATGCACCCATATATTGAGGCGGATTAGAAGTGCTTTCCATAACATCCCAACCACCTACAGCTGATGGAGCGCCACCCCCATCATAGTGGTAAAGATCTGGTGCGCCAAGCACATGGAAAAATTCATGACATAAAACACCCACATTGAAGTACCAAGACTCTGATAACATAAATAAATAATCATATACAATAGCACCATTGATTTCTACATCAACAGAATAAAGAGACCACCTGTGTGGCCATAGTAAATCTGCCCAGTCTCCAGGTGATCCATAAATAACAAAAGAGACCGCATCTACGTAGCCATTATTATCTGAATCTATATTAGCATTTGCAGGCACACTTGGAGCAATAGAATTCAGTGCATTGGCTAAAAGGTTATGCTCTCTGCTTGTCCTTTGGTTATCATTCTCATAACCCTCAGGATTCGCATTAGAATGGGGCTCATAGTATCCTCTATTGTATTCATCTATGTAGGCAGTATTATAATCACTAAATGTACCAGGGTAATGATTGGTTGAAACAAATAAGCTATTATAGGAAACCTCGTGAAAATAATGCTTTAACGATGGCTCATTACTATTTATACTTGTCTGAAAGACTTCATCATAATAAGAGCGCGGCTGAGGAAATTCAGGATCGTCTGCGAACCTAATAAAAACATTGATCTGAGTTAAAAGTCCAGATGAAGGAGCATCTCTGCCTGCTGAATGTTGGTGACCGTGATCATGGTCGCGATCATGACTATGATGATTGTAGAACCTTTTCTTATTTTTGTATACCTCTTCAGAAACTGTTAAACCCTTATCCAAACCTAAAAGCTCAGGATCTACCTCACCGACACGATACTCGCTTGCAGCGAGATCACCATTAACTAGCTTGGCATAGTAAAAATACCCATCGACAGGGTTAATCGCTATAGAGTAGTTGTTAGCATCATGCAGACGACGCGCATACTGGTCGCCAGTTATAAAACAGTCTAGCTTTGATCCGTCTGGTAAATCTATCGACCTTGGTATAGAATCAAACCATGTAGCGAATAAAGACGAAAAAATGAATAAAAAAGGTGTTAACAACCTAAAAGACATGACTGATACTATGAAATTTTTAATATTAAAAAAAATGGATTAACGCAAAAGAGTCATCTTGCGTGAGATTATTTGATCTCCAAGCCTCATACGATAGATATATGTCCCACTAGGAACCTGGTGCCCATTATAGTCTTGACCTTTCCAAAAAAAATCATTTTGGCCTTTTTTAAAAAAACCAGCGTGTAAAAGAAGAATAAACCCTCCACTAAGGTCGAATATTTCAATGTTTCCATATGTATTGTTTTCAATATCTACTTTTATTGTCGTTGCCGGATTAAATGGATTCGGATAGTTTTGATAAAAACTAATTTTGTTGGGTATTAATTGATCAACCCTGAGAGCAGTAGAAAAGAGTCTCATAGCATGAGTAAAATCACGATTGTCGCTTGTGTGTTCAAGCTCAAGCATACCGTTTGATGAGTAAAGAATGGCATATCTCAATTCCTGACTTCCAATTAAACCAAGAGGTGTCACAAACCTTCTTAAAAAAATCAGATCGCCAGTTTCTTTATCATATGTCAAATAGTGGTAGGTCCATGAAAGTTCATCATTATAAATAATAGTTGAAGTAGCGGTATAGGCTAAATAGCCCTCACGACCACCCCCCTCAAAAATTTCAATAGCCATATTCTTATTATCATAATTCTCTTGCTGACTAATATAGCTTTCCGTACCCGCCCATTCTCCAATGAACTCGCGTAGTGTATAAGAAAAGTGATTTGAGCTAGTAAAAACTATCAAGGCTATTAATAGCTTGTATTTTTTAATTATATGTGTCATAAATAGTTACTAAACCTGACTGAATATAATAGTTGAAAATTTATAATAACACTAATATAAAAAATTAGGATAGAATATAATATTCAGGAAATTTTTGTTATTTAACCAAAAACATTTTTTTTGACTGAACCAAAGAACCACTGACAAGGTTATATATATAGATGCCAGAGGGAGTCACTCGGCCCGATTCATCGTTACCATTCCATTTCACATTATAGGTTCCTGGAGCTAAAACACTGTTCACTAACGTTTTTATTACTTTTCCAGAAATATTATATACTATCAATTTAGTATTTCTTTTTTCTGAAACCGAGAATCTAATTGTAGTGGATGGATTAAAAGGATTTGGATAATTTTGTTCCAAATAAAAATTTAGCAAAATATTATTATCATCATTTAAAGCAAGTGGATCATTGCATGAGCTCTCATATGCACCTATCACACTACCAGTGCTGGATACTGCTCTACATACTGATTCGTCTGATAACCGATAATCTTTATTTATAAGATTACAGAACATTGGGTCTTGATCAATATTACCTGATCCCAAATTAACATTGAGCCCCTCACTGACAGGTATAGAGCTTAAGCGATTTTCAATATCTGAATAGCTTATGGAAAGAAAACTTGTGCTTCCATCATTGGCCTTAAACATTTGACCTTCATTGTTCCATATTATAGAATTGGTAATATCGATAGATGAGTTTTCTATTGACATGAATGAACCAATCCCAGCGATATTTCCTGAAAAAGTAGCCTGGTTTATTTGCATACTGGTCTGGTGAACTTTAATGGCACCTGCAAAATCAGTACCATCATTGTTTTCAAAAGCAGTCCACTCAATAGTGGATGACCCGCCAGTTTGAAACAACCCTCCTCCTTCAATAAAAGCATGATTATCAATAAACCTGGAACTGACTATTTGAGACTGACTACCATCTAAATAAAGCCCTGCACCCCAATATGCAAAATTTTGTTCAAGAATAATTTCATTAAAAATCGGATTCCCATTGGTGCTATATATCCCTCCTCCAAGATTTGCACCATTATTTCTTACAACTACTCTAATTAATTCAGAATCAGATTCGGATAGATAAATACCGCCACCAATCTCAGCATTATTATCTTTTACTAAGACATCAATCAGTGTAGGAGAACAGTCTTCTATAACAATCCCACCACCATAGTGATTAGAACCTCCAGAAAATGTTATTCCTCTTACGACTACTGAATCGTTTGAAGTGCCTGAAAAGGTTAAACAGCTTCCCCCTACTGGAGGAGCAGAGATCACGGTCTCTTCTATAATAGAAAAATCATTTAATTCAAAGGCCCTTGATTCAAGAACAATAGACTTCGCCAAAAAGTCTATTTCCTCGAAAAACATACCAGGAGTTAATCTTATTGTATCTCCATCTTCAGCGCCATCTATGGCATACTGGATAGTCGCAAATGGATTTTCAATACTGCCATCGGTTCCATCATTTCCATTTACCCCAACATACCAAACTGGTCCAGTATTTATAGGCCCACAGTTTGACCCAAAGCACCCAATTAGATTATTTCCTTCACCAGCTGTTAAGCACGGTGAATTCTCATGCAAAAAAAAGTTATTGTTATTCGCGTTACAGAAAAATGGATCCTGATCTATATTATAATTACCCCAAAAAAGATCTGCATTGTCGTTTGTTTGAATACCGCTCAACCCACCCTCTACACTACAATAATCAATGTCTAACTCAGGCTCATTCCCGATATCTCTGAAATAAATTTGATTACTGTTATTTCCAAATATTATTGAATTTCTAACGATCACCTGACAATTATCTCTAAGGTATAGTCCGTCTCCATATAGATTGGCAGAATTATTTGAGATTGTCGCATTATTTAAAACAGGAAATGAACTACTCCTAATATAAATCCCACCTCCAGAACTCGCCGAGTTATCGGCAACAAGTAAAAAATCAAACGCTGGGTTAGCATTATTAATATACAAGCCACCGCCAAGACCTTCTGAAATATTTCCTGTAACAAATAAATGATCAGCTATCAAATTTGCATCATCTTTTAGGACTATCCCTCCACCCGTGTTTGCTGCTATATTTCCATTAACGTGGGTATTAATCATTGAAGGCTCAGACAGCGATCTAAGATAGCAGCCTCCTCCATATTCAGAAATATTATCCAAAAATTCGCATCCATTAAATTGAGGGCTTGAATCATCTCTGGCATAAAGACCTCCGCCTACATCATCCGTAATATTATCTGCTATAGTGCAATTGAAAAACAAAGGAGAGGCATCAAAACAAAAAACTCCTCCCCCTCCTCCTCCATATGCATTGTTATTAATGATTATACAGTCCGAAACAATCGGACTGCTACTTTGACAATATACACCTCCACCATATCTGTAGTAGGTACCGTTCCCGTCTGGATCTTCATTATTCCCATTTCCGTTTTGAATAGTAAAACCCTTAATAATTGATCCATTAGTCTCACCGTTTTTAAAGGTACATACACTTCCATCAGAGCCCTGAGAGCTTCCGTCAATGATAGTACTTCCGATTAGCAGAGAATCATTATCGATCTCAAAGCGAGAGCTAACAACTATTTCTTTACCAAAAAAATTTATATTCTCAAAATAAACGCCAGGCCCTACAATAACCGAGTCACCATTAACAGTCACATCAATAGCATCTTGTATTGATTCAAAATCTCCTGGCACATTATAGGATACACCATAAACAACGGTTAAAGTAATTATTGCGATTTGAATATTTTTAAACATCATAAATATGTACGAAATACAGTTAGAAAAATTAATAAAATAAATAGAATGAATCGCTATTAATTCGAATGTAATATCCAGACTTAATATTTGAAATATTATTAGCAAAACATGATTGCCGTAATCCCAAAAGAGGTCATGGCCTCTGAAAATCGTATCGCTGTTACCCCAGCTACAGTAAAGGAATTAGCGAAGGCAGGTATAGACTTAAGCATTGAAAAAGATGCTGGAGCTACGTCCCATTTTTCAAATAGTGAGTTTGAAGATTCTGGAGCAAAAATAATTGACAGCTCTGTTGATCTATATAAAAAAGCTGATATTGTATTAAAAGTTCAGCACCCTACTATTGAAGAAATTTCTTACATGTCCTCTGGAATGATATCTGTCTCTCTTTTTCAAACAACGCGTAATTTAGATGAAGTAAGGGCGATGACAGATATTCATGTAACTGGGTTTTCTATGCACCTTATACCAAGAACAACGCTTGCACAAAAAATGGATGCTCTCTCATCACAAGCGAACATAGCTGGATATAAGGCAGTCCTTGTAGCAGCTAGCACACTCGGGAAATATATGCCTCTATTAATGACCGCAGCTGGAACTATTCGTCCCTCAAAAATTCTTGTCTTGGGAGCTGGAGTTGCTGGACTCCAGGCAATCGCAACTGCAAAAAGATTAGGAGCCCAGGTAGAAGCATTTGATGTACGCCCCGTTGTTAAAGAACAGGTAGAATCACTGGGGGCAAAATTTGTTGAGGTTGAATCTACCGATGACGGAGTCGGTGAGGGTGGATATGCAAAAGAAACTTCCGAAGATTATAAAAAGAAGCAGCAGGATCTTATACATAAGCACATAGCAAAATCAGACGCAGTTATTACAACAGCGCTTATTCCAGGAAGAGCAGCTCCTATTTTAATTTCAAAGAATATGGTAAATGATATGCGTCCTGGATCGGTGATTATTGATTTAGCTTCTGAGAATGGTGGGAATTGCGAATTAACGCAGAAAGATAAAATAATAGAGCATAATAATATTACTATTAATGGCACCTCTAACTTTCCAGCGACCATGCCGATTCATGCTAGCGAACTGTATGCTAAAAATATTTCAGCATTTATAAAATATATGGTAAGTGATGGGAAAATTAATGTTGATCTAGAAGATGAAATTATATCTGGTTCCTTATTTACTCATAAGGGTGAGATCACAGATGATGCAACAAAAAAAGCCATGATCTCAAATAATTAGGACAGAATATGGATATTAATATAATTACAGTTTTCATACTTGCAATTTTCGTAGGAATAGAAATCATTACTAAAGTACCTCCTACTCTACATACGCCGCTTATGAGTGGTTCTAATGCGATCTCAGGGATTGCTATAGTCGGCGCTATAATTTCTACAAAAACAGGAGGCGCGATAGGTTCATACTTGGGTCTTGTTGCTGTTATTTTCGCTACAATAAATGTAGTAGGTGGGTTTATGGTAACAAACAGAATGTTGAAAATGTTCAAACGCAAATAAAGTAGAATGGATATACCAAATATTTCTTACGTCCTGGCGGCGGTCCTATTTATTATCGGTATAAAAAGACTTAGTCACCCAAAAAGCGCACAAAGCGGCAATCAAATAGCTGCCCTGGGAATGCTAATTGCAATCATAGCCACACTTATATCCGCAGATAAAATTGACTTTCAGTTAATTATATTTGGAATACTTATTGGCTCAATAATTGGTCTATTTTTTGCAATAAAAGTCGAGATGACCCAGATGCCACAAATGGTAGCTATATTTAATGGATTTGGTGGTGGCGCATCTGCGTTAGTTGCAGCATCTGAGTTCCTTAAACTAGGGTCTCTTAGTTCATTCACCCTATCTACAATAATATTCTCTATTTTTGTTGGTACTCTTACTTTTACTGGAAGCTTTATCGCTTTTGGAAAACTTCAGGGTTTTATAAGCGGGAAGCCCATTATTTTCCCTGGACAAAAAATTTTCAATGCCCTGCTAGCTATAGTTTTAGTCTATTTATCTTTTCAAATAGTAAATTATGAATTTATTTTTCCTGGTCAAGATATAAACCTTAAAATTTTCTATGTTGTGATAGCACTCTCCGCTTTAATAGGTATTACTCTGACCATTCCTATTGGTGGTGCAGACATGCCTGTCGTAATCTCTCTGCTTAACTCCTACTCAGGCATCGCAGCAGCGGCCACTGGTTTTGTATTGATGAATAATGGATTAATTATCTCAGGAGCACTAGTTGGAGCATCTGGAATCATTCTTACTAATATAATGTGCAAAGGCATGAACAGATCCCTGGCAAATGTGATTTTTGGTGCAATGGGATCATCAGATGAATCGGAATCTTCTGGAGAGGGTAAACAAATTCAGGTAAAGAGCTATTCTACAGAAGAGGCGGCAATGATTTTTGATGCTGCCGAAAAAATTATAGTTGTCCCAGGTTATGGTCTCGCAGTAGCACAGGCCCAGCATGCCATCAGAGAAGTTGCTGAGTTTTTAGAAGGGAAAGAAAAAGAAGTTCTCTATGCGATTCACCCTGTAGCAGGGAGAATGCCAGGACACATGAATGTGCTCCTTGCTGAGGCAAATATTCCGTATGAGCAACTGAAAGACCTAGACGAAATCAACCCCGAGTTTGAGGACTGTGATGTTGCTCTTATACTTGGAGCTAATGATGTTGTCAACCCTGCAGCGAGGCATGATACGAGTTCACCAATTTACGGAATGCCAATCCTAGATGCTGACAAAGCCAGAACGGTTATGATTAACAAGCGAACTATGAACACAGGATTTGCAGGAATTCAAAATGAACTTTTCGGATATGAAAACTCAATCATGATCTTTGGTGATGCCAAGGATATGCTCCAGCAGTTACTAAAAGACCTGAAAGAACTTTAGCCTAGATTATTATTATGCTTTTATCCGCACGTAATTGGAATACAAGCCTAGAGCAATATACTTTTCACAGACTGCTTCAGCATAATCCTCAGAGAAAAACTTCCCGACCTTAAAAACCTTTCCACCTCGATCACTGACAGATTCAAGATTAGGTAGGATTTCATTAATAGCGCCTATCTGCTGTTCATCTTGAGGAACTATATTTACCTCAAACATATCCACGTCTCCACCTTTTTCTGCGTTTACATAGTGAGCAATCATACCCGTAAACTCTGAAACAGCCATGCTCTCTTCCTCTGTTATTTCATCATCTGCCTCAGCCATCATATTAATTAAGTCGGTTAAACCTTCGGCAACCTCAGTGTCAGGCTTTTCATCGAGATATGACTGAACCAGTGCCTTGAGCTCTACCAAATTTGTTATCTCTTCTGGTTTCCCCTCTTTGATCTCAGGGATTTTTATATTCCACTTATCAGCGAACTGGTTAATTAAATCAATCTCTTCTTTTGCTATGTCATCATCTATCGCAGCTAGCTTAATTAGGATGTCAATAATTTTTTGTGCTCCATGAGGTCTAAGCATTGAACTAATTAGATCTGTAGACTCACTCTTTTCCGCAACCAACGCATCAACAATTAACCTGAAAATTCCCTTCCCCTGATTTTTTTCTAAAAAATAACCTACGCTAATAAGAGAAAAAAGTGCTGCCAAAAACAACCCGATCGTTGATTTCCCAGCGGCAGGATAGTCATTAGAGATCAATAGACTGTTCAATAAGAATGGAAATAAAACCGCAAATCCCATTAGAGAGGCGACAATAGATATACTGTCTGCAACCTCAGGGATTTTTCTTCTTTTCCATACCTTATTTACCTTCAAATAAGCCTGAAAAATTGAAATAAATAGAGCGCTTCCGACTAGAATAGCTATTAGTTTTTTAAAAAGGCCTGGCCCCTTATGTAGAGTATATAATCCTATCTGTTTACCAGACTCATCTAAAATCTCAAAAGTTTTACTGTTTTTAATTTTTAGCGTGATATTTTCTTCTTTTGGAAAGGCCTTATAAATATAGCTATCACCTTTAGAAATAAAATTGAGCCTCCCGCCATCTTTTAAAGATAGAATAATATCCAGATTATCTTGTTTTGCCTCAATAGTATCAAGTTTAGCATTGTTGGTGTAGGTTCCATCTTCAAGCTGAAGAGCATCAGACGTATATAGCATTGATATTGACAATGAAAAAGATAAAAAATAAATAAGAATTCGAGATTTCCCTTTTATATAGCTCATAATTTTATTCCCAAAACTAAGTGAATACATATTCTGCTGTTAATTTTAACGATTAATTTATTTTAATAATATCATTTTTTTTGTTTTTGAAAAATCTCCAGATTGAATCGTGTATATGTACATCCCTGCAGATACCTTTAAACTTTGTTTATTAGTAGCGTCCCAGTTGATACTGTAATAACCCGCTGATTGTTTTTCATTAACCAGTGTTTTAACCAGTCTCCCAACTAAATCATATACAGCTATACTAACATATCCATCTCTAGGAATTTCATATTTGATTTGAGTCATTGGATTAAATGGATTCGGATAGTTTTGATAGAAAGAAAATTTTTGTGGTATTTGGGAAAAATATTCATTGCTCACATCTAATACCTCATAAACAGAATTTTCACTTCCAGGAGTCCCGTACAAGTTTAGTGACTCAGACCAAGACTGAGGTAAAGAATTGTCTAAACCTGGATTTATAAGTTCAAGTGTAAAGCCCTCTCCATCTGGACCTAATGGCCAAGGATCAGAATCATCATAGGTAAGACTATCAACCAGAATATTCTCATTATTATATAATCGAATAAGTTCGCCGCCACCAGATAAACCAAAACCAGTATTTCCAACATAATTATTAACATCATGATGCAAAAGACGGAACAAAGAAGTATCCTGGCAAATAACTAAAAATTCATTGGACGCTATTGACAAGCCAGTAGAAAATTCGAAAACATGATCATCATTTTCATCAAAAAACTTCCACCCTTCAATTAAGATATCTTGCTCTGAGTTGTTGTAAAGCTCTACCCAGTCACCGCTATTTAAATCATCACTTGAATTATAATTAATTTCATTAATAACCACATCACCTGAACTAGAACCACCAGAAGCTGAAAAATAAGCAACAACTGTAGTATTCTCTTCAAGGTGTATTGTAGCAATATCGGCATCAGAATCAATTCCTATCCAATGAGAAAATTCAAAACCTTGCTTTGGAATCGCATGAACTGTAATCGGAATATCAGGGAAATACTCTCCGCTCCAACCTTGCTGATCAACTTTAATCGTATTAACATTAACAAAACCATTATCGGAATCATTTGTGAATACTGTAATTGAGTTAGATGCTCCATCAAGCCCAAATGACTCAACTATTTCCTGCCTAGCATTTTCAGGGCGATAATTGGCAAAGGAATATAATTGATTCAAATAATTATTGTATTGATTCATGTTATCGGGAGTATGACCATCTGATGGGAAAATAGACCACCTTTCAATATGAGAGTTTACATATGGATCTATAATGGAGCTTATGCTATCTGCAAGTGCGACCGTGTTTTCAGTTTTGTAAATAGTGTTAAGCCTATCACAATATGTATTAATAAATTTATTTTTAAAATCATTGTTATCTAAAAAACTTCTAAGAATATCTTTGGACCAAAACTGATTATTAAAAGTGACAGCATCTCCAATTGCATGGTTAAGCATATTGTAAGTGTCGTATGAGCCTATAAAGCCAATGATCCAGTCCTGCCCCTCCCAGCGGGCAAAACCAAAGTCCGTATCATACATTATATGGCGCCATTTACCATCAGGAGTTTTTGCCTTAAATATTTTATTATTATTTGCTGGCCAGTCCCAGTTCATAATAAAAACCTGAGCAATGTTATAGTCTATAATATTTTGCACATCAAAAAATGATGAAGCGTACTCATAATCAGAGTCAATGGCCATATCATTGGCTAAGATATAACTTCTAATATCTAAATAATCTTCCATAGACCCATGTACTAATTCTGGTATAGCTGAACCTGGAGTAATCTGAATAATATCTAGATTTTCAGGATCTATACCGTAGTTTGACTCGATGAAATGTTCATTCACTTTTTCTCGAATGTTCTGAATACCCCAGAACTCACCATTCAGATAGACTGCAGCTGGTCTATAGTCTTGGGCAACCACATCGCATTCACTTGCCATTGAAGTATGAAAGCCATCCCTCAGTAATAAATTATCTTGTCCGTGAGCTCTTAGTATAAATGTTTCATATTCATCAATATCGCTATCAGGAAACAATGAATAATTAATCTGCCCCTGTCCGTAAACACTTCGAGCAAAAAATGAAAATGACTTTTGAGGCTCTGCCCTTGACCATCCACCAAAAATTTTCATGCCAAGACTCTGTTCAAAACCTTGCTCTCCACCAGGCTCAAAAAACTCTATGTGCGCTTCTTTTTCCCAATCTTCCCAAAAATTTGCACCTGAATAGGGGTACCAAGGCCAATAGCTATTCCCAAGAACGTGTATACCATCTACAGGATCCCACAGATCATGAGGATCTATTGAAATCGAAACAACTGGTATGTCTTCGTTAGCCTGATCAAAAATATAACTATTACTTTCAATATTACTTTTCATAAAACCATCTAATTTGGCAAACGCACGGACAACGATTCCATTATACTGCGGCTCAAAAGGTGAATTTGAATCATAGTCATTTACAGTTACTGCTGAATTAACTATTAGTTCATTATTAATAATTATTGGGCCATTATATACTTCAGACTCATAATCAGGAATTGAGCCATCGAGTGTATAATAGATAGTAGCATCTTGGGTTCCTGTATCAATTATTAGCGCAAAATCATTTTCATAAAACCCTGCTGGTTCCGAAAAAACAGGATCATCAGTATAACCATAATAGCCTTCGCTATCATTGTTTGAGCTACCAGGCGTTGACTGATCAAATAAAACTAAATCATTACCACCATCTTCTTGATAGCCTATAGATATATTGCCATCCAAACCTAAAGTCACCAGAGAATCCACAATCTGAAGATTAGGGTTAGATAAATATACTGTCTCCCCCTCAGATTTTATTTTAAAATTCGTGTGGAGGTTGTTTTCTTTATAATCTAGGAGATTACTAAAAATAAATTCGGAGTTAAATTGAATATTTTTACTTGATGTAAAATCCCCTCCATCAAAAATCTGATTTTGATTTAGACGAATTATCAGTCCCCCAGGTACGTAATTATCCGTGTTAGTTTCATGAATATTTTGTCTTAAAACTACATCATCAAAAAAAGCTGAACCGTTATCTGATCCAAATGGATTGTTAAAAACCAAAACAGCGTGGATGTTTCCAGTTCCAAAAGGTGCGGTCCCTGAAGCAGTAAGTTTATGCCACACATCTTCATCAGAATTCCAATTTAAGTTGGCAGATTGAAATGCCTGCAGCTGTGTCCACTGACTATTCCAAAATTCAAGCACTATATTTGCGGATTGCCCTATCGCTAGTGAGTTTTCACTGGAGATTTTTACATATGCCTCCAAATAATATTCTTCACCAGTTGTCGCTGGCACCCTTTGCCAAAAAACTGAGTTTCCCGTTGATGTTATCCCCATTAACTCAATAGCGTAGGAACTATTATGTCCAGTGTCTGGAAGCCTGTTCCAATTATCGGTGGTCATGTCGCCAGGATATGTTGCCCAATAGCCTTCACTCTCAAAATCTCCGTTTAACAGCTCAACAGGTACCCCATCCTCACAGCAAATACCATCTCCCCAAGTATCATTAATCTCAAAAATATAATCATCCTGAGGCAGGTCAAATGTCCACGAATAGAGTTGATTCGGCTGACCAAGAGAACCTGCATCAATTGACTCTTGAAAACTACCGTCTGAGTTTTGAATAGTCCAAGAGGTCTCTTCTGGATAGCTATCCGTTAATATCTCAATAGTAATTGAGGTATTGGACCCTGAGCTAGGATTATTATCATATAATAATGATAGCATAGGTAATGCACTTAGATCATCTGAAAATTCGCTTGAGTTATGCACCTGTATAGCAAGAATATTCTCACCCTGAACCAAAAAATTTATGATATTTTCAATTAAAAATTTTTCTGGTATACCACCCTGATAGACAGAAGCCTCTAAGTTAATCTCAGCAGGTTGATCAAAAGGGATTTCTTGCTCATCTCCAATATTAGACCGTGCTATTTCATGACCGTTTATATATGCTACAAAAGCATCATCATAGTCGATGTGTAACATTCCTGCTCTCACTTCACTTAGATCACCCAAGCTGAAAGAGTTACGCATATAGACAGAAAGCGTAGGTTCTATCTCAGTCATATCATCCTGATCGCCAAAACCAATCCCAGAATACCCAGCTAACCAGCTTCCATCATCAAAGCCGACAAGATTCCAATCGGAAGGGATATCCGCGGATCCATTTTTATAATTCCAAGTTGCACCAAAATTAATAATTGGATGCCATGAACCACCAGGCCAGATATAACGGTCTTTGTCACTCGCAAAAACAATTAGATGCTCATAAGCAGACATGGCCCCACTAGGGAATTCCCACATAGAGAGATTGTCTATATCATCACTGAGGTAATATCCACCTAGATTAATTTCATTGCCAGAGCTATTATATATCTCTATCCAATCAGGCGTTTCACTGTCCTCGTCTATAATTGCATCAAAGTTTTTAGGCATTGCCTCATTTATAACTATCGACTGAGCCAAAGACAATTCAAAAAACAAAAAAGCAAATACAGCTAAAATTATTTTTATTTTAGACAAGTTCTTTCCGTTAGATTTTTGTAAGGTTATAAATAATGCACGAAGAAGCTAATAATTAATTTTCAAATAATAATCTAATTTCTTAGGTGTTTATTATAAATCCATTTATAACATTGGTCACTCCATCAATAACGAACTGAACCGCTATTACCATTAATATAATTCCCATTAAACGTTGAATAAGACGTGAACCTGAACTTCCAATTTTTTTAAATATTAATGGTGCAGTGTAAAAGATTATTAAGGTAACAAAAAGAACAAATAATATGGCCAAAAATAAAATTAATTGTTCTACACTGCTTTTTGTTTGTCCAGCTAGTATCATCGCTGCTGTTATTGCTCCTGGACCCGTGACTATAGGAATACCTATTGGACTAATGGCAATGTCATCGTGTTCTAGACTCTCTTCTGTCTCTGCTGGTGTGGTCCTTGTTCTGGGGACTATTGATTCTAGCATTTTCAAACCACTCCTAAAAAAAATAATACCTCCCATAATCCTGAATGCATCAATAGATATTGAATAAAGTGAAAAAATATAAGTCCCCAGATAGGCAAAAATAACTAATATAATAAACCCAGTTAAGACTCCTTTTTTTGCTATTTTACGTTGCTGGTTAACAGAAAATCTTTCAGTAAGTGTAAGAAAAATAGGCGCAATCCCAATTGGATTTATCAGACTAAATAAGGTAGATATACATAAAAAGGCAAATTCAAAATATTGGTTCATAAAGTATATTCCATAGTCTATGGTATAGGATATTGAAAAGATATTGGGGCTTTAATTTGGTGATATATTGGACTATCTATAATGCTTTTTATTTCATCACTGAGCAAAACCTCGAGCTCTTCTTTAGAATTAGGGAATCCGATTCCAAACCATCCAGGCACCATTCCTGCCCTTAGAATTAATACCTGATGATAAAATTCAACAATATCACAATCTGGTGAAGAACAATCTCCGTTTACCTGACTTGGACTATTAGGACAATCATTTTCAGGATGCTGCCACCACGTACATTGTGCAAGGAGGGTCTCTCTGCCAATGACTGATGACCAATTGGTAACACTAAACTGCTCAGGGTATAACGCGCTGTAGCCAAACTGAGTCAAAAAATGAGTGATCTCTTCGACCATTACAGATTTAGCATTATCGTCTGGCTGCGACAATCCTGAAGACCCCATCCACCATTCAGGAATAATAATATCATAACCTAGTATTCCCTGAAGAATTGGCAGCTGATCATTCTCCCAAATTTCTGGATCCGAGGGCATAGCAAGCCAAGCACGCTCCCAATTTTGGACATAGTCTAGGATCAAGCTGTCATCTACTTCTCCATCCATATTTTGGTCTAGCATTTCAGAAAGAATTCGCCCCGCTAGTAAAACAAAACTGTCTGGAATATTTTTATCAGAACCAATTAAAACACCGAAAGGCATCATGCATTTTGTTAACCCAGCGGCCATCAAAGCGTCCTTAGCAATTTGGCTTAGTGTTATACTGTCGCTACCACATTCATATATAGAAATATTTGTACTTTGGTTAATTATTTTATTATCAACTTTAACACCAGAGCCATTGCAGTTAAATGAAATAAAACAAAATATTATTAGGGCCCAACTATACATAGTGCAACCCTAGTTCATTGCTCCAGGAGGTAAAAAGAAATTGACATTCCCATTTTTCTTTAGGACCATTTTCTGATAAGATAGCGATAGCTCTCTTCTGTAGTTATTATCATAACTCTCAATACTTATTAGATCAGGCCTGATTACTGTTTCATTAAAAGATTTATTCTTTAATATGATTGATTCGGGATATATATTAATCCTGTTTTCATCATCCTCTATTGTAATAGATTTAACAACGATATGTCCCAAGTCTTTCTTTTTAACATTAACAGTTCTTGCGCCTATAAACAAAAGAGCGCTAGAAGAAATCAGCATCCCTGTTATAAGACCGATTATATAATTATTCATATTTACCCCTATATTAACCTATAAATATAATAAGTCTATTTTATTTAATTGGCTTATAGACTATTTTTAAATAAGCTATTTGAATTAATACTTAAAAGGAGGGCACTCCGATGAAACAATATAAACTGATTTTTGCAATATTTTTTCTTTTTAATAATATTCCAAATGCACAGACCACGCTCTTACATTGTGGTAAAATAATTGATATTTTTTCAGAAAAGCCTATTCTGAAAAGTACTATCGCGGTTAAGGATGATAAAATTATTTGGATAAAGAAGGGCTACTTAAAGAAAACAACTGATGAGCAAATAATTGATCTGACTGATAAAACTATTCTCCCTGGGCTTATGGATATGCACACACACCTTTCTGGTCAATCTAACCCCAAAAAATATCTAGATAGATTCACCAAAAATATTTCTGATATTGCCTATGAATCTGTCGGATACTCTGAAAAAACACTTATGTCAGGTTTTACAACCGTAAGAGAAGTAGGAGGTCCTATTAGTATATCACTTAGAAATGCTATTAATAAAAATTTAGTTATTGGACCAAGGATTTATGCAGCTGGAAAATCAATCGCCACAACTGGTGGTCATGCAGACCCAACAAATGGTATGAGGTTTGAGATTATGGGCGATCCAGGTCCAAAGGAGGGTGTAATAAATGGGGTAGATGATGCCCGAAAAGCTGTTAGACAAAGATATAAAAATGGAGCAGATCTTATCAAAATCACAGCCACAGGCGGAGTCCTTAGTGTGGCTAAAAATAGCCAAAACCCTCAGTTTACAGAAAAAGAGATTAAGACAATAGTAGAGACAGCAAATGATTATGGAATGCACGTCGCTGCCCATGCACACGGCATTGAGGGAATGCAAAGAGCGGTCAGAGCAGGAGTCAAGTCGATTGAGCATGGGACACTAATGGACGATGAAACAATCGCACTCATGAAAAAATTTGGTACGTACTACGTGCCCACAATTAGCGCTGGAAAATTTGTAGCCGAAAAAGCAAGAGAACCTAATTACTACCCTGATGTAATTAAACCAAAGGCCCTAGAAATAGGTCCTAAAATCCAAAATACTTTCTCCAAAGCATTTAAGGCAGGAGTGAAAATTGCATTTGGAACAGATTCTGGTGTATCATATCATGGCGACAATGCAAAGGAGTTCATCTATATGGTTGAGGCTGGTATGAAACCAATCGATGCTATACGTTCAGCTACCATAAATGCTGCAGAAATGTTGGGAATAGATGATCAGCTCGGAACAATTGAGCCTGGTAAAGTCGCTGATATTATCGCAGTTACTGGTGACCCACTAAAAGATATTAGTTGCTTGGAAAAGGTTGATTTTGTAATGAAAAATGGACACGTATTTAAAAAGGAATAAAAAATACTATATTTTTTTTCTATCTTTTATTACACCATTTTCATATGTGATATTTTCTAGATGTTTCCCATCATTGGTATATATCTTCCAGACGCCTTCTCTCTTACCGTCATTTAAAATACCGTACTCTTTTACGAATCCATTTTCATGGTATGTTTTGATAGGATTAATTAAGCCAGAATCAGTTTTATCTACAATTTCACCACCCGAATAAAAGCTAGTTCTAACGAGTTTCCCGTTTTTCCCATATAGAGACCACTCTCCTTCTCTTTTTTTGTTTTTCATCATACCTTTTTCTTTGATACGGCCATTATCGTGGTATGAAGTAAAAGGCTTGATTACTTCAGGCGCTTGCTCATTTATAACTTTTCCAAAATTATAAATTTTAACTTTCAATAACTTCCCACGCTTATCAAACTCTTTCCAGGTGCCATTTTTCTTGCCTTTACTATATTTACCAGTCTCTTTTATCCGACCATTTTTATGGTATGTGACAGCGGATCCGTCTCTAAGCTTTGGTTTCTCATCATTGTGGATACTTGAATTAATCATTTTACCATCAGCGTAAACAACTGTCTTAGTCAATTTACCTCGCTTATCAAAAATTTTCCAAGTTCCATCACGTTTTTTGTTTTTGACCAAGCCTTGGGATTTAACCCTTCCGTTGCTGTGGTATTCAATCAGCTCTTCTACCTTATCAGGTTTTCTTTTACCAATTAGTTTTCCATCTTCAAAGATGGCAACTAAAACCAGATCACCTTTTTGATCATATTTTTTCCATTCACCATGTCTTTGACCATTACGGGTTAAACCTTGCTCTTTGACTCTTCCATTATCATGGTAGGTTGCTGACTCCATAATTTGATCTGGTTTTTCTTCATTCAACACCTTACCCATTTCGTATGTTATTATTAAAACTAATGTACCTTTAGAATTATAGATCCTCCATTTTCCATTTTTCTTTCCTTGTCCATATTGACCCTTTTCTTTCACCCTGCCATTATCATGATATGTTATAATCGGACCATTTTTAGGTACTCTCTTCACTGCCTTTTGTTTTTTCTCTACTAACGTCGACTGCTCAATCTCTAAATTTTTTTGATGAACACGAAAAGCTGATTCATTCCTTAAGACATCCACCTTTTTCAGGGTAGCAAATTCTCGTTCTATATTTTCTGCGTATATAATGTTAAAAAGACTATCCTGATCTGGTTTTAGCTCTATAGAAGATTCAAATAAGGCATAGTCAATTTCCTCAAAATACAGGCGGTAATATTCGACTAAGAAATCCAACCGAGCCTTATTATTATTTGTTTCTGCATAAAAATAAAATCGTTTAAAAAATTCATCTACAGTTAGGCTGTCTAAATCAATATTAGAACGATTAAAACTCTTTAAAATAATTTTCGAATAAATTTTTAGTAAGTCTTCCTCCTGAACTCTTATTTTAGAGTAATCAGAACGCACCGACCTAGCTAGTCTTATATATCGCACTTTATCTATTGGCTGTTTAAGACGATGGGATACATAAACAAGTCGCTCCTGTATAGTCTGACTAAAACGGTTTGATATGCCATACGGCAAAATATTAGACTGTGCAATCTCAGGTCGAGCAGAATGGTTAGGCAAAGAAGGAACTCTGCCTCTATTTACGTCAGAATCTGCAATGACAACTCCACTATCACTAATTAGCGTAACACGAAAGTCTGCTGTCTGCGCGTAGGATTGAATGGAAGACTGCAAATCACCTTTAGTACTGTTTAAATATTCTTCAATAGTTGCTATCTCAACTTTTAACTGTTCTGCAACCTTTTGACTTTTTGCTTCGAGCTTAACAGCAAATGATTTGGCCACGGTTTCATTTTTTTCGATATCAGTTTTTACATTTTTCTCTGTCAATCTTTCTTTCAATTCTTTTAAATAAATTGCAAAAAAGGAAGACTTTTGTTTATCATTAAGGGCTACATCTGAAGCTAAAAGAGCACCCATAATTTCATTTTCATATACCCTAAGTGCTCTCTGTTTATGGATATCACTCATATCCTTAGAAAAGCGAATATAAATCCTTCTGCTATCACCCTCTTCCTCGTATCCATGAGCGACATAAAGAAACTTCCTACTTAGGGTCTCGCTAAAACGCGTTGAAACACCATACTCACTTTTTGCTGCTTCTATGACTTCAGGCCGATCAATATGATTTTCCATTTTTTCAATCTCACCTTTTTCTAAGTGTGATTCTGCTAAAACCTTTCCAGTTTGATCTATTAAAGTTATTCTAGAATCAGAGGTCTCTTGATAGATCTGAACGCCATCCTCTAATGAGCCTTCTTCATTGTTTACATGATATATAAAATTCTGAATTACATTTTTTAAAAAATCAATTTCCTCTTGAAGATGTAGGGCACTGTTTTCATTATCAGATTCGGAAATTTTTGCTTTAAAATTTATGGCAAAATCAACCTGCTGCTGGTCACTTAGTTTAATACCAAGATCAGCGAGAGCACCAGTAACCTGTTTTTTATAGAGATTATCTATTTCGGCTGATGTAATACCTGGTGGTGCTTTTGGCTCTTTCTAATTTGCAGGGAAAAATAATTCGATTTCTGTCCAGGCCTCCACACTCTCTTCTAACAATAATGCTGGATAAAATTCTGTGTTTTTTACTGAAGCAAGCGCGGAAGCATCAATCTCTGGGAAAAGGCTACTTCGCATTATGTTAGCATCTATAACAGAACCATTTTGGTCTACTAAAAACTGGATCATGACACTAGCACCAGGGTGCTCTATTTCAACTAAAGGAACGATAGAGCTTTTTGCTTTAGGGGGAGTATCAAAATTAATATGTTCTCCGACTTGCTGTTTGGAGCTAGATTTATCTTCTTTTGAACCACAATTTTGAAAAATTAAAATCCAGAATAAAACTAATAATATTTTTTTCAATTTTTTTCCTATATCCTTCTAATAAGTTTTTCAGTTTAATTTAATATATAACAGAAAGAGTATTTTATTAATGAATTAGTATTGATAAAATTAATTACAGAAACATGTTGTAGATAACTTTAAAAAATTTAAACATATACCAAAATTAAAATAATGCTTTTAATTATACCAATTATAACAACCATATTTTTCGGATCGATTTTCGGGGTATTAATATTTAAACTAATTAAAGGAAAAGATATAAGAGAGCCCCATCGCAATACTGCAAAAACATTTATGAAAATAATGAAAAAAAATAAAAAAGTAAGAATCAAAAAGTTTCAGGAATAATATTTAAACTATAGGGAGGTGTCCTGCTTTATTATATCACCGACAAGATAATGAATGGTCTTACTTAGTTGGCCCTTTGAATTATAGAATTTCCATTTCCCATCTCTCTCTCCCATATATGTCTGCCCTTGCTCTTTTATTCTACCGTTATCGTGATATGTCACTACATCTTTTATCTCTTTAGGATTTTTTTCAATAATAATCTGATCATCTTGATATAAGACTACCTTAACCAGATTACCTTTTGAATCAAAAATTTTCCATTCTCCGTCTCTTTTATTCTCACTCGTTTGTCCCTGTTCTTTGACCCTGCCGTTATCGTGATAAGTGAGAAATTCTTTGGCTACGTATGGCTTTTCTTCTTTAGCTATCTCTCCCATTAGATAGTATGCTGTTTTCAATAGCTTCCCATTACTATCATAGAATTTCCATTTCCCATCTCTGTATCCATGAAAAGTTTTCCCCTCAGCTTTTACTCTACCATTTTCGTGGTAATCTACGATTTCCTTTGAAATATCTGTCTCTCGTTCTATAACTAATTCCCCAAAATCAAAATAAGCTATTTTTTCAAGCTCTCCCTGCAAATTATATATTTTCCATTCTCCATCGCGTTCCCCATTATTCATCACACCCTCAGCTTTTACTCTACCATTATCATGATAAGTAGCATATTGTTTTATAATACCTGGAGTTTTTGCCTCTATCAGCTCCCCATCAACATAAGTCTGAACCTGTAAAACTTGTCCCTTTGAGTTGTACGCTCTCCAGGTACCGATTTTGTGGTTATTTAAATATGTCCCTTTTTCTTTAATCATTCCATTATCATAGAAAGAAACAAATGGCCCGTCATCAAAATTTGTTTGAATATCTTTTTTTGGAAGTATTTTAACTGGTTTTTTAACTTTTCTTTTTGTGGCCTTTCTCTTTTTAGCCTTTTTTATTATCGCGCTAAAGTTTTTATCAGCTTCTTTACCATTATCAAGCCAGTATTTCCAGTTACCAATTGGTTTATCATTTTTATTTATTCCAGATTTCTTTTTTTGTCCATTGCTCCACCAGACGTTACTTTCACCATCTCGCTTTCCTGCTTTAAAATAGAGCTCTTGACGCTTTTGCCCGTTTGCATACCAGTAAGTATATCTACCCTCTTTCTGACCGTCAACATAGTTTCCGTCTTCTAATCTCTGGCCATTCTCATTCCATTGCGTAAAAAGACCATTCGGCATATTATTTTTGTAAAAACCAGATTTTTTCTTTTGGCCATTTGCATACCAGACAGAACTTGGCCCATTTAATTTTCCTAACCGGTAGGTATTCTCAACACGTTTTTGTCCATTGTCGAACCAGGTAGTATGGACACCATCTTTTACACCTGCAACATTATAGCCTTCCTCTTTCTTATCACCACTATCATACCAAGAAATAAAAGGCCCGTTTATTTCATCATTGATATATGAAATCTGTTCTTTTTTATTACCATTCGCATACCATGTTATATGGGGCCCATCAAGTTTTCCCTCTTTATAGTGGATCTGATTATCTAGTTGCCCATTTGAAAGCCAGCTACGGTATATACCATCTAATTGACCATTAATATACGTAGATTCCTCTTTTTTTAGGTGGTTCTGGTAAGGTGAACCAAAGGGACCGTTAGTCTCTAGCATCATACCATTATTAGAGTCGTTAATGGTATTATTAACCCACCAAGATACGTTCGGGCCATGCAATTGATTAGACTTATATGTTCTTTGCTGCTGTATCTCTCCAGTTGAAGCCCAGTTAGAGTATACTCCATCTAGCATACCAACTCTATAAAACGCCTCCTCTTTTTTGACACCATTCTCATACCATGATGTCCTCTTCCCATTTAGGTCTCCTAAGGAATAGGAGATTTCTTCTTGTTTTTGTCCATTAGGAAACCAAATAATATTTTGTCCATCCTTCTTACCCATGTTGTAGCTTCCGTGTTCACTTCTTTCACCATTATTATACCAAAATGTAAATCGTCCATCTTTTATGCCATCGCTATACTCAATTTCTTCCTTTAGCTTTCCATTCTCATACCTGTATGTATACTTACCGTCCCACTTGCCCTTACGAAGTACAACCTTCATTTGAGGACTTCCGTCTGTATACCAAGACCTGTAGTAACCGTCTTCCACACCACCCTTGTAGACTTTTTCCCAATGTTTTTTACCATTATCATATAGCTCAAACACCTTACCGCTGTATGGTTTTTCAGAGAATGGCATGTACTTAAGACCACCATACTCAAGCAAATGGTTTACATTAACTTTGTGTTGCCCAATCGAAATCGATTGAACCAATAAAAAAGCAAAAATTGTTTTCTTCATAATATTTTTTTATTCTTAAAAAACGAATGAGTTATTTTTTTCTCGGATTAATTATAATATCTGAGACCTATAGTCTCAGAAAAGCAAATTTACCTAAAATTTTGGTTATTCAAACAATATTTTTAAATAAAAATAAATTGCTTCTATTTACATATGAATTGTTAACCGCAGTATGTATTATACTTCCTCTATCTTGACACAAGTCCTGAGCCACCTTTTATAATCCATTTTTTTATGAATGAAGTGGTTTATTGTGCAACCAGCTTTTGCCTCCATCATTTCAGTCGATGCATTCCTATTATCAGTATACATAATAATTACGAACTTATCAAATGGTCGCTTTGCATATTGACAGATGCTAGCCATCGCTCCGACCGTATAATCCATCTCACCCTGAAACCTATTTCGGTTTACTTTGATCTCCAGATGAAAAACTTTTTTCCCATTCTCTCCGTATATTCGCGTCCTAGTTAGCTCTGGAGAATAATGATCTCTGGCAAAATATTTAGGAACCATTCCAGCAACCTGCCTATCAGTAAAACTAGCTTTCCCTATAACTAAGACAGGCAAAAAAATAGTGGCCATAATTATGTTAAGTTTAATTATTCTGATTGATTTACGCATAGTGGTATAGTATTTCGTTTGTATTATTAATATAAAATTTATTTGGCACAAAAAATATTTTGTCTAATAAAACCATTAACCATTTTTTCCTGGCGATAGATATTTATGCTCAACAAGTATGACTCTCACCTCTTCTTCTCCAACATTTTTCATTTGATGAGTTGTGATTATATTTCTATGTCCAGTAAAACCATCAGAGACTTGGTTCTCATTTACAGTACCATCAGGAAGAGTAGATTGTAATTTCCCACCTTTAACACCGTAAAATGTCATGACACCATGCTGATGCATTTTATCGCTTTGGCCTGGCTCAAATACTACCTCAACAACTTTTACATCATCATTCTCAAGCAATACTTTATAGACTTCGGGAGACACTTCTTCTGGTAGAGTTAGTTTTTCCTGCGCAGCGGAAGCAGTTTTTAAATTTTTATGCTCAATAATAATGAATTTTAAAGTGTCTTGGCCAATATTTTTTACCTGATGCCTCTGTCTCTCTCTATTATGACCGACAAATCCAGTTGGAACTTCTCTTTCATTTACACCTCCATCAGGTAGTGTAACCTGTCCTTTGCCCCCTTGGAGAACATAAAATGTAATAGGATTATGATCGTGCATATTATCACCCTTACCTGGCGGAAAAGTAGCTCCCAAAACCTTTACATCATCATTCTCAAGAAGTACGTCGTATACATCTGGAGATACAACTTCAGGAAGAAATGATTTTTCTTTTGAGGCTGAACACGATACAAAAAATGTAAAAATTAAAAATAAAAATATCTTTTTCATTTGCTATCCTTTATAAAAAATTAATTCTAAAAAATATAATCTAGCTAAAGCCCATAAATTAAAACATAGATTCAAGATCTAACTAAAACTTATCAAGAAGATTAGCCAATGTGTTTTTTCAGAAACTTTTCCATTTCTCTGTAAAAATCAAATCGGTTTTCTTCATTATAGAATCCATGGCCCTCATTATCTTTTAACATATATGGCACCTCTACACCTCTGGACTCTAGAGCCTCAACAATCTGATCAGACTCCGCCTTTTTAACTCGAGGGTCATTCGCACCCTGAGCAACAAACAAAGGAGCTCTTATACTGTCTACATGAAAAATAGGAGAGGCAGCCCTTAGAATATCTTTTTCAGTTTCAGGGTTTCCTATCATCTCATACATCATCTGCCTACCAAGTTCCCAGTATGGAGGAAGCGTCTCTAATAAAGTAAAAATGTTTGATACTCCAACATAATCTACTCCGCATGCATACAGATCAGGCGTAAATGCCAAACCAGCTAAAGTTGCATATCCACCATAAGAAGCTCCGTAGATTGCAATTCGATCAGGATCGGCGACACCTTCATCAACGAGCCAGTTTACACCATCCGTAATATCATCTTGCATTGACTTACCCCATTCTTTAAAACTAATCTCCCAAAACTCTCTACCATAACCAGTGCTCCCTCTAAAATTCATTTGGAACACAGCAAATCCTCGATTAGCCAAAAACTGAACATCAGAGTTATAGCCCCATCTATCTCGGGCCCAGGGACCACCATGAGGGTTAACCACAAGAGGAAGGTTTTTCCCATTACTTCCAACTGGCAGAGTCAGATAACCATTTATAACCAATCCATCTCTAGATTTATATTTTACTGGTTTCATTTCTGCCATATGGTTTTCATTTAGCCAGGGGCTTATCTCTGCTAACTCGGTCAACATATCTTTTTTAACGTCATAATAATAATACTTTCCTCTGGATCTATCGCTATAGGTAATAATAATAGCTTTGGTCTCATCCTTTGAGAAACTGGTTATACCAACCTCATATCCAGGCATTTTTGATTCTAATTTCTTCTGAATATTGCCTCTCCAATCATCAAAAAAGACCATCTCTCTTTTTGCTACAGTATAATTCACTCCAGTAAGAACTTTTCTTTTTCTAGAATACATAAGACCGCTTACATCTACCTCATTATGTTCAAAAATGAGCTTCCTTTCTTCAACTTTATCAATATCAAATTCAAAAATGGCAGTTTTATCCCGACCTCTATTTGATGCGACATATATATTTTTATTATCAAAAGTGAAAAATAATGGAGAAACTGCAACCTTAAAATCTGTCGTCAATATAGCTTTGAATTCATCAGACTCGGATTCCCTATACAGTAAGCTAGTGTTGACCCCATCGCTGGTAGTAGCCATGCGTAGTTTACCATTATGATCAGTGACCCAGCTTGAAATATTACCAGGGTTCTCTGCAATCATTTCCATTTCGCCTGTATTTACATTTACTCTATATGGATCATGAATCTGCGGATTCCGCTTATTTAGACCGATTATTACATAATCAGGGTCATCTTCTAAATCATCAATTATTCTTGCCTGCACATTTTCAAATGGTGTCAGGTCTATTTCATTAGTACCATCTATATCCACAGCGTAAAAATGCATGTTCTCATCTCCGCCATCATCTTTTACGTAACCGATTCTACTGTTCCCTAACCAACCATAGCCGTAGACTCCTCTCTCTTTTGATGAGGTGAGCCTTATTTCATTATTAGTTGCAATATCGACGACATGAACGTTCATCCTTTTTTTCCAAGGTTTCATATATGAAATATGTTTCCCGTCTGGAGAAATTTGGAAAGATGATTTATCAGGGTTTCGAAAAAAATCTTCCATAGGAATAGTCGGTGGTTTGTTATTCATTTGATTATTACATCCCGTTAAAATTAATATAAGAAAAATTATGTTAGTTGCTTTTAGCATAGAGCTGTCCTTCTATTTTAAGAGTAGGTCTAATAGATACATGGCTTAGAAATTGAAATTTTAATTTTTTTTAATTCTTATGCTCCCAAAATACATCTCCATTATGTACTTCAGGTGGTTCTGACATAAGCTGTATCATATCAACCATTAGATCCTGAAATTTAGATTCTACATTTTTTAGTTTTTCTTCAGATTCGTATTCTGAAATAGCAATGGTAACCCTATCACTCACTCCAACTAGTCTAACACTCATCAAACCATCAAAAGAGTTTAAAGTTTTTTTCTTAGATTCCAACACCTCAACAAGTTTTCCTCTGTTGCCTGTTTCATGATGAACTTTTGTAATTCTGTAATGCATAATTTCCTCTTTATTTACCGTATAAAATGTAACTCTCAATCTAGAAATAAAAAATCTTCGCAATAAAGATAAAATCAAAAATATTATTTATAATAGTCCTATGATTGAATTTTAAATCACAAACAAGGTATTTAATAAGATTATTATTAATTTATTACTACTACAAAAAATGAAAAAAAAAGAATTAAAAATAAAAATGTTTAGCCGTTTCATAGTCGTATTAGCTATTTCATCTTTCATTTATGCAGACAGTCCCTACCATAGTATTAAACAGGATATAAAGATTAAAGAAGCAATAAATCTTATTAAAGTCTGGTTGGATGCCCAAAAAGACTATGAAGAAATCCCAGGCATTTCTATGGCTATTGTTCATGATCAGGAATTATTATACAGTGGCGGCTTCGGATTTTCTAATCCTTCTAAGAAAATTCCAGCAAATTCAAAAACAATTTATAGCATATGTTCAATATCAAAATTATTTACCAGTATCGCAATCCTTCAATTGCGGGATAAGCAAAACCGTCAGCTACGCGACCCATTAAAAAATCATCTGCCCTGGTTTAATATTAACAATGCTTATGCTTACTATGGACAGGCTTCAGTCCAAAGTATACTAACCCATTCCTCTGGTTTGCCAAGAGAATCAGATTATCCATACTGGTCCAGCCCTGATTTCCCATTTCCAAGTAGTCAACAAATAAAAGATAAATTGAGCAGTCAAAATACTTTATATCCTGCTAACAAGTATTTTCAATATTCTAACCTAGGACTGCCACTTGC
>CAZLPW010000015.1:31183-36222 GCA_964561495.1 uncultured bacterium | reverse complement strand
GCCATTGAGCATATCTAAATGGGAAGTTTAATGAAGGAGAAACAAAATTTAAAATTTTAGGATCAATTAGCCAATTTTTCAAACAAGCATGCATTATTCTTGACATATTGGCGTTAGCATATGATATTTTTGATATTGAATATTCGGTTTTATGCATTTACTTTTTATTAGTATGAAACTCTAAGAGTATTTTAAAAAAATAAAGTTTAATTATTATATGAAAAAATTATATCCAATAAAAAAATTCAAAGAAGGTTTAAAAATTCAAGGTTTTTATCTTTGTACTGAAAAAAGTTTGCGCTACACAAGGAATGGTGATTTATATATTGACCTAGAGCTCAGAGATAGAACTGGACATATATCTGCTAAAATTTGGGATAAAGTTGATTTGTTAAACAGTCAATTCGAAGCAGGTGATGCAGTTGCTATTTCTGGGGAAATTCATTTGTTTTTAGATCAACTGCAGCTTATCATAAAAAAAATTAAAAAAGCTACAAAAAAAAATTATGGAAGATATGGTTTCGACCCCGCTAATTTAGTTCTTACTTCAAAAATAGACCCATTGCTGATGTGGAAAGAGATAGAAAAAACTATTTCATTAATAAATAACAATTTTTTAAAAAGGCTGGTTTCAAATATTTATAAAAAAAATAAAAAGAAATTATTGATTTATCCAGCTTCGATAAAAATGAACCATAGTTATAGATCAGGGTATTTAGAAAATATTATTTCGATGATTCGTGTTGGTAAAAGAGTTTCATCATTATACAAAATAGATAGAGATCTTTTAATGACTGGTATTATGTTGCATAACATAGGTGTTATTGAAGAGTTCAACCCAGGTTACGAAGTGGATTATACTTTAAAAGGAAGTTTGATAGGTAATAATGTAATTGGAAAAGATATAGTTGAAAGAGCAATCGTGAATATTAAAAATTTTCCTGAGGAAATGGCATTGAAAATTGAACATATTATTTTATCACACCGTGGATATTTCAATCGGAATACTCCAAGGCCACCCGCTTTTCGAGAAGCTCTGTTAGTACATTTAATTAGCAATTTAGATATGAAAATGAATATATTAGATATGATATACAGAGAAGACCCAAATCAAGAGAATTTTACAGATATTCATAATTATTTTCGTACTCCTATGTTAAAAGATGATTTTTAACCATTTGGTTAGATATTACTAATAGTTAAGTAAACTGGATTTTTTTGAATTAATAAATGTTTAGAAGATTAATTATCTTATTAATATTTTGCCTTTTTTACTATCAGGCAGAAGAAATTGTTGGATATGACTGGTCCAATCACTTTGGATATGCGAATGTTGACGGTAATATAATGTGGAATAAAGATTGGAATGCTGGTCCATTCTTCTTTGATGGTACATGGTCGACAAATCCTGGACAAATGGGTCCAATTATAAAAAATATGTTTTTAAACAATAATTTGGATAGTGCTAAGACTGAAAATAATAAAGTCTTGAGTAATTTTGATTATATTCAGGGAGATTACTTACAGGATGAGTTAAATGTCTCTTTAAAACATTTTAATTCTAAAAAAAATTTTATAGATATTAATGGTTTTAAAAGGTCTTATGCTGGTATTTATAACCAATATACACCTTCGGGATCGTTTCCTAAACCGATACACCAGACTTACACCGTTCATTTTAAAAAAAATAAAAAAAATGAGGAAGTGGGTATAGCAATTGGTCATTTTAATACATTGTCTGGGATTCCAGTTGATAAAAACATCTCTGGAAAAGCACTCTATGACTCAAGGATCACTAGCAGTAATATATTCTGGTCAAAAAAATATAATTATTTTTATATAAGCTTTAAAAATAGCCATTTTTTACAACGATTCTATTCAGACTATGATAGTTCCGATACATTATTGATGGAGATATATAATCGTAATAAAGCTATTCTGTTTGAGGGTTTTAATAGCATCAGATATTTAAATAGACAAAAAAGAGAGATAATATTTGATTTAGATAATGAATCTAAGTTCAGATTTAATTTTTATTTTGAACTTAACTCTCGGAGTATTAAAGAAGTTATAACTCCGATTAGATGGGGAAATTTTTTATTAGGTATTAATTATAATAAAAATTCTTATTTAAAGTTAGGCTCTAGCTTTTTACAAAAACAAAATAACATTATATATGAATTGGGTTATAACTATAAGTATGAAAAGGTCTTGATTAAACTTTTTTCAAAAAAAAATGTAGTTCCTTCTCATCCTTATTTTGGTGAAAGCAGCCAAGTATCTAGTCTATCCAACAGTGAGCTGAAAATATTATTAAGTTATTCAAATTTTAAGTTTTTTAATTGGGTTGACTATAATGTTTATAGGGGACCTTTATTTTTTAGCGATGGCAAAATATATTATGATGATTCGGATATTATTTTAGGAAGCCAGATAGATTGGCTAACTCATCAATTTTATAAATTATCTTTAAAATATTCACATAACCAGGGTGGTAAATATCTTAATGATGGAGTAAAAAATAAATTGTCTTTTATAAATAGTTATAACGCAAAAGCTTTTAAAGGTGTACTAGATTTATCTATAAATATGGCTATAACTGGGTGGTGGAATAGACAACCTGGTTGGTATTTACATCTAGTCGAATCAGTCCCAGTTCCTATTCTTAATAAAAGAAATTTGGATGATATTTGGTTTCTTGATTTATCAATATCAGCAATGGTAGCATCTTTTACAATTACATATAAATGGAAAAATTTATCAAGCTATTTAGAAAGATTAGGGTATGAACAATTTTCTAATAATCTATACTTTCATCCTTTGATGCCTGAAGTTGGTAGCCAGAATAGTTTAAAAATTACTTGGGAATTTTTAGATTAGTTCATACTAAATAGTCTACTGCAAATACATTTTTATTTTAATATTGAATGTATTCAGAAAGAGAATTATAGACCTTAAATGTATTAGGTGCAAAATAGTCGCTAGTAATTAAGAAAATACAATCTATGTTTAATCCTGCTTAATATAAGTTATTAAATGCACCAGTTTTAAGAGAAGATTCTAAACTTAAATCAGGATTAACTAGGATAGCTCAACTATCAAATCTTCTATAAACTTATTGATTAAATTTCATAATACCCTATCCAGAAACCAGACAAGCGCCATATTTAATAATGGTAACTTCATCTCTAAAAAATTCAAGTATTATTTTTTCCAAACTGAAAAATCACCAGGTAATATTCCTACATCATATGAAGCAACTTCATCGCCATTAGCATCTACTTTTTTAACTTTATTTATTGTAGTATAATCTGTGATACCAAAATATATGTAATCACCTATAACTTCTGTAGAATAGACTTGAGATTGATCGTAGGAACCTATTCTCGAAGATGTTCTAATATCTAAGTTATATTCCAATGGTGCAATCCCACCATTATATGAACGATATATTTCATTGTTATATTTCATAACAGCACCACCACAGGCTACTCCTAATCCATAATTATTTATTTTAATATCATAACCATCTATCTTGCTTGAGCCATAAAATGGAATCCAATTTTCATCATAGAATGTTCTAGCTACATAAACATCATTACCATCTAAAACTAATGAAGTTGGACCTAATCCCACCTCATATGTTTCAACTATTGATTTAGCGTCTATATCAATTTTAACTACACTACTTGCTGAACTATAATCAGCATTCATCATAATCCCTACCCAAAGGTATGAACCATCTGAAACTATTGATTCTGGGAGCCCATCAACTGATATAGAAGTTTCTATTGAATAGTTAAATAGGTTTAGTACCTTTACATCCTTTGTATTCCAATTAGTAAAATACACCTTATCATTTACCACAACAAGTTCTCTTGGACTTGAGTTGCTTGTTGAAATTTCTATACCAGGTAATCTTAAACCATCTTCTGTTATATCATAGACTTTAATCATATGACTATTATTTACTAAAACCAATAGTTTGTCTTTATAGACTTCTAAGGATTGTACTACATCCCCTACTTCTTCTATATGGTAGACTTCTCCATCATTATTGATCATAGACAACGAACCATTACTTGCCCCATAGTTACCTTCATTAGCAACAAAAATCCATTCTTTCGCTATTGGTTCTATCGATGATATTGTATTATTACTACAACCAATTATTAATAACAATATAGTTATCAAACCTGAAACAAATTTATTCATTGTCAATTGTCCTCATGTTAATACTTGGTATTCCCCTTCTAGCTTACTAAAACGTTTAATTGTATGATCAAACCAAATAATGAAATAGTTATAGATTTAATAAAGTTTTATTTTAAAAATAATTGATTTTTTTTAAGAGGTAAATATTTATTTTAAATACCTAAGGTGGATATTAGTAATAATGATTAATTAATATCTAATTTTATTTTTCAACGATTGATTGTTTTATACTATTAATAATTAGTTAAAAATAAATGATGAATAACATTTTTATTTTTGTTTAGATAAAATAATTTTTTCTATGGCATTAATTAATGATTCATGGTTTATCATTACCGCTTTGATTGCTCCATCCTATAATGGACCTAGTTTTAAAAAAAACAAGGTATCAGAATTATTATGTGGCGAATCAGGTAAGGTATTGAAGACTTTTGGAGATTGGGTATATCTAGAGCAGGAAGATGGTTACCAAAGTTGGGTAAAAACATTTTATGGATATTTTGATGATCGACCATTTAGTGCTACTCATATGGTAACCACCAAAGGCGAACTTCCGTTTGGAACGCGTATTTTGATAAAAAATGAAAAAATGATTTTATCAAATAAAAATTCGCTTATCTCAAAGCAAAAAACCGTTTCACTTTTATTAAAACCAGAGCCTGACAAAATATTAGACTTAGCCAGATCTTTAATAGGATGCCCATATCGTTGGGGTGGAAAATCTTCTTTAGGATTTGATTGTTCTGGCTTTATTCAAATGGTTTGTCTTGCAGCAGGAATGCGCATTCCTAGGGACTCTACGTATCAAAGAGATTATTTTTTAG
>CAZLPW010000015.1:0-31166 GCA_964561495.1 uncultured bacterium | reverse complement strand
AAAATCGAAGCCAGGTGATATCCATATTTTTGGAGAGGATGGGATTATAAATCATGTTGGTTTTTCAACTGGAGGTTATGGTATAATCCACTGCCAAGGTTGGGTAAAAGAAGAGAGTCTTGATGAAAATAATATTGATTTTAGTAAGGAGCTAAGTGAAAAACTTGTTTCAAGCCATTCCTTAAGATTAAAATTTTCTGAATGAGTAATACCTATAAAAAATCAAAAGTTAGTAATTCATTGATGAATCGTATAGTTTTGGTTTTGAATGCTGATTATTCGCCCATGTCAATTTGCACTACTCAAAGAGCTATTTGTATGAATTTTTTAAACAAAATTGATATTTTGGAAAGTTATAATGAAAAAGTTAAGAGCCCATCTATTTCATTAAAACTTCCAAGTGTTGTAAAAGTAAAATGGTATGTTAGATATAAAAATCTTGCAATTGAATTAAATAGAAAAAATATTCTTTCTCGTGATGAATTTACCTGCCAATATTGTTTAACATTAAAAGGTCCACTGACAATTGATCATGTTAAGCCTAAAGTACACGGTGGCTTAGATATTTGGGAAAATCTTGTTACTGCTTGTAAATCCTGCAATCAAAAAAAGGGAGATAGAACACCTGAATTAGCTAGCATGCCCTTAATAAAACAACCAAAACGACCAAATAGAATTCATTATTTTCAAAAATTTGCAAAAGACCAACAAAATGCTTGGAGGCCATATGTTTTCATGGAGAGTTTCTAAAACTTTATTTTAATGAAAACTTCTAAAATAGATACACAAAAAAGGAATCATCGAGTTTTAAGCGGTATACAACCGTCTGGTTCATTACATCTAGGAAATTATTTTGGAATGATGCAAAGGATGGTAGAATACCAAGAACGTTATGATCTTTATTGTTTTATAGCTAATTATCATGCACTAACTACAAATCCTTCTAAAGAAAATTTAAAAAAAAATACATTTAATGCGGTTTGCGATTTTTTAGCCCTAGGTATTGATCCTCAAAAGTCCACCTTTTGGCTTCAATCAGATGTGCCACAAGTCACTGAATTAGCTTGGATACTTTCCCCGATTGTTGGAACTGGAATGATGGACAGATCTACATCTTATAAAGATAAAATCAATCAGGGGATTAAGTCTAACATGGGTCTTTATTCTTATCCGATTTTAATGGCATCTGATATTTTATGTTTTGATACGCAAATAGTTCCTGTCGGCAAAGACCAAAAACAGCATCTAGAAATCACGCGCGATATTGCAAATCGATTTAATAATATCTATTCTAAAGTATTTGTAGTTCCAGAGCCAGAGATTGAGAATCAAAAACAGCTAATACCTGGCATAGATGGTGAAAAAATGAGTAAATCCTATGAAAATACTATTCCTATTTTTTCTAGCGAAAAGGAAATTAGAAAAAAAATAATGTCTATAATTACTGATAATGCTGCTGTAGATGAACCAAAAGATAAGGATAATGCTCTTTTTAAAATTTTTTCTTTATTTTTAGATG
Source organism: uncultured bacterium (assembly GCA_964561495.1). GTDB lineage: Bacteria > Fidelibacterota > Marinisomatia > Marinisomatales > UBA1611 > CAZLPW01. Next base: position 29,647 of record CAZLPW010000015.1, on the reverse strand, counting down.
ATTCTGGTTTTATTGATTTAAAAAATAGATATGATAATCCTGGTCTCCGTTATGGTGATTTAAAAGTAGAACTTTTTGAATTGGTGATGGACTATTTTGAACCATTTCGCAAAAAAAGAGAATTTTATAAGAGCAACCCTAAAGAAATAAATGAAATACTGGAGTATGGTGCAGGAAAAGCTGGAGAAATAGCTGATAATGTAATTGATAGAGTTAGATCAGCAATAGGATTGACTATCTAAAAATGTCTTATCAGGTTCATATTAATAATTTTAAAGGGCCACTAGATTTATTATTGTATTTTATAAAAAGAGATGAGTTAGATATATATGATATACCGATTGCTAAAATTACTGAAGAGTTTATAAAGGTTATAGATACTTGGAAACAAATGAATTTGGTAGTCGCTGGAGATTTTATTGATATGGTATCTATCTTAATGAGAGTAAAAGTAAGGATGATGCTTCCAAGACAAATTGTTGATGATGATGGCGAGGTTGTTGACCCTAGAACTGAATTGGTCCAAAGGTTAATAGAATACAAGAGATATACTGATGGGGCAGATATGTTAAAATCATTGGCAGAGAAACGGAGTCATATTTTTACTAGAAAATATGTAAGAGTAGATGATTTTCAAGAAAATAATGACATAGTACAAGTGCTTAGTGATTTAACTCTTTATGACCTTGCAAAAATGTTCAGTGATGCACTCAAAAATCGTCCTGTTATAACCCCATTTGAATTAAATAGAGAAAAAATAAGCCTTGACCAACAAAAGGAATTTATTTTTAAGCATTTTGATGGAGATGGTTGTCTAAAATTTTCAAATTTATTGAATCGCTTAGAGTCAAGGATCCAAATCATAGTTACATTTTTGGCTATACTTGAACTAGTTCGAGATGGAACCTGTTCTTTAAAACAAATAGAAAATTTTAGCGATATTGAATTAATTCATATTATCAAAGGAAATTAATTAGATTGAACAACAACTTAAAAATAATTGAAGCTCTTTTATTTGCTAGTCCAGATCCTATTAACCAAATGGTTATAAATAAAATCTTTCCAAAAAACCCGCCAGATTTAAAAAAAGTGGTTTTATCTTTAAATACTATATATAAGAAAGAATCACATTCCTTTGAGATTATTTCTATTGCGGGAGGGTTTCAACTTGTTTCTTTAGAAGAATTTGAACATTACATAAGATTAATGTTGTCTAATTCAGATAAATTAACATTATCATCGCCTGCAATGGATACATTATCAATTATTGCTTACAAACAGCCAATAAGCCGTTATGAAATAGAAGCAATTAGAGGAGTAGATTCAAGTGGAGTAATTAAAACATTATTAAATAAAAAGTTGATTGCTATCAAAGGTAGAGATTCTGGACCAGGGAGACCGTTGTTATACAATACATCAAAAGCTTTTCTTGAACATTTTGGTTTAAACCATCTTTCTGATTTACCAAAACTAAAAGAAATAAATGAAATTTTGGAATCAGATACAACTCTAGGTCAGCAGATAGAGGCATTTAATGAAATTAATAAAAATGAAAATGGTTCAAATTTATAAATAGAAATTAAAAGATATGAGACTAAACAAGTTTTTATCAAAAGCAGGGATAGCTTCAAGGAGAAGAGCTGATGAATTAATTAAAATTGCAACAACTACTGTGAATGGGACATTGTGCTTAGATCCAGCTTATGATGTCCAAAAAGAAGATATTATTCGTTATGATAATAGATTGGTTAAACTTGACAATAAATCTGTGACCATTTTGTTGAATAAACCTTTAGGAGTTATTACAACGGTTAAAGATACACATAATAGGAAAACTGTTATGGATTGTGTTAAAGTCAATACTCGTGTTTTTCCAATAGGAAGATTAGATAAGAATACTTCTGGAGCAATCTTACTCACTAATGATGGAGAACTACATCAGTTTCTTTCGCACCCAAAAAACAAAGTTGAAAAAGACTATGAAGTTGTAATTGAAGATTCAATTTCAAATATTCAAAAAGAGAAAATAAAAAAGGGAATTTATATTGGTTTTGGAGAGCATGGAAAAGCACATGTATTAAGCCAAATTAAATCTAAAAAAAGATCGAAGGTTGTTTTACGGCTTATGCAAGGAAAAAAACGGGAGATTAGAAGAATTTTTCACAGGTTGAAGATAAGGTTGATATCCATAAATAGAATAAGAATATCTGGATTGGGTTTAGGGGGTCTCAAACCAGGCGATTTCCGATTATTAGATAAAAAAGAAGTTACAGAATTAAAAAAAAACCATAATTGAAAAAAGTTGGGATTTTATCACTCCAACCCTAACTTTGCCAGCTTATTGAGAATTAAATATCTATGATAATAGCTATAGATGGGTCAGCTGCTACAGGAAAAAGTTCTGTTGCAAAAGCTGTTTCAAAAAGATTGGATTTTATTCATATTAATACTGGCTCGATGTATAGGGCATTGACTCTGGGTTTGATTGAATCAAAAATTAATGTTGATGATAACGATTCCATTGTTGATTTTATTAATAAAAATAATATTACTTTTGATGATCATAATGATATTCATTTGAATAAAATAAATGTATCAGACAAAGTGCGTTCAATTCAAGTATCGTCATTAGTCAGTAAAGTAAGTTCAATTTTATTAGTTAGGCAATGGATGGTAAAACTTCAAAGAGATGTTGCTAATCATAGAGATTGTGTATTAGAGGGTCGAGATATTGGAACGATCGTTTTCCCTAATGCAGAAAAAAAGTTTTTTCTTGTAGCGGATATCAAAACAAGAGCAATGAGAAGGAAAAAAGAAATGGATTCATATGGTGAATTTCATTCGATAGATGAAATTACTTCAAACATCTTAGAAAGAGATGAATTAGATTCAAATAGAGAATATTCTCCTCTTAAGAAGGCAAAAGATGCATTTGAAATTGATACCAGTCACATTCAAATCAACGATGTAGTGAACATAATCATTGATAAGATTAATTTAAAAAATAAAAAGGAAACGTTTTAGAATGAAAAGTGAAATAGAAACCACAGCAGAAGAGGTAATTGAGACACCAAATGATGATGTTGAAAATGCCAGTGTTATTGAAACACCAGCTGTAATTACTGAAGAGGAAAATAAAATTAAAAATTATTTGAATCCTAATTTATTTGATGATATAAAAACAGTTTTACGATCTGATATGGGTGACGATAAACTGAAAAATGAATTGACACCTGATCAAGAATTGGCATATTCAAAAACACTGGTGGAAATCTCTGAAAAACAGCTAATTAAAGGCCGAGTTGTTGGTATGAACGATAGGGATGTTTTAATTGATATAGGTTTTAAGTCAGAAGGGATTATTGAAAGAGGTGAGTTCAACGAAAAAGAACTTCCCTCTATAGGTGATCAGGTAGAAGTATACTTAGAAGCTCTAGAAAATGCTAGCGGTAATACAATTCTATCCAAAGAAAAAGCAGATTTTATGCGAAGGTGGGATGAATTAATTGACGCTTATGAACACGAAAAAATCATTACTGGTTTAGTTGTTCGTAGGATAAAGGGAGGCTTAATTGTTGATTTAGGAGTTATTCAAGCTTTTTTACCAGGATCACAAATTGATGTTAGACCAATTCAAGATTTTGATGTTTATCTTGACAAAGAAATTGAAGTCAGAATTGTTAAACTTAATGAATCAAGAAAAAATATAGTTGTTTCTCATAAAGTAATTTTAGAAGAGAGCCTAAAAGAACAAAGAGATGCCTTATTTAATGAACTTGAAGTCGGATCAATTTTAGAGGGTAGGATAAAAAACATTACTGACTTTGGGGTTTTTGTTGATCTTGGCGGAATTGATGGTTTATTACATATAACAGACCTTTCGTGGGGTAGGGTAAATCATCCAACAGAAGTTGTAGAACTAAATGAAAAAATCACCGTAAAAGTTATTGAGTATGATGAAGAGCGTAAGCGTGTGTCATTAGGTTTAAAACAGTTGACCCCTCAACCTTGGGATGATGTCGAGGTTAAATATGCTATTGGCAATATTGTTAGTGGTAAAGTAGTTAGTTTGACTAATTATGGATGTTTTATTGAATTAGAACCTGGTGTGGAGGGTTTAATCCATGTATCTGAAATTTCATGGACTAAGCATATTAAAAATCCTTCAGAAGAATTTTCTTTAGGTGATGATTTGGAGGCAAAAGTATTATCTATTGATACAGAAGAAAGGAAAATAAGTCTGGGTGTAAAACAAATGACTCCTGATCCTTGGGATGAGATTGAGAAAAAACTAGAAGTAGGTTCTACAATAAAAGGTAAAATACAAAATTTGACTCAATTCGGCGCATTCGTTGAAATAGAGCAGGGTATCGATGGTCTTATACATGTTTCTGATTTATCATGGACAAAAATTGTAAGACATCCAAAGGAAGTTTTAGAAAAAGATCAAGAAGTAGATGTAAAAATTCTTGAAGTGTCAAGGGAGAATCGTCGGATTTCACTTGGTTATAGACAAGTGGGGGATGATCCATGGCCTGGGATAGTTGAATATTATGAGTCTGGAAAAGAAGTTAGTGGAAAAATTATTAGAGTTCTTGATAAGGGTATTATTATTGAGCTTGAAATGGATGTTGAAGGTATAATTCCTTTTGGAAAAATGTCAAAGCGTGATAGGCGTTCTTTAGCATCGCAATATGAGATTGGTGCTAATTTATCTGGGATTGTAATGAAAGTATCACCTGAAGATAAAAAAGTAATATTGTACAAAGAAGAATTAGCAGGAAATACTAAAACTGCCTCAGCTAATGATGAGGTCAAAAATTATTTAAAAAACCAAGATACAAGTACTGGTGAAAAAATTGATTTTCCAAAGGAATTATTAGAACAAGCACGTAGCGCTGAGCCAGAAGGTAATATTGAAAAAGATAGTAAAGATGAAGAATCAATAGTAGAAGAGGGTGAATAACAAACCTAATTGATTTTTTGATTTAATTGCAATCTTTAGCCAAATCTGTTTTTTTTGAAAAATTATCTACACCATTAATTACATTTAATCTTGCTTTATTGTTATGGATATTTGTTGTAAGTAATAACGAATATTCTATGGTTATTGACATACCGATCGAGGCTAGAAATTTGAGTGCTCTTAAGGCTCATAGAGAAGAAGTCCCAAAGTATGCTCAAGTTAGATTAAAGGGGACTGGTAGAGATCTATTTGGAATATATTTATTTCATGATTTTATCGATTTTAAAGCTGTTATTGATTTGGAGGGTATTTCAAAAGAGTATGAGTTTGTATTAAATAATTATTTTAAAAACAATCCGCAAAAAATTGTTTTACCATCAAAATATTCTGTGGAGTTTATTGAAGTAGTATATCCAAATCGTATTAAAATCAGTTTGGATGATATGGAAGAAAAAAATGTGCCAGTTCTTTCAAATATGTTAATAGTTACTGAGCCAGGATTTATGATGATTGGGACCGTTATTTTCGAGCCAAATAAGATCACCATTGCTGGGCCTAAAGAGGATCTGGTATTGATTAATCATATTAAAACACAATCAGACACAATAGAAGGAGTCAGCGCGCCATTAAGTGGAATTATAGATCTGGAGTCTAAAGGAAGACTTATAGAATATTCGGAAAAACATATTAGATATTATATAAATGTAGAAGAAATTAGTGAAAGAATCATTGCTGGAATTCCTGTTCAAGTTATTAATATTCCCGATAACATTAGAGTCTTCCCATCTCCTCAAACTGTCGCATTAACTGTTATTGGTGGGCTTAAACAAATTTCCAAATTAAAGGCGGAAGAAATTGATGTTATTTTAAATTTTAATTCATGGTCTACTAAAAAACAATTCTATGAACCGAGTATTTCATTGCCAAATGGTATCATTAAATGGCAAGATTTATCACCTAGAAGTTTAGAACTAGGGGTAGCTAGACAATCTAAATGATAGTTTTAGGGATTGAGACGTCTTGTGATGAAACTGCCGCTTCAGTATGTAGTAATGGAAAAATATTATCTAATATTGTTAGCTCTCAATACATTCATAGTAATTATGGTGGGGTAATACCTGAGATAGCTTCTAGAGAACATGAAAAGTATTTAAATCTGATTGTTAAATCAGCCATTAATGAATCTGGGATCAAGTTATCTAATCTAGAAGCTATTGCGGTTACACAAGGACCTGGTTTAGCTGGTACTTTATTAACTGGAATAAGTTTTGCCAAAGGACTTTCTTTAAGCTTGGATATCCCAATTGTAGCAATAAATCATTTAGAGGCTCACATTTTTGCAAATTTCTTAACAGAATCTGATTTAAGTTTTCCTTTTGTTTGCTTATTAGTATCGGGGGGTCACACCCAATTGTGGCATGTTAAAAATATAAATAATTATCATTTATTAGGAGAAACCTTAGATGATGCAGCTGGCGAAGCTTTTGATAAAGGTGCTCGAATTCTAAATCTAGGTTATCCTGGTGGACCCGAAATTGAAAAAGCTGGAATGAATGGAAATCCTAAAGCAATTAATTTCCCTAGATCTTTATTAGGCAAGGATTCACTTGATTTTAGCTTTAGCGGACTAAAGACATCACTTCTTTATTTTATGGATAAAAACGATAAAAATGGAACTTTTTCCATTGAAGATATTGCTTCTAGCTACCAAGAAGCAATTATTGATAATCTATTTATGAAATTAAAAAGGGCTATTGAATTTACAAAAACAGAACGATGCGTGATTGCTGGTGGCGTTGCTGCAAATACTCGATTAAGAAATAAGATAAAAGATAACTTAAATATTGATTTATACTTCCCAAGTCTAAAATATTGTACTGATAATGCAGCTATGATTAGTTTTTTGGGAGAAATGAAATTATCGCAGAATATTAATTCTGATCTTGATTTTTCTGTAGAACCAAATCTTAGTTTAATTTAATGTTGAAAATAACTTCATTAGCTCTAAATAATTTCTTTTATTTTTTATTACTAATTGGAATTTTTGTATTGTTTTATACATTTTATCAATTTAAGGATAAAAAAAAAATTAGGGTTATAATATTAGCCAGAATTTTAATAATAGCAATTTTACTCTTTTTATTATTAGAACCAGTTATTTTATATGAAAAAGAAGAATTAAAGGAATTATCTTGGAATGTTTATATTGATAGATCTTTAAGCATGTCTTACCATACACATCCTTCAAAGATGTCTTATTTTAATGGAATTTTAGATTTTGCAAAAAAAATGAAAAATAATAATGTTGACTTTAATTTATATAGTTTTTCTTCAAATGTTGAAAAATGGGTATCTGATGATAAAGAAATAGACGGTAGTTCAACAAATATTAGTTCAATATATGATCATATTAATTCTAATGTTAATAATAATTTAGTAGGTGCTATTTTGTTTTCAGATGGTCAGGCGAATTTGGGGACATCGATTAATAAAAATATAGATAAAATAAAAATACCAATTCATGTAATTGGTGCAGGAGATTTAGATCCAATGATTGATGTGCAAATCTACTCTATAGAAGCGCCGCCTGTGATTATAAAAGGGGAAGAGGCTGAACTTGATGTAACAATTTTGAGTTATGGGAAACTAAAAGAAAGAGCAAATGTTACTTTATATGATGAAAAAAAACTAATAGGGTCAAAAGTGATTACCTTGTTTGGAAATGGAACTAAAGAAAAGGTAAAGTTTCTCATCAAGCCAGTCTCTACTGGGGAAAAAAGTTATATAGTTAAGGTGAATACACTCGAAGATGAAATAAATATAAAAAATAATAAGCAAACTGTCACAATTCAGGTTTTAAAAAATGAATACAAAATTGCAATTATAACTGGTGCGCCTAATTTTAACACGAGAATATTAAAAAATATATTCGAAAATAATTCAGAATACTCTCTTGAACATTTTATATATGCGAATAACAGTTTTAAACCATCAATAAATAAATTTTGGAAACAAACTTATGATTTGATTTTATTTGATAACCACCCAATAAAAGAAATGGGGGATAAATGGTCAACATATAGAAAAGTGTTTGCAAAAAAGTTAATTTCTCATAAGTCTAATTTTGCGATTGTTTATGGTAATAATATGGATTATCAAAACATAAAACAGTATTTGGAGCTTTTTGATATATTTTTAGAACCAAATCAATTAATAAAAGATGAAATCTATGATTGGAATTTTACAAATTTATGGAAGGAGCTATTCCCATTTCATGCTATTTCTTCAAGGATCGATAATGATTATCTCATGCTTCCCCCCCTTAAACCTGGCCTTAAAATCAAATCAGAAAAAGGGGGAATTTTAGCTAATTTTAATGATAGAAATTCAGTAAGTCCAATTATATTAATTGGTGAAAAAAACAATCTAAGATATTTTATTTGGACGACAAGTGATTTAAGCGCCCTCTATTACAAAACTCAAGGAACAGGTCTTTCAGAAGTCGTAAATGAAACAATAAATCCAATATTTAATTGGCTACTAAGAACCAAGGGTGATAAAGAAATTTATTTTAAAACGAATAAGAATTCATATCAGCAAGGTGAATTGATTGAGTTTATTGGAAAACCTTTAATTGAAAAAGAATTTACGGATGAAGGTATTGTAAATATCATTCTTAATAACAAAGTCATTAAATCAAAACCCCTAAAGTATAATCATTTAACTGGTATGTATAATGCTAATGTTTGGGCATCCCAATCAGGTACTGTTAATTATGAAATAAGATTTGGCGAATCAGAAAATTCTCATATTATAGATAGAGGATCATTTGAAGTTCAGGAAAGCCAAGTTGAATTAAATCAGGTTTTTTTAAATGAAAATCCTTTAAAAAGGCTTGCGAGTGACTCTGGTGGAAAATATGAACGATGGGACAATAAAAATAAACTATTACCAATTATTTTACCTTCATCAAGAATGGAAGCAATTAAATTTTCTTTCCCATTGTATAAAAATGTTTTTATGATTTGCCTAATTATTGGATTGTTAGTAATTGAATGGGCATTGCGTAGGAATTTAGGTTTAAGTTAGTAAATGGATTTTTATTCTTTAATTATTAAAATTTTTTAAATGAAATGAAAAAAATAGGTATTATTGGGTTAGGTTATGTCGGTTTGGTTAGCGGTGCTGGAATTTCAGATTTTGGGCATAAAGTAATTTGTGCAGATATAGATGAAAAAAAGATTAAAAATATAAAAAACGGAAATATTCCAATTTTTGAACCTGGATTAAAAGAACTAATTGATCGTAACGTCAAAAGCAAACGTCTTTTATTTTCTAGCAATATCAGTGAAACAATAAAAAAGTCAGATATAGTTTTTATAGCTGTTGGAACTCCAGAAGGGGATTCAGGTAATGCTGATCTTACTCATGTTTATGATGTAGCTCTGAAAATTGCACAAAATTTGAATAGTTATAAAATTGTTTGTACAAAAAGCACAGTCCCAGTGGGTACAGGTAAAGAAATAAAGGAAATAATTAACAAAAACAAATCAAATTCTATTGATTTTGATTATGTATCGAATCCTGAGTTTTTACGGGAAGGGTCTGCAGTTAAAGATTTTCTTTGGCCAGATCGTGTAGTAATTGGATGTGAGAGTAATAAAGTTTTTAAATCAATGATTGAGGTTTACCAACCTCTATTTAGAAATAAAAAACCAATAATACAAACTGAAATTTCTACTGCAGAAATGGTAAAATATGCCTCAAATGCATTTTTAGCATTAAAAATTAGTTATATTAATGAAATAGCAAATTTATCTGAAATCCTAGGTTGTGATGTGAAAATGGTGGCTGATTTAATTGGTCAAGATGGAAGGATTAGCCCTAAATTTTTACATCCAGGACCTGGATATGGAGGATCCTGCTTTCCAAAAGATACCAAGGCTTTAGTTAGTCTAGCCAAGCAAGCCAACGTCCCTATTAAAACAATTACTGCAGCAATAGATGCAAATATATATCAAAAAGAGAGAATGTTTCTGAAATTAAAAGCACTTCTTAAAGAAAATGTAAAAGGAAAGACGATTGCTATACTTGGATTATCATTTAAACCAAATACTTCTGATATAAGAGAGTCTTCTGCAATTGATATGATTTCTAGTATATTAAAAGCAGGAGGTGATGTAAGGGCATTTGATCCTATTGCAAATAATTCGATGAAAAAAATTTTCCCAAACATTAAATACTTTTCAAATTGGGAAAAAACTGTTAGCAATTCTGATTGTGCAGTAATTATGACTGAATGGAATGAGTTTAGATCATTAGATTTAATTGAATTAAGAGATAAATTAAAAACACCAGTTTTATTTGATACACGTAATATTTTTGATCAAAGAAAGTTATTAAACTTAGGATTTTCTTTTGATGGCGTTGGTAGAAAAAAAAATATTAATTACTAATATTTGATCTACCCTATCATTTTGATAATTACAATATCAGTTTAGATTGTATAATATTGAGAAGTTAAATGATAATTTTTTGATATTATTATTTAGGTGTGATTCTGGGTGTCCTACGCCAAAAATATAATTTTCCCAATCAATTAGCTCAACTCCAATACTATAATCTAAATTTTTATAGCTGGATTTTTTATTGAGGTTTAAACCTAAAATTGATTTTTGTTCGAAACCATTATCAAAACGTTGCACTTCATAAATTTCATTATATTTATTGAATATGGTTTCTTCAGTTACTGGCCCTCTCTTTGTATTTGAATAACAAAAAATAATATTAGTATTATTTATTAGGTTAAATTGGTATTCTAAGAAAAATTCTTGTGAATGAGGGCCAGCCCAAAAGCCAAGAGGCTGATTATGGCTATAAAAATCATTCATCTCAAACTTATGTTTATACACTCGATGATCTATCCAGTTGTATTCAATAATAAATTGGTCTTTTAGATAAATTAGATTATTAAATTTTATTCCAATTTGCCATGCAAACCAGTTATGATTATTTTTTTTAAAAATGCGCTCGGGAGTTAATTCATCCATATAGAAACAAAGATAAATTTGGCTATTAGAATTAAGTGTATAAGATATTTCTGATCCCATTTGAATATTATCCAAATCTCCTAAATAATCCTCAATTTGTAAAAAAGGGGCAAGGGCCATTAAATAATGGAAATCAAAGCCTCTCATTGCATATACTACGCTTTCATTTGCAACTAGTTTAAGTTTTTTATTTATTTTCCATTCTAATCTGTGAGCAGCTATATATCTATCAATAGTAATATTTCTAGATCCTATGCTGCTTTCATAATTTGAATTTTCCCATACGTGTTTGTAATATTTACTTTTATTCGAATCAATAATAGAGCTTTGGAGGATTCCGTGAAAATAATTAAGTGTTAATTTTTTATTGATTTCCCATTGAAAACCAAATTTTGGATAAGAAGGGGCTTTATTTGAAATGTGAATTGATCTTTTCCCTGGTCCCCAATGATTATCATATTTACCAATAATTAATTTAAAGCTATTGTAGTTGTATGATATTTTCATTGTTGCGTTTTCAGTCCAATACCCTCCAGCATCTAAAGAATTTCTTAAATAAGGAAAAGATTGATCAGATGAAAAATCCAAGAAGTTATCATTATTTATATTTTTACCTAATATAAATAGTTGTATATAATCAGAGGTGATTTCTAAGTTATTATTATGGTAGATGGAAGATAACCCAATACCATTAATTAAGATACTATGTTTTGAGTAATTCCAGTCTCCACCATCTGATTTGTATTTTGAAAAAAAAAATGGTGTAACTTTAAAATTATTGTTGGACTCAAGAATGGAAATTGATGATATAAGGAAAGTAAGAAAATAAAAAAAATATTTCATAAAACATTAGGCGCTTCTAGCACCAGAAAAAATAATATTGTTTAACGCTTTTAAAAAGTAAGCGACATCCGTTAAAAAAGGGTTGGTTTGTTTCTTATTAAGGTATTCTCTTTCACTTTGAATAATTTCATCAAAAGACTTTGGTAAATCAGAATAATAGGGAGGGATTAATCCTGGTTTAAAGTTAGTTCTGAGTTTTTGAAGGTCTGTTGGATATAAACTAAAATAATGATGACTAAGTGCTCGAACACCAATTAATTTTATGTCTCCTCTTAGCCAATTATATATTTGAGGAATTTCATCGATAAAATATTTTCTAAGAACTCGACCCCAATTAGTAACTCTAAAATCATTTTTTAGTTTACCAGAGCGATCTAAATGATTCTTTTTATAAACATCATTTTGAATAAATTCACTATATGGGTGCATTGTTCTAAACTTATAAATATTTATAGTCTCACCTTGGTAACCTATTCTAGGTAATTTTACTATTGGGCCATAGGAAGGGAATCTTTCTACAGAAACCGTTTTTTCTTTTTTGCATATAAAATAAATACGGTCTCCAATAATTTTATTATCCAACATATTGTATCCACAATAACTTAACCTGCCGAATACTTCAGCTTTTGAGACAACTCTGTTTTTACCTTTTGTAATGATAAAATAAATTTGTTTTGTAATTGGAAGTTTAGGAAACACTCTATGGAAAAGAAAATGGATAGGGTATAATATAGCATAAAGGAAATGAGGCATTTGCGATCTTAAATGTTTGCTAAACTTTTCTAATGGAATAAAATTTCCAATAAGAAGTCCACCATTTTTTAATTTATCATAGCTTTGCAATAAATAAAAATTCAAACGTCTGAAATCATTTAGATCATGGAAGTTAATTATTAAACTACGGTTTTCATTCTGTAACATCTGAATATTAACTAGAGATTTTGTATTTATAATGGAAAAATTATCTAAAATAAAGTTGTTTTTTTCGAGAGATTTAGAAAAAAAGTTAAGGACTTCGACTTTTCTATCTAATGATATTCGATTTATATGGTTTTTAATTTCATTATATGAATAAGAAGTATGATCTTTGTAATTTGGTGAGTTACCTTTCAAATATTTTTGTTTTTGAGATTTTTTTGACTTCATTTTTATTATATTTTCATCTAAATACTTTGATTGGCCAAAAAAGAGAAGATAATAAAAAAAGGTTTCCAGAATAGAATGAAATATGCTGGTTAAAAATAAGAGCTCACCTGTTTTCAAATCAAATCTCAAATAATATGAAAAAAGTAATGTAAAGAGAACCATTAATATACTTGCTTTGATATATGGCGCTAATTCATAGTAATGGTTTAGAGAATTAGTTTTTTTATATCTATTTGTTATGAGTGTGGAAATTGCCCAAGCACTAATTAAAACAAGAGAATTTTTCTCATTTATATTATTATATAAAAATATACCATTATAATACCAAACCAAACATATGTATATAATTAGGAGTGAAAATAAACCATATAATAAATTTAAAATTTTTAAATGTGTATTCGGAGATTTATTAATTTTATAGAAATTTTTCAATTCAAAAGATTTTTTATATGTAGGAATGAAAATTGTTAGTAAAACTTCAATAATTGCCATTAAAGATGTAATCTTAACTAAAAACAATCTTGATGTACTCCATAGCTCTGTAAATGAAACAAAAATCGATACTATAAGCAACGGTAAAAGTGTTGACCAAAAAATTATACGGATTGAATATTTGAAATCAGTTGTTACAATAATATGATATTTATCATAATAAATTGAAATTGTGATTCTGGCTAAAGAATATATAAAAAATAATACGAGATATTTATCCCTTGGAAAAAAAGTTGAAAATTTTAAAAAGTAAAATAAAAAAAATATAACTGAGAATATCAGTAAATCAGTGATAAATAAATATCTTAGTTTTGATTTAATATTATGCATTTATTAAACTATTTATACTTAGTCCAAATGCATTATTTGACAAAATAAAATATATAACTGGAATGAAAGATTTTCATATTAGAAAAACGCCTTAGTCTATGTTAGCTATGTTAGCAGCCAGGGTTACTTAAAAAAAATTAGCGTTTTTCTACAATAATGATAATCTCTTTGTTATGCTAAGTTAATTTTAATTTAAGTATAAATGCAAAAAAACTTGATTTTTATTTTTAGGCTAATTTTTTTGGATGAGTTTTATTAATCTGGGTAATTTAAGAAAAATTGGTAAAAAAAATCTTGCACATTAACTTTATCATTTGTCAATATTTTTGATCTTAGAATCCATAAAGATTTAATATTTTTATTTTTAATAACTTTTTTTATTTCATTTATTAATTTATCTGGTCTATTAGAATTGATACCAATTGTCAAATGATATTTTGATTGAAGTTCTTTTAAATATCCTAACTTATTAGTAAAACTACTAAATCTGATTGAAGGTGTGCCTAATATAGCAGCTTCGGCAGACATTGTTTGACTGTCCCCAATAAATATATGAGCATAATTGAGAATGTGGTGCATGTCTTTTGGATCAATGTTAACTCTATATTTTTCTAAATGTGGTGGAAGTTTTCTTTCAGAAGTAATATATATTTCTCCATAACTTTTTAGAATATTTATTATTTGTGATGCAAGTTTATTAGATATGCCTTTTTTACCATAATCATGGTGTGCATTTAAACTTGAAAATCGAATAATAAAATATTTTTTTTTAACTGAAAAATATTTTTTCACAATGTTCAAGTTTGGTTTAAATATATTTGGTGCTAAATAAGCAAGTTCTTGATAACCATCATATGCAATTTGTTTGTATCTCCAAATTCCAACATTACAGATCTTTGGCGTTAATAATCTTGTAGCAAAAGGGTAAGCTAATAAAGCAAAAAAAGGGACAGCCTTTGTATCGTCCTCATTAATAACAATTGAATTAATATTAAATAACTTTCCTAGTTGCGGTAAAATAAAATCAGTTCCCACCAATAATGTTGGTTTTTTGTTTTTTATTATACCGTACATTTCTTTATATCTTTTTAGGATTGATATAAATAAAGAAATTATAGAATTCGTTTTTTCAATATTTTCTAATACAATTAAACTTAAATTTGAAGATTTAATTAATTCATTCATTACATCCTTTTTTCTAATAACCAATAAAACACTATGACCTTTTTTGGTTAAACTTTGTGCTAGGTAGTTAAGATTATGCCAATGTGCAGGATGGCCTATATAAAATAGATATTTATTTTTCATTTTCTATACATTAGAAAAAATATTTTTCAATTGAACAGATGTATAATTAGTTAAGAATTTATTTAAATTTTTACCAGTATTTAATTTTAAATACTTAATTATATCTGGATTATTAATTAGACTCGAAATTATTCTTGATAATTGGGTTACATTTTTGGGTTCAAAAAAAAGACCATTATAATTATCAACCAAATAATCTTTTATACCTCCTGTATTAGAACCAATAAGAGGAAGGCCGCAAGCAAGCGCTTCAATGCCAACTAATCCAAGAGGCTCTTCTCTTGATGGGAAAACAAAAATGTCACCTAATGCATAAATTTCAGGAAGTTTATTTTGATTTACTTTTTTTATAAAGGTAAATATATTTTTTAATCTTGGATTATTATAAACTTTATTTTTTATTTCTTTGAGTTCAGGTCCTTCAGAACATATTATCATATGAGTTTTTTTAGTCTCTTTATTATTTAATTTGTTAATTGCATTAAAAAACAAATCTAATCCTTTTCTTTTGATAGCATTTCCAATGAATAGAAATATAATTCGTTTTTTTGGTATATTATACTGCTCTTTAATAAGCCTTTTTTTGTTTAAATCATATTTGTGAAATAATTTATTATTGATTCCAGGGTAAATTTTCACAATCTTTTTTCCGATTGGTTTTATTTCATTTAGTTTATTATTTATATCATTACTATTAGAAATAATAATATCTGAATACTCTAGAGTAAAATAATACAAAAATTTATAGACACCATTTTTTGTTGAAAATTGATTTATGTCTCCACCGTGAATGTGTGTGATAAGTTTTTTATTAAATAATTTCTTAAAAATGGCACCCACAAAACCACTAATAATAATCCCATGAGGGTTTATAGTCTTAAATCGATGAATTCTAAAACACAAAGGAATCAAACCCAAAATAAATACGGTATATTTTATTATATTAGCTGGTAAAGATTTATAATTTGTAGCGTTAGGCCATATATCAATTATTTTATTATAATATACGTATGAATTTATTCCATGGGATTCTAGCTGGGTCTTAATATTTTTAATAAAAATCTGTGCAGTTGGGTTTCTATCTGTTGGATACGAATTACAGATAATAAGGTTTGTTTCGCTTTTGTCAGTTTTCATTTTAATGTAGTAGAATGTTTTTTATTATTTTCGGCAAGAAAATAATAAAAAAGGGAGCCTGCAGTAACCGAGTCAATAACGTGACCTCCAAAAAAAGCATATAAGATAAATAAATATAAAGTAATACTATTACCAAAATTTCCTGATTTATAGAATCGAAAATTATTTAATAATATGATAAATAATAAAAATATTCCTATTATACCAAATTTGAAAAAAAAGTCAAAAAAGTCCATTGATGCGTTTTTAAACCAGAATTCACCACGATTTTCCCAGAAAATATTTTGACCAGTAAAGCTTGTACCGATTATAAAAACAAAATTATCAGAAAATGTTTTTTCCATCTGGTTAATCAATGATGCGGACCTTCTAAAGGTTAAAGAGGTCGCTAAATTCAAAGTCTGATTTTTGGATAGGCCACCAACCTTCTCAGCTGCTTTCATTGATTTTTCTATATTTATACCAAATCTTTTTTGATAAGAATTATTTATTATATCTGTAATAGGTGCTCTAAATATCATAATTATTAACAATGATGGAATTAAAAATAAAAGTTTGTTTTGATTTGTGAAATTTCTCATAATTAAAAATAAAATAGGTATTAAGAACCCGAAAATACTTTTTGATGCTATAATAAATCCGTTGAAAAAACATATTAAAACTGCAATAATACTTTTTCTGAACTTATAGTTTAAAATGAAAAATGAGAAAAAAATCAAGTTAAGAACTGAGGCGGAGTTTCCTCCTTGAAACATACCTTTTGAAGTTCCTTCAAATCTATAAGATTCAAGTCCAAATCCAAAAAGATAACCAATAATTATTGATGATGAAAAAACAATAAAATTATAAAGAATAATTTTTTCCTTTAGATCAAATAATTCAGTAGATCTATTTTTTATATAGACAAAAAAGAATATTAAAAATTGTAATCTTAGTATGTAGGGGGAATTTTCATAAATAAATCTATTATTTAGTCCTATTTTAAAGTTGATAAACATATTTATTATAAAATAGAAAAAAAGAACAATGGCGATAAGTTCATCAAAAAATATTCTCCCCTTTATTAATCTATTCAAATAATAAACGATAAATAATGCCAAAATTGGACCTCGTATCCAATAACCAATATTAAAAAGTGGGTTTGTTATACCTAAATAGATTCTAGTATAACCACTAATTGCATCAATTATAAGGAACCAGAATAGGTAATATTTAATTATTTTTGATATTTTGATCAAAATAAACTAGGCCTTCATTTTTTTTGTGTAAATATTAAATTTTATTAAACCCGCTATCATTTGGTATCCAATCCCAACAGTTGTTCCTATCAAATATCCAAATGCAATTCCATTTAATTTGTAAACAGGAGTTAAGATTATCCAAGCGATCACTGATGTAATTAATATAATTACTCCCCCAATATTTGGATAAATCACATATTTAGTGGATGACAGAAAAGTAACAATAGGCACAGAGATTATTCTTATAAAAATAGCAGGAGTCATTATTCTCAAAATTTGGCTACCATCTATAAAGGAACTTCCAAAAAGTGATAATATCTCATTCGAAAAAATAAAAAGTGGCAGTATAATAACTGCACCAATAATTGATAGAAATAATGAAGATATAATTAAAGTATTTTTTAATAATTCTATTTTACCAGAACCAAAAAGATTAGAAAATTCTGGTAAAAGTACCTGACTGAATAATCGAGGTATAAACATGACAATGCTTATGATTGCTAATACTGATGAATAGATTCCTGCTTGTGAGGTCGATAAATAATACCCAATAAATAACATTGATAAATAGCTAGTTCCAGCACTAGAGGCATTGCCTATCATAGTGATAAAACCATATTTTGAATATTTATTAAATATTATTTTATAGTTGAAGTCTTTTGTTGGTTTTAAATGAGTTGTTATAATCTCATATTTTAAAAAGAGTATAGCTAATCCAATCAGAGAAAAGATTAAATAACCAAAAGTAAAAGAATATAATATTAAACTAGAGGATCCGAAATGGCAGATAGCAAAAATTGATACTAAAATAATTAAATCAGCAATAATCTCGATAAAGGTATAATTAGCAACAAGGTTTATACCATAATAAACTTTTCTTATTACGATATAATATGTTCTACCAAAAATATACAATATCATTGGTATTATCATACCTTCATTCAGCGAGAATCTTATTAATATTATATCCCAAAAAATAAAAATAAAAAATATAATTACGGTATTGATTAATAATGGCCCTAATAGAGAAAAAAGGAAAACAATATTAAATGGTTCAAGTTCATTGCGGCCACGATACTCAGACAGGAACTTGTTGCTAGTTGTTCCAAAAAAATTTGTTACAAAAAGGGTGATTAGTAAACAAAAACTAAGTGATATATTAATCTGACCTAATTGTTCTTTTCCAAAATATCTAGCAACAAAGACATTAAAAATGAAAGGAACAATACCTACAAAAAATAAAGCTATACCTGTATAAATTGAATTCCCTAGAAGCCGATTCTGGATCAATGGTATTTTTGTTTTTATGATTTTATTTTGTTTCTTTGGCAATAACAAAAAAAATAGATAAAGACAAACCAATCAAAAAAGATAAAATAACTATTATTGTTCTTTTAGGTTTTGCTTTTTTTACTGCTGGTTCGGCATTATCAAGCATATTAACAAGCAAATTATCTTTAGCTTCTTCAATTTTTGCAATCTCAAATTGTTGTCTTAGTGTTATATATACGGCTCTATTTTCTTCAATCCCATATTCAAGACGGCTCCGAATCATTTGTAATTCGGGGGTATCTAATTGCGCGGGGTGTTTTTTTCTAAATGTTGTAAGTTTTTCTTCCGATTTTTCTAATTGGGATTTAGCTTCAGTTTTCTGATTCTCGACAAATCTTCTATTTCGGGTAGCTTCTCTTTTTTGTTCATAAGAAATAAAATCTTTAACAAACTCTGCTATGTAGTTAGCTATAGATGCTGCAAGATCAGGGTCTTGCATGAGGACAGAAATAGTAATTAATCCAGATATTTCTTCTGTAACAGATATTAATTCATTTAATTCTAAAATTCCATCGTATGTTAATTCATCAATGGGGTCAGATTGGAAGTCGTTTGATTTAAAGAACTGAGAAATATATTTTCTGGGAGAAAATAATTTTGGTTTATCTAATTCCCAATATTTAATCAGATTTGATCCATCAGGAAATTTCTTAGTTTTCCATTTTCTTAATACTATATCCTTTTTCAACCTTCTACTATCGATGATGTCAGGAATATTATATGTTGGAGCAGCGCTAAGACCACCAAGCCCAAAAGATTTTGCAAGGCCTTGAAAATCGCCTAATACATTTCCACCCGAATTGCTGATATCTCCAGCTGGGTACATTGAAATTGTTGATTCGAAATATATTGTGGCTACGAGCGAATAAAAAAGTCCAGTAAATGTTAAAAGAGTTGTAAGGCTAGCAACAGTTTTGCCATTTGTTTTTATTGCACCCCAAATTGCATGCAGATTGATCTCATCTTTTGAATTAACTAATGGGGCTTTTGTTTTTTCTTCTATTCTAACTTTTCCTCCTGATTGAATTAATCCTCTTTTTTTAAGCTCTGCGATTCGATTCCTCAGCGTTTTTTCAGATAATCCATATGATTTAGCAATACTTTTACGTCTGGTAGAGTTACTAACTACTTCAGGATCAGAATTTACTATGTCTAATATTTTTTTTTCGTGTGGTGTTAATTTCATGTTACTATTGATTTTGTAAAACGCGATCGAAATAATACAATAGAACTGCAACTGAACTTGCGGTAGATAAAGCATCTTTTAGAGCAAGCCATTTATTATATTCCATTTTCTCAGCTATAAAGATTGTATCACCAGTATCGATCCTTGTATTGTTTTTTAATCGGAGTCTTTGACCAGTACCTGCTTTAATAACATATTTATTCCGGGTTGCATTTGATGTAATTCCTCCTGCGAGTTTTATATATTCATTAAAAGCCTGTGAATTTGTAAATGGATACCGTCCTGGTCGATGAATTGCACCTAAAATTTCAACGTATTCAAAATTTTCAGGTACGTAAAGAATATCGTTTTTAGCTAGAAGGAAATCTCTTACATATTGCGCTTGCAGATATGAATTAGTTTCTAAAGCTCCTTTTTGAGTCATCATTCTTGCTTTAATATATGCTCTTTCCGAAGAAGCTCGATTTTCTTCAGGAATCAAAAGAATTCTTTCTAATTCACGATCAGGGATATCATAAATACTTCGATTATTAATTGTAATTTTTGATGAATCTGAGCGATCCGTATATCCACCAGCTTTCAGCAGAATATCACCGATTGTTGTCCTACCTGGTTCTATAGTATAGACTCCAGGATAAGTAATCTCACCAGATATGTGCACAACCTCTTGACGCTTATATTGTTTCGAGTATTTGACCATAATGTGATCTTCAGGATTGAGAGTAATATTTTTGGATTGATTATATTTAACTGGGAATGAAAATTTTGTAATAGGACCATTGTATCTTGTAATTTCGATTTCATTGGTATTCGCATCAGGTCGTAGCCCACCAGAAACTAGCATTAGTTTATTTAGTGATTCTCCTACAACAAATTCATACTTTCCAGGCATTTTAATTCCACCATAAATACCAATTTCATGAGATCGCAAAGGTACTTCTAAGATGTCTCCTTGTCGCAAATATGGGTTTAATTCATCTTTACCAGTAACTCCATATAATGCTAAATCAATTCTGAGTTTTTTATTATTACGATGTAATATCAAATTCCTATTTGATATTATACGATATTTTTCATCTTCTTCTTTTGGCTTTTTTATTTTTCTTTCATAAAGGTCAGAAATTTGAGATTTTTGATTCAGAGCAATGTTTAAATTTGTTTTTCATTATCATCTTTTTCATTCTCCAATTTTTTTATTTCATTTTCTATATTTAGTATAACTTGATATAAGTCAGATATTCGAGTTATACCTGTGACATCATATAGACCTGGTTGTCCTATTTGCCCAATTACTCGAACTTTAAACTGTCTAATTTCTTCTAGAGTTATGTAGATTTTTGCATTTCGATTCCATTCTCTAACCATTTTCTTCATGGACTTAATGGCTTCGCTTAGAGATAATCCATAAATATCTAAAATTCCAACTGCTGGAATAAGAACCTCACCAGTTGGTGAAACAATCAGTGAGTAATTAAAAACCTCATTGCTTGATACAATATTGACTTTTATTTGATCGCCCGGGCCCATAATATAGGTTTTAGGATCAATTGGTAGATCTAGAATAAAACTTGTTTGTTTTTGGATATCTTTTGTGTTTTTTGTTTCTGCGATACCAAATTTTGTTGAACCAAGCGCTTTCAAAGCATTTATATCAATACTTTGTGCATTAGGAAAGGCGTATATAGCCCAAAGAAAAATTAGTTTATATTTCATGAATATTATAGTGCTCCCTGAAGAATCAAAATTTCACCTCTATCAAAAGTATTTAAAAATTAGTTTAATTATTTAATTTTGAGCACATTTCTTTCGATAGATTTCCTTCAATTATTACCGAAGTTTATTTTATTCTGGTATTAAATACAATAACTTTGAGCCCGGGCCTACGCCCATTAAATTTTAAATTGTAATAATAATTTAAATATCTATAAAAAAAGTAAACTTGCTATATGATTTCAATAAAAAAGTTGAGAAATAATCCTCAAGAAATAAAAGATATCATTTCTAGTAAGGGCTCAAACATTGATATTTCAAAAATTATTTCTTTAGATGAAGGTGTAAGAGGACTTTTGCATCAAGCTAATACGATAAGATCAGAGGTAAATATATTATCTGAAAAAATTGGTCATGCAAAAAAAAATAATATTGATGCTAATAATGAAATAAAAAAATCTAGGGAATTAGGAAAAAAATTAAAAACAATAGATAAAGAATTAAATTTAACTAAAGAATTATTATTAAAAAATCTTTATAATATTCCCAACTTAGCTCATTCATCAGTCCCTATTGGGGAAGATGCAAATGGTAATCAGGTCATAAGGTATGGAGGTGAAAAACCTCAATTTCCATTCAAAGTAAAAGATCATACAATTATTGGTAAAAAACTAAAATTATTTGATTTTAAATCTGGTGCAAAGCTATCAGGAACTGGGTTCCCAGTTTATACTCATTTAGGTGCATTGTTAGAAAGGAATTTAATTAATTCAATGATAAATCATCATATTTCTAATTTTGGCTATAAAGAGATTATGCCTCCTGTTTTAATGAAAAAAGAATCTATGGTCACAACAGGTCAATTGCCCAAATTTGAAGATGATATGTATCACACGGAAGTCGATAATTTATATTTAGCACCGACTGCAGAAGTTCCGCTAACCAATATTCATCGAGATGAAATTTTAGATGAGAAACTATTGCCCATAAATTATGTAGCATATACGCCATGCTTTAGAAGAGAAGCTGGGTCTTATGGAAAAGAGACCCATGGTCTTCTTCGATTGCATCAGTTCAATAAAGTCGAGCTTGTAAAATTTACTTTGCCAAAAAATTCTTATGATGATCTTGAATTGCTAACAAGACAAGCTGAGACGATACTTCAAAGTCTTGGTTTGCACTATAGAGTGATTGAGCTATGTACTGGAGATTTAAGTTTTTCGGCTGCAAAATGTTATGATATTGAAGTCTGGGCACCAGGAGAGGAGAAGTGGCTTGAGGTATCTTCTTGTAGTAACTTTGAATCATTTCAATCTAGGAGAGGCAATATCCGTTTTCGGGATAGTACTGATAAGAAAGTTGATTTTTTGCATACTTTGAATGGTTCTGGATTAGCTACTCCCCGTCTTATGGTAGCCTTGCTTGAGACCTATCAAACTAAGACTGGGAATATCCAATTCCCACCAAAGGTTTCAAAATTTCTTCAATTTCAGGAAAAAATATAATTGTTACTAGCTTTTTGGCTTTTAATACATACCGTTATTTATACAATAATCTTTGGAATATCTGGTGCGATTGCTTCATTATTTGAATCAAAAAAAGGAAGAATCTTTGGTTATTGTGCTAGAATATGGGGCAAGCTAATTGTATTTTTTTCTTTCATACCAGTTAAAATTGATGGACTTGATAATCTAAACCAAAAAGATAATTATATTTTTTGTGCTAATCATGGTTCAATGTTTGATGTGCCCATTTTATTCCATGCTTTACCTTATTGGCTTGTCCCAATTGCTAAAATTGAGGTGAAAAAAATACCTGTATTGGGTTTAGTAATGAATGCTGGGGGTCATATTTTTGTTGATAGAAGTAATCATGAAAAAGCTATATCCTCTATGAGAAAGGCTAAAAACGAGTTATTAAAAGGTGAAAAATCAATAATGTTGTTTCCTGAGGGAAGCAGGTCAAAGGGAGGTCATATTAAACCATTTAAAAGAGCGGGCTTAATTATTGCGATTGAATCAGGTATTTCTGTAGTTCCTATTGCAATTATTAATTCTCATAAGTTACATAAAAAAGGAACTTTGACTGTAACAAGATCTAATATTCATGTGAAAATTGGTAAACCGATTGTAGTTAACAAGTTGGAACTAGATATCAAAAAAAAGTTTCCACAATTTATAAGAAAAAAAGTAATTGAATTATATGATACTTAAACTTAATGATTTAGAAAAATATATTACTATATGGAAAAAAAATGGAGATAAAATTATTTTTACTAATGGTTGTTTTGATTTGCTTCACAAGGGGCATTTAGATTTACTTCGATCAGCAAGAAAATTTGGTGATCATTTAATCGTTGGTTTAAACTCTGATAAAAGCATTAAGCGCATTAAAGGAGAAAATCGACCATATCAGAATCAGAATATTAGGGCAGAATCTCTAGTCCAGACTGCTTTAACTTCTGCAATAATTATTTTTGAACAGGATACTCCTATTGATTTAATTAAAAAAATCAAGCCCCACATACTTGTAAAAGGGTCTGATTATGAAACTAGTAATATTGTTGGTGCTGATTTTGTGATTAGGCATGGTGGTAAGGTAAAAACAATTGAATTAACACCAGGATACAGCACCACAAAATTAATAAAAAAAATTGATGATGAAATTCTTGATTGAGGATTGTCAACTTTTATAAATTACGGTCTCAAATTCCACATACATTTTTGAGTCACTACGTTAATATATCATTTAAGACGGTCTATGTATTAATATACATTTTCTCATTGGTTTATTCTGAATCTGGTGCCCCCAAGACTGTTAGCCCTTCTACAAATGAGTCAAAAAGACAAATTGAGCTTGACGATTCTAGAAATCGATTCCCAGAAATTCTTCACGATGTTAAACTATTACTTTCTGATGTTATTATAGCTGATTTTCACAATGATACTCTAGAAGTTATTTTTACCTTGAGTAGGATATATGATCTTCTTATGGAAGCAGACCAAATAGGTGAAAAAAACTTAGAAGATCAAGAAGAGTTTGAACGATTTGAAAGGTCTTTTGTTAATATATATAATCATAATCTAACTACGATTTCAAGTGGAGACGCTCCTGTCACTGCAGAAAGAGTAAGGCTCGATGTCACTGAAACAATTGAACCAATAGAAATTGAAATGGGAGATACAAAATATACCGTAGTAGATGATAGAGATGGGCATATCCCGTTGGTTAGGAATAAACAAGTTGATCAATTTATAAATTATTTTCAAAATAAAGGTCGGAAGCAATTCACTATCTGGCTTGAGCGTTATGAAAAATATAAAAATCTAATATTACCCATTTTAGCAGAGCATGAGCTCCCTGAAGAGATCTTTGTTCTTGCAATGATTGAATCAGGCTTGAACCCAAAAGCATATAGCCGAGCAAATGCATCTGGGATGTGGCAATTTATCTATTCGACTGGGAAAGCCTATGGATTAAAAAGAGACTGGTATGTAGATGAAAGAAGAGATCCAGTCAAAGCAACTCATGCTGCTTGCGCTTATCTAAAAGATTTGAATGAAGTATTTGATAATTGGTATTTATCTCTTGCTGCATATAATAGTGGTAAAGGAAGGGTTCTTAGAGCATCTAGAGTTCATCAGACCTATGATTTTTGGCAGCTACATTCGCTGCCCAGAGAAACAAGAAACTATATACCTTATTATCTTTCAGCTGCAATTATAGTTAAGGATCCCGAATCATTTGGGTTTAAGATACCAAAGGTAAAGCCATTTGTTTATGAAGAAGTTGTTTTGGAAAATAGTGCAGATTTATCTGTGCTAGCTCGAGTCGCGGGTATTGACTCAAAAACACTTCGCAATTACAATCCTGAATTAAGACAATCTGCGACACCAGCAGATGTGCCATACAAATTAAAACTTCCACAAGGTGTAAAAGATCAGTTTTTACTTTCTTGGAATTCTATTCCTAATGAAGAGCGTTTTGCTCCGCAGTTTGTTATGCATAGGGTTAAATATGGAGAAAGTTTGTGGACAATATCCAAGAAATATAGTGTTTCAATACATGATATTGCAGGAGTCAATAAAATTAGAAACAGACATAAAATTTCACTTGGACAAAAAATAAAAATTCCCGTTAGAGGAGGAAGAACTTGGGGTTCTGGAGCTAATGGAGGACCTCCTGGTCACTATAAAATAGCTTATAAGGTAAAACGTGGCAATACTTTAGGACAAATAGCTGAAGATCATGGAACCTTTGCAAGTAAAATCAGAAGATGGAATAGCATGAAATACGGCACTCATTTAATTCATGAAGGCCAAAACCTAAATATTTGGGTTAAAGATGGGTATGATGTAAAAAAGACAAAAACCATTAGTCAAAAAAAATGGGGTCCAGAAGGTCACTATAAAATCACATATAGGGTTAAACGCGGTGATACGTTAGGTCAGATTGCGGAAGACTATGGAACTTTATCAAGGAAAATAAGAAATTGGAATAATATGAAAAGAAATTCCAATATAATATATCCTGGGCAAAAACTTACTATATGGGTTAAAGAAGGGTAGTAAATTAAAAAGGTATTTGGGAGTTAATTATGACTAAACAAGAAATAGTTGATCAGGTTTCAAATGCAACTGGACTGACAAAAGTTGAAACCGAAACAATTATGAATGGGATAATGTCAACTATAATCCAATCTTTAGCAGACAATAAAAAGGTTGAACTAAGAGGTTTTGGAACATTTGGTGTTAAGCACAGAATGCCAAAAAAAGCTAGGAACCCTGGAACTGGAGAAGCTATTTATTTACCAGAAAGATATGTTCCCACATTTAAACCTAGTAAATTAATGCGTTCCCGTGTTAATGAATTGATAAATAGATAAAGAGGACTATATGCCCTGCGGTAGTAAACGGAAAAAAAGAAAAATGAACACGCATAAACGCAAGAAGCGTTTGCGTGCGAATCGACATAAAAAGAAAAATAAATAATTCTTAAAGAAATTCTAGTAGCCTTTTCTGTACTAATAGTATAGGGCAACTAAAACTTATTCGTTATTTGTATTCTGAAAAAGAAAATCACTTCACAGTATCTGAGCTGAATGATAGTATAAGTTCTTCCATTCGCTCCAGTCATTCTAATTTCTGGGTTGTTGGTGAAATATCTGATTTTCATTATCATGATTCATCTGGACATATTTATTTCTCCTTAAAAGATGAAAATTCAGAAATACGTTCAGTAATGTTTAGGGCCCATAATCAATTCTTAAAATTTCAACCAACCAATGGCTCGATGGTAAAAATTTTCGGTTCAGTATCAGTTTTTGAAAAGCGAGGTCAAATTCAGTTGGTATGCAGTTTAATGGAAGAACTAGGAGTTGGTACTCTTTTTCAAAAATTCGAATTTTTAAAAAAAAAATTAGATAGAGAAGGTTTATTTAGTTTAGATAGGAAAAAAAAATTGCCTCGATATCCTGAAACCATTGGAATTGTAACCTCTGGTTCAGGAGCCGCCCTACAAGACATTTTAAAGGTTTTGAAAACAAGATCCCCTCATATTAAAATATATTTTCGTTCTACTATAGTTCAGGGTGCTAGGTCGGGGATAGATATAGTTCAAGGTATTAATGATTTTGTAAAATTTGGAAATGTAGATTTAATTATTTTAGGGCGTGGTGGGGGTGCAATGGAAGATCTATGGTCGTTTAATGAAGAAATCGTAGCGAGATCTATTTTTGAGTGTCCAATTCCAATTATAACAGGTATAGGTCATGAGACTGATTTTACTATTGCTGATTTAGTTGCTGATATGAGGGCACCAACGCCTTCAGCCGCAGCAGAAATAATTAGTGATAAAGTTTCAGGAATCATTAAAGAATACCATATATTTTTTGAAAAATTGAATAAACTGTTTTTTATTAAATCACATAGCTTATGGCAAAAGTTAGATTATAATTATAATATGTTAATGACTCAAAAACCTCAAAGGAAGATTGAATTACAAAATAAAAAAATTCAAGATTTCAGGAATCGATTATATCAATCAAGCGGTTTGTTTTTGAAAAATTTAGTTAATCAATTGAATTCTTATGAAAAACGTTTATACGGATTAAGCCCTAATCATGTCTTAAAGAGAGGATATAGTATAGCAATAGATAAGGGTGGCGGAATTATTCATTCGAAAGATCAAATAAAAAAAGGTGATAAGTTTGATTTAAAAACTATGGATGGAATTATGGAAGCGAAAAAGATTTCTTAACTATCTAACTAGTAATTAATTTCAATTATGAGTAAAAATAAAATCAAAACACCGATAGAAGATTCTTTAATCAAACTAGAGTCAATAATTAGCAAAATGGAGTCTGGGACTATTTCTCTTGAGGAAAGTCTTACCTCTTTTGAAGAAGGAATAAATCTTATAAACAAGTGTCGAACTAAATTGGAAAACGCAGAGCAAAGGGTATTAGAGCTAACAAAGAATAGTGATGGTTCATTTGGTGCTAGAAAAAAATAATGGATCAAATTACAAAATTTGGTATCTGGGGTAATACTGATAAGGACATTTTTTGGAAGGTATTGCCTAGTATTATAAAATGGTCAGAAAATAGAAAAATACAAGTTTATTTGACTCAGCGGATTGCGAAAGACAAACGTGGTTCAAAATATAAACTCAATATAATTAAATCTAAAAATGAAATAAAAAAATTAAATTTTATGCTTGTTCTAGGTGGGGATGGTACATTCCTTTCATGTGCTAGAGCGGTTGGGAATAGTCGGACACCGATCTTAGGAATCCACTTAGGTGACCTTGGTTTCTTAGCAAAAGTAACACTTCAAGATTACATTTCACGTTTGGATCAGGTTGCCAGCGAAGATTTTTTTATTGAAAAACGTATGGTTGTCGAATCG
Source organism: uncultured bacterium (assembly GCA_964561495.1). Lineage (GTDB taxonomy): Bacteria > Fidelibacterota > Marinisomatia > Marinisomatales > UBA1611 > CAZLPW01. The sequence continues at coordinate 998 of CAZLPW010000015.1, read as the reverse complement.
CGAATTAAAAAGAATAAAAAAGAGTTAAAATATTTTGCGTTAAACGATTTTGTAATAAGTAACGGAGACTCTCATAGAATGTTAAGTGTGTTGATGTATGTCGACTCTCATTTTGTGGGTAAATATAGATCTGATGGTTTAATAATAGCTACACCTACTGGATCAACAGCATATTCTTTATCAGCTGGAGGACCTATAATAACGCCTAAAGTCGATTCTTTAGTTATAACACCGATATCAGCTCATTCTCTTACATCAAGACCTCTTGTTATTCCAGCAGGTTCAAAGATTGTACTAAAATTTGAAAAGATATCTTACCCTATCCTTTTTATAACTGATGGTCAGATACACGAGACCTTAAAACCTAATTCAACAATAGAAATAACAAAGTCTTATTATAAAATAAATTTTATTGATTTTAAAAATTCAAATTATTTTCAAATGTTGACAAAGAAAATGGGGTGGGGAAAGAGAGGTGAAGAATAATTTCTATGTTGATATGATACTTATTCTTCACATCCTCTGAACGGCATATGCAAACTCTTCTTGTAGCTAGGCCTATCTATATAATTATTTTTTACAGTTTCTTTAGGTTCTCCTCTAAGAAGTATACAATCCCAATTTTTTTTGTCCACAAATGTAGTTGTAGGTATATAGCGTAGTGTTAATCCGATTCGCCAATTTTTTGAATAATTTGAATTTGAGCCATGAATAATTAAAGGGTTGTGTATCGAGATATCTCCTGGATTAAGTTCTATATCTACAGCTTTACTATCATCTATTTTACTTGAATCGATAGCTAAGTCTAAGACATATTGATTTAAATCCAATTTTACCATTTCGGATGGTTTCATAATTTTCAGATTTTGAGATCCTGGTATCACTCTCATACAGGCATTGTTTTTTTCTGATTTTGTACAAGCGATCCAGACAGATAATACCTCCATTGGTTTTAGAGGCCAGTATGAACCATCCTGATGCCATCCTACAGGCTTTCC
>CAZLPW010000014.1:0-36636 GCA_964561495.1 uncultured bacterium | reverse complement strand
CGACCTCCTGGGCCACAACCAGGTGCTCTAACCAACTGAGCTACACCCACCATATTTTTTATATAATTAAATTCTTAGGTACAAGAAATTAACATAATCTAACTAGATTTAAATTATTTTCAATTCAAAAAGTTGAAATTATTAATAGTAATTTATTGTATGCGACTAGTGTCTAGATATTTAATTCAGGAATTAATACTCCCATTTATTTTTTCTGTCCTTATTATTGTATTTATTTTATTTATCAATTTTCTCTTAAGGGCAATTGATAGATTTCTTGGAAAGGGATTGGATATTCAAACTATTTTAGAATATTTATTTCTTAATTTAGCTTGGATAATAGCTCTTTCAGTACCGATGGCTGTATTAATTGCTACCCTCATGACTTTTGGAAGGCTATCAGAGGACAATGAAATAAATGCAATGAGAGCATCTGGGATTAGTTTTTTATCCATTATTAGGGCACCTTTAATTTTCGGCTTATTTGTAGCTAGTATTTTAATCTATTTTAATAATTTCATCCTCCCTGAGATGAATTTTCGCGCTAGACTATTATCAGGTGATATTTATAGGAAAAGACCTGATATGAATATTGAGCCAGGAATATTCATGGACAATTTACCTGGCTATAGTATGATCATTGGAGAAAAATCAAATAATCTCATGTATGATGTTCGAATATTTTCAAAAGGGAAAAAAGAATCACAAACAAGTATCCGCGCTAATTCTGGCAATATTTCAACACTTAAAGATGCCTTTCTTCTAAGTTTATTTGATGGTGAAATCCATGAATTAGAGATTGGTGATTATACAAATTATAGAAGAATAGTATTTAAAAAACATAATATTATTATTCCTGCTGATGACTTACTCTTAAACCGAAGAGATTCATCAAATAGAACTGATAGAGAAATGAATGTATCTATGATGCTAAAAAAAATAAGCGGGTATAAGCATCGAGAAAAAGTAGTCACAAATAGAATAAAAGGAGCTTTTTTTCGAGTTTTTGGTGATAGTATTGAAGCAAAAAATAAATTGATTGCAAATGAAATCATTAAAGGGAAAAAATTATCTTTAGAAAATGATAGTACATTAACGAAAATTGAAATAAGAAAAAAAGAAAGACAAATACGAAGCCTTGAAAGACAATTGAAAAATGAATTCAGCCTTTTAAAAAGTTACCAAAAAAGCAGTAACAAATATAATGTTGAAATTCATAAAAAATTTTCTATCCCATTTGCATGTATTTTATTTGTTTTGCTTGGTGCACCATTAGGGGTTATGGCAAAAAGAGGTGGGTTCGCGGTAAGTACTAGTTTAAGCTTTTTTTTCTTTTTAGTTTACTATGTTTTACTATTAGGATGTGAAAAAATGGCTGATAGAAATCTGTTAAATGCTGGGACAGGAATGTGGTTTCCCAATTTAATTATGTTTATTATTTCGTTTTATTTAACTATCTATACCGTAAGAGAACAGGCACCAATTAGCTTAATTAAAACTTTAAAATCGAAGTAGAAGAATCTTAAGTTCATCCAGCACGATGAACTTGACAAGTCATTGCTGGCTCTGTGCCACTTTTAAAAACCTCTGACTCTAATGGACAACCCGATTGTGGCTTTTTTTTGGTCAATGAACAAATTTCTTTCTGAATTATACCATCAGGCATTGTAAAATTTATATTCTTAAAATCTAATGTATCATGAGCCTCACGCATAAAACGCGCCCATGCTGGCAAAGCAGCTTTTGTCCCATCTTGTCCTGGACCCAAAGGAACTGAAAAATCATCAACTCCAAACCAACACCCAGCAGCAATTTGAGGAGTATAACCGACAAACCAAGCATCACTCCAACCTTGTGTAGTACCAGTTTTACCCGCTGCAGGCCTGTTAAAATTATACTTCCATCGACTACTTCCACCCGTACCTCTATCCATAACAGTTTGCATAAGATTTGTCATTAGATAAGCAGTTTCTGCACTCAATACTTCTTTTTGATCAGGATAATATTCTTTCAAAATATTTCCATAACGATCTTCTATCCTAGTGATGGCATATGGCTTTGAATAAACCCCATTATTGGCTAAGGCAGAATATGCAGCTACCATTTCAATTGGGTAAACTTCTGAAGTCCCAAGTGCAATTGCATCCACAGCGCGAATATCAGTTGAAATGCCCATTCGCTTCGCATTCCTTTTAACCGCTTCTGCTGGAGCAAGATCTTGCTGTACCATTCTAACTGATATTAGATTTAATGACTTTCTTAAGCCTTCTCTAAAGGTCGTTAACCCTCCAGTGCTACCATCATAATTTTGCGGCTTCCATTTTACCCAAGTTCCATCAGTATTTTGGACATTTAACACTACAGGTTGATTCAATAGCTGTTCAGTAACAGGGTAACCATTATCTAATGCTGTAGTATATACAAAAGGCTTAAAAACTGATCCTGGCTGTCTTCGAGCTTGAACAGATCTATTATATTGATCATGATAATCTGGTCTCCCCCCTATCATTGATAATATTGCTCCTGTTTTAGGATCTATAGAAACAAACGCACATTGAACAAGTAATTTATCTCGAAGCTCTTTATATAATTTCCCCTTACCCTCAAGCATAGAAATAATAGTATCTTCAGAAAAAATTGTTAAATATGCTAATTGTTCGAATTCTTCTCTATTCTTAAACAAACGACGATTTAGTCTAGCTTGATCTTCTAAAATAGTAGTATATACTGCAGAATCAGCAATGCTTTGAAGTCTAGAATCAAGTGTAGTATAGATTTTTAACCCATCTCTATAAATATTTATACCTAATGATTCATCTTCTTTTTCTAAAATTCGACGAACATATTCTGTAAAATAGGGTGCTTGTCCTTGTTTTGGCTGATCTTGAACTGACTCAAGATCCTTAACTCGGTTTTCATAATATATACTGTTTGATATATAGCCTTGATCTCGCATAAGTCTTAAAACTGTATTTCTGCGCAATTGCGCTCTATCAGCATGATGTATAGGTGAATAACTAGCTGGAGCAGGAAGTAACCCAACTAAAAGAGCTGATTCATCAATATAAAGCTGATTTGATTCTTTTCCAAAAAACCTTTTAGTTGCAGCCTCTACTCCATAAGTACCATGTCCAAAATGGACTGTGTTTAGATACATTTCTAAAATTTCATCTTTTGTATATGTTCTTTCAATTTGAATCGCAGTAATAATTTCTTTTATTTTTCGAATATAACTATCTTCAAAGCCTACTGATTTATATAGGTTTCTTGCGAGTTGCTGTGTAATAGTACTAAAACCCTGGGCATAAGGATTCCACGATGAAATATTAACAATTATCGCGCGGAAAAGACTTCTTATTGATAGACCCCAATGATCGTAAAATCGTTTATCCTCAGATGAAATAACGGCATTTAACATATGCTTAGGAATTTTATCTAATTCAACAAATACTCTTTTCATTACAAACAATTCATTCAAAACAACTCCATCAGAAGAGATAATTTGTGTAACTAAATCGGGATCATAATTTTCTAATTGTTCTATCGAAGGAAGGTTTTTTGAAAAATAATCTATTAAAAACAAACCTAAAACAATACCAGCAAATACAAGTAGCAAACAATTTCTTAAAATAATTAAAAACCCCTTCATCATATAATTATTTCCAGTTTAATCCTTTAAAATTGAAGATAAAACAAACAGTATATTCATTAAAAATAAAAAAATAATATTAATTTTTATTTTTTCTTTTTTGGATGTATCATTTCTTCTGGTTTTATTAACCTATCAAACTCTTTGCCAGATAGATACTTAAGGTCAACAATTGCTTGTCGCAGAGTAATATTTTCTTTATGGGCTTTTTTTGCAACCTCAGAAGCTTTATCATATCCAATATAGGGATTCAAAGCAGTAACAAGCATTAGAGAATCATGCAAGTTTTTATGGATACGATCAAGATTAGGTTTTAAACCTAAAATCGCATTTTCCGTAAATGATTTTGACGCATCTCCCAACAGCTGAATTGACTGTAGAATATTAAAAGCTATTAGAGGTCGAAAAACATTAAGTTCAAAATTACCACTTGAGCCAGCAACGGTTATTGACACATCATTTCCTATAACCTGAAGACAAACCATGGTCATGGCTTCACACTGAGTTGGATTTATTTTGCCTGGCATAATAGATGATCCAGGTTCGTTCGCTGGTAAAATCAATTCACCGATACCAGAACGAGGACCACTTGATAACCATCGGATATCATTAGCAATCTTAAAGAGTGAATTAGCAACAACCTTTAACGCACCAGAGAGTTCTACCATACTATCATGTGTTCCTAAGGCCTCAAACTTATTTGAAACGGTTCGAAATGGAAGACCAGTAATTTTAGAAATTTGCTTTGAAACTTTTTCATCAAACCCTTCAAATGTATTAATACCTGTCCCAACAGCTGTCCCTCCAATAGGTAATTCCAAACATGATTCTAAAGAATTTTCAATTCGCTTAAGTCCATTATCTAAAGCAGAAACATAGCCTGAAAATTCTTGCCCTAAACTTAATGGTGTCGCATCTTGTAAATGAGTTCTTCCCAATTTTATAATATCCATATACTCTTCAGATTTATTTTGCAAAGCATCACGTAAAATTTTCAAATTTGGAATAAGATTTGAATAAACGCTTTCAACGGCTGAAATATTTATTGCTGTAGGAAAAGTATCATTTGTTGATTGGGACATGTTTACATGATCATTTGGATGCACTGGCATTTTGCTACCAATTTCGCCACCCATTTTTTCTATAGCTCTATTAGAAATGACCTCATTATTATTCATATTTGTTTGAGTCCCACTTCCTGTTTGCCACACAACTAAAGGAAAATGATCATCTAAATCACCATTAATTACTTCATCAGATGCATCATCAATCGCGATCTGTATATTATCATCTAAAAGGCCAAATGAATGATTAACTTTGGCAACAGCTTTTTTTATTATCCCATATGCTCGAATGAACTGACGAGGAAATTGCTCAATCCCAATTTTAAAATTCTCAGATGATCTTTGAGTCTGTGCTCCATAATACTTATCAGATGGTACCTCAATTGGTCCAATACTATCCCGTTCAGTACGTAAAGTCATAATTATTTTACAATCCAGGTATCTCCAGCATTAAGAAGATCTTGCACAGAACCAGTTCCTTTTTTCTTTTTTGCAAAATCGATCTGATCCACCATGTCTTGATTATAGGTTGGTTTGTCTATTGAATAAATAACACCTATAGGCTCAGGTAAATTAGGATTAGACGTCCAGTTAGCTATTATATGTGCAAGATCAAGATCAGTTTCATCATGAATTAAAATATCATCAGTACTATTTTTTTCCATATCAACTACTATTGCCTTAGAACCTTCTAGTTTTATTCCTTTAGTCTCTTTTGAAAACAGCATTGGTTCATTATTTTTTAATTCAATCACATTATCCATTTTCTCTGAATTAGTATAAGGCTCGAATGCACCATCATTAAAAATATTACAATTTTGATATATTTCTATGAAAGAGCCACCATCATGCTTATATGATCTTTCCATCATCTCTGCCATATGTTTTTGCCAACGATCTATAGTCCTAGCAACAAATGTCGCTTGCGCGCCAAGGGCCAAAGATGGAGGATTAAGTGGAATATCAATAGAGCCGTAGGGAGTAGCTTTAGTGATTTTTCCAACTTCGGAGGTAGGTGAATATTGACCTTTAGTTAATCCATATATCCTATTATTGAACATTAAAATATTTAGATCCATATTTCTTCTAAGGGCATGCATAAAATGATTTCCTCCAATTGATAGGCCATCGCCATCTCCTGTGACTACCCATACAGATAGATCAGGATTAGCAATCTTTACTCCTGTAGCAATTGCTGGAGCACGACCATGAATTGAATGAAATCCGTAAGTATTCATATAATATGGAAACCGACTGGAACAACCGATTCCTGATACAAATACAAACTCTTCACGCTTACGACCAAAGGTTGGCATTTGCTTTTGAGTCTGCGCTAAAATGGCATAGTCTCCACAACCAGGGCACCATCGAACCGCTTGATCTGATACAAAATCTTTTTTTGTTAACTGCGGTATTTCTATTTCACTCATTTTTTCCCCCTAATGTTTCTTTTACAGTTTCGACAATTACACTTGCACCAATAGGCCGACCTCTTACTAGATTTAAACCTTTCGCATCCACAAGATACTCAGACCTAATTAATCTTAATAACTGTCCCAAGTTAATTTCAGGTACAAGTATGTGTTTAAAGTGAATTAAAACTTCTCCTAAATCTTTTGGTAAAGGACTAATCCAACGTAGATGAACATGAGACACTTTATGATCTTCTTCTTGTAAGGTTTCAGCAGCAGATCGACAAGCGCCATAGGTTCCTCCCCAACTCAAAATTAAGAGATCACCATTAGGATCTCCAAAAACTGATGTTTCAGGAATTTCATTTTGTATACGATTTACTTTTTCCTGCCTTAATACAACCATTTTGTGATGATTCTCAGGATCATAACTAACATGCCCCGTGTTTTCAGCTGTTTCAATACCTCCAACTCTATGTTCTAAACCTTTTGTCCCAGGTATAGCCCAAGGCCTTGCTAAAGTTTTCTCCTCTCTCAAATAAGGTAAAAACTCATTATCAGAATTATTTTTCTTAGTAAAACTTACCTTAATAGGATCGAGGTCGTCAGTTTTAGGAATGCTCCATGGTTCCGAACCATTTGCAAGATATCCATCAGTTAATAGCATCACTGGTGTCATATGTTTTATGGCTATTTTACACGCTTCATAAGCAGCATAAAAACAATCGCCTGGTGTCGCAGCCGCAATTACAGGCATTGGAGCTTCTCCATTTCGACCATATAATGCTTGATTTAGATCAGATTGTTCAGTCTTAGTTGGAAGCCCTGTACTAGGGCCTCCTCTTTGAACATTTATTACAACCAAAGGCAATTCGGTCATAATTGCTAAACCAATAGCTTCGCCTTTTAAAGCTATTCCAGGACCAGATGTAGTGGTAACTGCCAAGTTACCCGAATAGGAAGCTCCAATTGCAGATGTCACTCCAGCAATCTCATCTTCAGCTTGAAATGTTTTCACTCCAAAATGTTTCCAAGAAGAGAGTGTGTGTAAAATATCACTTGCAGGCGTTATGGGATAGCTCCCCAAAAATAAACCTAATTTTGCATTCTCAGATGCAGCTAACAACCCTAATGATGTAGCTAAATTTCCATTAATATTTCTATAGGTTCCTGGAGGTAAAGATGCTTTTTCAACCTTAAAACGGGTAGTAAATATTTCGGTTGTATCTGCATAATTATATCCTGCATGCATCGATTGCGTATTTGCCTCAATAATAGCATCCTTACCTGCAAATTTTTTCTTAAGCCAAGCCTCCGTAGCATCCATAGGTCTATCATACATATAGAATAAAATTCCAAGAGCAAAAAAATTCTTTGTTCTTAGTACAAGTTTTGGAGAGAGATCCATCCCCTCACAGGCACCTGTAACCATCTTATTCATCTCAACAGGTATAATAGTAAAATAATCATCTAAAGTTCCATCTTCAAGCGGGCTGGTTTCATAACCAGCAAAATTTAAATTCTTTTTTGAAAAAGCATCTGTATTAATAATTATAGTCCCGCCAGGTATAATATCCTTTTGGTGAACTTTTAGAGCAGCTGGGTTCATTGCTACAAGAACATCAGGTTTATCACCTGGAGTATGAATATCTTTAGAAGAAAATTTAAGCTGAAAAGCGCTCACACCAGCCAAAGATCCAGCGGGAGCTCGAATCTCCGCTGGAAAATCTGGTAATGTGCTAAGATCATTGCCAACTATAGCGGTAGTTTCGGTGAAACGACCACCAGTTAATTGCATCCCATCTCCCGAATCTCCTGCAAAGCGAATTACAGCCTCGTCGATTGTTTTAAATGTCTTCCCCATGAAAACCTTTTACCTTTTAATTGTTAAACCTTTAGAAAAGTATATTTGCCTAAATGTAATGTGACTAAATTTTTTAATTATTTTTTTCTAAACCAAACTAAATCTACCAAGATGAACATTTTTTAGAAATGAAATTAATTAGTTTTATTTTTTGGATTATATAACAAGATTACTAAAATTAATACGTAAATCATGTACAAAATTCATCTGGATTTATTATGAGTAAACAATTCTCTTATCCTTTAAATATGCGAATTAGATATGCTATTGACAATTTTATGTCAAAAGGAAGTGCCTCTATATTTTTAGCTCTTTTATTATTATTTACGCTGGGCTTCTTAATTATGGTGATATTAAGGATAATCGCCAATATTTTTATTCCAGATGAAACTCTAGCAAGTTGGCTTGAAATTCCGTGGCGTGTTTATGTTGCTGTTATGGAAGGTTCCGCAGCCGAAACAGATGGCGATAGCAATTGGGCAGCAAAACTGACTTCAATAATCGGAGTGCTAGTTGGGCTTATACTTTTTTCAAGTATGGTTGCTTTTATAACAAGTGTTTTTGAGGCCAAACTTGCTGAATTGCGTCGGGGAAGAAGTTTGGTGCTTGAAAATGGTCATACATTAATTTTAGGGTTCGGAGATCGTATCATCGAAATTATCCGAGAATTGATAGAAGCCAACGAATCGGAGCAAGATGCTTCAATCGTAATACTTGCTGATAATGATAAAGAAGAAATGGACAATGTTATAAGAGATAATATCATTGACCTCGGTACGACCAGAATCATTACACGATCAGGTGTCGTAACCAATATTAATAATCTAAGAAAAGTTCAAGCTGAAAAATCAAAATCAATAATTATTATGAATTCTGCGGCAAGTTGGCAATCAAAAGAAGATTGCAAATTAGCAGACGCATTAGTTCTTAAATCAATAATGTCAATTATTGCAACATGTGAGGGAGACAAACATCCTCCAATTGTTTGTGAAATCCATTCAGACCGAGACCGGGAATTAGCAGAAAACATATCTACAGGTATTGTTAAAGCATTAAATGAAGTTAGCGTCCTTTCGAGAATGATCGCTCAGTTAGCTTTGAGCAGAAATGGACTTTCGGTGGTATATAGCGATATGGTTGGTTTTGATGGGAATGAATTCTATTTCTTTCAGCCCGATAAAGGTTGGGGTGGTCCCCTTACTTTTGGAGAAAGTATCAATCGTTTTAAAAGTAGCACACCTATGGGAATTCATTTCTCAAATGGAGATATTAAATTAAATCCACCTGAAGATACAAAAATTACGGATGAAGATGACTTGATTGTTTTTGCTGAGGATGATTCTACTATATTTTATTTTGATGAACCTGTTTATAAGCCTGAAATAAAAAAGTTGCCTGAGGTGGATTCTAAGTTAAGAAAACAAAGAGTTGCTATCCTTAATTGGACAACAAAATCCAATATAATCATGGAAAAACTTTGCACATATGTTCCTTCTGGATCTGAGATAGTTTTATATGATATTAATCTTAGTGAAGAAATGAAAAAATTTTTAGATGAATTGCGAAACGAATATTCTGATTTAATATTAGGAATCCAGAAAATTGATTTGAATGACCTTACTACATTAAAAACAATTGCCCCACAAAGTTTTGATAGCATTTTAATCTTATCGCCTGGGGGAAATACCATTGAAGAAATGGACGCTTATGTTATCTCTCTTTTAATTCGATTACGACAAGTACTACGGGAAAATGGATCTGAAAAATGGCCTAAGTTAATTACAGAAGTGATGGATAGTGAAAATATCGACATTATTCTTAACAGTGGAGTTGAAGACTTCATGGTATCAAATCAATTTGTATCTCAAATTATGGCACAGGTCTCAGAAGAACCACTGGCTCTAGATGTATATGATGATCTATTCCAAGCTGAAGGAAGTGAACTTTATATTAAACCCGCTAAATATTATTTCTCTTTTGAAAAGAGCAATGAAATTAATATCTCCTATGGTGAATGTAGCCAAGCTGCCCAATTAAGAAATGAAGTTTGTTTAGGTATCCAACTGCAATCAGATCAATCAAATAAAGAAAAATCATTTGGAGTTAATTTAATTCCTAATAAAAATCAAAAATTCACCATAACACCAAATGATGGCCTCATTACACTTGCTGAAGATGAAGCGTAAATATATTTTTAAATATTTAAAAATCATCTATATAGATATACACCAATGAAAAGAGAAGAAATAAGACTAACCACATTAAGTACTGGCTCTGGCTGAGCATGCAAGATTGGTCCGGGTGACTTATCTGAAATACTAGGAAATTTAAAACAATCTAAAGATGATTCCGTTCTATTGGGTTTTGAATCATCAGATGATTCTGCTGCATTTCGCTTAAAAAATGGAAACACCTTAATCCAAACTGTAGATTTTTTTACGCCTATTGTTGATGATCCATATGATTTTGGTCAAATCGCAGCCGCTAATTCCTTATCCGATATATATGCAATGGGAGGCACACCACTTTTTGCCTTAAATATAGTTGCTTTCCCAATAAACGAACTTCCAAAAATTACCTTAAATAAAATACTGCAGGGTGGAATTGATAAAGCAAAAGAAGCTGGTATATCTATTATAGGTGGACACTCAATTAAGGATAAAGAACCAAAATATGGATTAGTCGTAACAGGTCAGATTGATGAAAATAAAATATGGAAAAACTCAAATGCCCAACCTGGCGATTTAATATTAATGTCTAAAAAATTAGGAACTGGAATAATAGCGACCGCAATAAAAAAAGGCAATGCAGGTACAACATCTATTTCAGAAGCTGTCCAATCTATGAAAACATTAAATAAAGAAACTGCAAATCAATTAAAAGATTTCAAAGTTAATTCTGTAACCGATATTAGCGGTTTTGGTTTGCTTGGCCATTTAAAAGAAATGTGTGAAGCAAGTAATGTATCTGCCGAAATTAATTTTTCGACCTTAAAATTTTTTTCTGGCGTATTTGACTTAGCAAATACAGATAACATCCCAGGTGGAAGCCATAGAAATTTTGAATATTTACAAAAATATACTGAATATGCTCCTGATATAATTAAAAGAGATCAACTCTTAGTTTCTGATGCACAAACTTCTGGTGGATTATTAGTTTCTATGCCTCCAGATGAAGCACATAGATTTATAAAATATTCTAATATAGAAGTATCAATTATTGGTAAGATTAAAACACAGAAAAATACATTAATTCGATTACTCAAATAATAGTTCAATAACTATATTATATACGATTAAAATAATCGTATATAATATTTGATATAATAACATATATAATTTTAATTTATCGGCTGGGAGAGTTTAAATATATGTTAAAAATCACGCGAAAAGTAGAGTATGCATTAATTGCAATGAGACATCTACAAAATGAAGGTAAAAATAAAACCGTTTCTGTTAAAGAAATCTCTGAAAAATACTCCATCCCCAGAGAGTTATTGGCCAAAATCTTACAACAATTGGGAAAACACAATATTGTCAAATCTATTCAAGGACCTACTGGTGGATACAGATCAACAAAAAAATCCAGTAACATAAAAATGACAAATTTTTTTGAAATCCTTGAAGGCCCTTTAGGTTTAATGGATTGTTATTTTGAATCTAATTGCGAACAATTAAATAATTGCAATATTCGCATACCAATAAATCGTATCAATGATAACATTCGAGATATGTTCAACAAGCTTAAATTATCTGATATAACGTATTAATTATGACACTTAAGAACCAGATTATCGAATTACTTAAAGAATGTTATGATCCAGAAATACCTGTTGATTTATGGAACCTTGGACTTATCTATCAAATTGATATATCTAAATCAACAAATGGAAAATCTTTAATTGATATTACAATGTCTCTTACAACACCTGGATGTACGATGGGTCAACAAATGGCAAATGATATAAAAACAAAAGTATCTTCTATTGATAGAGTTGATATCGTTAATGTTTCAGTTACGTTTGATCCTCCATGGAAACCAGAAATGATGAATGATGATGCACGAAAAAAATTAGGGTTTGATACAATCAGATCCTCTAAAACCAAACCAAAAATTGATATGGAGTGGGAATAAATGAATAAATCAATCAATAAAGAATACCTTGAGCAACAACAAAAAGAATTCAAAAATGCCACCATAACCGCGACTCAGGCTGCCGTTGAACGATTAAAATCAGTAATGTCCTCAGATGGTAAAACTAACCACTTTTTGAGGATGTCTGTTGAAGGCGGAGGGTGCTCAGGGATGACTTATAAAATGGATTTTGAAAAACAAAAACATGAGTTTGATAAAATTTTTGAATCAAATGGTTTAACAATAATATGTGATCTAAAAAGTTGGCTTTATCTTAAAGATGTTGAGATAGACTATTCCGATGATCTTTTAAATGGCGGTTTCAAAATAAAAAATCCAAATGCTGAACGCACCTGTGGGTGCGGAACTAGTTTTTCCGCCTAAAATAAAAATATAATATAATATGTCCAAAGATAAAAAAATAATTGAATCAAATCTTAAAAAAGATTACGAATATGGTTTTGTTACTGATATTGAATCAGAGACATTACCAGCTGGTCTTGATGAAAACGTTATAAAAACCATATCAAGAAAAAAAAATGAACCAAAATGGTTGCTAGACTGGCGATTGAAAGCATACAATTACTGGCTTAAAAAAATGGATCCCAATTGGGCAAAGATTCAATATCCAAATATAGATTATCAATCAATAAGTTATTTTTCAGCTCCTAAAAAGAAAAAATTGTCTAGTTTAGATGAAGTTGATCCAGAATTACTTGAAACTTATAATAAGCTTGGTATACCCATTGAAGAACAAAAAATGTTATCTGGTGTTGCAGTTGATGCTGTTTTTGATAGTGTATCAATTGCCACTACATTCAAAGAAGAATTAAAAAAGGCAGGTGTTATATTTTGTAGTTTCTCTGAAGCAGTTCAAAATCATCCCAACTTAATCAAACAATATTTGGGTAGTGTTGTCCCATTTACCGATAATTATTTTGCATCCTTGAACTCAGCTGTTTTTACAGATGGTTCATTTGTATATATTCCTAAAGGAGTCCAGTGCCCCATGGAACTTTCAACTTACTTTAGGATAAACGAAGCTAACACAGGACAGTTTGAGAGAACCCTCATTATCGCTGATGAAGATAGCCACGTAAGCTATCTTGAAGGATGTACCGCGCCAATGAGAGATGAAAATCAATTACATGCTGCTGTTGTAGAACTAGTGGCTCATAAAAATGCAACCATAAAATATTCGACTGTTCAAAATTGGTATCCTGGACATCCTGAAACAGGTAAAGGTGGTATTTATAATTTTGTAACCAAAAGAGGAACCTGCCTTGAAGAAAATTCTAGAATATCCTGGACTCAAGTTGAAACTGGCTCCGCCATTACCTGGAAGTATCCATCTTGCATTCTTAAAGGTGATAACTCAGTAGGAGAATTTTATTCTGTAGCTGTTACAAATAATCATCAACAGGCTGATACAGGCACTAAAATGATACACCTAGGTAAAAACACAAAGAGTACTATTATTTCCAAAGGTATTTCTGCAGGAAAAGGTCAACAAACATACAGAGGCGAGGTGAAAATAATGAGGGGCGCCAAAAATGCTAGAAATTTCTCCCAGTGTGATTCTATACTAATCGGAAGCGATTGTGGAGCGCATACATTCCCTTATATTGATGTACGAAACCCCTCAGCACAAATGGAGCATGAAGCGACGACCTCAAATATTGGAGAGGATCAATTGTTTTATTGCAATCAAAGAGGTATTTCCACTGATGATGCAGTCTCAATGATAGTCAACGGTTTCTGTAAGGAGGTTTTCAATGAATTACCAATGGAGTTCGCTGTTGAAGCTACAAAACTTATGGAAGTTACCCTAGAAGGTAGCGTTGGTTAATAGAGTGAACCAACTATGCTAGATATAAAAAATCTCCATGCAGGGGTTGATGATAAAGAAATACTAAAAGGGCTAAACCTCTACATTAAACCAGGTGAAATGCATGCAGTTATGGGACGCAATGGTTCAGGAAAAAGTACGCTTTCAAATGTGATAACGGGTAAGGACGGATACAAAATATCAAAAGGTGATATTAAATATAAAAATAAATCTATTATTGAATTATCACCTGAAGAACGTGCTTTGGCAGGTATATTTATGTCATTTCAATATCCAGTCGTAATGCCTGGAGTTAACAACACATATTTCTTGAAAGCTGCTTTGAACGCAAAATTAAAAAATTCTGGGAAAAAAGAAGTCGATGCAGCTGAATTTTTAAAAATAGTTAAAAAAAAGTTAGCTGAACTAGATATGGACACCTCGTATTTACAACGTTCTGTTAATGAAGGTTTTTCAGGTGGTGAAAAAAAGCGAAATGAAATTCTCCAAATGATAACCCTTGAACCAGAACTAGTAATCATGGATGAAACAGATTCTGGCTTAGATATTGATGCATTGAAAATTATTGCAAATGGAATAAATAAGTATCGTAGTTCTAATCGTTCATTCCTTGTCATAACACACTATCAACGATTATTAAAATATATAGAGCCCGATATAGTCCATGTTTTGATTGATGGAAAATTTGTTAGATCAGGAGATAAAGAGCTCGCATTGGAGCTCGAAGAAAAAGGCTATCACTGGCTTGAATCATGATACCTGATTACCTACAAAATGAGTTTGAAAAAATAATTTCTAAAGAATCATTTTCAAAAAAAAATCACCCTATAAGAAAAAAAGCCTTTGATGCCTTTTTGGAGAAAGGTCTTCCCAATAAAAAATTAGAAGATTGGCAATTCACAGATTTATCGATTATCAATAAAGGTAATTTCAGGATATCAGAATTCCAAGACACACCTAAAAGGGATTATAATATTGCTAATTACGCTCTTGAATCATTCTACACTATAGTTATTTATAATGGGCATTTTCAAAAAGAACTTTCTTCAATTCCTAAAAGCATCAAACTTCTTTCAAATATAGATTACATGAAACATAATAAATGGAATACAAATCAACCTAAAAAATCATCTTTTGATCTGTTAAATACAGCGTTTATGGATAGTGACTTATATTTGACAGTTAAAAAAGGAACTAATATTGATACACCCTTAAGAATACTATTTATTTGTTCAGGCGAAGAAAGACTGATGATATTTCCAAGAATTTATATTGAACTTGAGGCCTCGAGTTCATTAAACCTGATAGAACATCATGTAGGAAAATGTGATGAATACTTTTACAATGGATCGATTATTATCAACGTTGGTAATAATGCAAAACTTGATCACGTTAGAATTCAAAACAACTCCAAAACAACAATTAATATTAAAAATCTACATATCCGACAAGAGGCAAACTCAGATTACTCATTTATTCAATTTGCTTTTGGATCTAAATTAGGCAGAATTAATCTCTATGCAGATCTAATTGGGGAAGGTGCAAACTGCGCTTTAAATGGTTTAAGCCTATCAAATAATACTCAACATCTTGATGCCCATATTATCACAAATCACCAAGCCGCTCACTGTAGCAGTTCGCAAAATTTTAAATCCATATTAAAAGACAAATCATCTGGTGTATTCAATGGACGTTCTATTGTTCAGGCTAGTGCAGAAAAAACTGACTCTAGGCAATCAAATAAAAATCTATTGCTTTCTAAAGAGGCTCTCATGAAGTCTAATCCTCAACTAGAAATCTATACAGACGATGTAAAATGCTCCCATGGGTCATCAACAGGTGCTCTTGAATCAGATGCACTCTTCTATATTCGTTCTCGAGGTATAGATCAAATATCAGCAATATCATTATTAGTAGGTGGTTTTGCTTCAGAAATAATTGAAATTATTAAAAATACCAATATTCATGACTATATAACCCATTATTTTGACCAATGGATCAATAAGAATAATCAATGAGTATCCAAGAAGAACTAAATAGCCTAAGAGAAATCTTCCTACTTTTCGAAGATCCTAAAGATAAGTTTGTTCAATTAATGGATATGGCAAAGGAATCAGATAAACTTAATGATTCTGAAAAAATAGATATAAACAAAATCAACGGATGTACATCTCAGGCTTGGGTAGTTGGCAATATCAATGGGGATGAAACTTATACGTTTAAAACAGATTCCGATTCTTTGATTGTAAAAGGATTATTATTGATACTAGAAAAAATATTCACCAATCAACCTACCAAAGATATTCTCGCAATTAATAGTGATGGTATCCTTTGTGCTGTGGGACTTGAAAAAACAATCACAAGCCAAAGAACCAATGGTTTTTCTAGCGCTGTTGAAAAAATTAAAAGTATTGTAAAATGAAGGATTCCAGCTCTGATTCAATTAGACTAATTCGTGATGTTAATGCATATATGGTTCCCTCTGGTGATGAAGTAAAGTTGCTTGAAGGAAATTTAGTAAGAATAACTCAAGCATTAGGTGGTAACTATACAGTTCTCATTAATGGGAATATGGTTCAAATTCGCGCAGAAAATGCAGATGCATTAGGGATTGAAATAAAAAAAGAGAATACTGTTACTCCATCTGGCGATATCGAAAAACAAATTTGGGATCAACTAAAAACATGCTATGATCCTGAGATACCTGTAAATATTGTTGAACTAGGACTAATTTACGATCTAAATATCAGCGAAGGAAAGAAAGGCAAAAATATCGAAGTGAAGATGACCCTTACAGCCCCTGGTTGTGGAATGGGTCCTGTAATCGCAGATGAAGTTGAACGAAAGGTAAATGGAATAAATGAGGTAGAAAATGTTCTAGTTGAACTTGTTTGGGAGCCAATGTGGAACCGAGATATGATGAGTGAAGAAGCACAATTAGAACTTGGAATGTTATAAATGAAATTTTCCGCAAATAAAATAAAAAAAGATTTTCCAATCTTTAATGATTCAAACCTTGTTTATTTAGATAGTGCTTCAACAACTCAAAAACCAAAAGTTGTGTTGGACTCTATTAACTCAATGTACTCTGAAACAAACGCAAATGTTCACAGATCTATATATTCACTTGGTAGTATAGCAACAAAAAAATTTGAAAATGCTCGGAAAAAAATTTCATCATTCATTAATGCAAATTCAGAAAAAGAAATTATCTTTACCAGTGGAACCACAGAATCAATTAATCTTCTTGCTCAATCACTTGGCAATACATTAAAACCTGGAGATGAAATACTGATTTCAGAAATGGAACACCATTCAAACCTTGTTCCCTGGCAATTAGCTGCCAAAAGAACTGGAGCAACACTCTCGTTTATTCCACTATCTGAGAATGGTGAACTTGATCTATCTAACCCAGAAAAATACTTTAAACCATCAACAAAAATTGTTTCTATCACTCATGTATCTAATGTTTTAGGAATAGTTAACCCAATAAAAAAAATTGCTCAATTATGTCATAAAATAGGTGCATTGTTTATAGTAGATGGAGCTCAGGCTGCACCACATCAGCTTGTTAATGTAAATAACTTAGACTGCGATTTTTACACGTTTTCAGGGCACAAAATGCTAGGCCCAACTGGTATTGGTGTACTTTGGGGTAAAATAAAGTTGCTTGAATCAATGGACCCTTTTATGGGTGGTGGTGAAATGATTGAAAGTGTTTCAATGGAATCTTCAACATGGAATCAAGTTCCATATAAATTTGAGGCAGGAACACCTAACTTCGTTCAAGCAGTTGGTCTCGGAACTGCCATTGATTATATAAATTCAATAGGAATTGATAATATTTCAAATCACGAAAAAGATCTTACAAAATATGCTATTGAAAAATTATCTCAGATTAATGGCTTTAATATTTTTGGATCTTCAACGGAGAGAATTGGTGTTATAAGTTTTAATCTTGATGGGATTCATCCACATGACCTAGCGCAATTCTTAAATGAAGACAATATCGCAATCAGAGTTGGTCATCACTGCGCACAACCACTACTATCAAGCTTAAAAGAAAGCTCTATTGCAAGGATAAGTATTTATATTTATAATTATGAAAAGGATATTGATAAATTTTGTGAATCACTATTAAAAATTAGAACTTATTTTTAAATGCAAACAATTTTGTTAGATGATTTTTTGGATAATGGAATTATCCGCGAGAAATCATTTCGTGATCAGGTAAAAAAGTTAAACCTAAATAAATTTGATGGAGAAAAAGTGATTATTAAAGGGTGCTCAAGTGTAGTGGTTCCCACTTGGGCTTATCTTATTATAACAGCTGAAATTGCACAGGTTGCTGATAAGATATATTATGGAGAACCAAAATACGCAGTAAAAATTTTTAGTAGAAAAAAAGAATGAAAATATCAAAAAGTCGCTTAAGTTGGGAAGACTACTTTATGAATATTGCTAAAGAGGTTGCTACTCGTTCCACTTGTGATAGAAAACATGTTGGAGCTGTTATTGTGAGGGAGAAAACAATCCTTTCAACTGGCTATAATGGTAGCATAAAAGGCCTCTCCCATTGTGATGAAGTAGGACATGAAATGGTAGATGGACACTGCGTTAGAACAACCCACGCCGAAGCAAATGCAATAGTTCAAGCTGCTAAAAATGGTGTAAAAATCAAATCAGCAGAAATATATGTCACGGCCTCTCCATGTTATAATTGTTTTAAGTTAATTGCTAACGCAGGAATAAATTCAATCTATTTCGATGAATTTTATCGTGATGAACAAATTATTACACGATCTAAAGAAGCAGGCATTCAATTGATTGATATAAATAATTGATCTAAATTTTCATATATGGACGTTCAAAAAGTTGATTTTAAAGACTTAAATGCGCCTGATAAATTTACCAATTCTCTTCATGAAACGGGGTTTAGTGTGCTTACCAACCATCCCGTAGATATTAATCTTATTAAGACCGTTATGCAGATTGGAAATCGTTTTTCAATAATAGTAAGAAAGATAAATATATCTTTGATCCTTTAAAACAAGATGGCTATTTCCCTTTTAAAACAGAAAATGCAAAAGATTATTCTTTGAAAGATCTCAAAGAGTTTTTTCACTTCTACCCCTGGGGGAAATATCCAAAAGAACTAGGAACTGCTACTTTAACCTTATATGATCAACTATTAGAATTAACGTCTATTCTTTTAGGATGGATTCAAAATCAAACGCCTAAAAATGTAAAATCACTTTTTTCTACTCCACTACCTGAGATGATTAATGGTGGCAATCGTAATTTATTAAGAATAATTCACTATCCGCCTCTTGATGGGACCGAAAAAAAAGGAGAGATAAGAGGATCTCCCCATCAAGACATTAATTTAATAACATTGCTAGTTGCGGGGACACAACCTGGTCTGCAGGTTAAAGATAATAAAGGCATGTGGCATGATATTTCTTGCGATCTAGGACATTTAGCAATAAATGTAGGTGATATGCTTCAAGAAGCTTCGGACGGTTATTATCCATCAACAACCCATCAGGTAGTTAACCCTGGAAACAATATTAAAAATGAGAGTCGTTTTTCGATGCCATTATTCCTTCATCCAAGGGATGAGATTATTTTATCAAAAAAATATACAGCAAAGGCTTATTTGAATGAACGGCTCAAAGAGATTGGTTTAAAATAAATTACCTGCCTCATTCTTCGTTACTTTATTTAAATTGGTTTATTTTTTTAATTTGAGATCTATATTTGTTATTAGAATAAATAAAGAATATTGAATTTGAAAAAAATCAAATTGATAGGTTTACTTAATCTTATCTTTTTATACATTTTATCAGGTTGTAAAAAAACGGATTATGAACCCTTAGAATTAAATTATCTTTACGAACATAAAGATCAGGATGATAATTATCTCGTCCAAAGGTCTAATGGGTTTCATAGGCTTAATGGCGTTACTATAAAAGATTCAAGCTATGGTATTATTGCCGTTCATGGATATTATCCAGAAAGATGGAAAGCAAAAGGCCATGAATGGGTAAAACCATTAACTATAATTTCAGAAAAAAACATCCCCATTTGGTTTTTTAAATACGATTGGACTAATTGTATTGAAAAGTCAACAAATTACCTTCACGAACAAT
Source organism: uncultured bacterium (assembly GCA_964561495.1). Lineage (GTDB taxonomy): Bacteria > Fidelibacterota > Marinisomatia > Marinisomatales > UBA1611 > CAZLPW01. The sequence goes on along the minus strand of CAZLPW010000014.1, from coordinate 16,512 downwards.
TAGAGCCATTTATAGATGAACATAATTATTTGGATTCAATATGGATAATAGGTCATAGTATGGGCGGGGTAATAACAGCATTACTATCTGAACAGTGGGACTTGAAAATACCAATCACTGTTCATAGTGTTGCTGCTTCATTAGGAGAATACAACAAAAAAGTTTCAGGCTGTAATAAATTTAAAAAAGACCATTATACAATTGATGAAAAAGTAAATTTTACTCAATGGAAAACAAAAAAAGAGCAAGATGGAATCTTTAACGAAATGGATTTTGATCCTCAAATAACAACTCTCAAAGGAGGTAAAAGCATACTTCTTCCTAAAGAGTGGAATGGTAAACGCATAGGTCATAACTTTTCTTTATATTGGGTTTGCAAAAATATTTAAAAATATAATGTAGACTTGCTGAGGTTAAATGGATAATATAAAGAAAGATAAAAAAAAGCCTAAAAAAGCCAATATAAAAGATATAAATAAAGTTGGCATATTAGGTTCTGGCCTAATGGGACATGGTATAGCCTATGTAACTGCTCTTGTTGGTATCAAAACTGTGATGGTAGATAGAACACAAAAAACTGCTGATGTGGGACTTAGCAAAATAGAATTGATATTGCTAGGTAAATTAAAAAAAGGTCTATTAACTAAAGAAAAAATGAAAAAAATATTAAATAAAATTACTGCTACAAATGACTTTAGTAAACTTGCTGGATGTGATTTAATAATTGAAGCAGTTTATGAAGATCGAGATTTGAAAGGCAGAGTAACTATTCAGGCTGAAAAATATATAAATAAAGAAAGTATCTTTGCTTCAAATACATCAACCATACCAATTACTACTCTAGCAAAAAAATCTCGTAAACCTGATAATTTTATAGGAATTCATTTTTTTTCGCCTGTCCATAGGATGAAACTAGTAGAAATAATAAAAGGTAAAAAAACAAGCCAAATGGCTCTTTTAAAAGCTCTTGATTACGCAAAAAAAATTAAAAAAACTCCAATTGTAGTAAACGATAGTCCTGGTTTTTACACAACCCGTGTATTTGAAAGATATACCAATGAAGGTTTAGAAATGATTTATGAGGGACAAAAAATAGAATCAATTGAAAACTCCGCAATAAACGCTGGATATCCCGTAGGTCCACTAGCAATAATTGATGAAATAAATATCAATCTAATTGCAAACATAAGAAAACAAAAATATCAGGAGAATAAAGAAAAAATTCATAAAATGACAAAGTTTAATTCGGATAAAGTAATTGATCTAATGATTAAAAAAGTAAACAGGACTGGGCGCTCAGGGATAGGGGGTTTCTATGAATATCCAAAACATGGGAGAAAATTTCTTTGGACTGATATAAAAAAATATTTCCCTCTTTCAAAGAAACAATTATCTAAGAGAGAAATGATAGATCGATTTTATTTCTCCCAGGCAATAGAAGCAATTCGCTGTTATGAAGAAGGTGTAATAGAGTCAGTTTCTGATGCTAATATAGGTAGTATATTAGGTTGGGGATTTCCAAAAGCAAAGGGCGGCACTCTAAAATTTGTAAATGATTATGGTATTTCTAAATTTATAGATCAAGCAGAAAAATTAGCTGATAAATACGGTGACCGCTTTGCGCCGCCCAAACTACTTCAGCAATTGGCCAAATCAGGAAAAACTTTTTAATAAAGAGTTGTTGAATGTTAAATAGATCATTAATTAATAAAAAATATCAACCTATAAATTTTCATATTGAAAAAAAAAGATTAATGCTTTTTGCTAAAGCTACTGGGCAAACAGATCCCATTTATTTTGATGAAGCCATAGCAAAAGCTAAAGGCTACCCTTCTCTTATCGCCCCCCCCACTTTTCTTACAGTAGTAATTCATGAGCAGGATAATCCATTTGAGTATCTTAGTGATCTTTCTATTGATTTGGGTAAAATACTTCACGCTGGTCAAATTTATAAGTACTACAAACCAGTTTTTTCTGGTGACATCATCAAAATGGAAGGCCAGATTGTTAATATGTTTGATAAAAATAATGGAGCCCTACAATTTTTTGATTTTGAATCAAAATATTATAATCAAAAAAGTATCCTAGTTGCAGAATCATTATCTACAATGGTAGTTAGGTAGTATTATGAATAAATGGGACTATAAATCTGCAAGAGTGGGTAATAAATTACCAAGTATGGAGATAGAGTCTATTTCCCAAAATTGTCTTTCTCTTTACGCTAAAGCATCTGGCGACCATAACCCAATCCATATTGATTATGATTATGCAAAACAAATTGGTCTTGATGGTATTATAGCCCATGGTATGTTAATTATGGCCTACCTAGGTCGAACATTAACTAAAAATATTGAACAAAATAATATTTTGGAATACGGAGTAAAATTCTCATCTATGGTTAATATTGGGGATACTTTATTATGCACTGGTCGTGTGATTGATATACAAAAAAATGACTCTAAGGAACTATTGAAAATTCAATTGAAGGTTGAAAATCAATACGGAGATAAAAAATTAGATGGTTATACAATAATTGATATATCATGATAAAGTAAAAAGGCAAAAAATGGGAAATCGTTTCACTAAACAAGCTAAAGTTGAATTCCCAATCATCTGTGGTGCAATGTATCCATGCTCTAATCCTGAGCTTGTAGCAGCTGCATCTGAAGGAGGTGGTATGGCAATTCTGCAACCTGTTAGCCTAACATTTGTTCATGGATATGATCTACGAGAAGGTATTAAACACATTCGATCACTCACTGATAAACCAATAGGCTTTAATGCGCTTATTGAAAAAGGAAGTAAAAAATACATTGATCGTATGTCTAAATGGATTGATATCGCGCTTGAAGAAGATATCCGTTTTTTTGTTACTTCGCTTGGGAAACCAGATTGGGTATGTAAAAGAGTACATCAGGTCAAGGGTTATGTTTATCATGATGTAACTAACCGGCACTGGGCAAAAAAGGGTCAAGATTGCGGAGTAGATGGTCTAATATGCGTAAATGATCGGGCGGGGGGACATCTCGGGCCTCAATCAATGGAAAAGATTTATAATGAGTTATATGATTTAAAATTACCTTTAATCTGTGCTGGCGGAATTGGAAATAGAAAAGAATTATTAAATGCTATGAAAGTAGGTTATGATGGAGTTCAAATGGGAACACGTTTTATTGCAACCACCGAGTGTAACACATCTAAAGATTGGAAAGATGCCATTGTAAGTTCTTCTGAGGATGATATCGCCTCAACTACTAGACTTACTGGTATACCTATTTCCGTAATTAAATCTAAAAATTTCAGAGCTGATAATTCCTGGTTTATGAAAAAGTTACTGAATAGTAGGTTTAAGCATTATGCTAGATTAATACTAAATTTTAATTCTTTTATTAGATTAAAATATTTATCAAATAAGAAAGATCCAAAAAATCTTCAAAAGGAAAAACAATACTACTCAGCTGGAAAAAGTGTTCATAATATAAGAAATATTGAATCAGCAACTTTAATAATGAGACGACTTGGCGAATCTTTGAAAATAATAAAAAATTAAAAACAAATGGATAATAAAAAAAAAATTAGGATTGGATGTGCATCTGCATTTTGGGGTGATACTTCAACAGCTGCAAAGCAACTTGTACAAAAAGGAGATCTTGATTATCTTGTATTTGATTTTCTTGCAGAAGTTAGTATGTCAATTCTTGCAGCAGCAAAAATAAAAAATCCTAAATTAGGATATGCTACTGATTTCGTAGATCAGATTGAACCCCTTTTAGTAAACATCAAAGAAAAAAATATAAAAATAATCTCAAATGCTGGTGGCATAAATCCAAATGCTTGTAAAGTAATCTTAGAAAACCAAGCAAAAAAGTTAGGCATTAAATTAAATATTGCTGTAATAAATGGAGATAATCTTACATCAAAAATCTCCATTCTAAAGAAAGAAAGCATAATAGAAATGGAGAGTAAAAAACCCCTTCCCGATTCATGTCTAAGTATAAATTCATACCTTGGAGCGTCGGGAATTGTAAAAGCTCTTGAAAAAAATGCAGATATTATAATAACTGGGAGATGTGTTGACAGTGCTCTCGTTCTAGGCCCTTTAATGTATGAATTTCAATGGAAAGAATCAGATTATGATCTCCTTTCTAGTGGAAGTCTTGCAGGGCATATTATTGAATGTGGTGCACAATGTACAGGAGGAAATTTTACTGATTGGAGAAATATAAAAAGATTCGACGATATGGGGTTTCCTTTTGTTGATGTATTCCAAAATGGAGATTTCATTGTATCTAAACCAAAAAACACTGGAGGTATGGTTACGTTTGGAACAGTAGCTGAACAATTTCTATATGAAATAGGTAACCCTAGAGAATATATATTGCCTGATGTAATATGTGATTTTACAAAGGTAACAATAAATGATTTAGGCTCAAATCAAGTAATGGTTCAAGGAGCAAAAGGCTTTCCACCAACAAATTATTATAAAGTATCAGCAACATATATGAATGGATACCATGTCGCTGGAACATTAGTAATAGGAGGAAAAAATGCAAAGATGAAGGGAGAAATTATTGCCAAAGCAATACTGAAAAAATGTTCCCGAATTCTTAAAGAACAAAATCTAGATCCGTTTACAAAGACTTCTTATGACTTACTTGGATCTGATTCAATTTATGGAGAAAAAGAATCTAAATTTAGTACTAGAGAGATTGTTTTAAGGCTTGTTGCTCGTCACCCAGACAAAAGAGCTTTAACTTATTTATCAAAAGAAATGGCTCAAGCTACAACAGGAATGACACCAGGAGTTATTAACTATCTTGGTGGTCGACCTTCAGTATCTCCATCTATTCATCTGTTTTCTTTTCTGTATTCCAAGAATAAGGTTAAAATAAAGGTAGAGATTGATGAAAAAACAATTCCAATAGAGGTCAAAGCAATTAATAGTTATAAACCAATAAAAGAAAAAAGAGATACTCCACCAACTAAAGTTTTTGATACAAAATTTTCTACTCAGTTAGTAAACCTTGCTTATGCGCGTAGTGGTGATAAAGGTGACCATGCAAATATTGGCGTAATTGCAAGGAAAGCTCATTATTTCCCCTTTATTGATAACGCTTTAAATCCTGATTCTATATCAAAATATTTTAGCACTGTGTTAAAAGGCTCTGTATTAAAATGGATAGTTCCAGGAATTAATGGAATTAATTTTTTATTGAAGAATTCGCTTGGCGGTGGCGGAATGGCAAGTTTAAATATCGATCCACAGGGTAAGGCTTACGCTCAACAGCTTCTTGAATATCCTATCCCAGTCTCATCTGATATAATTGAAGAAATAAAAATGAAATAATTCTATCTGAAATATTTATGCATCAAAAAGATTACAAAAATCAAAAGATTAAATTTTTTAAAATAAAAACAAATTAAATCGGAAACTCTAGTATTAAATGAAAAAACAAATATGACAAAACTACCTAAAACAGAAAATTGTATCCTTGAACTTGATGATAATTGGCTTACTCGCCCCAAAAAACGTAATGCTTTATCTGATAGTTTACTATATGATATCAGTTCTACTTTATCTGCCATAAATGAAGATCAGTCTATTAGAGGAATTCTTTTTAGGGGAAAAGGCAATGTTTTTTGCGCTGGATTAGATCTAGCAGAAGCTAAAAAGATAACATCTTCAAAAAAAAATGCTCATGAATTAGCAACTAAAATGAGTCTTCAGGCTGGATCTGTTTTTAAACAAATTAATAAAGCTCCCCAGTTTACTATATCGGTAGTTGAAGGCGTTGGAATAGCTGGCGCTTTTGGAATTGCGTGCGCAACAGATATTCTAATCACGATGGCTAATGCTCGTTACGCCCTTACAGAGACAAGGATAGGTTTAACACCAGCTCAAATTGCCCCCTACGTTTTAAACCGTTTAGGTTTTTCCCAAGCTAGAAAATTGATGTTATTGGGAAGTTCATTTAATGGACAAGAGGCATTTGAAATGGGTATGGCAGACTTTATTGCAAATGATAACAAAGAGTTAAATTCTCATATAAAAAATATGAAAGAACGGGTAAAAAAATGTAGCCCGAATGCAATTGCAGCAACAAAAAAAATTATTTTAGAAAACCAGTCCATCAATCCTGAGGAAGCTGCTAAATTATTTTCTGATTGTATGTTACATCCCGAAGGTCGTGAAGGGTTTGCTTCCTTTTTTGAAAAAAGAAAGCCCTATTGGAATACTAAAAAATCTAAATAAAAAATAATGAATTTTAGAGCTCTAATTACATCAGAAAATAATAAAGGCGAGTTTGAAAATAATATTGATCAAAAGTCAATTGATGAACTTCCAGAAGGTGATATACTGATCAGAGTTGAATATTCTTCTCTCAATTATAAGGATGCCTTATCCGCTTCGGGAAATAAAGGCGTAACTAAAAGATACCCACACACGCCTGGTATAGATGCTGCTGGTGTGATCGAAAAATCTTCAGACAGTAATTTCCCAAAAAACTCATCTGTGATTGTGAGCGGATATGACTTGGGAATGAATACAGATGGTGGTTTTGGGCAATATATCAGGGTTCCTTCTTCATGGGTTGTAAAAATCCCCACTGCTTTTTCAGCTGAAAAAGCAATGGCCATAGGGACAGCAGGTCTTACTGCTGGTCTATCAGTAAAAGCTTTGCAAGAAAAATCTGAAGTCTGTAATCAGTCAATATTGATTAGTGGTAGTACTGGAGGTGTTGGGTCTATCGCTATCAAACTATTATATCATCTCGGGGCAAATATTACGGCCATAACGGGAAAAAGAGATCAGTTTAATTTCTTAAAAAGTTTAGGAGCAAAAAATATTTTATACAGGGACGAATTCATTAAATCAACACGTCTACCAATAAGTAAAGGTATTTATGATCTAGCCATAGATGTTTCGGGTGGTAAAACCTTATCTGCAATATTAGCAAGTATGAAATATGATGGTGTAATTGCGTGCTGTGGTAATGTTGGTGGTGCTGGCTTTGAAACCTCTGTATTCCCCTTTATCCTTAGAGGAAATAGATTGATCGGGATTGACTCGGCATCTAAACCAATAAAAGAAAAAGCCCAGATATGGAATCTATTTTCAGCTGAGTGGTCCCTTCCTAATCTAAAGGAATTATATCGAGTAGTTAGTTTAGAAGATATGCCTTTTGAAATAAAAAAAATTTTAAATGGAGAACAAACAGGACGAGTCGTTTTAAAACATTGATAGTTTTATCATATAAATAATTTTTAAATATGATCTTTCCTACTTAAACCTTTAGATACCATTTCAGCAATATCTAAGACTTTTAGTGTCTCGTCATTACCTGTAGTCTTGACTCCGTCCTCTAACATTATATTACAAAAGTTGCAAGCCGCTGCAACTGTTTTTGCATTTGTCTCCACCGCTTGTTTAATTCTGTTTTGATTTATTCTATCTCCAGTCTTGATCTCATACCACATATTACCACCTCCTGCACCACAACAAAAAGATTCTGATTTGGATTTTTCCATCTCATTGATTTTACCATTTCTAAGAACAGACTGAAGGACATTCCTTGGAGCATCATATTCATTATTTTGCCTCCCAAGATAACATGGATCATGAAATGTTATATCCTCATCAATCCAAGCATCTGGACTAATTTTTTTTGATTCAATTAATTCATCAATGAATTGAGAATGGTGAGAAACTTCAAGATCAATTCCTAGCTCTGCATAATCATTTTTCAAGGTTGTAAAACAATGAGGACATTGGGTAACTATCCTTTTGAAATCGTACTGCGCAAAAACTTCTTTATTTTTTTCTGCCATAGATTGGAAAAGATACTCATTTCCAATCCTTCTTGCAGAATCACCAGTACAAGTTTCTTCATTGCCTAAGCAGGCATAGTTGACCCCTGCCTTATTCATAATATCTGCAACTGATTGAGATATTTCTTTCCCTCTTGTATCATATGCCCCACTACAACCAGCCCAATAAAGTACGTCCACTTTTTTCTTATCACGCATTAGTGGAACATTATATCCATCCATCCAGTTTTCTCTATCTTGGGGTGACATACCCCATGGATTACCATAATTTTCCATTTTTTCAAAAGTATCAATCGCATCTTGAGGGAATTTAGATTCCATCATAACAAGATCCTGTCTTAATCTTAAAATATCAATCATCGGTTCATTGCCAACTGGACAAACCTCTATACAATAACCACATGTGGTACAACTCCATGCAGCTTCTTCTGTTAACATCCAATCGGTTAATGGGACATCAAATTCTTCTCCATTAGATAAAGAAGTAAAGTTTTGGTTAAAAAAATAACGTTTGTTTATCTCAAGAGCAGATGGGGATAGTTCTTTCCCCGTTTCATAGGCAGGACATGCATCCTGACATCTGCTACACTGTATACACGCATAACCATCTAGTAACTGTTTTTGAGGTAAATGTTTAATTCTGGAAGATCCAAATTGTTCAATAGTATCATCTTCAAAATCAATTTTTTCCAAACTAGCCATCGATCTTCTTTTTTCTTTAGCCATAATATTCAATGGCCCCATAAATAAATGTGCATGTTTTGACATTGGGAAATAGGGTAAAAATAATAGAATTAACCCTAGTGCAAGCCACCATGTAATATGTTCCATAAATAATATTGTATTAGGCTCAAGATTTATCCATAACCTAGCTACCATATTAGCAGCTGGCTGTGACCAGTCTGGGTGAGAACCTGCAATTTCAAAAGAGGCTGATAAAAATCTTGAGCCAACGTGAATAATTATAAATAAACCAACAAGAAAAGAATCAAAACGCATTCCACTGATTGCAATTTCCGAGATTAGTACAGGTCTTTCGGTTTTTAGCCTTCGGTCTCTCAATATAAATCTTCTAATTAAAAAATAAGCAACCCCTAAAAGAACCAAAACACTAAAGACATCAACAAATAATCTATAAACATTCCCAATAATATGATCTGGAAAAAAGTAAAATCCAGGTATAAACCCATATAAGACATCAACAATATTGACAATTAAATAGAGTGAGAATCCCCAAGCTACAAAAGCATGGATAATACCAATTAGCGGACGAGTTTTGAATAAGGTTTTTTGAGTAAAAAAGGCAGAAAACCCACTCTTCCAGTTTTTTATCACATCCCGCCATACTAATTCATTAGATCCCAAGCCAATAATTCTAAACATTTTACTAAATGTTATATAAGAAATTCCTAAACAAGTCACTGCAAGGATTAAAAAAACTATTTTTTCAATAAATGATAACAAAATCAGTATCTTTTCTATCTCAAAAATTACATAATTGTAATTGATAACATAAAAGATTACTTATGAATTAGAGAGCCAAAGACTGAGATCCCCTATGCAATTATAACCAAAAATAAATTAAGTAATATAAAAAGTTAATTTATTAACTTTTTAAGGCTTCAATTAATCTGGGGACAATTTCAAGAACATCACCAACTACGGCATAGTCAGCTATTTCAAATATAGGTGCGTCTGAATCCTTATTAATCGCAAGAATTTTTTTTGAACCTTTCATACCTACTACATGCTGAATCGCTCCAGATATGCCTAATGAAAAATATAGCTTAGGAGATACATTACTCCCTGAGCTTCCTACTTGTCTAAAAGAATCAATCCACTCCAAATCTACAACAGGCCTACTTGCAGATACTTCCGCTCCTATTAAATCAGCAAGTTCAAAAGCTAAATGAATATTTTCTTCCTTTTCTATACCTCTTCCTACAGAAACAAGTATATCTGCACTTTCAAGGTCAACATCTCCTGAATCTTCTTGAAATGGTTCATCAGACACTGAGCGTACCAAAGAAGAATCCAAATTAACCTCAAGCGGGCGAGGGGAACAATCTCCTTTAGAAATTAATTCCTCATTAAAGGCAGCGGACTGAAAGCTAAGAATTATTTGACTCGAATGGGAAGATACCGATGCATTTAATTTTGCATTTAGTATCTGCTTAAGAAATTTACCATGATCCATACTTATAATATCGGGAATAAATGGAATATCAAGTTTTGCGCTTACCCTAGGCATAAAATCTCTTGTTTGATAAGTATGACCAGCAATAATGAATTTAGGTAATTCATTCTTAGCAATATCCGCAACTATAGCAGCATATCCATCTGCACTATAACTAGAAACAGACTCATGATTAACAGTTATAACCTCAGAGATATCTATATCTTTTATTTTATCTGCAAAATAATCTGCATTTTTTCCAATCGCCAAAGCGGAAACAGACCCACCTATTTGTTGGGCACCAACAATAGCTTCTCTGCTCATGCGATGTAACTTTCCATTATTATCTTCCAAAACAACAAGAATATCCATCACTATATAACCTTTATATCAGTTTTTAAAATTTCAACAATCTTCGAAACTGCATTATCTACATCTCCCTCAATAATTTCAGTCTGTTTTGTAGTTTGAGGAACAAATATTTTTTCAATTTTTTGATAGCTATCGTTTACTACATACTCATTGATGTTTACAGTTTTTACTTCTTTCTTTTTTGCACCCATAATTCCTTTCAAAGATGGATACCTTGGAACGTTCAATCCAGATTGTATAGATACAGATGCAGGAATCGGAAGCGATACCCATTGAAACCAGCCTGACTCGAGCTCTCTTTTAATTTTTATTTTTTTATCGGAAATTTCAGTCTGAACAGCAAGAGTGGCAGTTGACATACCTAATATCTCCCCAATAAGAACACCTGTTTGTCCCATCCCCATATCATCAGACTGAAGGCCTGTAAAGACAAGATCAAATTTTTCATCTTCGATTGCCTTTGATATAGCTTTAGCTAAAGATAGAGGATCAACTATTGCAGGTCCCTCTTCTTTTAAAAAAATTCCCCTATCAGCTCCTTTTGCAAGACCTTCTCGAATTACTTTTTGAACCCTTTCAGGACCCATACTGATAACAACAACCTCTCCTGATCCTAATTTGTCTCTAATAAGCAAAGCTTCTTCAAGGGCATAATTATCTGGAGGATTCATAGTATATGTAACACTAACTTCATCTACCCAGGTGGACGAATTATTTAGTGGTAGGCGGGATTCGCTACCAGGAACCTGTTTAATTAAAACTGCAATCTTCATTTATTAACTACTTACAAATAATGAACGAGTTGAATCTTATTGTTAATTTAAAACTATAAAATGGGTATACTCAAACATGTTTGATAGAATTTTAACAGCAATAATCCTAAATGGGATGTTTATTTTTGGAAGTATCCTTACTCTATATTGCCTATGGATATTATGGGGAAGATGGAGCATTAGGAAAAAGGATTAAACTGAAAGACTTAAATAGATACTTTTTTTTAAGCAATAAGGCTTATTTTTTTCATATCACATAATGCTTTGATTCTTATTTACGTTGTTTTATTTTTAGGCATAACTACTAATTAGATACAAGCATAGTCTCTTGTTTTCTACATAAGACAAAACAAAAATAACTTAAATGATATAAGGGGAGATTCAATATGAATAAATTGCTAAAAATATTTATACCAGTTATTCTAGCCTCCACATTTTTACAGTCCCAGTCACTACAAGGGAATATCGATGTGAATGCCATAACTGTTCATTATACGTATGTAGCTCGGGCAGCAGATAGTCCTGAAGATAGCATAAACGGAGGTGGGAATACTGTCTCGGTTTCATGGCCAAGTTCTGCCGAGCCTCTATATACAAGAGTTGTAGCTGGCTATGCTCCAGGTGACACAATAACCACTCGGTTTGTCCCTCTAGTTACTCCAGAGCTAATGGCAGCAGTTGGGGTCGCTCTTAATATAGACTTGAATGATGATGGTACGTTTACGATCAATGAAGGTAGCACTTATCCAACTACCGAGGCCGATAATTGTTCTACATATGCAACAGTCCCTGGTGTAACCGAGAATGGCACATGGACTGGTGGTACTGGGTTCGTTCATCCAGATGACCCAACAAAATACTCTCTAGGGTGGGGAATCTCTCTGTCCAGTGTTTTTGCTCAGTTTTCTGCTGCTGATATTGTTGGTGGTGAGTTAGGAGTTGATTATGGACCAGGAACCAACATGCCAGATTGGGGTATGGCAACTGTGACTTATACCGATGATTCACGAACTGTACCTGCTGGTTTAGAAATTTACTGGGAAGCAACTGACGGAGTTGGTAGCGGACTTGGCGTTAATGATGAAGGCCAATATGATGCTTTTCTTGGAGTTCCAGTATCCCCTGGTGATACTGTAACTATTTCAAATACGGAAGCCTACCTTATGTACTTACATCCTGATACAAACTTATGGTACAACCTAGGTTGGACAGGAAGTGATGAACCATTCAGTACTCCTATATTAAATGGAGGTGGCCATCCAATAGACCCAAATAACCCTGACTCATACGAAATTGATCCTTTTACAGGTGACACAAGCTCAGCTGGAAGAGTAACCACAAACAGGGCTTATATATTTGATCCATCAGGTGTTCTCTCTGGCGGTGATGGTGTTCTTTTTAGTGGTGATGAATTATTAGCACCAACTGGCTATTTTTTCACTTTTAATTATTTGGAAGCAGGCCAAGTATTTTCTACAGTATTAAATGCTACTCTACCAGCCACAGGAGATCTGCAAGGATCTTTAACTGCAGCTGCAGACTCAGTAGCAGTCATATATCTTGATGAAGCAACATCTTCAGCGATTGGAGCAAATGTTGGTCAATCTTTGTATGATCAATATGTAGCTTGTTTAGGAACAGGCGCAGGTGAAGACCAGTGTGCTAATGTTTTCCTATTGGGTCCTACCGCGACACTGCTCGCAGTTCAAACTGCTTGTGATTACGAGTGCGGGGTTGATGACTCAGGATGGGATTTTGATCCACAAGATGGAACTGGCCGACTAATATTTGAAGTTGACAATGCGTGTATATTAGATAAAACGACACAGCGAGTAAATGTTTTTGGGGGATATAACGCTACCACAGAGGTAGAATCAGAGGCTCCGATTGCAGAAAAGTTTGAACTTCATGGTAATTTTCCTAACCCCTTCAACCCAGTAACTAAAATTAGATTCTCAACAGAGCGTGAGTCTCTAGTAAAAGTAACAATATTCTCGATTCTTGGAGAGGAAATTAGCGTTGTAGAAAACAGTCAATTGAATGCTGGTACCTATAATATTACATGGTATGGAAAAGATAGCAACGGTGATAAGGTTCCAAGCGGATTATATTTCTATGAGGTAAAATCTGATAATCGAATTCAAAAAGGGAAGATGCTACTATTAAAATAAGTTGAATATTTTAACAGTATAGTCAAAATTAAATCAATGAAACAGCCTCGTTCTTCGAGGCTGTTTCGTATCAACTAAAGAAATGAAATTTAAATACATCTTTTGTTTTATATCTTTGTCATTCATAATGAGTAAAGATAGTGGCATAAAAGGAAAAATAATTGATTCAAATAATGGTGAACCTCTTGTTGGTGCAAATGTGATTTTGGATAATACCATGAAAGGTTCAGCCTCAGATATTAAGGGTAATTTCAATATCAATAATGTTGAAACAGGTACATATACCATCAAAGTATCTTACATCGGCTACAAGGATTATAAAAAAGAAGTTACAGTTTATATTGGTGAAATAATAAATTTAGAAATTTCTCTCTCTCCAGAAGCAATTGAGCTTGAAACTTATGTTGTTACAGCATCTAGACGCAGAGAAAGGATTGAAGACGCACCTGCTGCAATATCTGTTATCACAAAAACTGAAATACGACGAGAAAGCAATACAAATCTTGGTGATTATCTTAAAGGTACTAAGGGAATAGATTTTACTCAATCAGGTATTGATAGCTACAATATGACAGCAAGAGGATTTAACTCTTCATTTAGCTCAAGACTATTGACCCTTATGGATGGAAGAATGGCAAATGTTCCTTCTTTACGTCTAACAGCATATAATGTTATCCCTGTCTCCTTTGAAGATGTAGAACAAATTGAGGTAGTACTTGGGCCTGCTTCAGCCCTTTATGGGCCCAATGCTCATAGTGGTGTTTTAAATATTGTAACTAGTTCTCCACTTAGGTCTCAAGGAACAAGTATAAATATTCAGGGTGGTCTTTTAAATCAAACTGACACAGATCTACTAAAAAAAATTAGCTTTAGAACTGCTCATAAATTTGGTGATTTTGGATTTAAAATTTCTGGAGTTGCTCTTTCTGGTCAAGATTGGACTCATTTTAATGAAGATGAGTATGAAGGGCATGATCCAGTTTTCATTGGTCGACCAAACCTAAAGCATGATAGACTTGACAAAGGGGGAAGATTAGCACCAGAAAGCGATAATAATCCCATATTTAGTCAGTCGATGGTTGACCATGTTCCAGGAGCCGATGAATCTTGGGTTGGTTATTACTGGGGTGATTATATATCAGCCGATGGCGAAGAAGGCTCACCAGTAATAACTCAAGAGATGATTGATGATGCTAGCGCTGATGAGTTTAATCGATACACATTAAATAATGGTATGACTCTTTGGTTCGTGACCCAAGATAAACTTGGTAATAATTATGCAGATGGTATTGATAATGATGGAGATGGATATATTGATGAAAAAATAGATATTGGGATTGATGATGAAGAAGAAGCTTGGGTTGATGGAGTTGATAATGATCGAGATGGATTGATAGATGAAAATGATGAACTTGGTACTGCTTGGCTAGATAGATTTGGAAGCAAAACTGATATTTCAAATTTAGAACCACTTACATCAAACTATTACACACCTGATTCATCTTGGAGTGTTGTGGATCCTCTTCATAAATATGGCTTTGGTGATTACAGATATGATTCAAATGGTAATATCGTTTTTGATACTAACAATAACGGGATTTTTGATGATGATTGGGGTGATAATGGATTGGATGATGATAACGACTGGGGACTATGGAAAGATGAACTGGGGAATGCTTATGATTTTCCATATGAACCTTTCATTGACTTGAATGGTAACGGGGTATATGATGCGGATGTTGCTGAATCATATATTGATATCTTTGGAACTCTTACTCTTTTAGATTTTGGTTTAGATGGAATTCCCGCCCAAGATTTAAATGGTGACGGCGACTATGATGATGATGGAGATATTCCACCTGATGCAGATGGCACAGAAGGAAATGGAGTCTGGGATGGAGAAACATTTGAAAACCTTAATGGGAACACTGAAGTTGTTGATGGTGAGGTTGTCCCAGTTTGGGATGAGTTTACAAATAACGATACTGACGGTGATGGAAAACCGAGCCGAGGTGAGAATGGTGTAGATGAATTTGATGAAAAAGATTTCTCCGTAGACTACGGAAAACTTGGAAATATTTATAAGGATGCAAACGATGATGGAATAAATGATTACCCAGATTTTAAGGTTCGTAATTATCGGTATGATATACGTCTAGATTGGGAACCCAATCCTGACTTTACAGCTATCTTTTCTCACGGATATGCTTGGGCAAGAAATATCAATATTACAGGTATTGCTCGCTACTTAGCTGATGGTTGGGTTTATAAATATTATCAAGGTAAAATTAGGTGGAAGAATTTTTTTCTCCAAAGCTATTTAAATACAAGCCACTCGGGGGACTATAAAAACCCCACCAGAAATCTTGCTACAGGTAGTGTGATCTATGATAGGTCTAAAAAATTTAGTACCCAATTTCAACATATGAATGAGTGGTTCAATGGTAATCTTCGCTTTGTTTGGGGGCTAGATTATTTTTTAACAATGCCTGATACACGAGGTACCATATTATCCGATAAAGAATTAACAGATAGAAGAGATAATAATGGAAATGGTGAGTCTGGCTCACCTTATATCTTTGATGATAGAAATGATAATACCTGGTATGATAACGGAGAAGGTTTTAGTAAGTGGGCAACAGAAAACGGATCACAATTTGGGAACCCTTCTGGTTCTTCAGATGATGATTTTGTTCTTGGCGCTATTTCTGATAAAATTGATAATGATCGTGATAGTGATGATTTCAATGATTTAAATGGGAATGGAATCCCTGATTATATAGATACTAATCAAAACGGTCAGTATGA
Organism: uncultured bacterium; assembly: GCA_964561495.1. Classification (GTDB taxonomy): domain Bacteria; phylum Fidelibacterota; class Marinisomatia; order Marinisomatales; family UBA1611; genus CAZLPW01. Next base: position 382 of record CAZLPW010000014.1, on the reverse strand, counting down.
TATTGGCGAGCAAATTGAGCCAGGAGTCAAATGGCTGGGTGGACAAAACTTTTATGTTTTTGCTGATGGAATTGATAATGATGGTGATGGAAAAATTGATGAAAATATAGATGAGGGGATTGATGAATCTTTAGAAGATAACCGCTATACAGTAAATGAGCTTGGTGCATACTATCAGATTAATTGGAAAATCAATCCAAAATGGGAAATTATTCAAGCCACTAGGTTTGATGTTCATGATCGATTAACCAACGTAATTAACTTTAATAATCAAGGACCAGGAGCTGGGTATAGTCCGTTTGATTGGGATTTTGACTTTGGCAATACTGATGGACTGCAAGTATCTCCAAAATTAGGATTAGTATACAAACCTAAGGAAAAC
>CAZLPW010000013.1:0-38444 GCA_964561495.1 uncultured bacterium | reverse complement strand
CATTTATAGTGTATTCATTATAAATGTTATTTATAAATCCATAACCTGCATTGTTACAATATCCATAGGATTTAGTTAATCTTTCGATTATATTAAATTTGGTTAAAATATATAAATTATAAAAAGATCCGTTTGAGTGCATAATAAATAAAAAAACTAAAAGAAAAAAAATTATTTTATTTCCTTTTTTTATATTTTTTAAATTCATTGAAATAAGTAATGATTTATCATATTGCATTTGGAAATAAATCAAAGAATATATACACGCAGGATGCATTTACTACCCTTTGGGATGTTTCCAATGGCCTTGAGAAGCTTAAATATGTTGAAGATGTTTCGAGTTTATCAACACTAACAAGGATGGATAATGTTGATGATTTTATGGATATAAGCGATTTACAACCGCGACGTTTATTAGAATCAAATGAAATAAATAATATAAAATTATATTTGAATAGGAACATTAAACAAAAGCAAAGATTTGTAAGCAAAAATGATGAGTTTTTCATGATAACTGTTCAACCACTTGAGGGAATAGGGCTTGATAAATTTAGAGATCAAGTTGTCCAAATTGCAAAGCCATTGCTAACTAATTATGAATCCCATTTTGGAGGGACTGCTTATATGACTGGCTCTATACCAGGGTTAATAAGGGAGGATGTAAAAGCCTTAATGAAAGCGGGTGTCTTTATAATGGTTTTGGTGCTTTTGATCAACCTCCGCAGTTTTATTGGAGTAGGTATAGTAGTTCTCCTTATTGGGCTCTCTCTTGGTGCAATGATGGGCTTTATGGGGTGGGCATATAAGATAATTGGATCAGATAAGTTTTTATTTACAATGGTCAACTCTTCTATGCCAATAATTTTATTAACCATTGCGAATTCAGATGGTGTTCACGTGATAACGAAATTTTTTAGAGAGATGCGGAATACAAGTGACTCTAGACAGGCGATTGAATCAACAATGAGATCTTTACTGGCCCCTATTTTTTTAACAAGCATTACTACAGTGGCAGCTTTTTTGACCATGGTGTCAGCTCCATTAGAGCCACTGATTGGGTATGGTTTTACTATATCAGCTGGTATTCTGTGGGCATGTTTTTTAAGCTCCTTTTTTCTGCCTGCCTTAATCAGTCAAATTAAATGGGATAAAGAGTCATTTGTTATAGCAAAACCCAGCATCTTAGAAAAGTTTATTAACAAAATAAGTCCATTTCTGCAAAGCAAAACAAGAATCACATTTACTATTGGACTAACTTTTATTGTTTTAGGCTTAACAGGACTTCCAAAGGTGAGAGTCGATGTTAATCTATCTAGTTTTTTTAAACCTGGAACAGATATTCGAGATGGAATGGATTTTATGGATAATGAAATGACAGGGACAATGGATCTGAGATTGAGAGTTGAGGGGAATATTCAAGACCCTAACCTGTTAAATAAAATGTGTTTAATACAAGATTATATTGAGCAAAATGACAGGGTTTCGCTCAGTTACTCTATAGCTGATATTGTTAAGCAGATGCATAGGATAATAATGGATAATAATCCTGATTTTGAGATAATACCTGAGTCTGAGGGCAAGGTAAATAATTTGTTTACCATATATTCTATGTCAGGTGATCCAGAGGATTTTTCAAATTTTGTAGACTATGATTATGATGTGGGTTTAATTACGGCATTATCTGAAGTTATGAGTACGGAGGAAATATTTAACTTTGTAAAAAATATAACTGAATATATAAAAAATGAAATAGGTAAGAATATTTCAGTCGAAATTACTGGCATGGTAGTTGTCCTTAGGGATATGGTTTTAATGATTATACGCTCCTCAATTTTGAGTATAATATTTTCACTTATCATAATATTTGTTATTGCTTCATTTTTTTTCAATAGATTTTTATGGGGACTTTTAGCGGTAGTTCCTCTTACCTCGGCTGTCATAATTAATTTTGGACTAATGGGTCATTTCAATATTACTTTAAACCATATTACAGCTATCTTATCCGCTATTATAATAGGAGTGGGTGTTGATTTTGCAATTCATTATATTTCCCAGTTCAGGAGGATGTCTAATAAAATGGATGGAGAAAATCTTACCGAAGAGGTTATGGGGGACGTAGGTTACCCAATCTTATTGGATGCAGGGTCAAATATGGGCTTTGGTGCTCTTCTTTTTTCTGCGTTTATTCCTGTTCAATATATGGGCGGACTTATGGTGTTTGCTATGATATCAACCTCTGTAGGGACACTAACTATCTTATCATCTTTAGCAGAAATCTTAAGACATCGATTAATTGTTGAGGCATAAAAACATGAGACTGTTCACATGTGTAATTGCTATTTTTATTTCTTTAGTTAAACCACAAACGGGCTATGAGATCGCAAAAATGATTGATGAAAAACCAGTCCCAAAGTTTTTATCAAATAAAATTGAAATGGTGATGAAAAATTCTAAAGGAAAGACAAGAAAAAAACAGATTATTTCAAAATCAATGAATGGGGGAGAGCAGCAGATAATGTGGTTTATTAAGCCAAAAACTGATTATGGAGTTTCGTTTTTAAAGATTGAGCATGAAAACAGGCAAGATGAAATGCGAATCTGGCTTCCTAATTTTGGAAAAGTACGTAGGATTTCATCCAAGAAAAAAGGAGACTCTTTCATGGGATCTGACTTAAGCTATGAAGATTTATCAAATAGAAATCTAAATGAGAATGATTACTCCCGGCTTGAGGATGATTTTGTAGATGGAGTAGAATGTTATGTTCTAGATATAAGACCTCTTGAAAATTTAAAATCTTCATATTCGAGACATGTTTCTTGGATTAATAAGGCTGATCTGACAGGTGTTAAGGAGGAATCATATGATAAGAGAGGTGATTTAAAAAAAAAGAAATTCTTTCGTTATTCTATTTTAGATGGATATAGCATTCTTATGTATGTCTATGTAGAGAATATTAAGAAGAATCATTCTACAGAAGTACATTTCTCTGATTTAATCTTAGGCAGAGATCCAGGCGACAAGATTTTCAATGAAAAGTATTTACAAAATGTACCAATTGATTAGGAAAATATTTTTTAGAATTTATTAGTTTCTAAGTGGCTTCCCATTTTTTAGCATGTATTGGATACGTTCTTGAGTTAGTTTTTCGCCTGCCAAAGAAATGAAAGCCTCTCTTTCAATATCTAATATATACTGTTCGTCAACCGTTTTTGTAAGGCCAGCCTTATCTCCACCAGTTAAAACATAAGCTAGTTTTTCTCCAATTTTCATATCATGATCAGAGATTTTCCCCTGAACCTTAAATCCTTTTAATGCCATTGCCATTGCAGTTCGCCCACCAGAACCTGGAAGCTTAAGATCTTCTCTATACAAAGGAGGTATATAATTATCCATTAGCTCAAGAGCTTTAGATTTTGCTTCAAATAATAACTGATCAGAGTTCATAATAATTGTGTCTGAATCCTCGAGGTATCCTAAATGCTTTGCTTGATTGGCATTGGTAGCAACTTTAGCGAAACCGATTGTTTCAAAAGCATTTTTTATTTTTTGGAAAGCGCCCATTCTCCCTGTCTCTTTACCTAAAGCGCTTAGGATCATTCTAAGATTACCACCAGCCCCAGGGATTAGGCCAACTCCAACCTCTACATATCCTATATACGATTCTGCTGCTGCAACCCTGTGCGCTGCTGGCTGCACAAGTTCAACTCCACCACCTAACACTAGCTGAAATGGAGCCGCTATTACAGGAACTTTTGAAAATCTTATCCGTTGCGTTAGATTCTGAGTTAGTTTAATAGCCATATCCATTTCATCCCACAGGCTATTTCTACTGAGTTCTAGAAGAAGATTTAGGTTTGCACCAGCGCAAAAGTTTTTCCCTTGGTGGCCTAATATTATTGAACCGTATCCTCCTTTTTCTGCCAAATCAATCGCAAAATTAATCATTTCGATATATGAGCTATCTATTGGATTAAGATCCTTTTGCAAAACAGAATGAAACTCAACATTAAGCACACCATCTCCTAGATCAATTACACTAGCACTTAGATCACGTTTTAAAATTGTATTCCCTGTTTTATGAATAGAGAGATTAATTGTCTTTGGCCTTTGTTTTATTGGTTTAGAATGCTTTTTGATTGGACACCAATAATAGCGAATCCCATTTTCAAGACTATAAAAATTTTCCCTCCCTGTGTCCAACATATCTTCAACCCATGAAGGGATATTTTTACCTTTTTCTTTCATTCTTTCAATTGAAGCTCTTACGCCAATTGAGTCCCAGGTCTCGAATGGCCCTAGCTCCCAACCATATCCCCATTTCATAGCATTATCAATATTTACTATATCATCACTTATTTCTGGTATCCTATTTGCAGAATAGATTAGTGAGTCTGAGGTTATTTCCATAAAATATTCACCTGCTTTATCATCACTATTATATAAGGCTTTTATACGTTCGCCAGTATTTTGATGATCTTTTGCTAATCTATATCCATCAAACCTTACTTTTTTCATTGGTCCATATTCACCAGTTTTAAGGTCAATTGATAGAATGCTTTCATCCGTTTTTTTGTAGAAACCTGATTTTGTTTTTTGTCCTAATCTTCCTGAGTTAATGAGTTTCTGTAGTATTGATGGTGCTTTTAAAGTCTCCCTTGCTTCATCATCAGGAAGATTGTCATAGCTTGTTCCAGATACATGTGCGTGTACATCAATTCCTACAATATCCGTTGTCCTAAAAATCCCACTCTTAGGTCTACCTATAATTGTACCAGTGAGTTTATCAACCTCCTCAACATTTAGACTCATTTTCTTTGCCAGTTTGATTGCATTATTACCTCCGTGAACCCCAATGCGGTTTCCTATAAAATTTGGTGTGTCTTTTGCGTGGACTATCCCTTTACCTAGTATATCCTCTCCAAATGCTGCCATTTGTTCATATATTTTTTTGCTCGTTTCAGGTCCTTTAACAAGTTCTAAAAGTCTCATATACCTTGGAGGATTGAAAAAATGAGTTATTAAGAACCTAGATCTTAGTTTTTCTGGAAGGACTGATGATAAATCATCTAGAGGGATCCCAGATGTGATTGAGCTTAGGATTGCGTTATCTTTTATATGTTTAATGATATTTTTATATACTGCATGTTTTATCTCTAATTTTTCTGCAACCGCTTCCATAATCCAATCAGCTTCTTTTATTTTCTGAATATGTTCTTCGTAATTACAGGGCTCTATCATATTATTGTTTTTTGGATTAAACAATGGGGCGGGTTTTAGATCAATTAACTTTTTTAATCCACTTTCGGCCAATTCTTGTTTAATATCAAAAAGCATAGAGGGTATTCCTGCATTTGCCAGATGTCCTGCTATCTGTGACCCCATAGTCCCTGCTCCTAGCACAGCAACTTTTTCAATTTTTGTTGACATAATATTCTACCTCTCTAATATTGTAGCTATTCCTTGACCAGTTCCTATACACATTGTAGCCAGACCAAGTTTCGTGTTATGTTGCTCCATTACATTTATCAATGTAGTAGTTATTCTTGCTCCTGAGCAGCCCAGTGGGTGCCCAAGCGCAATTGCGCCACCATTTAAATTAATTTTAGACCTATTCCAATTACCATTTTCAATGACATAAAGCGCTTGAGCTGCGAAGGCTTCATTAAGCTCAATAGCATCAATATCTTTTATTGAAAGACCAGTGTTCTCTAAAACTTTTTCAGTAGCAGGCAGAGGGCCCATCCCCATCTTTTTCCAGTCAACTCCAGCAACTGCGCGACCTTTAATTTTTGCTCTTACAGTAAGATTGTTTTTATCGGCAAATTCTTTACTGGTAATTAAAACCGCTGCAGCTCCAATAGATATTGGGCTTGAAGTAGCAGGCGTTATTGTCCCATTCTCAATAAACGCAGGATCTAAACTTTTTATTTTTTCCAGATCTGGTTTTCTGGGTGCCTCATCTTGTGTTATCATCGCTTCACCATAAACATTTACAGGGATAATTTCATTGTCAAACTTACCTTGGTCCCATGCATCGAGTGCTTTATTATGGGATGAAACCGCAAACTCTTCCTGTTCCTCTCGTCCTATTTTCCCTTCTTTCGCAAGATTTTCAGCTGTTTCACCCATTCCGATATAATATTCTTGTTCTGCGAGTTCAGGATGAAAGTCAGGATTAAAACCACCCATTGGCACAGAAAACATATCCTCAACTCCAGCAGCGATTCCTATATCTAAATCACCAGTTTCTATACGACTACTTATATTATGTATTGCGTCCATCGAAGATCCACAAAACCGATTGACAACTGAACCTCCTACTGTTTCTGGTATCCCAGCAAGTATTGCAACTCCTTTTGCCATAAGCATACCCTGTGGCCCTTCTGGAAAGGCACAGCCTAAGACGATGTCTTCAATTTGCTTTGGCTTAATGCTACTATTTCGTTCTAAAAGCCCACTTATTATTTGTGCGGTAAGATCATCTGGCCTTATTCCAATCATACTACCATTTTTTATTCCGATTGGAGATCGAACAGCATCTACAATTACTGAATCATTCATAATGTTTATCCTTTAAATTTTTTTGTTAATAACTTTTAATGTTTTTTTGTCCTAATCTTTTTACTCCTTTTTATTTAATTAAAACTTAGAATGGATAAGCTTTTTGATTTAACATGAAATCAGCTAGTCTTTGTTTTAAAGATATAGTATCTGTTTTTAAAGTGATTCTCGACTCTAATTTTTGAATGGATTCTTTGTGATTTATTATAGTTGTTTTATTAAAAATTTTATTTATACTAATATTTGAAAGGGACTTAATTCTAAGTAATGATTCTGATGCAAATATTTTTGCAATTGTTTTACTCATTTCTGATGTTTCTATAATTGATTGAGCTTTTTCTGATCTGGCAATTGTTGATTCAATCGTATAAATCTCAGTGAAAATATCAGCTATAGCCTCTCCCAGTTGTTGTTCATGTTTTAGATCCTGACCGTATTCACATAGAGCCTCATGAAAGATAAGTGAACATAGAAGTTTTGCGCTTTTTAGTCCATGTTTTTCTGTAGAAAGAAAATTTTCATTATCTTCAGAAAATTTTGTATTAAGAAATTCAGGTATAGATTTAATATATGTTCTTATAGATAATTCTTCCATCAAGACCTTTTTCATCATATATCCTGTGATTATTTGACGATTTATTTCATTTGTTCCTTCCCAAATTCTATTAATTCTATCATCTCTATATGCTCTTGCAATAGGATATTCTTCAATAAATCCGTATCCACCAAAAATTTGCAAACAATGATCAACACAAAACTGAGATGTTTCGCTTCCAAAAATTTTCACCATTGATGCTTCTACAGCAAATCTTTCAGTTGTTTCACCCATTTTACTATAATAGTTGGGATCCTTTTTATCCAAGTCATCAATTGCATCTTGTATCATTCCTACAGTACGATAGAGCATAGCGTCTGCAGCATAATTTCGTGTTGTAGCTTCTGCTAATTTTCCTTTTATTGCATCAAACTTTGCTATCGGTTGACCAAATTGCCGACGGTCTTGTGCGTACTTGATTGTTTCTTCGATCGCGAGCTTACATCCACCTACGCTAGCTGCTCCTAGTTTATATCGTCCAATATTAAGTGCGCCAAAAGCGATAGCAGCGCCCTTACCAATTTTATATAAAAGATTTTTTTTAGGGACCTTTGCATCTTTAAAAACTAATGACGTTGTGGAGGATCCTTTCATTCCCATTTTATTTTCTTCAGGACCTATGGTAAATCCATCTGTTTCGCGATCAACTATAAATCCAGAGAATTTATCACCATCAACTTGAGCCAGGATCGTATAGACGTCTGCCCATCCGCCATTACTTATAAATTGTTTTTCCCCATTAAGTAAATAATAATTTCCATCTTTAGATAAGGCAGCAGTTGTTTTAGCTGAAAGGGCATCAGAACCAGATGATGGTTCAGTGAGACCATAGGCAGATACAGTTTCACCAGTCATCATCTTAGGTAAGTATTTCTTTTTTTGTTCTGTTGTTCCAAAAAAAACAATTCCCAAGCTTCCGATACCTGTTTGAACTCCAAATGTGGTTGAGAATGAAGCACTCCCACCTCTAGAAACACCTTCAGTAACGATGCAAGAAGCTATTTTATCTAATTCGGTTCCTCCAAATTCTTCTGGTGTGTCTATTCCGATAAGACCTAGTTCGCCCATTTCTTTCATTATAGTTAGGCTGAGATCTTTATCTAACTTATCAATTGCCTCAATATTTGGATAAAGTCTTTTTTTTGCAAAATCATTTATTAGGGTTTCAATATCTTTGTGTTCATTTGTAAAAGACTCCCTACAAAAAATATTAGCATCGGAGATAGTGGAAACGAGCCATTGGCCACCTGTTTTCATAGAAATAGTAAATAAGTCTTTCATTTTAAACCTTCTTTTTTAATCCATTAATTATAAAATCTGTTATTGTCTCAATATATTCGTGTGCTTGGACTCCCGATTTATCAAACAAAGTAAACCAGTGAATACCTTCAATATTTATAAGTATAGATAAGGCTGTTATTCTAGGGTTAACCTTTTTGAATTCTCCTTTTTTTATTCCAAAATCAATAATTTCTATTAAATAATCCTGAAAATCCTGATACACATTTTGTAGTTTTTTATTAAAAGAATCATCCAAGCTTGCCATCCTCCAAAATTCGACTAAAACCTTAAAAGTGATAGGATTATTTTTAAATTGATTAGAAAAAAAATTAAACAGTTTTTTTAATTTTTCACTTGCTGATTTTGTTTTATCAATCGCCTCAAACATGCCTGAGCTATATTCTGATACCCAATGATCAACAAGAGAGAGGTAGATCTCCTTTTTTGATTTATAGTACCAGTATATTGCCCCTTTTGATAAATCAGCCTCTGAAACAATATCATCCATTCTGCTTTGCTCATAGCCTTTGGCAGAGATTACGTTTAGCGCTGCACTCATAATTTGTTCTTTTCTTTGATCTCTTAATAATCGCTTCATAAAAAACCGACTGGTCAGTTTATTTTAATAATAATTTATGATTCATTTCAATTAATTTATTTGTTTGCCTAATAAATATTCAGTGTTTAATTTTAATGAGAATCAATCTCAACATCATTAATGATTTTTATTTTTTGGGGCCTTGGTCTTTCTCGTTCGTTATAGTATATATATCTCCCAAGAGAGTTCCAAGTCTAATCCAGGGCCCCATAAAATAAATGTTTATGAATGTTAATTAAAGATAATGTTAGAATTAGTAATAATTTTTAGAAAAGTTTTAGAAGCTTCACTCGTAGTGGGTGTCCTTTATACGTTTTTAAAATTTCACTTTTTGGTTTTGGTTTTTTCTGCAAAAAAGTAGTGGGTCTCTATTGATGATAAAGATTAGACTGAAACATTTTTTACTTTTTATTATAATTATTGTTAGTTCTTGCGAAGATGATCCTATTTTGGGTCCACAAGTTAGTGACTGTGCTCCTGGGGACAGCTATTGTGAAATCTCTCTTCCTGGAGATAAAAAAGATTCTAAGATTAATAACCCTGAAACTTTTTAGCTTAATAACAATAATGAACCTTTATAGAATTATACTTTTAGCTACCTTTGTCTCCTTATCTTATTTGAGCAGTGCGGAGATATCGGGGACAGTTTACCAAAAGGATAATAATTCTCCCCTACAGGGTGCGAATGTATTGTTTGTGGATGATGTTGGAAAAGAATATGGAGCATCATGCGATGTAAGTGGAGCATATAAAATTAAAAATATACTTGGTGGGAACTATAAACTCATAGTTTCTTTTATAGGTTACGATGATTATAGGGATGATATAATGATTGAAGAGAGTAAAGTATATACAATTAATGCGGCTTTGTCCATACAACCTATTTTAATGGCAAAATTAGAAATTATAAGTAAAACAGAAACTCCTTATGAAGAATTACCCGGTGCTGCTACTGTAATAGGAATGAAATTATTAAAAAAGTTAAATCCAATTGGAACCCAAGAAATATTAGAGTATGTACCTGGGGTAAATGGTTTTGCTGATGATGGCATTGGAAATTCTAGGATAAGCATAGGTATACGAGGGTTAAATCCTAGAAGAAGTTCTAGAGTATTGATTTTAGAGGATGGCGTACCTATTCAGCCTGCTTTGTATGTCTACCCGAATATGTATTATAATCCTCCTGCAGACCGAATAGATCAGGTCGAGGTTATTAAAGGGAGTGGGTCTATACTTTATGGCCCACAAACAATGGGTGGCGTAATTAATTATTTTACAAAAAGACCTCGCAATGAGCGTGGCGGTTTAATAAAGATTACTGGTGGAGAAAATGGTTACTCCAGTATTTTTGGAGAGTTAGGTGGTTTCAGTGTTTTTAATAATAAATCAAGAAGCGAATTACAGTTACTATATAAACAAGGCGATGGATTTAGAGACAACAATAGTTTTCAACAATTAAATACAACTCTGAAATTAAACTTTCGTCAATCATCTTCAAAAAATGTATATGTTAAAGGAAATATTAATTATGAAAATTCAAATGCCACTTATACTGGATTAACCGAGTGGTCATTTGAAAATAATCCAAGATTTAATCCAAAAGAAGATGACAATTTTAATGTCTTTAGATCAGCGTTAGATATAATCCAAACGGAAAAAATAAGTAGAAATATTTCTAAAAACACCTCTGCATATGTCAATTATTTTGATAGAGAATGGTGGAGGGAGTATGATATGTTTATTAGAAAAGATGATTTAAATAGTTCTAATGAGTATTCGCTCGATCAGGCAGTCGATAAAGATCCTGCACCGGGGTCTAGTTTATCGGGATATAGCGACCAGACTATAGACCTAGTTCGAGTTGGAAATGGGACAAATAATTTTGGGATATTAAGAAAATTTTATGTTGCAGGTGTAGAGACATCCTATAAGATTGAGCATAATTTATTTAGGTGGTCTGCGAAGATGGATATTGGATGGAGACTTTATTGGGAAAGGTTTTTAGATGACAGAAAAGAGGGCGATAGCCCCACTGATAGAGATGGTATTTATTTTGAAACTATAGGGCCTGATTCGTTCGATATAATTGGAAATCCTGCGGTTAATGTACTTGGTAAAAGTCATCACTATGAAACAAAAGCATTTGCTGGTTATGTTTCAGAGTCAATTGATATGGGTAGGCTGAATATTCGGCCAGGTCTAAGGATAGAGATTTTTGAACAAGAAAGAATTGATAGACTCAATGGATCTTCCTACCAAGATCAAACAGAGGCTGTGATACTCCCAGGTCTTGGCATGTCTGCTAATATTTATGGTATGAAGTTTTTTGGTGGAATTCATCGAGGATATACTCCACCATCCAGTGGAGCTTTAAACATTGATATGATTTTAGTTGACTACATAGATAAAGGTTTAGACGTGTTACCCGAAAAAAGTTGGAACAAAGAAATCGGCGTAAGAGGAAGATCAAATTTTATAGATTTTGAAGTTTCTGGATTTCATGTTGATATTGAGAACCTGATCGCCGCTGCACGTGCAACTTCATTTAAGAATATTGGAAAAGTTAGAACCATGGGAGTTGAATCTCGTGCGTCAATTTATCTATCTAGATATATTAAGTTATTTCCAAATATTAATATTGTATATAGTTTGCTGGATACAGAGGTGATTGAAGGAGTGCTTTCTGCGAGTCTTGGGAAAACAGATATAGCTGGTAATAAACTTCCATATGCACCTAGGCACGCATTAATAACGGGCTTAGAAAGCGGATTTTCTGAAAAAATAGCTTTACGTTTTGATTTAAAATATGTTAGTAAAGTTTATACGGATTTTGAAAATATAGTAGAAAGCCAGAACAAGGGTATCCAAGGGGTTATTGACCCATATACTATTTTTAATCTTTCTGTAAACTATAAAATAAATCAAAAGATTGATCTCTTTTTATCTGGAAAAAATATAACAGATAAAGTTTATATTGGTTCAAGGCTCCATTCAAATCCACTTAAAAAAGATCCAAGTGTAAGCTCTGGGATAATTCCGGGTGCAAGGAGACAGATTAATATTGGAATGGAATATAGATTCTAAATTTTTTTAAATATTTGTATTGAGAATTAGACTTATTAACAATAAAAAAGGATAATGAATAATGAAAGTAAACACTAAGTTGTTTTATCTCCTATCTCTTGTACTGATGTTTTCTATCGGTTGTGAAGATGATGAAGCTGCAGCTGCAGACCCAAGCTATGACCCTGCGGGAGAGTATGTTTTCCCTAGCAGATTAGTTGAAGGATCAAGCAGTGTAAGTTACACTGGTCAGGTAGTCAGAAATATGCTACACTCTGATTTGAAAACGCTGACAGATCTTGCTATGTCCCCTGGACATCCTTATATAACATACGACTTGATGAATAAATATTATAATCATCAAGACGAGGCTGATATGATGCCGTCATTCGTTTCACAAGGCACTGCATGTGAGGCTGTTTACACCAATATTGCTACTGGAAAGAATCTAAGTGGTAAGTGTAATAGTGATGAGCTAAAAGGTTGGCCTGGAGTCAATGCTGAGGCTGCTGTTCAGGCGTGGATGACAGCTATAGCTGATAATTATGCTGGCGGTGTTACTTCTGGAGCGGGTACCGTGACAAGTGCCGAAGGTCTTAACTATTCTCAGATGATTAATAAGACTCTATATGGTGCGGTTGCTTATGATCAGGCATTTGGCTATTTATCTAATTATGATGAAACGATGCCAGATAATGTTGATCCAAAATCAGCCGGCGGATCTTATACAGTCGCAGAGCATAAGTGGGATGAGGCGTTTGGTTACTTTGGAGCTCGAAGGGATTTTTTAACTCCTGGAGATGTAGGCGACTGTGTTGATCTTACTTCAGAGCATAATTTTGGATGGGCCAGTTATGCAACCAAAAGAGATAATGATACTGAAAACATAGCATATCGCAATGGTGTTATGTTTAAGGCAGATATATTCAATGCTTTTGTTGATGGTAGAGCTATTATTCACAATGAAGGCACTGTTGGTGATTTAGCACCTCACATGAGCACGATCCGTACAAGATGGGAGCAGTTATGTGCGGCCAATGTAATTCACTATATCCATTCAGTTAAAAATGATATGACATCGGACTTGACCAGTACAAGCGTTGCTTCTTCAGCTGAGTCTGCAGATTATAATAAGCATTGGGCAGAAATGAGAGGATTTATTATTTCATTACAATATAATCTCACAAATTTATCTGAGTCGGATTTAGATGATATTGTGACCCACGTTGGAATAGCTCCAGTTTATCCAGGCGATGTTGGGTACGCTGACTATGAAGGTAAACTCGACCAAGTAAAAACTATTCTCTCAGGTTTATTTTAGTTTGTAAAATAACGAAATAAATTAAACCGCTTAATATGGAAAGGGGCCTTAGTTTAGGGCCCCTTTTTATTTAGTGATTATTTTTTAGAATGTTTATTAAAAATAAAAAAGCCTACTTTTTACTTTTTATATGTTGCTTGGTCAGTCGAATTGCAACAACTATCTATTACATCGAAGATACTGATAGCTTGAGGTTTGCTCTTAGTATAGGTGAATATGATATTACCAAACTCCAACCACATTTTCCTGGGTATCCTATTTTTTGTTTTTTTGCAAAAATTTTATTTTTTTTTACCAAAAGCCTAGCTGTTTCTTTCTCAATTATAGGAGCATTATCAATTTTTAGTATTATTTATTTTTTATTAAAAATATTTAAAACTGATTTTCTGACTATAGAGGGTGCTATGCTTTCAGGTTTAGTATTTTTAAATCCATTATTATGGCTAATGAGTAATCGCTATATGCCAGATTTGATGGGCCTAGCATTTGTAGTATCGGCTTTTTATTTTTTAAGTGTTGATAAAGTTTCTGATAAAAATATTGTTTTAGGATTTTTCTTTACAGGATTAATAGCAGGAGTTAGGCTTTCCTACTTGCCGATATTATTGGTGCCAGTATGTTATCATTTTGTTTTGAGCAAAAAAAAAATAAATCTTTTCGTTTCAATTACAGTGGGTTGCCTTTTTTGGTTCGTGCCACTTACATGGTCTACAGGTTTTGAAAACTTATTTAATGCTGCATTTAAACAAACGCATGGACATTTTTCAGACTTTGGTGGAACAATAATTACCGAAAATAATTGGACTAAAAGATTTTTTATAATCATTAGATCAATCTGGGCTGATGGTTTAGGTGGATATTGGTTTGGCAGGTCTTTGCAAACACTTCTCCTCTCAATCCCGATGATATATATTATGTATTTTGGTTTCAAAAAAAATAAAATAGAGAGATATAGTAAGAATTATTTAATTTTGATTTCTTTTGTTTTCGTGTATGGGTTGTGGATATTCTTTTTTCAAAATGTAATTTATAAAAGTAGACATGTTCTACCCCTGCTGGTCCCTTTATTACTGATTTTATTTCAAGGAGGAATTACTTTAATTAGAAAAGATAATATTTTTAATAAAATAATTATTGGTTTATTTTTTCTTTCACTAATAAATGTAACATCTGTTTTAGTGGTACAACATAAAGGTCCGAGTGCTATATCAAAAATTAAAGACCAATTAATTATTAATGATAAGGATCAAATAATCGTAAGCACACCTCTTATAAATTATTATTTAAAGTATAATGGAGTGGTTGGAAATTTTTTGGATATAGAAGATGAGAGCGATATTCAAAGTATTATTGCATTAGAAAAAGATAGTCTACACCTAATTGGAAATTTTATAGATAATTTTACAAATAATTATAGTGCTATTAGTGATAGTATCTTCTTTCACAATCCATATGTAAATAGAATGTGGTCAGATGTTAGAACCTTTAAACTACTAAAAAAACAACAATGATAGATAAGGAGAATACAAAATTACATATTTTAGGAGGAGGTCCTGCGGGATTGGCGGTAGGATATTTTGCCAAAAAAAAGAATATAGATTTAGAAATCTTTGAAGCTTCAGACCAGATAGGCGGGAATTGTAAGACTATTGAGCAGGGCGAATATAGGTTTGATACGGGTGCTCATAGATTCCATGACAAACACGATAAAATCACAGCTGAGATGAAAGGTCTGATGGGTGAAGATTTCTTAAAAGTTTCTGTTCCTAGCAAAATTTTTAAGAATCAAGCCCTAATTAATTTTCCTCTAAACAGTTTGAATCTATTAAAGAATCTAAAATTTTCTGTTTTATTCAATATTGTTTACCAAAATATTGTTAATCAATTTGGAAATTTTGATAACCCAAATAATTTTCAAGAATTGGCCAACATAAGATATGGTAAAACACTTTCGAATTTATTTTTATTGAATTACACAAAAAAGCTATGGGGCCAAGATCCAATTAAATTGGCAACTAGCATTTCAGGCGATAGGTTGAAAAACCTTGATTTAATTACTTTTTTTAAGGAAATATTTTTCAATTCTAATTCTAATGAGCATCTTGATGGCTCATTCTACTATCCAAGATATGGTTTTGGAACCATTTTTGATCAAATGAAAGAATATATTGGTCCAAAAAATATAAAATTAAACTCTCCAGTAAATAGGCTAGTTCATGATGGAAAGAAGATAAAAGAGATTGTTTACAAAAAAGGGAGAGTGGTTGATGTGAGTAAAGTAATTAATTCTCTGCCTTTAAATATTTTAATTAATATTTTTGATCCTTCTCCTCCTAGAGAAATAATTGAAATTGTAGAGAGTATCAATTTTAGAAATCTGAGATTGTGTATTATATACTTAGATATGCCTTATTTTACTGAAAACGCTTCTATCTATTTTCCAGAAAAAATATTTCCGTTTACCCGGATTTATGAACCTAAGAATAGGAGCAAGTTGATGGCTCCTTTGGATAAAACATGTATCGTTATTGAAATTCCATATTCGAATAATGATGAAATCCATTTGAAATCTGAAAATAAATTATTTCAAGAAATTAGTTCTAGCCTGATTAAATCTAGACTCATAGAAAAAAACAATATAATAGATCATAGTTTTTTTAGCATTGATTATGCTTATCCTGTTTTAGAAATAGACACTGAAAATAAATTGATTCCAGTATTTAACTATCTTAATAGGTTTAATAATATGTACCACATTGGACGCGGTGCAGAGTTTAAATATCTTCACACACACGATATAATCCACAAATCGAGTCTTCTTATAGATAAAATATCGTAATAGAAATTAAATCCAGTATTTTATGTTATTACTTATGATTGATTTAATTAGTGAGATTTGATCGTCGCTATCATTTAGACATGGAATGTATTCAAATTTTTCACCACCGTTATTTATAAAAATTTCTCTATACTGAATACTAATTTCTTCTAAAGTTTCAAGACAATCAACGCTAAACCCAGGAGATATTATTTGGATGTGTTTGATACCTTTTTTTGCTTGTTCGGTAATTAATTCATCTATATATGGTTTCAGCCATTTTTCTGATCCAAATCTGGATTGAAAAGCAATGTCATATGCTTTTTCATTAAGATTCAATTTTTCAGCTGTTAGGCGAGTAGTCTTATGACAGAAACAATAGTAAGGATCGCCCTTCTCTAGATAGCGTTCTGGCATACCATGAAAACTAAATATCAATTTTTCAGGAACACCATTATTTTTAAAACTATTATCAATGCTTTTAGCCAGAGCATTTATATATTCATTTTCATCATGATAGCCAGAAACAAATTTGAGATTTGGCATCCAAGGGTTTTTTTTAAGGTAGTCTGATACTGCATCAAATGTGCTAGCAGTTGTTGGAGAACCAGCTTGAGGATATAGTGGAAGAACTAGGATCTTTGAGATATTTTCCTTTTTAAATAGATCCAATGCCGAATCTATCGATGGGGAACCATATCTCATTCCGAGTGCTACAGTTATATTATCATCCATTTGATCAGATAATTTACTTAAAATATTTTTTGAAAAAATAAGTAAGGGGGAACCCTCTTTCAACCAAATTGATTTGTACAATTTTGCTGATTTACTAGGTCTTGTGTTTAAAATAATTATCTTTAAAATAGGAACCCAAAATAATCTGGGAAGATCAATTACTCTTTTATCCATTAAAAATTGGTTCAAATACTTCTTCAAACTCTTTTTCGTTGGTGAGTCAGGTGTTCCAAGATTAGTGATAAGGATCCCAATTTTGTTTTTCGCTCCTTTAAACTCATTTTTCATTCGTAAATAATATGTACCTATTTCTTTTATAAAAAGAGTTAAATAGTTTCTTGAAGTATTTTATTTTAGTTTCAAAAAATAAAAAAAGTAAAAATCTATAGAATCATTTTGTTTGGATAGTATCGTGGTTTTAATTTTCGACCCGTTGTTCGAAAATATTATTAAGCCTTATATATGTCGATATCAAACAGACAATTAGAAGAAAGAAAAATGCGCCAAGATCGTATTCTTTCTGGTGCGTTAAACGTTTTTAAAGATAGAGGTCTTGATGGTGCTACCATGGACGAGATAGCAAATGCATCTGGATTTGGTAAGGCCACACTATATTACTATTTTAAATCTAAAGAGGATGTTTTTTCTGCCATTCTTGTGGAAGGTTGGGAAAAAATCTGGGAATCTTTAGAGCCTGTTATTTCTGAAAACAGTTCTCCTAGAAAAACATTCGTTAATGTATTAATCAAGATTGCTGAGAATGCACAAAATCGTCCAGGGCTATTTGAATTTTTGTTTAATGTGCCAAAGGCAATTAAGATAGATAATCAACCTTGGAAAGAATATCAACATAGACTCTATTCTGTGATCCAGGGCTTACTGGAGGATGGTATAGAAAAAGGTGAATTTCCTCAGGTTGATCCACAACTTATGTTTAAGGCTTTGGGAGGACTCTTCATGGGCTTGGTTTTTATGGGTGATCGCAAAGAGCCAGTTACTGATAAAGATGTAGAAAAACTTCTTAACGAATTGATTATTGAGCCAAATCACCAATAATAGATAAGACAGCATAACAAATTCTATGAAATATATTTCTTTTATTTTATTTATAACTACATTTGTAAGGACTGAATTGATTCGTGGTATTGTGTATGATGTGGATACAAATATTCCAGTTGAAAATGTAAATATTTTTTTACCTGATTTGAATATTGGTAGTGTAACAGATAAAAATGGTTCTTTCAAATTTAACGATGTTGATAGTGGCAAATGTTTGGTTCATGCTTCTATGATTGGGTATAAACTTTTTTCAGAAAATTTTGAAGTTGGGGGGATAGAAAATAAAACATATAAAATTTTCTTAATTAAAGAGCCTATAGAGTGGAAGGCTGTTAATGTAATGGGTCTTATCCCATCCAAACACTCTCCTGAGATTACTCAGATGATAGAAGCTGATAAAAAGATTAATACTAACCAGAACACTTTATCATCTTTTCTTAATAATCTGCATGGTATACAAGTACAAACTGCTCATGATCATGGTAGGAATGTAAATATTTCTATAAGGGGTTCTTCAGATTTCAAACCTGGAGGATATAATAATCGAGTCTTATTATTGCTTGATGGATTTCCTGTTTCTATTCCTAATTCTGGTTCATCAGATTGGAATGCGATCCCATTTGAAACTGTCCAACGTATTGAAATAGTCCGGGGTCCTGCTTCATCAATATATGGACACAATTCTATGGGTGGAGTCATAAATATTGTTACAAGATCAGGAGGTCCTGCAGTAAAAAAATGGTATCCAAAATTACGTTTTGGGAGCTATGGATCAAGGGGCTTGTCTTTATCACATAGTGGTAAAAGTCAGGATACTAATATTAATAGTTCTGTTGGTTATTCAAGCTCAAATGGGCACCGTTTTAATTCAGGTTTTGAGCAAACACGTTTATCTCTTAAGATAAATAAAATATTACCTAAAAACCAAAAAATCCAACTTTCAATTATTGGATGTAATAGTTTTAATCAGCAGCCAGGATTTGTTTACCCTGATAATCCTGAGCTTATATCGTATAGAGAATCTTTTCGCGTTAGTGGCTACTTACAAATGTATTACAAGCGCAATATTGGGGAAAATATTATTTCAATTTCATTAGCAACCAATCAATTTAAGACAGACTATAGAGATCGTAATGATACTCCTTTTGATAAAAAACAGGGTAAAACAAATTATAGAGATCATAGTTATATAATTCGTAGTCAGATTCAAAGATTTTTTAATGATGCTGGTACATTAGTAGTTGGGACTGAATTATTATATGATCAGTCAAAGTCAAATGTGTTAAGAAATATTTATGATCAGCCAGAGCAAAATACTGTTGCTGGGTTTATTCAGTATAGAAAACCTTTATCTGAAAATTTTTTATATGATCTAGGTTTGCGCTATGATTTTCGAAATGTTACAGGCGGAGAAAGATATGCTATAAAAAACTTTAAAGCTTTTTCACCCAAGTTTACTCTTCATTATAAGCCTAATTCATTTTTCACTTCGTATTTTTCATTTAATAAAGGTTTTAGAGCCCCATCTATATCTGAGCTATTTCTTGAATACGAAAGTAGCTATGGTCTTTTACTTAAAGGGAATCCATATCTCAGACCAGAGTCACTTACCAGCACTGAAGTTGGTCTTAAATACCAGAGACAAGAAGATTTCTCCTTTTTTGGGAACATATTTTTTAATCAATATAGAGATATGATAGATTTTATTTACACTATCCCAGTCAGATCTATTAACAGAGAAGAGGTAAGGGGAGTTGGGATAGAAATGGGGTCTGATACTTACCTGAAAAAAACAGGTTCAAATATTAATTTATCTTATAGTTATTTAAAGATGAAAAATATTGATTCGGATATTCCGCTTTTGTACAGACCTAGTCATAGGTTTACGCTAACTTTTTTACAGGAGCTATCATTTTTAACTTTTCAATTTTCTTCAAAATATACAAGCCGCCAGTTATATGAAGATTTTTTAAGTGATGATCATCCGATAGTAGATAATAAAGTTATTTTTCCTTTAATAGAACTCCCTGAAACAATCATTACTGAATTAAATATTTCAAAGAAAGTTATGAATTTTGACCTATCAGTTAAGATAAAAAATATAACTGATCAGAAATATGTTCTTATCCAACATTATCCTATGCCTGGAAGAAATTTTGAATTTTCAATTAATAAAATCATCGATTAAAGGAGCAATCAATGAATAAATTGCCTGAGATTATCATATTAACTTTTATTTTAATCTTAACTTCTTGTGAAGATAGTGATCCTAATATAGATCCTCTGCCTGAGTTTGGATCGATATCGGGCGAAATAAATTTTATAGGAGCTTGGCCTGATTCTGGAGAGATTCTTCTAACGCTAGATACAAACTATCCACCAATGGGACCACCAGCTGGCTTTGTATATTTAACAAGTGATAGTTTAGATAATAATGTATACAATTATAATTTTAAGGAACTATCATTTAGAGAATATGCTTCACTGACCGTAACCTATTGGCCTGATGGTTACGGAATCGGTGGTATTGGCAATAATAGTCTGCTAGGAAGCTACATTGAAACGATAAGTGTCACACAGGATGATGCAGATATTACCATAGATATTGAGGCTACATTTAATTAAAGTATTTTCGAATTTAAATGAAGTCAGTCGAATTGCAGATTAAGTCTAATCCAATTGTCAGATTTTTGTGGCTTTCTCTTGGTCTTTTTTTTGCTGCAGTAGGAATCATTGGTTTGGTTGTTCCTGGACTCCCTACGACTCCCCTAATGATTCTCGCTGCCATTTGTTTTTTACGAAGTTCTGAAAGGTTATTTCAATGGGTGTTGAATAATAAATATTATGGAGAAAGTGTAAAAAATTTCTTAGACGGAAAAGGTATATCAAAAAAGGCAAAAATTATTTCAATATCGATGCAATGGTTGTTTATTTCTTTAGCTATATTTTCTGGAGCATTAGATTTTTCTTTATGGGTAAAAATAGGTGTGCTCTTGTTAGCCTTAATCGGTAGTTTGTACATTAAACGTTTACCAACATATTAAAATTCTAACTCGAATCCGCCAACAGGGATCAAACTAAAATATGTTATTTCATTAATTTTTTTATCTGCTTCGCTCCAAAAATAGAGCTCTATATTTTTTCTGTTATAAGCATTCCACAATTCAAAGTAGGATACCAAATTACCTATTTTCATATTTTTTCTTTGTTCGTAACGTAAAAATAAAGAGTGGTATTCTGGTGTCCTTTGCTCATTAAAGCTATTATTGTCTAATATTTCTTGGTCATATCGTAATGATAGTTCCTCATTAATCTCAGTGTATGGTTTTCCCCCGAAATATGACCATCGGACAGAAATTTCCCAATTTGAATCAGAAGGCCTGTATCCACCTACGATGTTGAATATGTTTTTGTAGTTATGGTTTCGATTCCTTTTTTTACCATTTGAATCAAAAAATGTAGAATTAAATAAAGACCAACCTATTAATCCGTAAAAATTCTCTGCGCGTTTTTTTTCAATTAATACTTCTATTCCATGTGATTCTGCTTGTCCGTTTGATATTATTCCGCTATGCATTGTAAGTTGGTCTAGCAAAAAAGATTGAGGCTTATTATTACTGACATTGGAAAACATAGGTGCATTTTTATATTCTTTCTGATAAACAGAGACAGTTATTTTAGTATTTATTGAAAACATTCTCTCGAGGCTTAATGAATGTTGCCAGCAACCAACACTTTTTAAAATATTTTCATCAATAGAGATATAGATCTCGGGTGGATTTTGATAATATTGACCAATATTATAAATAATATTGGTTTTTCCATTTTTCATAGCATAATCAATATTAATTCTTGGTGAGAATAAATATTTTTTTTCATAGCTATTGTAATCTAGTCTAAGTCCTGATGATAAAACAACTCGGTCAAATAAGACTTGTTTTAGGGTTGCAAAGGTTGACATGTTTGATACACTAATATTTTTTTTATTTTCTATATCATTCAAAAAGAAATCGTATTCAGTTTGTCTTAAATAATATTCAAATCCAAATTCAAAAATATTTTTTGAATTTTGTTTAAACTGGTTCAGCTGTCTTAAGCTAAGAGTATTTTGTAGGTTGTAACTATTAAACACAGGATAATTTGAAAAAGTATCATGAAAGCTAATATTTGCTTTTTCCTTAGATAGAGCTAAACTGCTATTCGAAAAACTTTTTTCATTCCAGATATGTTTGTGATTAAAACCTATCGTGTTCTGTTTATTTGCTACTTTTCCATAGGCACCGTCACCAACATCTAAAGCATCTTCCAGACTTCTGTCATATACACTACGACCATTTATTGTAAGAAGGGTGTATGTATTGTATATATTTGGTCTATAGGTGATTTTCCCTTGGAAATCATCATATGATGGCATACCTCCAGCGTTTATTGCATCAGCTAATAGATTTAAATAACTTCTTCTGTAAGAGGCTATGTAAGATATATTTTGTGAAAAAGGCCCTTCCAAAAAACCACCCAGACCACCCATCCCTAAACCAAGGGTTGCCTCTATAGATTCTTTATTGCCTTCCCTGTACTTAATATCACCAAAGCTTGATAGTTTATTACCAAATTTTGTAGAAAAACCGTTACTATAGAATTCTATATTTTCTACCATTTCTGTATTAATAAGTCCGACTGGTCCATTTGATCGCCCGTCAGGTTGATTAAAGTGTGAGATACTCGGGATTGGTATATTATCTATGATAAAGCCATTTTCTGTGGGTCCCCCGCCTCTAACCATCATATCCTGACGGTTTTCTCCTACACTAGCTACACTTGGCAAGCTATTTAAAATTCTACTAATTTCTTGACCTGACCCAGGTGCCCTTCTTATTTCATCATTTCTAAATGAGGTTGATTGATATTCATTTAGAATTGATTTTTTGAAATAAGATTCATGTACCGAGACTCCTTCGAGGTTTATTACGGTTGGTTCTAAAATAATATTTAGATAATCATATGTTTTTGGACGTATCCAGATATCTGCAATTATTTCTTTTTTATAACCAATATAGGATGCGGATACAGAATAATATCCCTGAGAAATATTGTTAATAATAAATTCACCATTTTCATCTGAGGTTGTACCAAGATTTGTTCCTTTTATTAAAATATTTGCTCCAGCAAGGGGTAATTGGTCTTTACCGCTAAATAATTTCCCTTTTAAAACTCCTAGGCTATTAATATCTGATAACAGAAAACAATATACAATAAGAAACTGTGCGATTAAATAGCGCATCTAATCAAACTTAGCATATAATAATAAAAAAAAAGTTTAAAAGGTTAGATTGTTTTCTTAGTATGTATTGCGGAAAGCGGGAAATATGGTTTGGTTAAAAATTATCACGCAACATTTTTTTTACTTCAGCCTCATGCATTTCTTCTGCGGCTATCTGGGTCCTAGCAAACTCTTCCAACATTATAGACTTATTTTGGACTTCTTTAAGGAGGCTATAGTATGCGTTAATCGCTGATCGCTCATGCTCCAAGCATTCGTTTAGTATGTCTTCAGTTGAGTGTTTATGAGTCTCTAATAAATCGCCGATACTTAATTCTGGGTGTTCGCCTAAGCTAGTTATGTGTTCTCCAACTAATTGTGCGTGTGTTAAAGATTCTTGTGCTTGAGAACGCAACCAATCAACAACAGTCAATCTGTACGGGCCTTGGACCATAAATGCGTAGTGAGTGTATTTAACAACACCTGCTAGCTCTAGGCCTAGGACAACGTTTAGTCTTTCTATGATTTCATTTTTATTCAAAGTTAAACTCCTTGATAATTGTTAGTGCTAATCTAGGCGTCCTTTGCGACGATATTTTTCTTTATACTTCTCATATAACATTTTTTGCCTATCTGTTAGGTCAATCTTTTTACCCATGATGTATGCCTCAATAGGATTACTAGATATTTTTAGAGGATGTTCGTTTGTTATAAAAAATGTAGCATCTTTTCCAGACTCAAGTGATCCTACTCTTTTATCTATACCTAATATTTCTGCTGTCGAAAGTGTTATAGAACGAAGAGCCTGGTCTTTTGATAATCCCCAAGCAGCAGATCTCATAGCCTCATTAGGGAGTGTGCGAACATGACCATTAAAAGGATAGCCTTGGTCTGTGGATAAACAGAACTTCACACCTTTTTCTTGAAGTACCGCAGGAATTTTATAGCTTGAGTGTATGGGCTCATATCTTCTCATGGGTGTGGTCTGCACATGCTGTAGAATAATTGGGATATTATATTTTACTAACATATCGGTCATTCTCCAGGAGTCACGCCCTCCAGCTATTGCAATTTTTAGATCGTGTTTTTCAGACCACTCAATGGCTGCTGTTATTTGTCGTACCGAGTTTGCCCTGATAATAATCAACTTTTTATTAACAAAATAGGGGATTAATGCTTTTAGTTTAAGATCTGTTTGTTGCTTTTGGTCTGCCCTGCGTTCTTTTTGAGATGTGCGTAAGTGGTAAGAGTATGTATCTCGTATTAGTCTATCAAGTTCTCTTATTTTCTTTTGATAATTATCGCGCTGCTTTTTTTCATTAGTTTTAACATTTTTTGAAAAGTTAGGTCGCATATTAGGCCAGTTAATATGTAGCCCAGTTGGGTGTTTAATTGTTGCGTCTTCCCAGGTCCATCCATCCATCATCATACAAGAGGACTGGCCAGGAATGAGTCCGTTTGAATGAGGCACAGAATTTGCGATTAAGATTCCATTTGAACGAGTCACGGGAATTAGTTCAGAGTCAGGATTATAGCTAACATTAGCGCGAACGTTTGGATTAATATTACCAACCTCTGAATAATCCCGGGTTTGTTTTACTGCTCCTATTTCCACTAACCCAATCTGGGTTATGGGTGCGATATATCCAGGAACCACGTGCTTCTCATATATGTCATATACATCAGTATCAGGGCTTGGTTTTATCTGTTTATCAATGGTAGTGATCTTTCCATTTGCAAAAAGAATATCATAGCCTTCAAGAACTTGACCAGATACGGTGTGTAAAACACCACCTCGTAGAAGGATAGGTCGTTTTTGTTCTAAACCAGGTATCTGATCGTTTGAATAGATGATACTAAAAAAGTAAAATATTATTAGTTTTTTCATTAATTAATAATATCCCAGTCACTATCATTACAATGAATATCTCCTCTATCTATTTTTGTATTGGCAGGTGTTAAGCTTTTTCCTGATGTTGGTAAGCTAGAGGAGAGTATTTTTTGAATTAAGTCCTTGCGCAATATATCGTCACGTTTTTCTAATTCACTATTTTCTTTTTGAGACCAATATAGAGTCCCATCTATCCATGTTTCTTCTACTTTAGAATATATAGAAAGAGGTGGGCCATCCCAAATTACTATGTCACCATCTTTACCTTCTTCAAGAGAGCCTACCCAGCGATCTATTTTTAATTGAATTGCAGGGTTTATCGTTACAAGTTTTAGTGCTTCTTCTTCTGATAGCCCTCCATATTTTACTGCCTTTGTTGCCTCAGTATTTAAACGTCTTGCAAGCTCGGCGTTATCAGAATTGAATGATACTATTACATTATTTCTAGCCATTAGTGTTCCATTATATGGGATCGCATCTATCACCTCATATTTATATTGCCACCAGTCAGAAAATGTAGAAGCACCAGCCCCATGTTCTGCTAATCTATCGGCAACTTTATATCCCTCAAGAACATGTTGAAAACTAGAAATTTTAAATCCAAAATCTTCCGCTATTCTGGTTAGCATCAAAATTTCATCTTGACGATAGGAGTGACAATGAACTAGCCGTTCTCCTGATAGCACCTCTGATAGAGCTTCTAACTCTAAATCGCGTCTAGGGGGTCTTTTAACTCGCTGTATTTTTGCATTAGATTTATATATTTTCCAACGATGGTCATAGTCTTTGGCTGCGTTAAATGCATCACGAATAATTTGTTCAACCCCCATTCGTGTTTGAGGATAGCGATTGGTGCCTTCCCAATTTGCTTGTTTAACATTTTCACCTAAAGCAAACTTTATACCTTGCGGAGCGCGTTTCATCAAAAGCTCATTTGGGCCAAGGCCCCATCTTAATTTTATTATCGCATTTTGTCCTCCTATTGCATTTGCTGAACCATGAAGAATATTTGCGCATGTTAGTCCACCACTAAGTTGTCGATATATATTAATATCATCTGCATTAATCACATCCCTTATTCTTACTTCGGATGTTACCGATTGACTGCCTTCATTTATTGAAGATGCAGCGGAATGGCTGTGGCAATCTATTAGTCCTGGTGTAATATGTTTTCCTGTTGCATCTATGATCATTGCACTGCCTCTAGGAACGGATATATCTGGAGCGACTTTCTCTATTTTCCCATCTACGATCAGAATATCCCAGTCTTCTAAAATGCCTTTGGGTCCGCATGTCCATAAGGTTGCATCATTAATTAGTATTGCATCATTAGATCTAGAGCGATTTTTTTTAATTCCGTATGATCCTTCTGGATAAAAAGAAACTAGCTCGCTTGGATTTTCTTTTTTTGTTTTAGTTTTTTTAATTATAGTACTTCGTTTTGCTGTAAATGCAATAGTCCTATCAGAGCCATCGTTTGCAGAACCATAAAAACCATCACCCTCAAAATTGATATTAAAAGAGAACACTCCGCTTAAGCCAAATGCTGCTCCGCTTACAGAAAAAGATCCGCCTTTATCATACATAACAATATTATTAATCTGAAACTCTTTATCTTCTACTTGTATTGTTCCTTGCAGATGTTTATTTAATTTTTGAGGTTTATATGTATGAAGTAGCGGGTCTTTTTCTAAAGATGGAGTCTTAAAAATAATTTCATATTTATCCTTCCCAGCGATGGTCATACTCCATCTTCCCTTTAGACTGATTGTCGCTCTATCTGATATAAAATATTCTTCTCCACCAACCCAAACTGATAGGATTTTAGATTTGGGATCAAAGTAATCACCATCAACTATAACTAGATTGGCCATAAAACCTGGCGCAATTTTACCAAGTGTTTTAGATGCTCCCATTGCCTCTGCTGGATAGGTTGTAATACTTGCCAGAGCGACATCCTTTGAAAAGCCTCTATCAATAATTCGTGCCAAGTTTGTCCTAAACTGGGTTTTCTTCTTAAGCCCATGACTAGATAGACTAAAAAATAGTCCAGCATCTTGGATTTTGGAAATATTTTCGGGAGCCATATCCCAATGCTTTAGCTGTTCTGTCGTATACTGAAGCGCAATATTGGGGTCAGAAATTTTTGGTTTTGCTGGTAAATCCATTGGCAAAATAATAAATGGATTATGTTTTGTAATTTCATCTAAGCGTCGGTATTCATAGCCGCTACCAAGTAGCCATGGTTTGAGATTAAACTCATCGGATATGTTTAATGCTCTAATAGCGCTATGTTCTTCACTAGTATAAAATAATATAGGACGATTAGCTGATTTAAAATTATACAAGGATTGAAGAGATTGATTCTTGTTCAGTGGCTCATTTTCTGCGGGGAATTTTAAAGTAATTTCTCGAGATTTAGCATACCAGTCTGCATCTAAAAATGTTTGTCGAATTAAGGCTATAGCACCAAGTAATGAATTAGGATATTCTCTATCACTCCATTTACCAGACATGAACTCTATCACTTGTGAAACAGACTCTGCGATAGATACAGGTTTATTAGATATAGTAATAAGATCGGACTGACCTTTGAAGATTCCTTTTTTAGGAACGATATGTGCTGCTGTCATACCAATAGAGTGCATTGCCCGTATTTCTTTTTCTTTTAACTTAAGATCATCTTTTGCTCTGTAATTTGCTCTAACTTTAGAGTTCCAATGTTCATCTGGGCTTGTTGTCTTTTCATCAAGTTTTATTTCTAGCCAACTATCAATAAAACCAGGGTAGACACTTGCATTTTTTAAATCGATTTGAAAGGCATCGGAAGGTACTTTTACATACCGCCCTACTTTATCAATCTTACCATCACGAATTATAATAGTTGCATCTTTAATAAAATCCCCAGGGCTCGTGTGAACCATCCCATGGGTAAGAGCCCAAACGCGTGGAGTATTAGGGTGTATTCCTTTTACTGGCTCAATCTGAGAATTAAGTGGGTATAAAAGAAAAATAAAAAAAATTAACTGTTTCAAAAATTAGGACCTTTCAACTGATATTTTTTTATAAATGAAGTTACGTAATTAAAAGTATCTTTTTTACTATTTGAGATATGAAAGAGCTTCAGATCATTTTTTGATATAGTACCAATTTCGACAAGGTAATCCCAGTTAATAACTTTTTCCCAAAATTCTTTTCCGTATAATACGATAGGGACTTGTTTACGAATTTTTTTTGTTTGAATTAGTGTAAGAAGCTCCATTACTTCATCCAAAGTTCCAAATCCACCTGGCCAAACAATTAAAGCCTTAGAAAGATATAAAAACCATAGTTTGCGCATAAAAAAGTAATGAAATTTTAGATCTAGATCTTTGGAGATCCATTTGTTTCCTGAATGCTCATTAGGTAATGAAATTGTTAGGCCTAGAGAAATACCTCCAGCTTCTTTAGCGCCTCTGTTGGCAGCCTCCATTATGCCTGGCCCACCACCTGAACATATTATATATTGGCGGTTTTTTGTTTTCAATTTCCTATTCCACCTAGTAAACTGAGATGCTAGATCTCTTGCATCTTCGTAATAATTTGAAATTTTTAGATTAGTGTTTGCTCGTTTTATTTTTATTGCTGATTTACTTTTTTTTGCGACACTTAATTCTTTAAGAGATTTTTCTCGAGATTGAATTCTAGCAGAGCCAAAGAAAACAATAGTATCTCGAATATGATTTCGTCTAAGACGTTGTAAGGGACCATAATATTCAGACAAAATCCGAATACTTCGACCATCAGGGCTACCCAGAAAGTCTTGATTATAATAAAACCTATTTTTTTTTACTTTTTTTGGCAAGAATCTGTTCCTTTTAAATTTATTACATTTAAAATAAGGTATTTAAAATATCTGGCAAAGTACCAATAATATTTATTTTTTTCCTTAATTATTAATTCTATGTTGTTAACTAGAATTTATAGAAAGTATTTTTAGGGGTGATGGTACCTATATTTCTTATAATTTTTATGTTTTTTTCTTGTTCAAATGCTCCTATACCTAGTCCGAAAAAAATTTTATTACCTCCAACGAAAAATTCTCGTCCAGATTTAGTTAGAGAAAATATTTATTCTAAGGGTTTTTTAACAGCCTATGACGTTTGGGAGTTTCTCAGGCTAAATCCTCCAGAAGTTGAAGTTATAGATATGTTTGGCTTGCCAGATTCTGTTTGGCTTGATGAAAAAGAAACTACAAAATTTTTATATTATTATATTAATCAGATGAAAGATTATAATATTATTGAAATTAGTGCTGCAACAGATAGTGTTTCAGGATTTGAGTGGGATTAAATATTGGCTAAAAACAAATCTTTGAATTATAGTGATTATCTTAGTTTAAAAACTCTTTTAACTAGCCAGAATCGAATAAGTAATATTGAGGGTAAACCAGCGCATGATGAAATGCTTTTTATTATTGTTCATCAAACATATGAGCTTTGGTTTAAACAAATATTACATGAATTAGATTCGGTGATTAAAATTTTCAACAAAAAAACTATTGCAGAGTCTGATATAAGTCTTGTCGTTAATAGACTTAACAGGATCATTGAAATCCAAAAAATATTAATTGATCAGATTAGAGTTCTAGAAACTATGAGCGCTATGGATTTTTTAGAATTTAGAGATGATTTATTTCCTTCTTCAGGTTTTCAGAGTCAACAGTTCAGATTATTAGAGAATAAGTTTGGGCTTAGGGTTGAGGATAGGATTCGCTATGGTAAAACTGATTATAAAACTGTCCTTAGTCAATCAGACAGAGAGGATGTTATAAAATCTGAAAATGAAAATAATTTGTTTAGTTTGCTAGAACAATGGTTAGAACGTACGCCATTTCTTTCATTTAAGGGATTTGATTTTTGGGAAAAATATAGTTTAGCAATTAGAAAAATGCTTGAAAAAGAGGAGAAAACAATTAAATCAAATCCAAATTTGGATTCAAAGGCAATCGATTATCACCTGAAAGAGCATCGTAAAACATTAAAATCTTTTGAGGGCTTGCTTAATCAATCAGTTCATCAAAATCTTGTGAAAGAAAAAAAGAAGAGATTATCACATGAGGCAACTAAGGCTGCACTATTAATTTTTTTATACAGGGAAGAACCAATCCTACACTCTCCTTATAATTTTCTTTCTAGATTAATAGACATAGATGAACTTTTCACTTCGTGGCGACAGAGACATTCTCTAATGGTTAGACGAATGATAGGTTCGAAAATTGGTACAGGGGGATCATCAGGACATCAATACTTACAGGATACATCTAGTCAGCATAAAATATTTACTGATATTGCTGATTTGTCTACGTTTATAATTCCAAGGTCAATTTTGCCAAAATTGCCAGACACTATAAAAAGGAACTTGGGTTATCACTTTGAAAAATGATTAATAATATGTTCGAAAATAAAAATGCTTTAGTTTGTGGTAGCACTGATGGGATTGGCAAAGCAACTGCGACTTTGCTTGCCCAAAGAGGAGCAGAGATTATTTTGCTTGCTCGGAATAAAGAAAAACTAATTTCTACTATTGGTGACTTAAGTATTAATAGTGGTCAAAATCATAGATATGTTTGTGCAGATTTTGATGATCCTTCAGGTTTAAAGGAAGCGGTTAAGGACCAAGTTTCAGATTATGAGAAACCTATTCATATTTTAATAAACAACTCTGGTGGACCTCATGGAGGCCCTTTAATTGAGGCCGAAGAAAATGAGTTTCGTATTGCGTTTGAAAGATTGTTGATCTGTAATCATATTCTAGCTAAAGAGGTAGTCCCACGAATGAAAGAAATCAAATATGGACGAATTATTAATATTATATCTACATCTGTAAAACAGGTTATTAAAGGATTAGGAGTCTCAAATACGATCAGAGGAAGCGTTGCTCAATGGGCTAAGACACTTGCTTTGGAGTTAGGCGAATTTGGTATAACTGTAAATAATGTTTTGCCTGGATATACTAAGACTAATCGTCTAGATGAGTTGGCGCTAAAAAATGCTAATTTTGAAGGTAAAACTATAGAACAAATTTTTAATAGTTGGTCAAGTAATAATTCTGTTAATAGAATCGGAGATACAAAAGAGATTGCTGAATCAGTTGCGTTTCTAGCATCAGACTCATCGGGTTTTATTAATGGTCATGATTTGGTTGTTGATGGTGGTCGTTTTAGATAATAAAAAGATATTAAAGGAAAATATTTTTTAATTTGAAAACCAATTTATCATTATTAAATGTCTAAATATAATAAGCACATATTTATTTGTATTAATGAACGAGGTCCCAATAATCCGAAAGGGGATTGTGCTTCATGTGGTGCAATGCCAATTAGAATGAAATTTGTTCAATTAATTAATCAGAATGGTCTTAAAGGTCAAGTAAGAGCGAATAAAAGTGGTTGCCTTGATGCATGTGAATTGGGTGCGGTTATTGTTATATATCCGGATAATATATGGTACACAAATGTTTCTTTGGATGATGTTGAAGAAATTTTTGAGACTTCTATATTAAATGACAAAATAGTACATAGATTGGAAGGGTCAAAAAAAACTTGGCAAGATTTGTCCGTTATTCGTAAAAAAACCGAAAAGATTTAATTCCCTAAAATTTGATTTTAGGCATAGAATGTTTTATAAACTCATTTTACGCTAGATTGATAAGCGCTATTTTTGAGACTTGAATATGGCTAGCGAATTTAAATTAGCACCATCAATTTTATCAGCTGATTTCTCAGATTTGAGGGGTGCGCTTGATGTTTGTGCATTAGGTGGAGCCGAGTGGGTCCATATCGATGTAATGGACAATCAATTTGTTCCTAATTTAACAATTGGTCCTCCTGTGGTTAAATCTTTAAGAAGTAAGACAAATAAATTTCTTGATGTTCATATGATGGTTATAGATCCTGAAAGGCTAGTTGAACCGTTTGCAAGAGCAGGTGCAGATAGTATTACATTTCATATTGAAGCCACTGAAGATCCAGACAGTATTATTGATTTAATTAAATCTTGTGGTTGTAAAGCAGGGGTTTCGATTAAACCCAAGACTCCTATAAAAGAAATATTACCTATCCTAGAAAAGGTTGATGTTGTATTAGTTATGAGCGTGGAACCTGGTTTTGGTGGTCAGGGTTATATCCAAGAGTCATCTAATCGGATAAAAAAAATAAAAAACTATCTTAATGATAATTGTCTTGATAGAGTTTTGATTGAAGTTGATGGAGGTGTCAAACTATCTAATGCTAAAGAGATTATTGCTGCTGGCGCAAATGTTTTAGTAGCTGGATCTGAAGTGTTTAATGCCAAAAATCCTGAAAAAATAATTAAAAAATTCTATGGGTTAAGTAGATGAAAACTTATAAAGATCTCAAAAAATTTGATAATTGGTCTGTTGCTGAGAAAGATCAATTATCTATTTCGGTAATAAAGGGTTTAGTAATGGATGCTACTCGAGAAGCCAATAGTGGGCACCCAGGAGGTCCTATGTCTTCAGTCGATTTTGCTTATATTCTCTATCGTGAATTTTTGTCTATAAGTCCTGAGAATCCAGAATGGTTTAACCGAGATCGATTTATATTATCTGGCGGACATATGTCAATGCTGACATATTCATTACTTTATTTTTGTGGATGGCTTGAGATAGATGATTTGAAAAACTTTCGAAAATTGAATAGTCGAACTCCAGGTCATCCTGAAGTTGAAATACCAGGTGTAGAGTGTACTACTGGTCCGCTTGGTCAAGGGTTTGCTATGGGCGTGGGCATGGCACATGCAGAAGCGTATTTAAGAAATTTATTTTCTTCAGTATCCAGTAAGGGTGACAATTTTATTGATCATTATACTTATGTATTAGCGACTGATGGTGATATTCAAGAGCCAGTGGCAA
This sequence comes from uncultured bacterium, assembly GCA_964561495.1. GTDB lineage: Bacteria > Fidelibacterota > Marinisomatia > Marinisomatales > UBA1611 > CAZLPW01. The sequence continues at coordinate 5,347 of CAZLPW010000013.1, read as the reverse complement.
TGGGGGCCGCGTCCTTAGCAGGACATTTGGGTCTAAATAAACTGATTGTTTATTATGATTCGAATGACGCGCAGATTTCAGGAAAAGTAGGTCGATCAGACTCCTCCGATTATAATAAAGTTTTTGAGGGCTTTAACTGGTATGTGCAAAATATCGATGGGCATGACCATGACTCTATAAGAGAAGCTATAAAAAATGCTCAAAATAGCGATCGTCCTAGTATTATCATAGGTAATACTATTATGGCAAAGGGAACATTTTCAATGGAGGGAGACCATAACACACATGGAGCTCCTCTTCCTCATGAGGAGATTATCGCTACAAAAAAATCACTAGGACTTCCTGATAGAAAATTCTATTGTGCCAATGAATTCATAGCACATTTTAGAAGTAGATTTAAATCTTTATCTAATATATCTAATAATTGGGAAAATCGAAAAAATGAATTAAAAAGTGATAAAGCAATAAAATCTATTCTATCACTATGTTTAGATAATAGTCTGCCAGATTTAGAACTACCGGACTTTAGCCATTTAGAATCTTTAGCAACTCGAAAAGCATTTGGAACATGCCTAGATGAATTTGCTAAGCAATTACCTAATTTAGTTGGTGGATCAGCAGATCTTGAGCCATCTAACTATACGGGGAATTTTGCAAAAACTTATGATGACTTTCAAAATACAAATCAGCTCGGTCGAAATATTGCGTTTGGTGTTCGTGAGTTTCCAATGGCGGCAATGATGAATGGTATCTCCCTCCATGGAGGGTTAATACCTTTTGGAGGAACCTTTCTTGTGTTTGCTGATTATGAACGGGCTGCACTTCGACTTGCTGCAATTCAGAAAACTAGAGTTATTCATGAATATACGCATGATTCTTTTTTTGTAGGAGAAGATGGCCCTACTCACCAACCGATTGAACAAACAATGTCACTAAGGGCTATTCCAGATTTCAATGTTTTTAGGCCTGCTGATGCGAAAGAGACTGCCGTTTGTTTTGAAATGGCATTGAAAAATCATTCTAATCCATCGGCTCTTTTGCTCACTAGACAGGGTGTGCCCGTATCAGAGAAATCAATTGATACTATTAAATCAGGAGTAAAACGAGGTGGATATATTTATCAAGATTCAGAAAAACCCCCAGAGCTAGTTTTAATTGCGACAGGTTCTGAAGTTTCTCTGGCGTTAGAGATTTCTAAATTAATGAATGACAAAAACATAAGAGTAGTAAGCTTGCCCTGCTGGGAAGTTTTTTTGAAAGAGTCTAAAGAATATAGAGATAAAGTTATTCCTAAGAGAGGCTGTATTAAAGTTGCGATTGAAGCTGGTATCTCACTAGGGTGGCACCAGTTTGTAGGTGTCTCAGGTTTAGTTATAGGAATTGATCACTATGGTTCTTCTGCTCCAAACAAAGATCTAGCAGAGGAGTTTGGTTTTACCCCACAAAAAATTGAAATAAAAATCAGAGAACATTTAGATAAATTATTATGAAGATCCATATTGCTACTGATCATGCAGGCTTAGAAATGAAAACCCTAATTTGCAAATATTTAAAAGATCAGGGTCACACTGTAATTGATCATGGTGCTCACAAATATGATCCTCTAGATGATTATCCTGATTTTATTTTTCCTTGTGCTATTGCTGTTTCAAAAGATTTAGATAGTCGCGGTATAATATTAGGTGGCTCAGGTCAGGGAGAGGCCATTGCTGCTAATAGAATAAAAGGAATTCGAGCTGCTGTATATTATAGTGGGCCGATAGATATTATAAAGCTATCTAGGCAGCATAATGATGCAAATATTCTATCTATAGGAGCGAGGTTTATGAAAGAGGAGGAGATTTATGATGTTATAAAAACTTGGCTTTCCGAGTCTTTTGAGGGTGGTCGTCACCAGCGGCGAATAGAAAAATTAGATAGATAAGAAGTTTTATTTGGTAACAGCTTTTATTTTTTCATAGTCTTTTCTTGTGTTCATATTTAAAAAAGCTATTTCATTTTCAAATATTATATCTGACGACTTTACTTGTTTAACAGCGTTATGAATACTGTAAAATCCAGAATCAATATTTGATTTTATAATAGGTAAACATTTTTTGTTGTAGAGTGCACAGGTATATTGGTGTTTGTTATTTACATATGGAATAATTGCATCAAAATCTTTATCGGCTTTTTTCCAAATTTTTTCTAATATATTTGAGTTTAATAGTGGGAGGTCACAAGATAAAATCATATTCCATTCGGTTTTTGAATGGTTCAGAGCAGTATATACTCCACTAATTGGACTTTGAATTATTAATTGATCTAAGATATAGTTATAGTCATGATTGGTAAAATTGTTTTTTCCAATAAGGTGCCGGGATTGAAAATTTTTGCAACAGTTCCATATATGATCCAAAATCATTACACCGTTAATTTTTTCTTTCCATTTTATTGAACCAAACCGTTTACTTTGACCCCCAATCAAAATAAAAGCAGTTGCTTCTATTTTTTTATTTTTTTTCATAGTAAAAATATAAAAATCTACATAATGATTTATTAGTTTAAAGGGCTTTAGAATCTAATAAAATATGAATTATGGTTTTGTTATAGATAATAGGTTATGTATTGGCTGTCATGCCTGTACAGTGGCCTGTAAAAGTGAACACAATGTTCCGATAGGTGTTAACCGAACCCATGTCAAATATATCGAGGGGGGAGAATTCCCAAACACCTTCAGGGAATTTTCTGTTCATAGATGCAATCATTGTGCTGATGCTCCGTGCGTTGAAATTTGTCCAACAACTGCCCTTTACGATAGGGCTGATGGTATCGTTGATTTTGATAGCGACAGATGTATTGGTTGTAAATCCTGTATGCAGGCTTGTCCATATGATGCCCTTTATATTGATCCGGAAACAAATACTGCCGCAAAGTGCAACTATTGTGCTCATAAAATTGATGGTAATTATGAACCTGCTTGTGTAATAGTTTGTCCAGTTGAAGCTATTATTTCTGGAGACTTAAACGATGAAAACTCTAAGATTTCAAATCTAGTTAACCAACAAGAAACTTTGGTTAGGAAACCTGAAAAAGGAACCGTTCCTAATTTATATTATGTGAATGGTAGTCAAAACATGCTTAATTCCAATGCAACTGAAAAAAGTAATTCTTATTTGTTTTCAGAGCAATCAACTGGTGTCGGTCATTTTTCCAAATTTGCTGAAAACCGAAAGAGCGAATCAGACCTAGATAGCCTACTAGTGCAAATGGCTATTGAAAACTCAAGCCGGACTGGAAATCCTATCGATGAAAGAGCCGTTGATATGGTATCAAAAGAGATTCAGAATGATGTTGATAAACAAAGTGTGAAAAGAATATATGATAGCCCTAGCAAAGGTGTTCTCTGGGGTTGGGAGGTTCCTTCTTATGTTTGGACAAAGGCTATTTCAGCTGGGACTTTTTTTATGTATGCTATAAGTAACTTATTAAATATTGGTATAAATAATTTAATTGAGTTTAAAGTTCTATTGTTATCTCTAATTTTTATGGGTGTGACAGGGTTACTTCTTATTATGGATTTGGATAGGCCTGATCGATTTTTATATGTTCTTTTGAGGCCACAATGGAAGTCTTGGTTAGTTCGTGGAGCATATATAATTACTGCTTTTGGTTTTATTTTATTTTTAACCTTCATCAGAAATATTTATGGCTACTCAAATGATGTTCTTTTGTATCCTGGCATTTTATTTGCTTTTTTAACATCAACATATACCGCCTTTCTCTTCGGACAGGCTCGGGCCAGAGATTTTTGGCAGTCAGCCTGGTTTTCTGCTGTTCATATGTTCATTCACTCGGTTATGGCAGGATCTATTGTTTTAATGTTATTAGTTGGCAAGAGCATTTTCTTTTTGCAAAACATTTTTCAGTTTAGTTTGCTACTAAATCTTCTTATGATTTTCAAAGAAATTATTTTTTATAAGGAAACACCTGATAACGCTAGAACAGTTGAATTAATCACTAGAGGTTATTATAGTAAATTCTTTTGGTTGGGAATTATAATTGGCAATATTATACCATTAGGTATTTCAATAATTTTCCCTTCAAATTTGTTTTTTATTTCAGGAACTTTAGCATTAACTGGGATTTTTTTGACTGAATTTGTTAGAATAAGAGTTCCTCAAATGATTCCACTAAGTTAATAATATGAAAAAAAGTTGGATTGAAAATTTTTCTGAATCTTTAGGAATAATTCCAAAGATTTCTGAAAAACAAAATTTTTTGGAAGAGTTTCCAATAGAGGGTCCTAAAGAATTATACAAATATCCAGACCCAAGCGAGTGGGAAGACTTCACAGAGCTTGACCCTTTAGCATGGCCAAAAAAAATAAAAAAACATTATTCAATAGTTCCTACCACTTGCTTTAATTGTGAATCCGCGTGTGGTCTTTTAGCATACATTGATAAAGAAACAAATAAAGTTCGAAAGTTTGAGGGTAACCCACACCACCCTGGAAGCAGAGGCAGAAATTGTGCAAAAGGACCTGCGACTATTAATCAAATAAATGATACAGAAAGAATACTTTATCCTATGAAAAGAAAAGGTGAAAGAGGATCTGGAAAATGGGAGAGAATAACATGGGAGCAAGCATTAAAAGAAATTTCAACTAAAATTAGATCCTCACTTATCAAAAGGAAGGATGGTGTAGTATATCATGTTGGCAGACCTGGGCATGAGGGCTACGCTGAGCGAGTTCTTAAAGCATGGGGTGTAGATGGACACAATTCACATACTACTATTTGCTCTGCTGGTGCCAGAACAGGTTACGCGTTATGGCATAAGTATGACCGGCCTAGTCCTGATCATACAAATGCAGAAGTTATTTTATTAGCATCTTCACATTTAGAGACTGGTCATTATTTTAATCCACATGCTCAACGTATTTTGGAGGGAATGATGAAAGGGGCAAAATTAATAGTTCTTGACCCAAGACTTTCGAATACAGCTTCTATGGCGGATGAGTGGATGCCAACATACCCCGGCAGTGAGTCAGCTGTTTTTATGGCAATGGCAAAGATTATTTTAGATGAAGAATTATACGATTCTGATTATTTAAGAGATTGGGTAAACTGGCAAGATTATCTAAAAAATCTTCATCCTAATGATTCTTTAGATTTTGATCAGTTTATTAACCGTTTAAAACAAGAATGGAGCGAGTTCACTCCTGAATTTGCTGCAAAAGAAGCACAGGTTGATGAAGAACAAATAATTAGAGTTGCAAACCTAATAGGGGAAGCAGGAAGTAAATTTTCGTCTCATATTTGGCGAGGTGCTTCAATTGGAAATCTTGGGGGATGGCAAGTTGCAA
>CAZLPW010000012.1:0-41016 GCA_964561495.1 uncultured bacterium | reverse complement strand
GAGACAGAAATAACTTTTGTCTGTGATGGTGGCTCTTATGCCTCTGAGGTTAGCTGGGAAATTTTGGATGAATCAGGAACCTTAGTGGCGGCGGCTTCAGCAAACACTTCTGTTGTTGGTTGTTTGATCGATGGCGAATATACAGCTAATGGATATGACTCATATGGCGATGGCTGGAACGGTAATGTTTTAACAGGAACCACATCTGATGGAAGCGTTGTGCTTTCTCTCACTTTTACAACAGGTTCCTCTGCAACCACAACATTTACCGTTGATGGCGGCGCAGTATATGGTTGTATGGATGCAACAGCACTAAACTATGACGCAACGGCGACAGAGGATGATGGCAGTTGCTATTTTGCGGGTGACTCTTGTAGCATTCCTATTGCTGTGGCAGCAGGGACATACACCGCAACAACGGGTTTTACTTACTATGCTTTTACAACACCAGATGATGGTACCCTAACAATTACATCATCAGATGACAATGCAGATGGTGCGCCTGACTATTACTATTTTGATGCGTGGCCAAACTGTGAAGCTTTTGCAACATCTGATTATTATGCTTACGGATATTATGGTTCTATAGAGACCTTTGTATCTGCTGGGACGGTTATTTTTAGGACCTATGATTATTGGGCTGGAACATACGATCTTCCAACCTCTTTTACCGTGAGTTTTACACCAGCGGCATATGGCTGTATGGATCCTCAAGCGGATAACTATGATCCCAATGCTAACACTGATGATGGTAGCTGTACCTACTCTGAGTGTACAACAAACGCGCTCGTGTTTAATATGTACGACTCATGGGGCGACGGCTGGAATGGGGCTACCTACACGATCACCAACTCTGCTGGGGTTTTGTCTGCAATGGGCGGACTTTTGGCAACTGAAGGAGACCCAGCTGGGGATATGGACTCAGATGATATTTGTTTAGATGATGACACCTATACGCTTGTTGTTGGTGGCGGTACTTATGACAGTGAAATTTCTTGGTCGCTAGAGACAGCTACGGGTGGAATTGTTGCCTCAGGTGGTTCACCTGCTTCTGGTGGCGGCGCAGGAACTTTTGAGTTTTTTGTTCCTCTAAATATTGTTTATCACGTTTATCGTGACGCAGCTCACTTAGCGACAGTTGAAGAAGCTGCCTATAGAGACACCAGTGTAATGGTTGAGACAGAGTATTGTTACACGATTACCCAAGAGGACGACAACGGAACAGAGTCAACGCACTCTGATCCTATTTGTGCGATGGTTGAGGACGTTGGTCTTTGCTCACCAACGGATCTTATTTCTCTTGGAACAGATGACGGAACAGCCTACCTAGAGTGGGGCCTTCCAGTCGCAGATCCAATTGCTGAAATTGTTAATGGAAATGTTAACCTAGATGAGTTTGAGAATGTTAGGCAGTCAATTTCTGATGACTATGAAAGACCTGACCAAATGGGTAACAGGGCCTGTTTTAATTATATAGGAGCTTTGGCATATTTGTGGCCAGACGCAGCAACAAAAGCATCTATTTATTATTTCCCTGGTGGTATTTATGATCTTGAGTCTGTTGCTCTTGCTGATTATTCAAGCGCCTGGGTTGGTTTGACAGAGGCGTCGGCCTATGTTTCGGTTGATTATGTTGACCCAGAAACAGGAAACAACATCCCTGGTGGTAACATTGCCAACGGAACCCTCGTAACCGATGGTGTTTATGGAGAAATAATTTTTGAAGAGACCCAGATAGATATAGGCCCATACGGAGGCCTTGTTAAGGTTACTGTCACGGGTGAAACAGATGTCTATGGAGACGGAACCGCGATGGCTCCTTTCTTGCTGTCAGATGATGGGACCACCCCTTCTGGTTTGACAGGGACCGATGAGGATGGGGTCTGGACAGAGGGTCTTTACAACTGGGACCTTGAGCTTTGTGCTACACAGCTTTTAGATGAGTCATGTGGTGGTTTTGTTGAGTACAATGTATATGACGATGGTGAATTTATTGGCTCTACAGAGTTAACAGCTTATACAGCTACGGGGCTTACAAATGACATGGTCCACTGTTTTACAGTAACGGCCAGCTACACACAGGGTGAGTCTGCGCCTTCAAACGCAGCCTGCGACTCTGTTTTTGCTCCAAGCACTTGCGCAACTGCAATGCCAGCTGTACTTGGATCTAACAACAGTGATGGCTATGATAACTATTTTTCATACACAGCAACCCAGTACGGATACCTAAGGGTGTCTACCATGGGGCTCACAGATGGTGATACCTATGTGGCAATTTTGGGTTCTTGTGATTACGACTCATATTATGGATACTCAGACATTATTGCTGAAAACGATGACTATGATTTTACTCTCCAGTCCTATCTGCAGATTGAGGTAGAACAGGGAGAGACATATATCATTGCCTGGATAGACTACTATAGCCCGGGTCCATTTTCTTGGACGCTTGAAGAGGCTCCTTATGAAACCTATCCGACGCTTACAGCTGTAGGTGGTATTGAAAAAGTTAACCTTGAGTGGAGTCCGGTGCCGGGCCCAGATACTCTAATGGTTCAAACAAGTCAGGCTACATATGTTGAGCTTGAAGATCGCTCTGGTGATCAAAGACAGATTGTTAAGCGTCGTGTTAAGACCTCATACAATCCGTTCAAATACCCACTCGGTCTTAGGCCACAGGCTTCCCCTGTGTTTAGTTCTAGCCAAAGCCGCGATCGTGAATGTGATGCAGGCTTGACCGAGTACACTGGTGTTTGTGATGGCGGAAGTTGGCAGTCTGAGGTAACCTGGGAGGTTTTAAACAGCGCCGGTCAGGTTCTCGCTACAGGTGGTTCACCAGCTGCGGCAGAGGTTTGTCTTGCAGATGGAAACTACACATTTAGGGCGCTTGATTCTTTTGGCGATGGTTGGAACGGAAACGTGTTTACCTTAACCGACTTGAACGGAAACCTCTGGTTCCAGTACGAGCTGCTTACTGGCTCTGAGGGAACATCTGAGTTTACCGTTGGCGGAGACCCGCCTGTTTGGGGTTGTACAGACGCTACTGCTTTAAACTATGACGAAACCGCAACGGTTGATGATGGAAGTTGTTATTTTACAGGCGATGTCTGCGAGGCTCCTTTTACTGGTGTGTTGGGTACCAATGCATATACTGGTGGAGGGTCTTGGTATTCGCTTGAGCTTCCAACGACTCCAGGTTTTCTTGTTGTTACGCTTCCTGTAAGTGAAACTGTCGGTCTTGTTGGGCAGTGTGGTGAAGATGCAGACGGATACTTTAATGATTTTATTAATAGCGGGGTTGGTGTGCTTTCGGTTCCATTTGCTCCAGGTGGCCAAACAGCTGATGGGTTGCCTACAGAGCCTTATCTTGGGACAACGGTTCATTTTTGGATTACAGGATTTGGTGGCTTTGACGCTTTTGATTTTGAAATGGCGTGGGAAGATGCTGTAAGCGGATGTATGGATCCGCAGGCTGATAACTTTGACCCGCTTGCTAACATTGATGATGGTTCTTGTACCTACTCAGAGTGTACCACAAACGCACTTGTTATTAATATGTATGACAGCTTCGGTGATGGGTGGAACGGTAACACCTACACAATCACTGATACTGTAACAGGAATTACACAAATGGAGGGTGGCCTAACATCTGGTGCTGAGGGTTCTGACAACTTCTGTCTAGATGATGGTGTCTACAGGATCGTTGTTGATGGTGGAACCTGGCAGTCTGAGATTAGCTGGGAGATTGTTGTTGAGGGTGCAGAATTTGCTGTTGTTGCATCTGGCTTTGCTCCTCATGATGATTTATTCAGAGTGCCTGTACCTACGCCGATTTATATGCTTTTGCGAAACGCGCCAGGCGATGAGGGCTATACTGTTATTGAGGATACTCTTGCGGCATTAAACTATGTTGACTATGATGTGGTCCCAGAACAAGAGTATTGTTATATTGTTTTTGAGAAAGATACGGCTGATGTTGGGGAGGAAGACGACATAACGTCTGATGCGTCTCCAGCTGCGTGTGCAACGCCATTAGCGCCGATTCCTGTGCCTGCTCCGACAAACCTAGCTGGAGAGGCCATGGGCTATCAGGTAAGTCTAAGCTGGGACCAGCCTGAGCCATATGTTCCAGAGGAAACGATAGCTATGCTTGTCCCTGAGAGCAGCTTGCGTCAGGGTGGGGATACAATGGAAGACGCTACGGTTATTGATGCGCTTCCGTATTCTAACACAGGTACAACTGTCGGCTATACAAACGACTATGATGAGGTCTGCCCAGAGGATCCAAACTCTGTAGAGAGCGCTGCCTTGGATGTCGTTTACTCACTAACACCGGCCGATGATATAATTATTGATGTTGATCTTTGTGGTTCTACTTATGACACAAAGGTTTATGTTTATGATGCAAACGGGCTTATGCCTCAAACTACTGATGGTGAGAGCGCCTGTGACGATGATCACTATGGCTCTACAGGATGTGATGAGATAAACGCTTGGACATCATTTATTAGCAATGTTATGCTAAGTGGTGGCCAGACATATTACATAATTGTAGATGGCTGGAGCGATGCAGATGCAGGTGATTACGTTCTTACTGTAACGCCATACAACCCTCTGCAGGGCTACATGGTTCGTAAGAACGGTCAGCCAATAGCAAACGTATCTGGACCAGAGAACACAAGCTGGTCTGGTATTCAGTATGTTGTTGGAAGCCAAGACATTACATATGATGTGGTTGCAGAGTATTCACTTCCAGGAGTTCCTGAGCCTGTTATGTCACAGCCAAGTAATGAAGTGGTTCTTACTGTTGGTCCAACAGAGTCACCAGTTAACCTAACAGCTACGGGTTATGGTGATGACGTTCACCTTGAGTGGGAGCCCCCAATTTCTGTGGACAATGTTGAGGCTCGTTATGATAGCGGCATTGAATTTAGCGCCTCATATTATTATGCAGGATGGGAAGATGGTGAAGGTGTTGGTTTTGGAACCAGATTTGGCGTAGATGGTGAATATGAGATAAACTCTATCTCCAGTAAAATTTGGGATGCTGGTTGGCCAGATTATTCTCATGGTCCTATTCGTATCATAGTATTTGATAATGACAATGAATCAGAGCAGGGCATGCAGCTTGGAGGTGTTCCAGGTGAGATTATCGCAAACGGGCTTTCCACAATGAGTGAAGATGGTTGGGCCTATCTTGATATGCCTGAGCCTATTACAATGACAGGTGATTTCTACGTGATTCTAACGCACGATGAGGACTGGGCAGTTGAGGGAGACCCCGAGGGTTATTCTTATGATGAGGCCGTAGACTATCCCGCGCATCAGTATTTTACTAGTGGAGGTCAGTGGACCAGAGGAGCGACGTTTGGTGGTGACTTAATGATAAGAGCAATGCTCAACCTTACCACTGGTGAGGGTGCGTCTATGTCTCGTTACTATGGTTACTTTGATCCTGTAGTGGTTGACCACTCAGCTGATTATGTGATGCTTCATCCGAAAGAGGATTTGATGTACCACATTTTAGGTGCTCCGACTGAGCAGACAAACCCAACATATCCAAGCCTAAATCTCCAAACAAGAGATCTTATGCACTATAATGTTTACAGAGGTGTTTCTCCTGATTTTACCATGGAAATGGTTGGAAACTCTGGCACCAGCGATGTGCATGAGCATTGGGACATGGGTATGGATTGGACAACCTATCACTATTATGTAACAGCTATGTTTGATGATCATGAATCGGGACCGTCTAACATGGCAGATGTTACGCTGTCGAATGCTCCTCCAGGGGCGTTCTCATTGGTTGCTCCGGCAAACAACTTTACTATAAACGTTAATCCAGACAATATGATGGATGAGTTGCCAGTTATTTGGACACCATCGGTAGATCCAGATAATAACCCTCTTCATTATACAATAGATCTCTGGAATGATAATATGATGTTTCACCTGCCTCCGCAGATGCAGAAAAACCCAGGTTTTGAATTCGGAGTTGCGGGTTCAATGGAGCCAGAGTTTGGCTGGATCGTATGGCCAACAACCCTTACAAACTGGGTAGTTGATACGGCGGGAGCTGGTATTTTTGGTTCACAAACAGGAGCTGTTCTAGAACCACACACAGGTGGTCAGGCCCTTAAGGCTTGGGGACAGTACAGTGAACCATATCCTAATGAGACGCCAATATATCAGACCCATACTCTTGCTGACATGGGGCTAGCGCCAGGCAACGAGGTTATGGTTGATGGTTGGCTGATGTCACATGCTGATGACTGGGTCGGCCAGGGATCGAATAGCGCTTACTTGTTTATCTCTTTCTGGAATGCGGACTGGGCTCCACTTGGATCAGTTCTTTCAGATGCTATTGATGCAGGTGACGAGGCAAGCGTATGGCACCACTATGGTGTTATGGGTGTAGTTCCTGAGGGCGCTGTTTTCATGAACGCTGGTGTTGCATACTGGCAGGTATCCGGAAATGATCATGGTTCCGTATACTTTGATGATGTAGAGGTGCACACACCTATTACTGGTACGCTTTTCAGTGTTCCTTACGGACACCTAGCTCAGCCACTTATCGATGGTGAAATCTCAAGTGTAACTCTGGACTGGAATGTTCATGCTCATGATGGGTTTGAAACAACAGCAGCGTCTGGTGGGCCAAGAGCTCTTACTGTTGATGTTTCTGCTGTCTTAAGTAGCATCGAAGATGCATCGCTACCTAAAGAGTTTGCACTTTATAATAACTATCCAAATCCGTTTAATCCGGTAACAAATATTGCATTTGATTTGCCAGAGGCTTCTGAGGTTATCTTGGAGATATATAATATCTCTGGTCAAAGAGTCAGAACGCTGGTAAATAAACAGTACCAAGCCGGCCGACATATGGTGCAGTGGAGCGCTACTAATGACTTTGGTCAGTCTGTAGCTTCTGGAATGTACCTATATCGGATTCAAGCAGGTAACTTTGTCAGCCACAAGAAACTTGTACTGATGAAATAGACTTACGTCTTACTTGTTAAAAAAAGGGGCCACAAGTGGCCCCTTTTTGTTTCTATACAAAATAAACTTCTTGCAGAATGTTTTTATTTATAAGTAAATAAAGTATGTGAAAGTTTAGTTATATATTTAAATAAAAAGGGTTTTAGAAATGCAAAAAAGCAGTGTAAATAAAGTTATTCTCGTAGGAAACCTTGGCCAAGATCCTGAAAGCAGGTTTACACCACAAGGGACCGCGGTTACTAATTTGAGCATCGCGACTAACGAAAGCTGGAAAGATCAAAATGGCGACACCCAAGATAGAACAGAGTGGCACCGGGTTGTTATGTACGGGGGCATGGCTGAAACAGCAGTAAAATACATGCGAAAAGGTCAAATGGTATATGTTGAGGGAAGACTAAACACTCGAGAGTGGGAAGATCAAAACCAAGTTAAAAGAAAGACCACAGAAATCCGCTGTGATAATTTTACTATGTTAGGCCGTAGAGGCGATTCTAGCGGATCGGTTAATAGACCAGCTTCAGAAAACCCTGAGGCGCAAGGCACTGTTCCTTCAGAGAGTATTAACGAAGAAGATGATCTCCCATTTTAATTTTTAAAAATAATAATTTGTTTTGATTTAGGTTTAGATGTAATTAATGGCAGGACCTGAGTTTTTACGAACGCTTAGACCAAGGCCCCTGTGGTGGCGTCATATTCTAGGTTATGCGAGTTTGTTTTTAGGCGCGACAATTTCTAAAATAACCGTGAAGGGGAGGTGGCACCTTCCTAAAGCTGGCCCATATATTGTTGCCTCTAACCATTTCAGCTATTATGATCCTCCTTTTTTTACTTATGCGATCCAAAAACCGATTAACTTTATTGCCGCAAGTGACCAGGAAATTAATTGGTGGTTTATGTGGGCACCAATAATATATGGATGGATTCCCGTTGATAGAGAAAAAATGAATCCGTCTACAATCAAACTAGCGATTGAAGTTTTAAAAAAAGGACAGATCCTTGGTATTTTTCCAGATGGAGGCGGTTTAGAAGATGTTTTGGGTGAAGCAAAGAATGGAGCTGTTTATTTGTCTACCTTGGGGAATGCCCCGATTGTTCCTATGGCAATTTATGGGGCAGAAACGGCTTGGGAAGATTTGTTTAAGGGCCTCCGACCAAGGGTCTGGATAAACATTGGCAAACCATTCGGGCCACATAATATTAAAGGCACCAAATCAGAAAAAAATAAAATACTGAAGAAAATTGGCCACGAGCTAATGTGTCGAATATCTTCTTTGTTGCCTGAAAACAGAAGGGGACAATATTCAAATGAGCCTAGCGTAAAAACCTATGAAAAAGAAAATAAAATCTTACCCGTTAAACATAAATTTTATATCCCCACCGAAAAAAAAGATGACCAAACTATTTAATCCCTGTTTTTAAGTAAATAGTACAATCCCGTTAAAATCAATGGTCCACCTATCCATGAAGACTGTGGAATCTTCTCACCAAAAATAAAGTACCCCAAAACTGATGCAATAATTGGCTCTCCCAAAACAACTGATGAAACTGATGTCGCTGAAATATAACGGATAGAATAGTTAAGCAGGTTGTGTCCTAAAATTGATGGAACAAAACCTAAAAATAAAAACCAAATAAAATTTTCAGAGCTAAAGGTAAAAATTGATTCTTTAGTAAATAAGATCACCAAAAAAATTGTGACAGAAGAAATAAAAAACAAAGTTCTTCCGTATACAACGGTGTTTGTGTTTTTTCTAATTTTTTTTGCTTGAAACCATGTCAGAGCCATAAAAAATGAGCTCGCAATTGCTAAAAAATTTCCGAAAGAGGTGCTCCCCGTTTGGGAGGGGTTTAGCTGAAGTATAAGGGTTCCAAATAATGACAAAGACAAACCTGTTACAACTTTTTCCTTTAATTTTTCTCCGCTTAGCCACTCTAAAATGCTTGTGAAAAGTGGAGCAAGGCACCCTAAAAGGGTGGCCGAGGCGATGCTTGTAAATCGAATAGAAGCAAAAAACGTTGCGAAGTGACTTCCCAAAAATATTCCTGCCAAAATTATAGGAATTTTATTTTCAGCCGACAACTTTCCTGATGGTTTTACTGCGCTAAAAAGCCATAACATTCCGCTGGCTGTAAACATTCTCCAGAAAGCTATTACCACAGCGGGGACGAGAGCTAAATGTCTCACCACAAGGGAAGTTGTGCTTACAGACAATACGGCCAATCCGAGAATCAGGAAAAGGCGGATTGACACTTTTTATATTTTGAAATCTTTTATAATCAAGGCTATAGCAGAGGTCAATTTTTTTGCATATGGTATATGGAGAAATTCATTTGGTCCGTGGGCGTTTGAGTTTGGACCAAGAACACCAGTTATTATAAACTGAGCTTTTGGAAACTGCTCACCCAGCATGGCCATAAACGGAATTGTTCCACCCTCCCCAAGAGAGCAAGCGGATTCTCCAAAACAAATTTTAGAAGCATTTTCTATAGAAGCGGCTAGCCAACCCTTAACCTCTGGCGCGTTCCAACCTGCCGCTGGTTCTTCAAAGCTTAATGTAATTTTAGCCCCGTATGGAGGGTCTCTCAAGAGGACCTTTTTAATAGCCTCTTGGGCTTTGAATTGATCTACAAGAGGAGGTATGCGAATAGAAAGTTTTAACGATGTGAACGGTCTTAATACATTCCCAGCATTTTGCGAAGAGGGCAAGCCATCTGCCCCAACAACAGACAAAGCTGGCCGCCAAGTCATTCTAAGACAGGCTTCTACAGGATCTGATGTTGATGGAGAAAAAAAGCTGTTCTCTATTTCGCTCTCTCCTAAAATTGACACCAACTTTTTTGCTTCTTCAATTCGATGATTTGGGATTTCAGTGGTTAGTTCATCTAAAACAACTTCTCCTGTTTTTTCATTTTCAATTCGTGACAACAGCTGCCTTATAACTCTAAAAGTAGAAGGAATAAAGCCGCTAGCGCCAGAGTGAATTCCTTCTTTTAATCCGTCTACCCGAAGACTAAGACCAATAAGTCCCCTCAGTGATGTGCTTGACCAAAAGCGCTTATAATCCCCAGCACCTGAATCCAAGCAGATGACGAGATCAGGAGACCCAATTTCATTTTTGCATTTTTCCATATAAAAAGGTAGATCTGGCGAACCGCTTTCTTCACAAAACTCTATCAGAACAACTATCCTTGGAAGATCAATATTTTGTTCTATTAAAGCATTAATTGAAGCGATAGAGGCGAACATAGCGTACCCATCATCAGCTGCACCGCGGCCATACAATTTGTCGTCTTTTATAACAGGCTTCCAGGGGGACAAACCAGGGTCCCAACCAACCATCTCTGGTTGTTTGTCTAGGTGTCCATACATTAAAATATTGCCATCCCTGTTTCCAGGTACTTCCAAAAGAAGAAGGGGTGTTTTCCCAGGGCTTTTGTGGACCGTAATCTTTGATCCGTGTGGCTTGTGTTTATTAGCCCAATCAACTGCAAGATCCAGAGCCTCATACATGTAACCATTTTTTTCCCAGTCGGGGTCAAAACTAGGAGACTTGTTAGGTATTTTAATATAATCAGTCAAAGCAGGAACTATTTCAGCGTCCCAACTCTGATCGATCTTTTTAATTAGTTTTTGGTGATCCATAAATTATTTTTTCCTAAAAGATGCGCTAATATACGTAAGGGTTCTATTTTCAAAGGATGTAAAAACTTTACTTCCTTCAACACCAGCAAACGCTTCTAAAATATTGTGCAAAAACCCAGGCAATTTATTGTGGATTTCATTTTTCCTGTATTCTGATAATCTTTTTAAGGCCGAAACTACGTTTGGGGTTATGTCTTTATAGTTTTCTTTCATAAAACCAACGGGTTCAAATTCAGATAACAAGGTTTCTATCTCTTCAGAAGGTCTAAAATCACAAAAGAGAAACCTCCCACCAGGCTTTAGGACGCGATATATTTCTTTTAAAAAACCTGAAAAAGACCCATAACAGTGAGAGGATTCTACATTAATTATTATATCAACAGAGGAGCTTTCAAATGGGATGTTCTCGGAATCTCCTACCTTAAAATTTAAATTTTCTTGATTATAAAAAGTCGAGCACAGGTCTACAGCTGTACTTGAAATATCAATTCCAGTGTATTGGCCAGGGGTCAGAGTTTTTGATATATATGACGCACCACCACCTCTTCCAGAGCCAACCTCAAGCACAATTTTATCCGAAATGTCTGTCTGTGAAGCTACATGGTGATATAGTTGAAGAGGGTACCGTTCTTTTTCGTCCTCAGGTTTTAATTGAGGATTGAAGGTTTCATCATAGTAGCCATAATTCATACACCTAAGCTCAGGATTATTATACCTTCTTGCAAAAACCGTATACCACCGTTTCCAAAACCAGCGTTTAGTCTTTGGTGTTAGTTTTATGAACCAGACTACGATTGTTTGTAACATATGCCTTATAAATTTAAGTTAGAATTATCTAAGCAGAATCATTTTTCCAGACTCTTTTTTGTTTTTTGTTTCAATAATAAAAAAGTAAACACCCGATGGGACAGGGGTTCCGTTTTTATTTCTTGAGTACCAACTTTTTGTGTGGCTTCCCCGATTCATTATACCAAGGTTGAATTCTTCTATTTTTTCCCCTGACATATTATATATGTAGATCTGGACGGGTGATCGTTCGTTTGTTGAGAATATTATATTTGTAGAAGGATTAAATGGGTTTGGATATGAAAAAGGATACCGAATATTATTTGGATATATTTGATTTTTTGTGCTTGCTGTTGAGGTGTTTGAAAATCTGATTGCATCAAAAACGACAAATGAGCCAGAGGCGTTTTCTTCAACGACATCTCTTAGTATCACTGCCGACCTTGAGCCCTTTGGCAGCTCTAGTGTTGCGATACTAAAAAAATCATTTGTATGTAAGCTTTGATCGTGTGTGGCAATTGTTTTTTCACTATAACCATCACCACCAAGAACAATAATCTCGTATATAGCTTTGTTGGTGGCATCTATATCGTTAGGAATAAACACCTCTATATTATATAAACCACTGTCGGATAGTTCTGGAACCCAAATAGCCCAATGTTTACTGTTATCTATATGATCTGTAGAAGGAGCTGTCCAAGAGTCTCCGCTATAACCACTTTGAATATAGTCCCAATCTGGTCCATAAAAACGTTGAAAACCATTGTCGTTATCATCAACCAGCTCATTAGATTTCCAGAGCCAGGCGCTGTAATTGTCTCTGATCTGTCCAATCGGATCAATTTCGTTTCCCCACCAACCAAACGGATCGACAGCATATGGCTGTTCTTCGTTATATGTCCACGAGCCCTGTCTCACTTCAAAATGAAGATGTGGATTAATTGCGCATCCCGTATTGCCGTTAAAACCTAATGTGTCTCCTGTTTCTACGTTTTCTCCGACGCTAACATTCAAAGGGGGATTAAGGTGTAGGTAGCATGAAAAATAATCATTACCATGGGCCAGGATAATTATGCCAGTATCACCATTCGGACTTATTCCCCCTGGGCAGGGATCTGCTCCAGGAGAGAAAGACGACCAAAGAACGTAACCAGGGGCGGGGGCTAGAATAGGGGTGTTTTCAGGCATATGATAGTCCACGCCTGCGTGACCATCGTAACAAGAAATTCCTTGAGCACATTCAGGGAATATTAAATTTTCGTATAAAGATTCCCCATCAAAACGTGTAAATATTCCGTCAGCCGTATTAGATAGGGGCAGGTGGTGATCCACCGAGGATTTTATTGAATACTGTCCAAAAGTCGGTGGTGAGTAGGGTCTTATTTCTAAAAAAGGGCTTTGGGCATTTACTTGAAAGGAGACAAAAAAAAGAGCGGTAAAAAAGAACCCTTTTATAAAAATATTTTTGGAAAAAAACTCGGACATAAAAAACCTTAATATATTTATTGTATCATAGTATATATTGAGTCGAAATCTCTATATTAATCCTTGATGTAAAAAGTAAATAATTAATCTAAAGCAAAGAAAAGGAACTACAAATATGAAATCCCAAATCTATTTTTATATGGTTGCTTTTATTTTTACTGGGACACCCCTTTTTTCACAAAACATTGATAGCTCATTTAGCGTGAAATGGGAAACGCTCCCTTGGGGAAGCGGAGGCCTATATCCAGCAGGGCCACCATGGAGTATGGTCGGCCCTTATGATTTTGATAATGATGGATACGGTGATTTTATAGTCTCTAGTTCTTATACTGGATCCTTTTGTAATGATGTTTATCACTATGAAGCGGTTGAAGATGACTCTATTAATCTTCAATGGGTTTATACTTTTTCTCAATTAAGTTGCTCATATGATAATTATTCAAGCGTTACCGTGGGCGATATAGATGGGGATAACAACCCTGAGATATTAGCTCTAATGGATACAGACCCAGGTGTTGTAGGTCAGGATGGTCTTTATGTTTTTGAATGGGATCCGGACTCACTTTCCTTTCCAGATACGGCTACTGTATCGTGGAACATGGGCCTAGACAGTGTTTGGGAGGCTGCTCAGATACTTACTGCTGAGCTTGATGGCGATGAAAACCAAGAAATAATTGTGTCTGTTATGGGCGGCCCCTGGGGAACAACTGGAAGCAGTACATTTATGATATTTGAATTAGAAAACAGTGACCTAAACAACCCCTCCTGGAATATTGAATATGAAGATCCAGTTACAACAAACTGGAGCGGGTATAACATCTCAGTTGGAGACTTAGATCAGGATGGAAGAATGGAAATATACACTGTTGCTTATGAATATTACCGTTTAATTATATACGAGAACCTTGGAAGCCCAGATCTTTACGAGTATCAGACATCTTTTTATGTTAGCCTAGAGGTAAACGAAAGAGGCAATCAAAGTATAATCATAACTGATATTAATAATGATAATAACAACGAATTGTTTGCGGTTACGTCGGGAACAAACACCCTAACAGGGACTCTTCTTACACCAGGCTACTTTTTTGTAGTAGAAGGGACAGAGGATGTTTCTCAATTAACTTTTGAAAACTTTACATATTTATCTGAATATGCTGGGGGCCTCCGTCACATTATTCAGGGTGATGCGGACAACGATGGAAAGCCCAATCTTTATCTTGCTGGACACTATAATGAAGCTCTATACGATTGGGAGTATATTGGGGGGAGTATTACAACAATAGACAATTATAGTATCAGTATTGTTTTTATGGATGATACAACCGATGCGTTTACTCCGAACAATGATCAGGGAAAGGTTCGGGTTGCAAAGGTTCTTTCAGGTGACATTGATAGCGATGGAATGGGAGACGTGATTATTACTTCAGCTAGTTTTGCTGTTGATAAGCCACAATTATTTATGATTGAACATAATGGTTTGTTATCTATTGAAGATAATAAAAAACAAATACCCAGCAGTCTCAGTCTCCAACAAAACTTTCCAAACCCATTTAATCCAGAAACACAAATCTCTTACACTCTTGATGAGCCAACATTTGTTACTTTGGGAATATTTGATATACTTGGCAGAAAGGTATATGATTTCATATTGGGAGACCAAAAAAAGGGGAACCACAATGTACTTTGGACAGGTATAGACTCAAAGGGAAATAGTGTTCCTAATGGGGTTTATTTTTATCGACTAAACGCTGGTAAAATAACTAAAACAAAAAAAATGACACTCAGCAGATAGGTCTTTTGGCTGTAAAAAAAGAATGTTGAGTTAATCCTAGAAGGAATTAAACAATATCTAACGTAGGCGAATTTGACAAAAAGGAAAAAACACAACCTAATTTTTTTAATAATTTTTATATCATCAATAAGCTGTTCCTATAAAGAAAGGGAAGATCTAAGTACTTTCATAATAGCAACCTATGATGATGTAAAAGACTGGGACCCTGCGACAGCATTTTCTCTTGAAGTTTTACCAATGTCAAATATTTATGAGACACTGCTTTGGCTTGACGCAAGCAAAGATGAACACGTGTTTTACCCTGCCCTGGCCTTATCATATACAAAATCTGATGATGGTTTATTTTGGACCTTTAAACTTAGAGAAAATGTTCTCTTTCATGATGGCTCAAGCTTTGATGCTGAGGTGGTTAAATATGTTGTTGAAAGAAACCAAACTTTTTCTCAAGGCCCAAGCTATATTTGGTCTTCTGTTGATAGTGTAATTGTTGATAATCGCTACCAAGTCACCTTTAAACTAAATGAACCAGCCCCCATGGATCGTATTGTAAGCTCCCAATATGGAGCGTGGATGTATTCAAGAAATTTAAAAAATGTAAAAACAGAATCATTAAGAAATGGTTACGGGTCTGGTACAGGACCCTATATGTTCAAAAAGTGGAAACGAAATTCAGAAATAAGACTAGAAAAGTTTTCTGATTATTGGGCTGGGTGGAGCTCGAAAGAACATTTTGAGAATATTATAATAAAAACAGTTTCAGAGGCCTCTACAAGAATGCAAATGATTGAAAGCGGTTTAGCTGACTACGCTGTTTTGATTCCAAATCAATTAATCGAAAAACTAAAAAAAAATAAATCCGTAAGTGTCTCTTATTTTCCATCTTGGATAAATCATTTTTATTTATTAAACACAAGGAAATATCCAACTGATAATATCTGGGTTAGGAGAGCAATATCATCAGCCTTTGATAGGAAAACAATTGACAAGTATGTTTATGAAAATCAATCTACAGAAGCAAAGGGCTTGGTTTCCTCATCGTGCCCTCTTTTTGTATCACCAGATAATATGCCAACTTTTAACCTCGAAAAAGCAAAAAGTTATTTAGACAGATCAAACCTAAATGAGGATATAGTCGTAGATATTTCATATGTATCGACATCAGAAGAATATAGATTGACATCAATGATGTTATTTAACAACCTGAGAAAAATTGATATTACATTAAAACAAAAGCCAGGCTTATGGTCTGTAAACTGGGAGAAAGCAAAACACATAGATACGGCACCAAACATTATTTCCATGGCATGGTGGCCTACATATTCATCACCATCAGACTGGTTTTTTGGATTATATAAAACGGAAAAAAGTCCGCTGTTTAATTTATCCTATTATAGCAATCCAGAGGTTGATTCGTTGATGTTTGTTGCCTGGGAAAAAGAATCCACCGTTCCAGAAGAATCAAAAAAATATTATAAAAAATTACAGGAAATATTACTGGAAGATTGTGTTGTGATACCAGCAGTGGATTTAAAAACACAGTCAGTCTCCCGTTATGATATTAAGGGACTACGTCCTAACCCAGCGTATTCAACGATTATAGTCTATAAACTTGAACGAGATCAATGATACGATATATATTGAAAAAAACAGTCTTAATGGTGTCAGTTCTTTTCGTCGTAGTTAGTGTTACTTTTTTTATTGCCCATATGTTACCTGGAGACCCTGTTTCCTTGTGGCTTGGAGAACACCCAACAAAAGAACAAATAAAAATGGCTCAAAAAGAACTAGGGTTTGATAAACCCAAAACAATACAATTTTACCGATTTATTGAAAATTTAATTAAAGGAGACATGGGTATCTCTTTAAGGACCAGGCAGCCCGTTATAGAAGAACTAGGAGCGCGCTTTTTGGCTACGCTAGAGCTGGTTACTATATCAATGTTTTTTGCTTTGTTTATTGGTTTTCCAATGGCCGTTGTTACTGTTTTAAAAGAGGGGAAAGCTATAGATACTTTGATAAGGGTTTTTGGATATGTTGGCATGTCTTTCCCAGTTTTTTGGTTGGGGATGTTATTACAAATTGTTTTTTTTGGGCTTTTAGGGTGGCTGCCTCTTCAGGGTCGTTTGTCTGGTGATTTTTCTTCTGTAATCAGCACGGGCTCTATATTTATTGATTGTATTTTATTTGGTGATTGGGGACTCTTTTTTGATGCCGCCAGGCACGCTATTTTACCTGTTTTGACGATGACGATTTGTATTACAGGAATAGTTATTAGGACGTCAAGATCTGCTTTAGTTAACACTATGAATGAGGCATACTTTTTGACTTACAAATCTTTTGGCTTTACAGATTTTGAAATAATAAAGAAGTCCAGTTACAAAAACACTCTCGTACCAATCTCTACTGTTTTGGGCCTTCTTTATGGCATGATGCTTGGAGGGACATTTTTTATTGAATCCATATTTGATTGGCCAGGATTAGGACACTTTGGAGTTCTTTCTATAACAACAGGTGATTTCCCATCTGTTATAGGTGTTACAATCGTTTATTCGACCAGTTATATATTGATAAACTTTATTGTTGATGTTTTATATTTTATTATTGACCCAAGAACAAGAATATAACCATGGAACCATTTATTAATTTTTTACAATTAAAAAAATCGAATTTGGTTGCTATTGTGTTTCTTGTTTTAGTTTTTTTCTTATCTGTTTTCGTTCCTTTTTTATCACCTTATTCTGATGATATTTATGGTGCGGTGTTTTTTGAAAATAAAAACCAATTTCCATCTGCTAGCCACTGGTTTGGTACAGACTCTGCAGGAAGAGATGTTTTTACCTTAACTGTTTATGGTGCAATGTCATCGTTTAAGGTTGCCTTTGGGGTAGTGTTTTTATCCGTTTTATTTGGTGTGCCAGTCGGTCTAATTGCTGGTGTCTCTAGTGGGAGCAAAACAGATGAAGTATTAATGAGAACAGCTGATGGGTTTCTTGCGTTCCCGCCATTAGTTTTACCTATAATTATAACGACAGTTTTAGGACCATCACTAAACAATGTAATCATAGGAATAGCTGTTTCATGGTTTCCTTGGTACGCTAGAATTTCCAGATCGCAGGCAATTATCATTAAATCTTCGGACTATGTAATGATCTCTAAAAGTCTGGGCGCTAGCAAATTTCACATAATAAAAAATCATATTTTACCTAACATTGTTAATCCTCTTTTTATTCAAGGGAGCATTGATGCTGGCTATGCGATTTTAACAGCCGCGGGACTTTCTTTTATCGGGCTTGGTGTTCAGCCTCCAGATGTTGAATGGGGCTTGTTGATTAATCTTGCTCGTTCTCAATTTTTAAATAATTGGTGGGTAATGTTTTTCCCAGGCGTTTTTATGGTTTTATCGGTTGTTTCTTTCAATATTATTGGGGATGGACTAAGGGAATATTATAATCGAGAATGGGATCGGGTTTAATGAAATCAAAAATTTTAACGATTAAAAATATAAGTATAGAATTAGATAAAAATAAATCTCAAACAAAAATTCTTGATTCGGTTTCTTTCGATATTTTTGAGTCAGAGATATTAGGGCTAATTGGAAAAACCGGAAGTGGAAAAAGTATATTGGCGAAGACAATTGTTGGTTTGATAGAATCAAAAAACTTTAAACAAAAAGGGAAAATTCTTTTTCATAAAAATAAAAATACAAAGGATAAAATATTTTCTCATGGGATTGAAGTTTCAATGATATTTCAAGAGCCTACTAAATCATTAAACCCAGTTCAGGCAGTAGGGAAGCAATTTAGAACAATATTAAAAAAACAATTTAGGTATGACAAAAAACAATGCGAAGAAACGATCAAAGAATGGTTTAAAAAAGTTCAGCTCAGACCAGTTAATAGTTTTATAGAAAGATATCCGCACCAGCTTTCTGGGGGTCAAATGCAGCGAGTAATGATTGCGATGGCGATGGCTGTGAGACCGAAGTTGTTAGTTGCAGATGAGATAACGACTGCGCTAGATGCAAATTTAAAAAACGAAATTCTTGATTTAGTTCTTTCCCTTGTAAAAGAATCAAAGACAGCAGTGTTACTAATTTCTCACGATTTACATTTTATTAAGAATAGCTCTGATAGGATTGCGGTAATGGAAGCGGGTCGCATTGTTGAGATTAATAAAACAAAAAATATTTTAAAAAAGCCGAAGGCTATGTATACAAAAAAAATAATTAAAACTCTTTTTATAGTAAATGATAAAACAGCTTATCCGAACACTAAACTGAACAACCCCTTTATTGTTATTAAAAACATTTCTAAAACTTACAATGTATTTGGGAAGTCAATCAGGGCCCTTAGAAAAACAAATCTGAATATATTAAACAAAGAGGTTTTAGGCATTGTTGGCCAGTCTGGTAGCGGAAAGTCTACTTTGGTGAAAATACTATTACAGGTGCTTCGTCAGGATGAAGGTGTAATTAAGATTATTGATAGCTCAGGCCAAGAGACATTACACCAAAACCCAAACAGAAAATTTGGTGTTGTTTTTCAAGACTCTTTAGGATCACTAAACCCTAAAATGAAAATTTTTAATATACTCGCTGAGCCATTAATATTAAGAGGAATTACTAATCTTGAAAGCATTGAACAAAAAATAGATATTATTATAAAGCAAACCAGCATAAAAGATAGTTTTCTGTATCGATATCCACACCAACTATCTGGAGGACAAAGACAGCGCGTGTCTATTGCAAGAGCTTTAATAACCGAACCAAGTTTTTTAATATTAGATGAACCGACATCTTCACTTGATATTCATGTTCAAAAAAGAATTCTTAGACTAATAAAAAAAATAAAAGAAAACAATAAAATTACGGTAGCACTGATTTCTCACGATTTAAAATCAATAATGAGCTTGGCAGATCGAGTAGCTGTTTTATACAAAGGGCAGATTATTGAACAAGGAAATACCAATGAAATATTATATAATCCGAATACTCAATATACCAAAAATTTGGTTTCTACCATTTCTAACTAAAAAAAAGGCAGATTCATGAAAAGTCACATAAATATAGCATCTGTACAAATGTTTGTAGCGAAAGAACAAAAAGAAAACATAAAAACAATGGAAGGATATTTAAAGCATATTCATTCTGTTTTTCCACACATAGATATGGTTGTTTTTCCAGAGCTTTGTTCAGTGGACTTTAACTTAGGTTTTAAGAAAAACGCGCAAACATCAAAAGGCGGATTGGTTAAAAAATTTTCAGATTGGGCAAAAAAATACAAATTGTGGTTAATACCTGGAAGTATTTATGAAAAGAGTGGTAAAAAGATATATAACAGTTGCCCTGTTTTTTCACCAGAAGGATTGCTTGTTGGTATTTATAGAAAAAGATATCCCTGGTCCCCTTATGAAAAAACTAACCCAGGTCACAACCCTTTTGTTTTTGAAATACCTAAAGTGGGAAAGGTCGGGATTATGATTTGTTATGATATCTGGTTTCCAGAGGTCTCCAGAGATTTAATTAACCTTGGAGCAGAAATGATTATTGTTCCAACTATGACGACCACAGGAGATAGGCGGCAAGAACAAATTGTTTGCCAAGCAACGGCTATTACTCAACAAAGCTATGTTGTTTCCTGTAATGCTGTAGGATACGGAGGGAATGGGGGATCTCAAATTATTGATCCAGAGGGTAATTTGTTACAGCATAATAATGAGGGGCCTTGTTTGCAAACCGCAATAATTGATTTCGAACGTGTTCGGGTTGTTCGGGAGACTGGAACGGCAGGTGTGTCTACTCCTCTAAAGGCATTTAAAAACAACAAACAAGTTTTTAATGTTTATAATTAATATTTTCATAAAATAGATGAAGGTCACTAATGGACACTAAATATTTTGTTTTGTTTTTATACTTTGGCGTTTTGCTTGGTATTGGCTTACTCGCATCAAAAAAAATAAAAAACATTAGTGATTATTATGTTGGGGGGAAAAGGCTTAGTTATTGGATTGCCGCATTTTCTGCTAGAGCAACAGGGGAATCAGGTTGGCTATTAATCGGCGTTACGGGTATGGGTGCAATAATAGGTGTTAGCGCATTTTGGATTGTTGTTGGTGAGGTTTTAGGAGTATTTATTTCTTGGCAATATATGGCCCCAAGGTTCAAAAAAATGACGGACAAATATAAGTCTATTACAATACCAGATTATTTATTTAGTCATTTTAATCCAGATACAAACCTAATAAGAATTTTGAGCGCCACCGCGCTTTCATTTTTTGTTGTTATTTATGTAAGCGCACAGATTGATATTACTGGGAAAACTTTTGAGTCCTTTTTAGGTCTTAATTATTATTCAGGTATTTTTATTGGGTTTGGGATTGTCGTGGTCTATATTTTGTCTGGTGGGTTTTTAGCTGTTGCCTGGTCAGATTTTTTTCAAGGGTTTTTAATGTTTATAGCGTTGGTGTTTTTGCCAGCTGTAGTATACTTGAAAGCACCGAGTGATGTTTCAGTGTTTGAGGAATTAAAGAATATTGATCCTGGATTAGTCAATCTTTGGGGTGCTGGAGGAGCCACATGGCTTAATATTATTTCAGTGGTTGGCCTTGTTTCTATTGGAATAGGCTATATGGGCTCTCCTCAGGTTTATGTTCGATTTATTGCCATAAACAGCCAAGCTGAAATTAAAAAAGGCAAGTGGGTAGCTGTTGCTTATACATTGATAACAGATTCGGCAGCAGTTATGATTGGACTTTTGGGGCGATATGTTTTAACCAAATCGGGACAAGATGCCGAAACAATTTTAGGAAATTCAGGAGAAAATGTTTTAGCAATGTTATTAGAAACTGCTATGCCCGCAGCTATTATAGGTTTTTATATTGCCGCGGTTTTATCTGCGGTTATGTCGACAGTTGATTCGTTACTTGTCGTGGCTTCAAGTGCTATAACCATAGATTTTTATCAACAGGTGTTTAAACAAGAAACAGATGAAAAAAAACTAATGCTGTTTTCTAAGAAAACCACGCTGATTTTAGCGATACTGGCTCTTTCTATTGCTTTAACCGTTTCTTTTTTATCTCCAAACAGAACAATTTTTTGGTTTGTTATATTTGGGTGGTCAGGAATTGCAGCAACATTTTGTCCTGCAATTATTTTATCTTTGTTTTGGGATGACTATACAGAAAAAGGAGCAATAGCATCTATGATATCTGGTTTTTTGTCTGTGCCTCTTTTTAAATTTATATTTACAGGTATTTCAGGAGCGGGCGTTTATTTTGAAAAACTGGATGTTATGCTTCCCTCTGTTTTAGTATCACTATTTTGTGGATATGTCGTAGGCATAATTGACAAGGGAAAAGACACATCTCATTGATATTTCCTTCCATCTTAATTATATAATAATTTGCTAACCAGTTGATTAATGTCATTTTCATCAAAAAAACTATCTCTATTTAAATCAAACCGATATAGATGGAAGACATCTTTTTTAGGGTTATTAAGCATGTGATCAATAATATTATTTATATCCATTATATTTAAAGTATTATCCAAATTTGTATCACCAGGAATTAAATTGGATAGAAAGCCCCAATTGCTTTTACTAACTCGATAATTATTATGATTGAAAGGATAAACAATTTCTAGAACAATGTTTTTGTTATAATCAACCTCTGTTATAACTGCGCCTAAATCATTATTTCCAGTTTGCGTAATTATACCCCAGTTGATTAAAGTATTTTGATTTGGAAGTCTCTGGGCGCTTCCCATTGCTACACCATAGTAGCCATTTGGATGTATAAAGTCCCAAATTAATTCTGCTGTCATGTTGTTTAGGTCTAATAAATATTCAGATACTCGTGATACGGGGGGCTCTCTGTGATTTCCATTATCAAAAAGTGTAAGGTTCCCATTACTAAGTGTTCTTACGTCATGTTGCATGCTAAAACCATTAAGCGTGTCATTTAAAAATGAGAATTGATTGTTTGGTCCTCCAAAAAACCAAATAACTTCTCCTGTGTTTCTATCAATTTTGATTATTTCACTGCTGGTTCTGTTAGAAAGAATTAAATTATTATCACTGTTATCAATTTCTATGCTATTTCCATGCATCCAGGAAATATAATTGCTTGTAAGGTTTAAGTTGGTATAGTCCGAAATGTCTAAATGATCCCATGAACTCCATTCAAAAATCAAGGTGTCGTTTTGGTTAAATTCCTGAATACGTAAAAATATTACATTTGCCCATTGTCCGTTTTCAACAACATTGCTCATATCTATATAAATTGAATCATATGCTTGCAAAATATAACCACCATCTGAAAGAAGCTTCATATCATGATAATCTGCGTTGGCTCCTAAAAAACTCAAGGTGTCTTTTTCTATCATAAACTTGTCTAGCAGGATCCAACTTTGGTTGTTTTTATCAAAATATGATAAAAAACTTTGGTTTACCTTAAAATCAATACCGAGGTGTCCACTTTTAATAAACCATTTAACTTCTAATTCTGGATTAATTATAGCCATATGATGTGAACCAGGGCCCATTGTATGAATAAAAATATCTGAAGAATGAGAAGAGTTATTAGTAACAATATCAAAATTGCTATATCCTATTTGTCCATTTAAAAAAGAAAAAAACAGAGGCAATTTGATAATAAAAAAATAAATAAAATCCTTCATTTTATTTTAAATAGAAATAGATCCTTTTCTAAAATCTGTGTTTTCTATCTTTACATTAATTGCAACGGGATTTCCTTGGGATGAGGCTTCTTTAGCCTCGGTAAGTATCTTGTCTATGTCTTTTTCTTTTTCAATTGAAAGCCCACAGCCACCAATTCCAGCTACAGCTAAATCATACTTTGTATATCTAAGCTCTGTTCCTATTGGGTCTTCTAATATATCAACCTGATCTCTTGCAATCTGGGTCCACCCAGCATCATTCCCAATAATCGCTATAACTGGTATGTTGTGTCTTATAAATGTATCAAATTCTATTAAACTATAGCCAAAAGAGCCATCCCCAAAAATTATCCACACTGTTGAACTGGGGTAACACAATTTAGCGCCTAGGGCAAACCCAGAACCAACACCCAACGTTCCAAACACTCCAGGATCTAACCAACCTGTAAAAGATCTAGGCCTAAGTATATATGATGCTGTCGCTACAAAATCTCCGCCATCTGCAATAATAATATCGTTTTTTGAGAGATGCTTATTAAGTAGGGTAAAAAATTTAATTGGGTTAACGTTTTTTGTTTTTTCATCTGCTTGAGACTGGATGTTTTTCTTTCTTTCTTTTTCTTTTTTGTTAATCGAATCTATCCACGCAGTCCAATTGTTTTTTATTTTTGTCTTTGCAATTTCTATAATAATTGTTGCTGGATTATGGTTTATACACAGGCTTGGTTTTATGTTAAGTAACATATCTTTTCGACTTTTGTTAATAGCAACTATTTTTGCTCTGTGATTTATCTGTCTTCCATAGTCTAGCCTAAAATCACATGGGATACCAAACAAAACAACTAAATCAGATTCTTTAAGTGAGCTTTTTCTGTTGTGTCTAAATAAAGGGATATCGGATCTTGATAATAAAGATCGCGCGCTACCAGAAACAAAGGTCGGGATTTCTAATTTTTTAATACTATCTGCAATATCTGATGCTTGGTCAGGGTCTAACATAATGGAGCTTCCAATGAGCATAATGGGCTTTTTTGCTTTTTCTATTAATCTTTTTAGTTGATTGATTTTTTGATTTGGGGAAATTGTTCTAGCTTTTTTGTGGGGCGGGCTGATAAGCCCTTTATTGTTATTAAATAAATAATTCACATTCCAATTCAAATAGAGACTCATCCACCAGGGCATAGATTTGCTATCTGTTTTCAGACCATACCATTTTCGAACTACCTCTTCGGGAAATAAAATGTCTACCGGAACTTCAACATAAACGGGTCCAGGTACTCCTGAAATAGCCAAATTAATTGCTTTTTGGATTGTTTTTGATAAGTTTTTTAATCTTCTGACAGAGAAAGAACCCTTCGTGATTGATTTTACTAAGCTTAAGTGATCAATGTCTTGAAGGCTGCCTCTGTTTTTTAAAACTGTAGCCGTCGCACCGCCAAGTATAAGTACAGGTGATTGAGCCAATTGGGAATTTTTTATCGGTGTAATTGAATTTGTAAGCCCAGGTCCTGCTGTTACAGCGGCAACGCCGATTGTTCCTGATAAACGGGATACTGCATCAGCAGCAAAAACAGCTGTTGATTCATGGCGCGTATCAATTATTTTTATATCAACTTTATTACAACCAGTCAAAATAGGAGAAATATGACCACCGCAAAGGGTAAAAACCCACTTTATATTATGTTTTTTTAAAACATCTGCTACTTGATCGCCACCGTGCATTATAAAAAGACAAATAAAGTAATTTAAAATTTCTTTCTTTTTGGGGCATCAAGAAGAATACTAAACCACTGAGTTGATTCAGAGTTAGATAAAGCAACCTTAATCGTGGTGGTTAAAGGTACAGATAATACCATTCCTATAGGACCAAAAACCCAACCCCAAAAGATTAAAGATAAAAAAACAATCAAAGTAGAAAGCCCTAATCCTCGACCTAAAAAACGGGGCTCGAGAAAACTACCAATTATCAAATTGATTGATACATACCCGATTATAGTTATAATTGAGGGAAACAGGCCCAATTGAATCAGCGCTATAAGCGCAGGCGGGACAGCAGCAATAAAAGATCCTATTGTAGGGACGTAGTTAAAAAGAAATGTTAAAAATCCCCAAAGAATAGCATAATCAACGCCAAGCATCATCAAAAATGTGGTTGCAATCATTCCTGTAGCCAGACTGGTTCCAGTTTTAATTAGCATATAACGATTTACAGTTTCTGAGAAAGAGGCAATTTGGTCAATGCGATTTTGTTCCTTGGAAAATATTTGTGATATTTTTTGGTTAAACTGTGTTGCTTCTAGCAGCATAAAAACAACCATTACTAAAATTAAAACAGTGTTGCTCAACGCGCCACCAAGCCCAGTAAGAATACTGGATGTAATAGACATGGCAGCGCCTGGGTCAAACCTTTCTAGGATTACCTTTCCCGAAATAGCCACACCCCTCTTTTCCAAAAATGAGAAAAAAGTCACAGCGTTTTCTTTTAATCTTGCCTGATATTCTGGAAGATTGCTTGAAAACTCATTTAAAGAATTACCCAGTAAACTTGTTATTCCAAAGCCTAAGGCAATCATAATAAAAAGCACTAATAAAATTGCAATCCCAATTGGAATACCTCTAGATCTCAAGGTCGCAACCAAGGGATTACTAATAACGGCAATAAAAATTGCAAGCAAGAAGGGTATCAAAATTTCATCAGCCGCACGCATTCCCGCTATTACAACAATGAAAGCAGCAGAAGCATATAGAATTTGTTGGGAATGCCTCGAGTTTTTGTTAATTGATTTATCCACGCGTCATATTTTATGAAATTTCATCAAAAAATGACAATGCTTCTATATAAAATATCACAGGACTTGAAAAAAGCATATAAGACTTATTATTTTGAAGCACATTATGATGAGATTAATTATTGTATAATCCGAATAAAAAGCCAATAAACAAATCTCGTATATCTAAAATGGAGATGGATGATGCATGGATAAAAAACTTTCTTCAAAAAGCACAAGTTGGGCATGTTGCATCTATAGATGGTAAGCAGCCGTTTATAATTCCAACTTCATTCTGGTATTCTGCTAAAGAACATAAAATTTATTTTCATTCAAATGCTTTCGGGCGGTTGCGTTATAATATTGAAAAAAATCCGAGCGTTTGTTTTGAAACATATAAATCAGGTCGATTGTTGCCCTCAAACATCGCTCTTGAAAAAAGTTTTCAATATAAGTGCGTGATTGTTTTTGGGTTAGTTGCTTTGGTAAATGAGAATAAAGAAAAGCGGGTTATGTTAGATGGACTATTAAATAAATATTTTGGAGAAATGAAGCAAGGTAAAGATTATAGAAGAATTACAGATAATGAGCTAAAACAAACATCTGTTTATTCTTTTAAAATCAAATCATGGAGCGGAAAAAAAAATTGGCCTGAAAAGGCAGACCAAGCCAGAAACGGAGAGTGGCCTGATTTAAACCCGAAATGGTTCGATTTTTATTAAAAATATTTTTTCCATTTCTCATTAGACTGAGGCCACCTGGTGGTTGTTTTCTTTAGGTTCGTCCAAAACCTTACACCGCTTTTACCAGTAATGTCTCCGTGTCCATACTTAGACTCGTTCCAGCCGCCAAAACTATAAGGCTCTCTTGGAACAGGAACGCCTATATTTATCCCAATCATTCCAGATGATGCGGTTTCAGATATGGTCTTTGCAACCTCTCCAGAAGTTGTGAAGACTGCTGCTGCGTTACCATACGGATTGTCGTTTTCTATTTTCATTGCTTTTTCTAGGTCTTTCGCTCTAATTATTGATAACACAGGGCCAAAAATTTCTTCCTTAGCACAGGGCCAATCTTTGTTAACATTGTCTAATATTGTGGGGCCCAGCCAGTATCCATCTTCATAGCCTTTTGGCGGTGTGGGGTTTCTGCCATCAATCAATACACGTGCGCCCATTGTTTCAGCCTCATCAATATAATTTGTTATTCGAACTAAAGCCTCTCTGCTTATTATCGTTCCCATATCTTTACCAAGAATAAAATTTTTAGCCTCAATAATTAATTGATCTATAATCGGATCGATATTAGCCACCCCAACTGCAACACTTGCGGCCATGCACCTCTGACCAGCGCTCCCCATAGAGCTAGCGAGAAGACCTTTCGCAGTAGAATCTAAATCAGCATCGGGGACAACAACCATATGGTTTTTTGCCCCGCCCAAACAGAGTGCTCGTTTTCCCAAATTCGTAGAACGAGTATATACAGCCTTTGCAACACCTGATGAACCAACAAATGCGATAGCTTTAATTTTAGGATGATCGCAGATCTTTTCAACGATTTCCCGTGAACCATTTAAAACCTGGAAAACACTTTTTGGTAGTCCCGCTTTATCAAGATATTCAGCAATTTTTAAGGCAGAAAGGGGCGTTTTTTCGGATGGCTTTAAAATGAAACAATTACCGCTTGTAATTGCTAGCGGTATCATCCAGAGTGGAACCATTGCTGGAAAATTAAATGGAGTTATTCCAGCAACTATGCCTAATGGCTCATGGGTTATTGTACAGGTAATACCTTCTGCAACCTGAGATGAGTCTCCGTTTAATATAGAGGGAAGAGACGTGGCAAATTCAACAACCTCTTTGCCCCGTATAATACTGCCCTTGGCATCTTCGATGGTTTTTCCATTATCAAGAGCAATTAGTTGTGCAAGTTCATCTATATTGTTTTCTAAAATTGTTTTAAAACGGAACATAATTTCTGATCGGTCTCTAATATTTAGCCTAGCCCATTTGGGGAATTGCTGTTTTGCTTTTTCTACTGCGTGCTCTAGATCCGATGAGTTAGAATCTGGAACAGTAGCAATTTCTTTTCCAAAATAAGGTGAAATCACAGATATTGTTTTATCAGAGATTGATTTTTTATATTGACCATGTACCCAGTTTTTTTGAGTTCCATAATTTTTGTATTTTATTTCATTCATATATAAAGTCCTCTATGCGTTTTGGATTGCATCCGACAAAATATCTAAACCCTGATGCAGTTCAATGTCTGTTATTGTTAGTGGCATTAGCGTGCGAAGCACATTTCCAAAAGTTCCTGCAGTTATCATTACAAGTCCATGTTCCAGAGCATATTTTGTTATTCTAGTGGTTCGTTCTTTGTCTGGGTTTCTATTGTTTGGATCAACAATATTAATTCCTTGCATTGCACCCATTCCTTTAACTTGGTCAACCCAAGGGGAAAATCTCATAATATTTTTTATTTTATCACAGACTAAACGGCCTATCTTTAGAGCGCGTTCAGGTAAGTGTTCATTTTCTATGATATCCAAAACAGCCAGCGCAGCGGAACAAGCGACTGGGTTACCACCGAAAGTTCCACCAATCCCGCCAACATGTGCAGCATCCATAATTTTGGCTCTTCCTACTACGCTGCTTAAAGGTAAACCGCCAGCAATAGATTTAGCTAGAGTAAAAAGATCAGGCTCTATCCCAAATTGTTCCATCGCAAAAAGAGACCCTGTTCTTCCAAAACCCGTTTGAACTTCATCTGCTACCATTATAATCCCGTTATCATCGCAAAACTTTCTTATATCTAACATCGCTTCTTTAGATACGGGGATAAAACCACCTTCACCAGCAATTGGCTCAATTACCAAGCATGCAACAGACTTAGGATCTTCCTTTAGACCCTTGAGGTCAAGACTTTTTTCAGGGAACTCAAGCCGATTAATATTTGAAACAAAAGGACCAAAACCTTTTTTGTAGGGGTCTACTTTATAGGTCATTGACATGGTCATCTGGGTTCTTCCATGAAAGGCATGATTGAAAACAATTATACCATCTCTTCCTGTGAAAGACTTTGATATTTTAATAGCATTTTCTACAGCTTCAGCTCCAGAATTAAAAAAAGCAGCCTTACAATCGTTTTTAATAGGGACTAAGTAAGAAAGTTTTTTTGCAAGATTTGTGTATGTTTCATATGGTGCGACAGTAAAACAAGGGTGGATATACTGAGAAGACTGCGTTTGAATTGCGCTAACAACTTTAGGATGAGAGTGTCCAATATTCATAGTGCCTATCCCACCTGCAAAGTCAATAAAAATATTTCCATCTACATCTATCAGATTTGCCCCAAGTGCTTTATCTATAAAGATTTCGCTTATTGAACCGTGCCCTCTAGCAACAAAACTGGTCCGATCCTCCTGAAGCTTTTTTGATTTTGGTCCTGGAATTTCAGTCTTGACATTAGCTTTCATTTTTAAGTTTTTCTGCCTTCTTCAAGATCATATGGGAACCAATAATCTTTTTCAGTAATCTTGTAATCAATTAATATATGTTTTGGTTCTCTAAACTCATCTAGTCCTTCTATCCCAAGTTCTCTTCCACCACCTGACATTTTCATTCCTCCAAATGGAGCGGCCTCATTATCTGTAAGGGGGTCGTTTATCCAAAAAGAACCAGCCTTAATGTTGTTTGCAGCTGTGAGCGCTTTTTCCATATTATTTGTATATATATTACATCCCAGTCCGTATATCGAGTTGTTTGCCAATTCAATCGCTTCATCAATTGTTTTTATCTTTTGTATTGGAATTATAGGCCCGAATGTTTCAAGGTTCATCATTTCCATATTGCTATTAACTTTATCAAAAACAGTTGGCTCAAAAAAATAGCCTTTTTGAAAGGTTTTTGGTTTTTTGCCACCGCAAAGCAAGCGGGCACCCTCTGACTTTGCATTCTCTATTTTAGCCTGAGTTTTTTTTAGTTGAATATCAGAAACTAAAGGGCCCATATCTGTTTGTCCATTCATTGGATCTCCTAGGCGAACCTTTTTTGCTTCTTCTACAACGGCCTCTATAAATGAATCAGCTATTGATTCCATTACAAACACACGTTCAATGGAAGTGCAAACCTGCCCAGCGTTCAATAGTCCTCCCCAAGCAGTACCTTTGGCAGCAATTTCTATATCCACATCATCACAAATAATAATTGGGTCATTCCCGCCTAGTTCCAAGCTGGTTTTTTTTAGTTGCTTAGCTGCCAATACTGCAATTTTTTTACCAGTATCTACGCTTCCAGTAAAAGCAATAACCCGCGTGTCAGGGTGTTTTACCAGAGCCTCTCCAGTGTTTCCTGATCCAGTAATAACGTTTAAGATTCCTTTTGGTAAATGATTACAGGCAACATTTAACCAATGCAAAATAGATAAAGGAGTTAACTCAGATGGTTTTATAACAACAGTGTTTCCTGCAGCAAGGGCAGGAGCGACTTTCCAGGCCATTAAAAGGAGGGGGTAGTTCCAGGGGACAATGCAGCCTACTACGCCATAAGGTTCTTTAATTACCATGCTCATAGAATTAGGTGCGACTGGAGCAACAATACGGCCCCTCTGGTCTCTACCTATCTCGGAGTAATACTCAAATATAGAAGAGAGCCACTCTATTTCATCTAAACATTCTATTAAAGGCTTGCCGCTTTCAGCGCAAATAATTGATGCAATATCTTTTTCATTTGCTCTGCTTTTTTCAGCAACGCCTCTAAGTAAATCTCGCATTTCAAGAGATCCGATTGATCTCCAGATCTTCCAAGCAGATGTTGCACAAGACACAGCACTGTCAACGTCTCGTTCTGAACTATTTGGAACTTCAGTAATTATTTCTTGAGTAAACGGATTCTCTATTGGGATTTGAGCGCCGCCAATTGAATCACGCCATTGATTGTTTATATAATTTTGATTTTTCATAGTGGAACTTAATATTGTTCTAATGCTTTAAATGATTCAGATATAATATTTAAAGCCTCTTTAATTTCACTTTCTCCAATATTTAGCGCTGGCGCAATGCGAACACAGTTTCCGTATAAACCACCTCGACCAATAAGAAGACCTCTCTTTTTTGTTTCTTCCATTAGAGCATCAACTGCTTCTGGATTGGGTGTCCGATCTCGAGTTGTTTCATCAACTACAAGTTCCAATCCAATCATAAGTCCTTTTCCTCTTAAATCACCGATAATTTTTGGATGATTTGTTTGGATTTTTTTTAATCCTTCCATAAGCATTAAACCCATTTTTTTGGCGTTTTTTTCAAGGTTGTCTCTTTTAATAATATCAATAGTTTTATTTGAAGCAGCGCAGCTGACAGGGTTTCCACCAAAAGTAGAGATAGTGTTTTTTTGGAGTGAATCTGCAATTTCTTTTTTTGTAATAATAGCAGCCAGAGGCATTCCGTTCGCTATTCCCTTGGCAACGGTTACCATATCTGGCTCCACCCCAGAATGATTAATTCCCCACATTTTTCCAGTTCTACCAAATCCTGTTTGGACTTCATCTGAGATAAAAATCCCGCCATGTTCCCTTATAATGTCAGCCACAATTTGAAAATATTCATTTGGTGGTGTGATAAAGCCACCTACTCCTTGAATTGGTTCAGCGAGAATGCCAGCGACTTTTCCTGTCGTTGTTGTATTGATAAGCTCTTTAACATCATTAGCACAAGCCACTCCACACTTAGGATAGGACATTTTAATTGGGCATCGATAACAGTATGGCGCAAGCGCATGTTTTACTGAGCCTATCTGTGATGGAAGAGCTCTCCATGGGGCGTGACCAGTTAATGATTGAGCTAGCAATGATCGGCCAGAGTAGCCATGCCGAAGAGCAACTATTTCAGTGTTGCCAGTGTATATTTGAGCCATCATGACAGCGGTTTCATCAGCCTCTGTACCAGATGCATTAAAAAAAACTTTTTCTAGATTGCCAGGGGCAATGTTTACTAGTTGTTCAGCGAGTTCAACAACAGGAACACTTGGGTACAAAGAGGAGATATGAGTCAGGCGGTCTACCTGTGTCTTTATAGCCGAGTTTACTTCATCATTTGCATGACCGATAGAGACAGTTAATATTCCACCAAAAAAGTCTAGATAGGATTTTCCATCATGATCAGAAACATAAAACCCATGACCATCAGTAATAACAAGCGGTTCTTTGTAAAAGTTTTTTACAGCATCAAATAAAAACTTTTTATGTTTTTTTCTAATTGTCTTACTATTGCTCATGATGTTTTTTTATTGTTAAACCACCAGCCTTTTTTTTCATGATTGTAATCAATAAAAATATGTTTAGCCTGCCTAAACTCTTCTAGGGCCTCTGTGCCATGTTCCCGACCTATGCCCGATTGTTTCATGCCACCAAATGGTGCAGCGATGTTTTCCATTAAGGGGCTATTAATACAAACGGTACCAGACTTTATTTTATCTGCTGCTTTCATAGCCTGCTCAAGGTCTTTAGTGAAAATGGTACAACCGAGACCGTACTTTGTTGAGTTTGATAAGCTTATAGCCTCTTCCATTGATTGGACTGTCTGAATTGGGATCACAGGACTAAAAGACTCTTCTGTAACGATATCCATATTTGATGTTATTTTATCAAAGACAGTGGGTAAATAGAAATAACCTTTATCAAAACTTTCAGCTTTCCGACCTCCAGTTAGGACTCGGGCACCTTGTTTTTTTGCTAGTGCTACTTTATTGATTGTGTTGTTAAACTGTGATACAGATGCCATTGGGCCAACATCTGTTGACTGATCCATTGGATTCCCAAGTTTGATTTTTTTTGCTTCCTCAACCAAAGCTTCAGTGAATTTTTTTGCAACTTTTTCATAAACATAAACACGTTCTATAGATGTACAGACCTGCCCCGCATTTACGAAGCCGCCCCAGGAGGTTCCTTTAGCGGCAACGGCTATATCTGCATCATCGCATACAACAACAGGATCTTTACCTCCAAGCTCCAGCGAAACCTTTTTTAGATTTTTTGCTGAAATTTTTGCTATTCTTTTTCCAGTTTTCACAGAACCAGTAAAAGTGATTATCGGTACTTTTGGATGTTTCACAATAGCCTCACCAGCCTCAATACCATAGCCAGTTATTACATTCATTACACCTGGAGGCATAATATCGCCAACAATATCTATCCAATGTAATATAGATAAAGATGTTATTTCACTGGGTTTCATAACTACTGTATTACCAGCAGCGAGAGCAGGCGCAAGTTTCCAACCCATAAGTGAAAGAGGGTAGTTCCAGGGGATTATACATCCAACGACCCCATAAGGTTCATACTTAACTAAAGACATTGATTCTTTATCAACAGGAGCGACAATTCTGCCAATTTGATCTCGAGCTAATTCGCTATAATATTCTAGATATTCAGCCAGATCATCAATTTCTCCTAAGGCCTCTTTAAATGGCTTCCCCATTTCTGTAGAAATTGTTTTTGCAAGTGGCTCAGCATTTTCCAACGATCTGGTTGCAAGCTTTCGAAGAAAATCACGGCGTTCTCCAGGGGTTATATGGCCCCACTCCTTGTAGGCCCTGATAGCCGCTTCAACAGCTTTATTTACATCAATTTCATTGCTAGCTTGGATTTCTGCAATTACCTCTTCTGTGTATGGATTAACTGCTTTGAATGTTTTTCCTGACTCTGATTCAAACCAATTATTGTTAATATAGTTTTTATAATTCATTTATTTCCCTTAAGAAACTTTCCAAGTATGGTTTTTATGTCTTTGACAAAAAATATAAACACTGTTATTGATCCAATACTAAGAACAAATACTGTTATCCAAGTAAATATTTCCCAATAACTCAAACTTTAATCCTTTCGTTTAAAATAAAACCTATAAAAAAACCTACAAGAGAAATTGGTACAGTTATGTACATAACAAATTCTTGTAAAAAATCAATACCAAACCACTGTATAACATATGTTTCTTCAGAAACATTAAAATTGCCTTTTGCCATAATATATAGGTTTAAAATAATAGTAGAAATCAATCCTGTTGAAGAGCTAATGAAACCAGCAAGTGGTTTTCTAAGCTTTTTTATGAATAGTCCTAATAAAATTGGTACTAATGTGCTTGATATTAGAATAGATGCGAGAAACACCCAAAGTCCAAGCATTTGTTTAAATAACGTTGCCATACCAAAACCCAATATCCAGGATAAAATGATACCAAGGCGAGTTATTTTTATTAGTTTTTGATCATCTGCCTTTGGGTTTATGGCGGGTTTGTAAATGTCATATGATATGTTCCCACCAGCGACAAGACAGTAGGAATCCAGTGTGGACATCTCTGTCGATAAGACTCCAGATATAAACAATCCAACGGCACCTACAGGCAAGGCTGCAACTACGATTGTTAATAGAGCAGCATCTGGCTCTAGTGTAGGGGGAAGGAGCCCTTTTATTACAGCTACTTTGGCGGACATAGCTAAAATTGTAATTAGCCAATCATAAGATCCCCAAATAAATATTCCAATGATTAATGCATTGCGAACATTTTTATAAGATTTCGCGGCAAAAATTCTTTGATAAAATGTTGGCTCAACAAGAACGGACAGGCCTGTAGATGCGTAAATAATAATTAAAAAAATATTTAGATCTCCCAAGGTATCAAAAAAACTTTCTGGTAATAATTCTATCATTGAGCTGAATCCGCCAATAAAATTCATTGCAAAAGGGAAAGCCATTGCAATGACTAAACACATCATAACAAATTGAATGGAGTCTGTAAGAGCAACAGCCCAAAAACCACCTGTTAGGGTATAGGCCAAGGCTATTCCACCAAGAACCAACATTCCAAAAACAGGCTCCCAACCAAGAATCACTTCTCCAAGCATTCCAAAACCATAAAGTGATAAAGCTGGTAGAGAATAGATAAAAGAAGTTATTGCACCTACATACCGAGTTTTTTTTCCATAATAGGAATCTAAAATATCAGGGAGGCTCTTAAAGTTGTCTTCTCGAAGTCGCTTAGCAAGGACCAAAGCGGCAATTAAAAAAAATGCATATGTAGGGCGAGCATATCCGAACCAAGCCACAACGCCATCTGTGAATGCAAGCTGAGTATCTCCAAATAAAACATCTATCCCATAATATGTTGATATGAGTGTTGTAATAAGAATCGGGGTGGTGAGAGACCTTCCCGCCAGAAAAAAATCATCAAAATCAGCATGCTTTTTTGCAAACCAAAAGCCTACTCCTATCATTCCAGCAAGATATATTGAAATGATAAAATAGTCGACCTGTGAAATAGGGTACATAATTATTTACGAAATCCAATCCAAGAAACGAAAATATTTTGCAGCAAAAGGTAAAAACCAAGGGTCGTTTTTATAGAAAAACATTGTTTGGTGGGCTATTTCTTCAAAGGGGCTTCTGTTTTTTTGTCCTGTGATAAGCAGACCCATTTCTGTACCAAGATAGGTGGCGATTGATAAACCATGTCCTCCATAGCCAAATGCATAGTGGATGCCATCAACCTGACCAATATGTGGCATGAGGTCAAAAGTAATTCCTAATTTTCCAGTCCAGGTGTTTGTAAACTGAGTTTTTTCTAGTTCTGGGAACACAGACCGGACTTCTTTTGATAGGATTTCTGCGCTTTCCTGTAGATCAAGATTGGTGCTTAGGTCATTTCTTCCGCCCCACAACATTCTGCCATCGGGAGTAAGTCTAAAGTAGTTTATAAACCATTTTGAATCATAAAACATTCGATTTTTGGGGCTTATCCTTTTTTGAAAATTTTCTGGAAGCTTTTCAGAAACAATAATATAACTGCCAACAGGAAAAATTTTGGGCTTTAATTTTGGTACTAACTTATCCGTATACCCATTAGTTGCAATAATAACTCTTTCTGCTTTAATCGCACCCTTTGATGTTATCACCTCGTACACAGAGCCAAGTTTTTTAATTGAATTTACTCTTGTGTTTTCACATAGATTAACCTCTAA
This sequence comes from uncultured bacterium, assembly GCA_964561495.1. GTDB lineage: Bacteria > Fidelibacterota > Marinisomatia > Marinisomatales > UBA1611 > CAZLPW01. The sequence goes on along the minus strand of CAZLPW010000012.1, from coordinate 4,859 downwards.
ACGCAGTAGAGAAGAGGCCAGGCCATTAACAAACTTAGAAGGATGAAGCCCTCCACTAACTTCATCTGACAGACCACCAAAATAAAAATCAGAGCCGATCTCTGAATAAATTTCTTGCTTGGGAACAAGCGTTTTTTTGTGTCCAAGTTCTTGTTCTATCCAATTTGCATATTCTGGTAATTTATCATAGTGAGACTGCTTGCAAGCCAAGGCAATATGTCCATCTCTAGACCAATCACAGTCAATTTCTTCTTCGGTTATAATATTTTCTAGCAAATCTATTGCGTCTAAAGATGCTTTCCAAAATTCCCGCGCATAGTCAACGCCATATTTTTTATAAATCTTAAAAATATCTTGTTTCAGGCCAGGAGTTGCCATTCCTCCATTTCTTGAGCTTGCCCCCCATCCTATACAGTTTTGATCGAGAACAGTGACCCCCTCTCCTGCTTTTGACAGAACTCTAGCGGCTGAAAGGCCTGTATAGCCACTCCCTATTATAATATTTTCTGTTTTCTCTGGAAGCTTTGATGAAGTTTCTAAGCCCGCGTTAGGCGGATGCTGTTCCGTCCAGAATGTTTTCGGCTTCATTTAGTGAATTGATTCTTTAACAGATTCCTGAAATATATTTAAGGTTTCATCTATAATCTCGCTTGTATGAGATGCGCATAAAAACCAAGGCTCTCGCGGATCGCTTTCAACCCAGACGCCTTTTTCATACATCTTTTTCATTATCTTTTCATATAAACTGTCGTTACTGTGGGCGAGGTCTCTCACTTCTTTAACGGGAAACTCAGTTAATAAAAACCCTTGTATATTAGGGTGACCACACATTTGATGTGCTAATCCAGATTCTGTAAGGATTTGATCGATACCCTTTTTTAATCTATTCCCTCGATTTGCTAGTTCTTTTAATACTGGAGTTTCTGTTAAAATATCTAAGACCGTATTTGCGGCGGCCATGCTCACGCCATTCCCACCAAAAGTACCTGCGTGAGTGACGCTTCCACCGCCTATAACTTCCATTACCTCTGCCCTCCCACCAAAAGCTGCAACGGGCAAACCATTGCCTAGGCTTTTAGCATAGGTGGAAACATCAGGAACCACGTTGTAAGTCTCCCGCGCGCCACCATTGTCTAGCCTAAATCCTGTTTTTACTTCATCAAAAATCAATACAATATTATATTTATCACAAAGAGATTTTAAATGATCAAGAAACCCTTTTTCGGGTTCAATCCCTGCTATATTCCCCAAGCAGGGCTCAACAAGCACAGCAGCCAGATCGCCATGGTGATCCTTTACACAGCGTTCAACAACATCGAAGTCGTTAAAGGGGAGACAGTAAACATAGTCTCTAATTTTATCTGGGATGCCTGAACCAACTTGAACTGGGATTGGTGAATGTCGAGATCCCATTGCTGAAACAGGAGAAGAAGCTGTACTAAACAAGACGTAATCATGTGCACCGTGGTACTGCCCTTCAAACTTGATAAATTTTTCCTTGTTTGTATATCCTCTTGCAGCTCGGAGAGCGTGCATAGTAGCTTCGGTGCCAGTGTTTGTGAATCTTAGTTTTTCCATTCCAGGAATCATTTTGACAAGTTTTTCTGCTACAAGAACTTCTAATTCCGTTGTTGCCGCAAAAGAGGTCCCGTTTTTTAAATGTTCTGCAACGGCACTGTTAACCCTTTCGTTTGCGTGTCCAAGTATAATTGGCCCCCAACCTAATCGGTAATCTATAAACTTATTTCCATCAGCGTCCCAGATATAGGCATCTTTTGCTCTAGAGACAACTGGCGTTTCTTTTTCACCAAGGTATCGGAAGTTTGAACTGACGCCTTTAACTAAAACATCAAGGGCGCGATCAAAAATAGGTTGAGATTTACTTCTGTTGATCATGTTTTTTACTCCCAAACGAATCTAAGAAACGTATTTTATAGTATTTTAAAAGATGAAGGTAAAAAATCTAATTGGAGGCTTATATCATTAGCAAGCATCAGGTTAAAAGTAGGTTTCTAATAAAAAATGACAAATATTACTTGATATGTTATATTGTGTACCTGTCTTGGGCTAAAAAAAAGGAAAAACAAATGAAAAAAACAAGCTATCTATCTATTTTATTAGCATTATGTGTTGGGTTTTTTGATATTGGGCTTATTGGACAAGATCTTTGCCCTCCAAGATTTTTAGAAACTGACTTTTCTAGCGAAACCGTTGATCTTTATTGGGACGAGCCAGACACATCTAACTATGGTGATGTGTTATTGTTTGAGTGTTTTGAAAGTTGTTCTCTTGCTAGTGGCGCTTTTAACATTGTTCATGTGGACTCAGTTGGGGGGTCTGGTGGTTGGTTCCGTTATTCAGATGGAGATTCAGCAACCTGTGGATCTGGGATGATTCCATGTTCAGATGGTTTAGAAGATGGGTTTTCAGCTGTTGCGCTCTGGTGCAGTACGGGGACAACTATTGATAGCCGCATGTATACAGATCTGATCGACTTGACCAGTTATTCAACAGCGCACCTTGAATTTGTAGAGTCATATAGCTACCCTGAAGATTCCCATGATTCAAACATGGTTGAGATTTCAACTAACGGGGGCGAAACGTGGGATGTCGTATATGTCTCTGATCCGCTAGTGGTTCTTGGTGATTCTTGGTATAATACTGTTGACTTATCTGAATATGCAGGGCAGCAGATACATATTGCATTTCGATATCTTGATGCTACAGGCAATGGAGAAGGTTGGTTCGTTGATGAGGTGCGAGTCTGGGGCGGAAGCGGGGGCGAGACAACAACCTGCGGATCCTTTAATGAATATGAGATTTATGTTGATGGGAGTGTCGTTGATGTTACAACAGAAACATATTACTCTGTTGAGGGTCTTACGAATGGCACGGAGTATTGTTTTGAGGTTCGAGCGCTTTATTCCGAGGGCTCATCTGAACCCTGTGTAGAACAGTGTGCCGCACCTATGGGGGCTTTTGTAGTGGATCCTTTAGCGATTAACTTTGAAAACCCTTTGATGGCTGGGGAATACCAGGAGCAAACCTTCGAAATAATGAACTTTGACACAGCTAACATTGATTATTCTGTTTTTAGTATGTCGCTGGCAAATCTTCAGGTTGCTCAAGATTTGCTTGCCGATGATTTCAACGATGGCCTAATCTATTTTGATGATACAAGCTTCCCAAGTCTTTGGCTCGTTGGTGATTCTCTTGCTTCGTCTTCAGTGTACATGACCTACGAAACGCCCCCAGATGGTGGAACGTTTGCCTATGTAAATGATGACGCAATCGGAGACGGTATTGGTGTGACGAACGCAACAATGATTTCGAATGAAGTAGAGCTAATGGGCAATGAAACAATTTTTCTATTATTAGATCTTTTGTTTCCGCAGCCGTCGGGCCATTGCTATGAACAGGGCTTATATTCTGAGAATGCCTCTATTTCTTATTCTACTGATTCGGGCACTACCTGGGATGTTCTCGATAGCAATTTTACAACAGGGTGGTATTGGGCTTCCTATATGTACAATCTGACGCCCTTCATAAGTGGAGCAAATAGTTTAAAGATTAAATTTAACTATGATGACTGTGAAGGGAATTGGGGTTATGGTATCGGTGTTGATAATGTTGCTATAAAGCAAGGCGATATGCTTTCCTGGCTTACGATATCTCCTTATGATGGCAAGGTTCTCACCTCAGGGTCCCTTAATGATACTGTTACCGTAACTGTTGGTGCTTATGGTCAGTTTGATGGTTTTACCACCACCGAAGATCTATACCTTTATGGAGGATCTTATACTGTTAATTTTCCAGTTGGCGTTGGTGTTATGGTTGCCCTTGATGACAACAGCGGGTTGGCGCCTTTTAAATACAAATTAAATAATAATTATCCTAATCCATTTAACCCAGAAACAACAATTGGCTTTTCTGTGGCTAAAGATTCTGAGGTAACTATATTGATATATAATATTCTTGGTCAAAAGGTTGCTACGCTTTTAGATGGAAGAATGAATCCTGGGAAATACACAATGAAGTGGAAGGGCGTTTCGGACTCTGGAAAAGAGCTGCCTTCTGGTATGTATTTTTATGAAATGACGACCCCAGATTTTCATGAAATTAAAAAGCTAGTTCTGGTTCGTTAGGAGAATTTAGTTAAAGCTTATAAAAGCCAAGAAATGGAATCAGTTTTAATTAGAAGCTACAACAAAAAAACAACTAGCATAATATTACTAGTTATTCTAATGGGGTCAGTCTTGATTGCTGGTACCACTGGAAAGCTTGCGGGGACAGTAACTGATAAAAAAACGGGAGAACCATTGATTGGTGCAAATGTAATTATTGAGAAAGTTCTTCTGGGTGCGGCTACAGATGCCGATGGAAGCTATTATGTGCTACAGGTGCCACCAGGCACATACTCAGTTCGTTTTTCTATGATAGGATATCAGGACTTAATTGTAAAAGACGTCAGGGTTCAGGTTGATCTAACAACCCAGGTAGATGGGGCTCTTCCAGAAAGTGTGATTGGGATGAATGAGGTGTTTGTTCAGGCAGAGAGACCTATGATTCAGACAGATGTAACCTACTCACAGGCAAATATAAGCAGTGAAGAGGTAGAGCTTTTGCCAGTAGAAGAGTTTGAGGATGTAATTGCCTTGCAGGCGGGAGTTGTTTCTGAGGGTGGCGAGATACATGTTAGGGGAGGCAGAGGAGGTGAAATTTCCTACATGGTTGATGGTGTGACTGTTACAGACCCTTTTAACGCAGGTATTGCAGTGGAAATTGAAAACAATGCTATTCAAGAGCTCCAGTTTATTAGTGGAACATTTAATGCAGAATATGGCCAGGCAATGTCTGGT
>CAZLPW010000011.1:0-42691 GCA_964561495.1 uncultured bacterium | reverse complement strand
TATATTAAAAAAAATATCTCAATATGAACGGGAATTAGAATTATGGGATAATCTTCAAAAAAGAAATGATGATTTAGAAATACTTTTTGAGTTTGCTAATGAAGGGGAGAATGTTTTAGAGGAGTTAGACAAAGAACTAGTAGTATATGAACATTTAGTAGAAAAAATAGAGATTCGATTATTATTAGGAAAAACTGAGGATATAAAAAATTCGATTATAACGATACATCCTGGTGCTGGCGGGACTGAAAGCCAAGATTGGGCCCAAATGCTTTATCGTATGTATGTTCGTTGGGCAGAAAGAAATGGATTCAGTTTAGAATTAATCGATATCCAACCTGGAGATGAAGCAGGTTTGAAAGATGTGACATTCGAAGTTAAGGGAGACTATGCTTTTGGGCTGTCTAAATCTGAAGGCGGAGTACATCGGTTGGTTAGAATTTCTCCATTTGATGCTAATAAACGGAGACATACATCTTTCGCATCAGTATTTGTATATCCTGCGGTTACTGATGAAATTGAAATAGATATTAATACTTCAGATTTAAGGATTGATACATATCGAGCAAGCGGAGCAGGTGGGCAACACGTAAATAAAACAGATTCAGCCGTTAGGATAACTCATCTTCCAACAGGAATTGTTGCACAGTGTCAAAATCAAAGATCGCAACATAAAAATAAAAATCAAGCACTTAAAATCCTTAAATCGCGTTTATATCAATTAGAAATAGAAAAAGAAAACCTGAGAAATAAAGACCTTGAAGATCAAAAAAAAGATATTGGTTGGGGAAACCAAATTAGATCTTACGTTTTTCATCCTTATAATATGGTTAAAGATCATCGGACCATGGTAGAGGTAAATAATATTCAAGCGGTAATGGATGGAAATATCGATAAATTTATTCGTGAGTTTTTACTTAAATCAATAAATTTATAAATTAGTTTGCGAAACTAGGAATGACAATGCCACAACAAAATAAAAGTCTAAAACAAATAATTAATCATAGGATTCAAAAACTAGAAAAGTTGAAAACCGACGGAATTAATCCCTTCCCTCATAATTTTAATCCTACCGAAAACAGTGATAAAATTGTAAGTGATTTTATCAAATTTGATGGAAAAAATGTATGTTTAGCTGGTAGAATTATGTCAATAAGAAAAATGGGAAAAGCTTCATTTTGCCAATTAATGGATGCCAGAGGTACAATTCAATTTTTCATAAAAAAAGATAATGTTGGTGAAAATACTTATGGCCATTTCAAATTATTAGATATTGGCGATTTTGTTGGAATTGAAGGGGCAGTGTTTAAAACAAAAACAGGAGAGATAACAATAAATATTAAAAGTTTAACAATCTTAGCAAAAAGTATTCGACCTCTACCTATAGTTAAAGAGAAGGATGGCAAAATTTTTGATCAGTTTAGTGACAAGGAGCAGAGATATCGAAATAGGCATCTAGATTTAATTGTTAATCCTAATATAAAAGAAACCTTCATTAAAAGGTCTCTAATAATAAAATCCATCCGAAACTTTTTAGATGAACATGGTTTTTTAGAGGTTGAAACACCTATTCTTCAGCCAATTTATGGGGGCGCGAATGCAAAACCATTTAAAACATATCATAATGCATTAGATCAAGAATTATATTTACGAATTGCAGATGAATTATATTTAAAAAGGTTAATTATAGGTGGCTTTGATCGTGTCTATGAGATATCAAAAGATTTTAGAAATGAGGGAATGGATCGTAGTCATAATCCAGAATTCACAATGCTTGAATTTTATTGGGCTTATTCTGATTTTATTGATAATATGAAAATGGTTGAAGATTTAATTAGGAAGACTGCTAAGAAAGTTAATTCATCAATTATTATTCAGGGTGATACTAAAATTGATCTTACAAAACCGTTTGCTAAAAGATCATTTTTTGATCTTTTAGAAGAATCAGTTGGACAGGATTTATCAAAAACCAATAAAACTGATCTTGTAGAAATATGTAAAAATAATGGTGTTGATGTCGATCAAACCTTCAATATCGGGAAGATGTTTGATGAATTAATGAGTAAAAAAGTAGAACCTTTATTAATACAACCGACATTTATTGTTGATTACCCTAAAATATTATCTCCCTTGGCAAAAAAACATAGAAATGGTGATCCAAATTTAGTTGAAAGGTTTGAGTTATTCATAGGAGGTACAGAATTTGCGAATGCATTTACTGAATTAAATGATCCCATAGATCAAAGGGAGCGTCTAGAGCAACAAGCTTCTTTTAGAGATTTAGGTGATGATGAAGCCCAAGTTGTTGATGAAAATTTTATCCAAGCAGTTGAATGTGGTATGCCTCCAACAGGTGGAGTTGGTATCGGTATTGATCGTCTAACAATGTTACTTACATCTAATAGATGGATCAAAGATGTGATTCTCTTTCCTGCTATGCGTCAGTAAAATACCAAAATTTTATGTTATCTCTTCGTTTGGCAGTTAGGTATGTTTTTTCGCCAAATACTGATAGTTTTTCTTCTAGGGCAAGTTGGCTAGCAATTTTAGGTTTTAGTATCGGTATTACAGCACTTTTGTTGACAGCTAGTGTTATAAAAGGTTTTGAAACAACCATTTCCAATAAGTTATCAATTTATGATGGTACATGTAGAATTCAACATATTTTAAATAATCCTATTTCTAAAAATAATTCAATTGCTGATACAGTTATTAATAATTTGGATTTTGGTCAAACTATAAAACCTTTTATACGCGGATTGAGTATGATTCGCTTTAAAAAGAACGCTGATGGGGTTTTAATTGATGGTTTAGAAGAATTACCTGATTTATTAAATGTAAAGTGGTTCGATTATTCCCGAAAAAAAAATAAATTAAATAAGGGTGAAATTGTTTTGGGAAAGCAACTAGTTGATGATTTTCAAATTAAATTTGGAGAAACTGTTTTTTTACAAGAGCTAGGATTAAAAGGTAACTTGCTAATAAAACCTTTCAAATATGTAGGTGTATTTCATTCAGGTTTGTCAGAGTATGATAAAACTTTAGCTTATATTCAAATTAAAGATGCTGAAACAATTTTTTCTTATAATGATGGGTATATCTCAGGTTGGATAATATATTCTGATATAAATTCAGTAGGCAACTTTCCTGATATACCATATCCATTTGTTCTAGATACATGGAAAGATAGACACAAGTTATTATTTGATTGGATAAAACTACAAAGATGGCCTGCAATGATTACTTTCGGTCTTATAGCGATCATTGGGGTTATCAATATTCTAGCTTCTTTAACAATGATTATTTTTGAAAAAAAATCTCAAATTGGAATATTAATTTCACAAGGTTTGGATAAAAAAAGTGTTCAGAAAATATTTATTTTACAAGGCGGACTGATAGGTTTTTTAGGTTGCTGTATTGGAGGTCTGATCTCTGGAGCTATTATTTTAATTCAATCAAAGTTTCAGTTTTTTAATTTAGAGGAGGAAATTTATTTTATGGATCATTTGCCTATTCAATTTGATATGAATATTTTTATTATTATCCTAGGGTTTTCATTTTTTCTTTCTATGATAGCTTCGATTTGGCCAACGAAAAAGATTTTAAAACTAAAATTATCAAAATCATTAAAGTACGGATGAGATTTTATTATTTTGTTTCAAAAAAATTTTCAGAATCCACATTAAATAATTCGGGATTTCAAAATTTTTTATTATCATTGGGTGTAGGAGTTGGATGTTTTTCTTTAGTGATTACAATTTCTGTATTAAATGGTTTTGAGAAATTAGTACATGAGAAATTAAAAGGTTTTGATGGCGATTTGAGGATTTCAGGAAATATTTCTCAAGTAACTATCAATGATTTAGAAAACCTGTTTGGTTCTGAGAATATAATACCATATATGGAGAGAAGAGGAATAATTAGTAATAAAACAGAACATAGAGTTGTGACTTTAAAAGCGGTTGATATGAAAAAATTATACAATGTTTATAATTTAAAAATAAAAGATTTTTCTATAAAAAATGATGAAATTGTAATTGGACAAAATATTGCTTACAGATTAAATATTGAAGTAGGAGATGAAATTTTTATTAGCAGTCCAATTGATCAATCATTTGTCCTAGGTTTACCTTTACAAAAAAAAGTGAAAATTGGAAGAATTTTTAGTACAAATATTCTTGATTATGATGATAAGTATGTTTTTTTACCAATGGGAATAGGGAATATTTTATTCAAAAGGAAACAAAATATAGATGGTTATGAAATACGATTAAATTCAGGCGAAAATATATCAGATATTAAATCATATCTAAGTAATAAATTACCTGGAGAGTTAGTCATCCAATCTTGGGAAGATCTAAATCTGGCTCTTGTTAATGCAATGGATCTAGAAAAGAAAGGTGCAATTTTAATTCTCAGCCTAATTTTTTTAGTTGCTTCATTTAATATTGCTTCTATTTTATCTTTAATTTCTTTGCAAAAGATTAAGAATATCGGAATACTAAAGATACTCGGAGCAAGAGGAAAATACTTAAAGGTATCATTATTTTTTATTGGTTTGAAAAAGGGTAGTGTTGGCATTTTTTTTGGAATTACCTTTGGTTCGGCTATAGTTTTTATTCAGAATCGATTCAATTTTATTCCTATTCCTCATGATGTTTATTTTATTAACTCACTTCCTATGATTTTATATATTGAAGATATAATTACTGTTTTAATTATATCTTTTTTATTTGTCTTATTTGGTTGTTTTATTTCAAGTCATAAAGTGACAGGCTTAAGACCAATAAAAGCCTTAAACTGGGTGAAATAATGATAAAAGCTACTTCAATTAGTAAATCATATAATAATGGAGATAGTTTATTAAAGGTACTAGACCAAATTTCTATAGAAATCAAATCTGGCCAAATTTTTACTATTATGGGACAATCAGGTGCGGGTAAATCAACTTTATTGCATATACTTGGCACATTAGATTATCCAGATGAAGGAATAGTTGAAATAAATGGTATTGATGTAAATAAATGTAGTAATAAACAGTTATCGATATTAAGAAATCAAGAAATTGGTTTTATTTTTCAATATTATCATCTGATACCAGAATTAACTGTCTTGGAAAATATTTTGGTTCCAACTTTGATTATAGGATATAATAAGGATTCGATCAAGTATGCTGATTTTTTATTAGATTTTGTTGGGTTAACAGGGAAAAAAAATATGTATCCAGGCCAGTTATCTGGAGGTGAGAGATCTAGGGTAGCTACTTTGAGAGCAGTTATTAATAAGCCAAGTATTATTTTTGCTGATGAACCTACTGGAAATTTAGATAAAAATAATTCTAGATTACTGACTGAACTATTTATAAAAATAAATAAAGACTTTAATCAGTCTATTATTATTTCAACACACAATCCAGATGTTTCAGAGATTGGTAATAAAAAATTAATTTTAGAAAATGGTGGTTTAAAAATAAAAAAATAGAGTAATTATGAAAGAAAATTTTTCAAAAAGACTACAAAGAATTATCAAACGATCAAAAGAAGAGGCAATACGGCTTGGGCATAGTTATGTTGGTTCTGAGCATCTTTTATTAGGTTTGCTTAAGGAAAAAAATGGGTTAAGTCAAAAAATATTTGATATTTTTGATTTACATCCGTCCGAAATGATTTCAGTGGTTGAAAATATGGTTAAATCATCTGGAGGGACAATGACTCTTGGTCATCTCCCGCTTACACGTAGAGCTGAACGGGTACTAAAAAATTCTTTTTCTGAAGCAACTTCTAATGGAAAATCAATTGCAGATGATGAGTATTTATTATTATCAATTTTGAAAGAAGAACAGGGCGTAGCTTATGAAGTATTAAAGTCTTTTTCTTTAGATTATAATACTGTTAATGATTTAGTTCATGTAAAAAATGATAGTGATTCTTTAGAATCTAAAAACGATGATACATTTGTCAGTCAAAAAACACCAACATTAGACCATTTTTCTAGAGATATTACTAGTATGGCTATCAAAGGTGAGCTAGATCCAGTAATTGGTAGAAATCTAGAAATAGAGAGGGTCGCGCAAACTTTAACAAGAAGGAAAAAAAACAATCCTGTTTTAATTGGTGAGCCAGGCGTTGGGAAAACTGCTATTCTAGAGGGCTTAGCACAACGTATAATATCCAAGAGCGTACCTAGTGTATTATTGAACAAAAGGATTTTATCTCTTGATATAGCATCACTAGTTGCTGGCACAAAATATAGGGGCCAATTTGAAGAGAGGTTAAAGAGCTTGATGCTTGAACTTGAATCAAATAGAAACATTATTGTTTTTATTGATGAGATACATATGTTAGTTGGTGCTGGTGGGGCAACTGGGACTTTAGATGCTGCAAACATGTTTAAACCATCACTTGCTCGAGGCGACCTTCATTGCATAGGCGCAACTACAATCGATGAATATACAAAGCATATTGAGAAAGATGGTGCTCTTGATAGAAGGTTGCAAAAAATTATAATTAATCCCCCATCTTTCTCTGAAAGTGTTGATATTTTAAATGGTTTAAAAAATAAGTATGAAGATCACCATAGGGTAAAGTATACTAATAGTGCAATTGAGGCGTGTGTATATTTATCAGATCGTTATATAGCTGACAGATTTTTACCAGATAAGGCTATTGATATTTTGGATGAGGCTGGTGCGAGGTCTCATATTTTTAATATTAAAATTCCTAAAACTATTTTAAATATTGAGAACAAGGTTCAAAATTTAAGGAAAGAAAAGGACCTAAAAGTGTCTGAGCAGTTATTTGAAGAAGCAGCTTTATTAAGAGATAAAGAAAAAAAGCTATTAAGAAAACTATCCTCAGAAAAAAAGAAATGGGAAGAACTTGATAAACAAAATCCTAAAAATATTGATGAAGAGCAAATTGCTGATGTCGTATCGATGATTACTGGAATTCCTTTATCAAGAGTAGAGCAAACAGAAAGTAACAACTTATTAGTTTTAGAAACTGAATTAAAAAAAAATATAATTGGGCAAGACGAAGCAATAGCTAGTCTATCAAAATCTATTCGTCGCGCAAGGGTGGGGTTAAAGAGTCCAACTAAGCCAATTGGAGCATTTCTTTTTTTAGGGCCAACTGGTGTTGGGAAAACTGAATCCGCTAAAGTTTTAGCAAAATATATTATTCCTAATAATAATGGATTAATTAAAATAGATATGTCGGAGTTTAGTGAAAAATTTACTCTATCGCGTCTTTTGGGTGCACCTCCTGGCTATATTGGATATGAAGAAGGAGGGGAATTAACTGAAAAGGTAAGGAAAAATCCTTTTTCAGTAATATTATTCGATGAAATTGAAAAAGGACACCCTGATATTTTTAATATTCTTTTGCAGATACTTGATGAGGGTGTATTAACCGATGGGTTTGGAAGAAAAGTAGATTTTAAAAATACAATAATTATTATGACATCGAATATGGGAGTTGTTTCTGAAAATAAAGAAGAGTTTGGATTTTCCAGCGAAGATGCTTTAAGCGAAACAAAACAATATCGTAATCTTTATATTAAAAAAGTTGAAAATTTTTTCCCACCTGAACTTATCAATCGTATTGATGAAAAAATAATTTTTAAAATGTTAAATAACAAAGATGTTCTAGAAATAATCGAATTGGAGTTGGAAGAATTAAAAACAAATATTAAAAACCTTGGTCTTAAATTTAAAATGGCTAAGCCAGCAAAGATGTTAATCGCAAAAACTGGTTTCAATCCTAAATTTGGTGCAAGACAAATAAGTAGAGAGATTCAATGTCAACTAACAGACCCTATTTCGGAACTATTATTGAAAAAAATTCAGCGAAATGGTGATATAGTTGATATTAAAGTTTTAAAAGGTGAAATAAAGATTAGCTTAATTAATAAAAACGATAAAAAGAAAAAGAGATTAAAGGCAACTTAAATATATACAAAGCATGTTAAAATGGCATGCATAATTTAAATATACGCCAAAATGCCAACATAAGCTATGTGGTATATTGCTTGTGATAGATAGATTGATTTATAATACTTTAGGAGAGAAGAATGGGTAAAATTATCGGAATTGATTTAGGTACTACAAATTCTTGCGTAGCTGTTTTAGAGGCTGGAGAGCCTTCAGTTATTAATAACCCTGAGGGAGGTAGAACTACCCCTTCAGTTGTGGCATTCGCGAAGGATGATGAAAGGCTTGTCGGTCAGGCAGCTAAACGGCAAGCTGTAACTAATCCTCAAAATACTATATTTTCTATAAAACGTTTTATGGGAAGATTGTTTAAAGAAGTGAGTAATGAGATTGAAGAAGTTCCTTATTCTGTAGACAAAAATTCTAATGGTGCTGTTGTAGTAAAGACTGGAGGAAAAGAGTATACACCGCCTGAAATAAGTGCTATGGTTTTACAAAAACTAAAACAACAAGCTGAAGATTATTTAGGTTCTAGTGTAACAGATGCAGTAATAACTTTTCCAGCGTATTTCAATGATTCGCAGCGACAGGCTACAAAAGATGCTGGCAAGGTTGCAGGTCTAAACGTACAAAGAATCATTAATGAGCCAACTGCAGCGGCCTTAGCTTATGGTCTTGATAAGAAAAACGAAGAAAAAATTGCAGTTTTTGATTTAGGAGGTGGTACATTTGATATATCGGTTCTTGAGATAGGGGATGGTGTTTTTGAAGTAAAATCCTCAAATGGCGACGGTCATTTAGGAGGTGATGATTTTGACCAAAAGGTAATTAATTGGATTGCTGGTGAATTTCATAAATCAGATGGAATAGATTTGAAATCTGATCCCATGGCTCTCCAACGCTTGAAGGAAGCTGCTGAAAGTGCAAAAAAGGAACTAAGTTCCTCAAAACAGACTGATATAAATTTACCGTTTATAACTGCGGATGCAGCAGGGCCAAAACATCTTAACCTAACCCTTACTAGATCTAAGTTTGAAGAATTAGTTGACGATTTAATAGATCGGACAGTCGGTCCATGTATCCAAGCTTTAAAAGATGCTGGTGTTAGTGCAGATGACATAAATGAAGTTATTTTGGTAGGAGGGTCTACAAGGATTCCTAAAATTCAAGAGAAAGTTAAAGAAATATTTAAAAAAGATCCTAATCATAGTGTTAATCCAGATGAAGTAGTAGCCCTAGGTGCGGCAATACAAGGTGGTGTTCTTTCTGGTGATGTGGATGACATATTGTTACTTGATGTAACTCCTCTATCACTTGGTATAGAAACCCTGGGCAGAGTTAGCACAAGATTAATTGAAAGAAATACAACTATCCCAACGAAAAAATCTCAAATTTTTAGTACAGCTGCTGATAACCAAACATCTGTTGAGATACATGTTTTACAGGGTGAGCGAGAGATGGCTGAAGATAATAAGACAATCGGTAAATTCCATTTATCTGACATTCCTCCTGCTCCTAGAGGTGTACCTCAAATTGAAGTTTCATTTGATATTGATGCGAATGGTATAATAAATGTCAATGCAAAAGACAAAGCTACTGGAAAAGAACAAAGCATCCGAATAGAGGCTGCAAGTGGTCTTTCTGAAACAGAAATTGATAAAATGGTAAATGATGCAAAAAAACATGAACAAGATGACAAAGAGAAGCGGGAAACGATTGAACTAAATAATCAGGCTGAACATTTAATTTATGAAACTGAAAAGAGCATAAAAGATAGTGCAGATAAACTTGAAGAATCTGAAAAGAGTATGATCGAAAAAAAATTAAGTGAATTGAAAAAAGCGAAAGAGAGTGGCAATAAAGATAATATTAAATCCTCTATGGGTGATTTAAGTAATTCTTGGAGCTCTTTAGTTTCAAAAATGAATCAAAATTCCCAAGAAGAACCCAAGAGCAATCCTGAAACAAAATCAGATAGAAAAAATAAAACAAATCAAGAACAAGAAATTGAAGATGCCGACTTTGAAGTTGTAGACTAAAGTTTTTTTTAATAACAATAAAAAGAACACAATAAAAAGCGATCTTTTTATTTATTTAACCTACTTCCAATTGTAATATTCACTTTGTAATGTTAACATAGTGAAAAATTCAAAAAAATTATTAATTAGCTCACTTTTTATATTTCTCTTGATAATAGTGACATATTGTCTAAAAGCTGATTTTTGGGATAATTATATTATTGATAATGCAAATAAAATAATATCTAAAAGTGGATATCAGATAGAGAGTATTAAAATTGAAGGTCATTTATTAAAAGATATATATCTAAAAGATATTAGTATAAAAAAAACAAATGTATCATCCATTAATATAGAAAAAATAAGAATTAATATAGGACTAATCAGATCACTTTTTACTAATATCAATCTAGATGTTTTGACCGTTGAATCTGGGGAATTGAATCTAGATAGTAATACATTTAATATTGATAATAATAATTTATCTAATAATTTTTTTTCAAATTCATTAATAGATATTCGATCTTTTTATTTTTCAATCCCTATTAAATACAAAACTTTTGATAGATTAATACCAATAAATTTAATCTTTGCAGGCGAATTAAATCAGTCAGCTAAACCTTCCATTTTTTTCGATTTACTAAACGTAAATTATTTAGAAACTCCTTTTCCAGAAATTAATCTTAATAGTCTTAATATCACATTTTCAGATTCAGCAGTTTTTTTAAATAAAATTACTGGAAATCTTTTTGATTTACCTATTTCTGGTTTTTCAACTTTTAATTTGAATAAAAATCAAATTAATGGTGAAATTAATTTAGAAAACTTTTCTATTTCTCAAGAATTATTTAGCAGACTACCGCTTCAAACTAAATTTTCAAAATTTTCTGGAAAATTTTTGTTTGAGTCTGATTTAGAAAATCTAAATGGAACTATAGATTTACAGAATGAATTAGGTTTAGATATGGAAGGTGAATTTATTATTAATAAACTAGAAAAATCTTCTTATGCATTAAAAAAATTATCATTGGTAGGTGAGGAGTCACAATTAATTGTAAGTGGTTTTATTGATAACAATGGTCGATTAAACAGTTATCTCAATCTTGAAAATCTTAATCTAGGTAGTTGGCTAGATTCAGATATAAAAACTAGTTTGACTGGATTGGCAATCCTTGATGGAAGTATAGCAAATAGTGGGTCACTTGATCAAATTGATCTTACATTAGAAATTTTAGAAACTGAATATTTTGAAGTTGGAGAAACTTCTTTCCATGGACAGGTATCATACCAAGATAGTATTCTATTGACTAGAGGTCCTGTTTTACTTTTAATTGATGAAAGCGAATTATCAATAGATGGGGAATATAATTTTAAAACAGGTGGAATTAATATTATTTCTGAATTAGAAAATGCAGATATCAATCTTGTAAATCAATTTCTACCTCAAAAATTCCAATCAGGTAAAGCGACTGGAAGTATGAAAATAGTTGGATCATATTTAAATCCATCGGTTAAATCAGAATTGATATGCCGAGATATTATATTTGATGAATTTTTTCTTTCATCTATTGAATTAAACTCTCATTTAACCCAAGTTGGTAATAAAGGTGAAAGTGGTAATATTAGTCTTAAGGTTAGAAATGGATCATGGAAAAAAAATACCTTTGATAGTGGGACATTTGATGCAACCATAAATGGAGAGAAAATAATTCTTGATAATTGCCATTTTAAATCTGGAAAAGATTTTTTTCAGTTTTCTGGGGAGTTTGATGGCTTAAACTCTTATAGGATAGATAGATTTCAATTGGCTGTAGAAGATAATTACCTGGTTAATTTTAAGCCTCTATTTTTTAACGTAAAGGATTCAATAAAAAACTTAGAATTAGAGCCATTTGTATTTCATATTAATGATGGTATTTTAGAAGGTGTCGTAAAGCAAAATAGTGGTATTTATTGTCATTTGAAAATGTCAAATTTTGATGCATCCATAATCACTAAATATTTTGAAGATGAAAGGTTACAATTTTCTGGAATGATTTTTGGAGAATTAATTGTTAAAAATAGCAAGGATAATCTAGAAGTAGATGTCGATGTGACAATGAAGCGTGGAACTTATATGGAGGAAAGATTTGATGAAATGATTATATCCTTTCTATACAAGGATGGGATATTAAATATGGACGATATATCTATGATAAGAGGAGACTTAATGGGTGTTCAAGCGACAGGTGTTGTTCCAGTTTCCATAGATAAATCAAATAAATTACCAATCTTATTAAACTCTACTTTTACAAATGTTTCATTATCCCTGATTAATAAATTTCTCCCTAATTTTTATAAAATTAATGGCAACGCAACAGGATCGGTTAATCTTAATGGTTTTCCAAATAAAACCAAGTTTGATTATAGCTTAAGTGCATCAAAATTCTTTCTTGATAAAATTAAAATAGGTGATGTCAAGTTATCAGGTAATTATGATAGTCAAAAACTCTATGTTAATGGTTTTGCTTTGAAAAACAAAAAAGACAGTTTAGATGTTGATGGCTATTTACCTTTTGATTTAAATATTAGTTCTAAAGACTTTGGTAATCTAATTCAAGATAATGAATTTGATTTTACGCTAAATAGTAATTCTTCATCATTATATTTTTTAACACCATATGTTGAAGATCTAGATTCTTTGAATGGAAATATAAATTTAACTTTGAATATATCTGGCAAATCAGATGATATTCAAAGAAATGGGACAATAAAAATTGTGGATGGGGTAGCCTATACATTACTTCTTAACAATCCTATTAATAGAATAAATGGGCAAGCAGAAATGATTAATAATATTTTGGAAATAGATACGTTGGTTGCTGATGCAGTTCATCCTCTATTAAATGGAAAATCTATACATAAAGAAAATATAGACATTAAGGGTAGTATAGATTTCAGTTCGTTTTTTTTACCTTCTTATTCTCTAAAAATTAAAGGTGAAGAATCTTCCTTTAAAATACTTCCCATTGATATAACGGGGCTATCTAATTTAGATATTGAAGTTTCTGGAAGAGATACTATTTTTATTGATGGAATTATTGAGACAATGAATACCACACTTTTTTATGAATTTACTACCGCTGATATTGGAGAATCTATCAATCAGGATCAGGGATCTATAATCGTTTATAATCTAACATTCCCATTAAGAGAGCGGGTGCTTTTCCAAAATTCACAAGTTGATGCTTTAGTTAAGGGAGAGCTGAAATTAAATAAAGTTGGTCATCATGACATGAATTTTGATGGAGAAATATTTGTTGAAGATGGTAGTGTTTTTTCTTACAAAGATAATTTTAAAGAATTGAGAGGATATGTAACTTTTGATAATAATGGTTTTAATCCTTACATGGATCTTATAGCTCACACAGATATAGATAACGAACGTATTAGATTACAGCTTTTAGGAGGTATAGAAGACCTTGATATTATTTTAGAATCAGAGAGTGGATTTTCTGAAAGCGATATTCTTGAATTATTAACTTGGGGTAAGCGTTTTGAGGAAGATTTGTCAAACACTGGGGGCTTTGGTTATCAAACTGCAACTGTTCTGGGCTCTCTTTTAGAAAATGAATTGGAAAAAAACTTAGAAAACATAAGTAATATTGGAGCGATGAATCTAATAGATGACATTGATATTTCGGGTACTGCAAGTCTAGGTAAAGATGATGAAAATTTTGCAGTTACTGCTAAAAGAAAAATTGGGGATAAAACTTATTTAAATTTATCATATAAACGATCCTTTTCTTTACAATCTCAAATTGGTGTAGAGTACAAATTGAATCGTCATTTTTCAGTTGTAGGTAATATTGACGATGCTGGAAAATTAAAAGTTAAATATCGATATAGATACGCATATTAATAATTATCTTTAATAAAATTTGAAAAAATATATTTTTTTAGTTTACATCGCGTTTGAAATATTGTTATCTCAAGATTTAAACGTATTTATAAGAAAAATAATATTCGAAGGTAACAAAAACTTATCGGATAGTGAGATAGAATTAATAGTCAGGCAAAAGCCTCCTACGTTTTTAATTCGGCGACCAGAGTTTAATTCAAGATTAGTTAAACTAGACGCTCTTACTATTGAGAAATTTTATAACTCAAAAGGTTTTATAAATGCAGATGTTAAAGAATCGATAGAATTCGATGGTGAACATGTTGACATTAAATTTTATATTGATGAGGGAAGACAGTATTTTATTTCTAAAGTTTCGGTTTTTGGAAATAATTTAGTTTCTACTAGGAAAATACTTTCAATATTTGATATTAAAAAAGGTGATAAGTATAATCCTTCAAAGATTAATGAAAATGGTATTTTAATAGAAAATGAATACCATGAAAATGGAAAATTATTTTTAGAGATGGATATAACAGATATAATAACTGACTCTGTAGAAGTGCAAATAAAAATAAGCGAAGGAAAATTTGTCACTATACAGAATACAATCTTTGAGAATCTTGGAAAGATGACGATGAAGCAAGTAAACAGAGAATTAGTTTATAAATATGGTGATATTTATCAAAAAAGTTTATTAGATCGTTCAAAAACTCGTTTGAGAGAAACTGGAGTATTTTCTATGGTAAACTACATTCCCACAAGAACATCTCCAAATGATTCAATTGTTGATATTAGATTTAATCTTAAACCATTCAAACAATATGAATGGATTTCAGAAGGTGGTTATAGTCGAATGAATTTTTTAGAAGGTCTGAATTTACTAGAAGCAATGGGAATCACATTAGAATGGAAAAATCGATCTATATTTTATAGCCCTACACAATTTTCAACCAAAATAATGGGTGGAATACCATTAACAGGGAATAAGCTAATCAGTGATTTGAATAAACAAGAATTTTTTATTCATTTTGATGTAGGTCTTGCTAGTAATTGGATTTTTAATCTTAGGTTGCCAACCGAACTCAATTTTTTCTTCAAAAAGTTTAAACTTGAAGAACAGACTGAAATATCACAAAGATATGGTCTAGAGCTTTCTCAAAAGTTAAAATCATCTAAAAATTTATTAATCAAATCAGAACTTGTATGGCAGTCATTTACTGGACAGTCTCTAAAATCTGTAAGTAGTGAGAACTATAAAATAGTTGAACAAAGATCTATTGCACTTATTGCTCAAAGGGATAAAAGAGATGACCCAGTGTACACAAAAAAAGGATATTTCATTTCAGGTAAATTAAAATCTTCTGGATATCAATTAGGTGGAGAGAGAGATTATATTAAGGCAGATTATACATTGCAATCATATATTCCTATTAGTCTGAATTCAGTTTTTGCTTCGAGATTTAAATTTGGCAAAATATGGGGATGGGATGAAAAAATAGATGATGTTGCAAGAGAAAAATTTTATCTTGGCGGTAGCAATACGATGAGAGGATGGAATTTCCCTTTGTTCAAAACTTCGCAAGATACGACATTTGATAATGATGATAGTCTTGAAATAATAATTACTGAGATTCCTAAAGGCGATTTAGTAAGGTTTATGACCAATATCGAATATCGATTTCCCATTTATCAATCGATTGGAATAACCTTTTTTGCAGATGGAGCTATACTAGATAAAAATATGAATAAAATAAATATAGATTATTTAGAATGGAATTTAGGTATAGGTTTAACAATAAATACACCACTTGGACCAGCTCGGTTGGATTATGCATTTCAAATTAATCAGCCAGATCAAGGGATAATACAATTGGGTTTACAAAATTTATTTTGAAAAAAAAAATCTTAGACTTAGACTTTCCTAATACATATTGAAGTTATAACTTTTGCGGCAATAATTTGAATTTTATGAAATATTTAAATAAAGTACTACTAACAATTTTGTTTTTTCTTATCGGTTGCTCTAAGCCAGCTATAGAGTATAAAGACATAGCAGAAAAGAGTTTAAACGAAGAAAAAGTTGATATAGCGATAAATAATCTTAATTTATTAATAGAGAAATATCCTTCAGATAGTCTGGCATCTTTTGCTCAGTATAAACTTGCTCTAATCTATTTAAATTGGAAAAATGATTTGGATAAAGGATATAAAGCACTAAATAAAACATTAAATCAATATAAGACTTCCAAGCAAGCTCAAATGGCTGATGAGCAATTAAGCCAATTCCCTGAATGGATTATTAATCAGTCTGAGTCTCTTAGAAAAAGGAAATTAATTAGAATAAGTATAGAACACCTAGAATATTTGGTTGAAAATTTTAGTGATAATGATCTCGCGCCAAAAGCACAGTATATGATTGGTGATATTTACATGAATGATTTACGAGACTTTAAAATTGCAATCCAGGAATATAGAAAAGTTTCCAATGTTTATCCTGGTTCTGATCAAGAACCTCATTCCCAATTTATGATAGGCTATATTTTTGCAAATGTTTTAAATGATTTTGAGAGTGCTAAAATCGAATATGAAAATTTTATCAATCAATTTCCTCAACATGAGCTAGTACCATCTGTGAAATTTGAGTTGGAGTATTTAGGAAAAAATATAAATGAAATACCAGCGCTCAAACATATAACATCATAATAAAACACTGTCAATGGTTCAGTTTAGTTTAGGCGATTTAAACAAGAAGATTTCTGAAAAATCATTATTTCTAGATGATCTAAAAAAGAAAATTTATGAAATAATTTTTGGACAAAACGAACTAATAAATAAGATTTTAATTGGCATTCTTGCTGATGGCCATATCCTTATTGAAGGAGTGCCTGGTTTAGCAAAAACTTTGACAATAAATACAATTGCCAAACTTATAAATACTAGTTTCAAAAGAATTCAATTTACACCTGACATGTTACCCGCAGATTTAATAGGTACGCTAATTTACAATCAAAAAACTGGTGAATTTGATACAAGGAAAGGCCCAATTTTTTCAAATATTATTCTTGCAGATGAAATCAATCGGACACCTGCAAAAGTTCAAAGTGCTCTTCTAGAGGCTATGCAAGAGCATCAAATTACTATAGGAGAAAATTCTTATCAATTGGAAAGGCCGTTTTTGGTTTTGGCAACGCAAAACCCAATTGAACAGGAAGGAACATATCCTTTACCTGAAGCTCAAGTAGACAGGTTTATGTTTAAACTTTTGGTGGATTACCCAGAAAAAAGTTCTGAGAGATTAGTGTTAAGAATGAATTCAAATTCTAAAACATCTGAAAATATTAAACCATTGGTTTCTTCAGATAAAATAATTGAATCCCAAAGTCTTATTAATAATATATATGTAGATGAAAAAGTTGAGGATTATGCATTAAATCTAATTTTTGCTACTCGTAATCCTTCTGAATATGGTCTTAATGATCTAGGTAATATTATAGATTTTGGAGCATCACCTAGAGCAACTATAAACTTAATTCGATCTGCTAAAGCAAGAGCCTTCATTGAGCATAGAGGTTTTGTTACGCCTGAAGATATAAGGTATATTGGTAGTGATGTATTGAGGCATCGAATAATTTTGACTTATGAAGCGGAGGCTGAAGAGATTACATCAGATGATATCATTAATAGATTATTTGAAGTTATAGAAGTTCCTTAGACTTTAATGATTCCTTCAAAAATCTTTGAAAAGGTTAAGAGAATTGAAATTCGAACTCGAGGACTTGTGAATAACCTTTTTGGGGGCGAGTACCATTCAATATTTAAAGGACGTGGAATAGCTTTTTCTGAAGTTCGAGAATATCACCCAGGTGACCCCATACGCTTAATAGATTGGAATGTTACAGCTCGAATTGGTGCTCCATATGTAAAAGTTTTTGAAGAAGAAAGAGAACTTACAGTTTATCTTGTTGTAGATATTTCAGCATCAGGGAAGTTCGGTTCATTTCAACATTTAAAACAAGAATTAGGTGCAGAAATAGCTGCTGTTTTAGGTTTTTCAGCAATAAAAAATAATGATAAAGTAGGATTGATTCTATTTTCAGAGAATGTTGAAAAGTTTATTGTTCCCAAAAAAGGGAAAACCCATGTTATGCGTGTTATTAGAGAGCTATTATATTTTAAGCCTAAATATAAAGGTACAATCTTAAAAAATAGTCTCGATTTTATCTCAAGAGTCGCAAAGCGGAAAAGTGTTATTTTTATTATTTCAGACTTTATAGATGACGGGTTTTGGACCTCACTAAAAATTTTAAATAAAAAACATGATATATTAGGAATTAAACTAATTGATCCATCAGAGGTTGATTTCCCCGATATCGGTTTAGCTAAAATAGAAGACCAAGAAACACAAAAAGTTTTTTGGATCGATACTAATTCAAAAGATTTACGTAGAAAAATGAAAGAAAATGTGCAGATAGAATTAAAAAAATTTAATGAAAAATCAAAAAAGATTGGACTCGATATTATAAATATTTTTACAGACCAAGATTTTGTTGAACCTTTATTAAAATATTTTAAAATGAGGGAAAAACGAAATTAATGTATCGAGCTTTTATCTTTTTATTTCTTATCTGCTTAAACTTTCCCCGAGGCATTTCGGTATCTTCTGAGGTAGATACAACATTAGGAAATATCGGTAATATTTTTAATTGGTATATTAGAGTTGAAAACCCTGGAAAACTAGAAATAGAATTTCCTGAATTGAAAATTAAAGATGAAAATATATCTATTCGACGAGAATCTTTAACTAAAAATGAATTTTTTTCTGAAAAATTTTTTGAAATAATTTTTTGGGATACTGGTAGTTTTACTACTCCAAAATATCAAATTATTATTAATGAAATATATGAAAAGAAATCATACATTGATGTCCCAAATATAATTATTAAGATAATCCCTAACCCTAGGATAGCTGATAATAAAGATTTAAGACCGCTTATTGGACCAGTTGAGATAAATCAATCTTGGATTACGAAAAATAATATGTTGTTTGGTTTATTATTTTTTTTAGTAATATTAATTTTATTTATAATAAGTAGAAGGGACGGAAAAAAGGTTGAAAAATTTGATTATTTATCTTTAAAAACACATAAAGTTTATGCTATGGATCGTTTGGATAATATCTCTGAAAACTGTAGCCCCAAAGATTTTTATTCTGAACTTTCTCATATTTCAAGAGAATTTTTTGAAAAAAAATATTTTATCCGATCATTAGAAATGACAACAAATGAAATAATAGAAAATCAAAACTTATTTTCTTTAGATCCTACTTTGTTTGATAATTGGATAGAAATCCTTAATTATGCAGATAAAGTGAAATATGCCCAGGAGTTGGCTAAATCAAAAAAAATGCAAGCAGATTTATATAACATAAAATCAATTATAAATTCTATAGAAAATTAATATAAACTTACAAATATATTAAAATTTTAATACAAAGTTTCTTTAAGATGTAAATTAGAAGGAAATTAAAACTGGGATTAATTTAAAAATGGCAACTACAGCAGATATAAAAAATGGTTTGGTAATTCATCATAAAAATAAAAGAATGAAAGTTATAGAATTTCAACATGTAAAGCCTGGTAAAGGTGGAGCGTTTGTTAGAACTAAATTAAAAGATATACAATCAGGTAAAATTATTGAAGAAACTTTTAATTCTGGACATAAACTGAAATTTATTAGAGTGGAAGCAAAACAATTGCAATATTTGTATCAAGATGATGATTTTTTTATTTTTATGGATAATGATAGTTTTGAGCAGATTAATGTTTATAAAGATATAGTAGGAGAACAAAAATCATTTTTGAATTCAGGAATGAATGTTGACCTAATTTTTGATGGGTCAGAAATTCTAGATATTAGGTTACCTTCGCATGTTAATCTAAAGGTCACTAATACTGAGCCTGGATTTAAGGGCAATACGGCTACTGGTGCAACAAAGCCAGCTACACTAGAAACTGAATATATCTTAAATGTACCCCTATTTATAAATGAAGGTGATATTTTACGTATTGATACTCGCTCAGGGGAATATGTTGAGAGATGTAAAAAATGATTTCATAAAAAGAGGAATTATTTATGTGGCAAGATAAATTAAAAGAAATTATTTATATACTTGAAAATTCAAATATGAATGAAATTGAAATGGTATTTTGGGGAAGAAAATATCGTGTGAAAAAAACTCCTGATATTTTTCCGACTACCCAAATTAAAGATAATTCAACTATCATAGATTCCCATATAAAAGAAAGTTCTGAAGAAACAAGAGATGAAAGTAGAAGTGGAGTTGAGACAATTGATGAAAATAATGAAAAAGTTGAAGGGGATAAATTACTTTCACCTATGCCAGGAACTTTTTATAACTCTCCTTCTCCAGATGATCCTTCATTTGTAAAAGTTGGAGATAAAGTAAAGGAAGGTCAAATTTTATGTATAATTGAAGCTATGAAAATAATGAATGAAATCGAAGCTGAGTTTGGCGGTACAATATCAAAAGTTTTAGTAAATAATTCTGATCCAGTAGAATATAATCAACCCCTCTTTATTATATCTAAATAAAAAGATATGTTCAAGAAAATATTAATTGCCAACCGTGGCGAGATTGCTCTCAGAGTTATACGTGCGTGTAATGAGTTGGGTGTAAAAACTGTGGCTGTATATTCTACTGCAGATGAATTATCACTTCACGTTAAATTTGCTGATGAGGCCATTTGTATAGGTGCACCAATTAGTAATGATAGTTATTTAAATATTCCCAGAATTATTGCAGCTGGTGAAATTACTAATGCAGATGCCATTCATCCAGGCTATGGGTTTTTATCTGAATCGGCTCAATTCTCAAAAATATGTGAAGACAATAATTTTTGTTTTATAGGCTCATCTGAGGATATTATTTCTTCCATGGGTAATAAGTCTAATGCAAAAAAAACTATGATCAAAGCTGGTGTCCCTGTTGTTCCTGGCGGTGATGATATATTATTAAACTCTGAAGATGCAAAATTAAAAGCTGAAGAAATAGGTTTGCCTATTATGCTTAAAGCTTCCTCTGGTGGAGGTGGTAGGGGTATGCGTTTTGTAGAAGAAATAAATGATATTGAAAATGCTTTTAAATCAGCTAGCCAAGAGGCTCTTACTGCATTTGGAGATAGTGACATATATATAGAAAAGTTTATTGAAAACCCTAGACATATTGAAGTACAGATTTTATCAGATCAAAATGGGAATTATGCTCATTTAGGTGAAAGGGAATGCTCTATACAACGTAGACATCAAAAATTAATTGAGGAGTCACCTTCGCCGATTGTTGATCAAGATACTAGAAAAAAGATTGGTGATGCGGCTATCCGAGCTGCAAAAGCAGTTAACTACGTTGGTGTAGGTACAATTGAATTTTTAATGGATAAAAATAAAGATTTTTATTTTATGGAAATGAATACACGCATTCAGGTAGAACATCCAGTTACGGAGATGGTTACAGGGGTTGATTTAGTAAAGCAACAGATAAAAATGCATGCAGGTCTTAATTGTCCAGAATTTTTAATCCATTGTGAACCCAGAGGCCATTCTATTGAGTGTAGAATTAACGCTGAAGACCCTGAGAATAATTTTTTACCATTTCCTGCAAAAATTACGAGTTTCCATATGCCTGGAGGTAAAGGTGTGCGGGTAGATTCTCATGCATATTCTGGTTATCAAATCCCATCTCAATATGACTCAATGATTGGTAAAATTATTGTTCAGGCAAAAAATAGAAGACAGGCAATATTAAGGATGCGCAGAGCTCTTCAAGAAACTATTATTGAAGGTCCAAAAACAACAATTCCATATCATATTAAGATAATGGAGGATGAGCAATTTAAATCTGGGGATTTTGATACTAGTTTTTTGGAAAATTTTAAGTTTGAAATATAATTTATTGGGAGTGATAAATGAATGTACCAGATAATCTCATGTATACAAAAGACCATGAATGGCTGGAGATTAATGATGATACTGTTAAAGTTGGAATTACAGACTTTGCTCAAAGCCAACTAGGGGATATTATATTTATTGATCTTCCTAATATTGGTGATCAACTCGTTGCGGGAGAACCATTTGGTGAAATTGAAGCTGTAAAAACGGTATCTGAACTATATTCTCCAATCACAGGAGTTGTTTTAAGTATAAATGAATCAGCGCTTGAAAATCCTCAACAAATTAATGATTCCCCATATGATTCTGGTTGGTTAATTGTTATATCGAAACCAGAAACACCAAAATTTGTTGAGTTATTTAATCCTGATTCATATAAAAACAAAATTTCCTAATTTAATGATTTATAAGAAAATAATAGATGTTATTAGTAAAAAGGGAGCTGCCTATGTGGTATTAATTGATCCAGATTTGAAAAATGAAAATAAACTTGAAAAATTTGTTTCTACTGCTAATGAATCAGAAGTCGATATGATTTTTGTTGGTGGAAGTTTAATGATGGACTCAAAATATAATGAAAGAATTAGACAGATAAAAAAAATGGCAAAGATACCAATTGTTTTTTTTCCAGGGAATGTATCGCAATTAAATAATCAATATGATGCAATGTTATTTATGTCAGTGATATCAGGACGAAATCCACATTATCTAATTGGAGAACAAGTTATTGCAGCTCCAATTATTAATGATATTGGTATAGAAACAATTTCTACCGCCTATTTAATATTTAACACTGGTGCAAATACAACAGTTGAATTTATGAGCGGTACTATACCTATACCAATGGGGAGAACAGATATTGCAGTTGCTCATAGTCTTGCGGCTAAATTTCTTGGTTTCAAACTAATATATTTAGAGGCAGGTAGTGGGGCAAAGAAACCAATATCTAATAAATTAGTAAAAAATATTTGTAAGGCAGTAGATATTCCTGTAGTAGTCGGAGGGGGAATTCGAACACCAGAAGTTGCAAAAAAACTGGTAGAGTCTGGTGCCTCAATTATTGTAACAGGTAGTGTTATTGAAGAAAACCAAGAAAAAATGAAAAAATTTTCTGATGCAATTCATTGGAAATTATAAATGGAAAATTTTTTATCTAACTATTTAAAAATATTAAAAATAGAAAGAAATTTTTCTCAAAATACTATTGACGCTTACCAAAGCGATTTGGATAAATATTTATTTTTCTTAAGGGGAAAAGACATAACCTCATTTAATGATATTTCACAGAATAATGTTTCAGAGTATTTAAGGTTTTTAAATTCTGAAGGTTTCGCGCCATCTACTATTTCAAGATATTTTTCCGCGATAAAAACTTTTCATCGCTTCTTATCAGCTGAAAAGTTAACTAATAATAATCCTACTCTTGCTTTGTCAACACCTAAAATTCCCAAAAAATTGCCTGATATATTGAATGTTCAAGAAATAGATAAAATTATTGATTGTATTGATCAACAAACCTTTTTTGGTTCACGAAATAAAGCCATTATTGAAATTTTATATTCATGCGGGCTTAGAGTTACTGAATTATGCAATATTAAGATTGGAGATTTATTTTTAGATGATGACCTTATTAGGGTAATGGGTAAAGGATCTAAAGAACGTTTAGTGCCGATTGGTGGAAATGCAAAAGATTATTTAAAGAGTTATTTGAATAATTACAGGTGCAATTTTGTAGTGAAATTAAAAAATAATGAGATTTTTCTTAGTAAAAATGGAAAGAAATTAACAAGGGCTAGGATTAACCAAGTCTTAAAAGATTGTTGCAAATTAGCAAATATAAAAAAAAATATTTCTCCACATACATTAAGACATTCATTCGCAACTCACCTCCTTGAAGGAGGTGCGGATCTAAGATATGTACAACTACTTTTGGGGCATAGTGATATATCAACAACCGAGATTTATACTCATCTTGATAAAATTACCATACGTGAAATCTATAAAGACCATCATCCGAGAGATTAATTATGCTTTTTAATCTCCCTCCAGAAATATTAGTTCTATTAATACCATCTTTAATGTTTGCTTTATCTTTTCATGAGTTTTCCCATGCATGGATGGCTAAGAAATGTGGAGATAATACGGCAGCTGACCTAGGAAGACTTTCCTTAAATCCAATATCTCATTTAGACCCAATTGGTTCAATAATGATATTATTTGTTGGGTTTGGTTGGGCAAAACCAGTTCCAGTAAATAGTTATTCTTTGAATAATCCTAGGAAAGATATGATGAAGATTGCAGCTGCAGGGCCTATATCTAATTTGTTATTGGCATTAATCGCAAGCCTTATTTTTCGTGTTAATAGTATCATCGGTCTCAATTTAGATTATTTGCTTTTTTATTTTATACAGATTAATATTTCTCTAGCCGTGTTTAATATGATTCCAATTTCTCCTCTAGATGGTTCTCAAATATTTACAGGTTATTTATCAAAGAATAATCCAGATTTAGCTACAAAAATTCAGGCCTATGGCCCCCAGGTGCTTCTAGGATTAATTTTATTTGGTTACATAACTGGCTTTTCAATAATTTGGTTATTTATTAGTCCTATTGTTAAAGTTTTCATGTATATTTTTGCTGGAATTAACATTTAAAGGGGATTATAATATTTCGTCAGATCATTAGTAAAAACAGAC
This sequence comes from uncultured bacterium, assembly GCA_964561495.1. GTDB lineage: Bacteria > Fidelibacterota > Marinisomatia > Marinisomatales > UBA1611 > CAZLPW01. The sequence continues at coordinate 18,199 of CAZLPW010000011.1, read as the reverse complement.
TCAAAAAAAGGTCGATGATTTGGAAGATTATAATGCTATTTTTTGTGGTATGGTTAATCTACGTGTTTAATAAGTTAAACAAATATTAAAAAATGAAATCTATTGTTGAATGTGTGCCTAATTTTTCAGAAGGCAAAGATAAATCGATTATTGATAGTATTATTCGTGAAGTAAGATCTGTGGAAGGGATCTCGATTTTAAGTGTTGATTCTGGTGTTGATACAAATCGCACGGTGGTAACCATGGTTGGCGATTTAGATACTGTGAGTAAGGCATCCTATGCATGTATCAAGCGAGCTTCAGAATTAATTGATATGAAAAATCATAAAGGATCTCATCCTCGCTTAGGCGCTACTGATGTTTGTCCATTTATTCCTGTTGCTGGTGTTAGTTTAGAAGAGTGTATTTTATTATCTGAGGGAAAAGAGTTGGAGAAGAATTAAAAATTCCTGTATATCTCTACGAAAAATCGTCAAAAAAATCATATAGAAAAAAATTGTCAGATATAAGATCTGGTGAATATGAAGGGCTATCAAAAAAAATATTTGAAAAAAAGTGGAAGCCTGATTATGGGCCAATTGAATTTAATGAGTTAAGCGGCGCAACCGTAATTGGATGCAGAGATTTTTTAATTGCATATAATATAAATCTAAATACTAAAAACAAACGATTAGCAACAGACATTGCTTTTGATTTGCGTGAAATAGGTAGATCAAAAAGGATACCTAATCCATTATCAAATAATTTACTAGATGGTGAAATTGTTAGAAAAGATGATGGATCTCCAATAAAAGTTCGAGGAATCTTTAAGGATGTAAAAGCTATAGGATGGTATGTTGAAGAATATGGCTGTTCTCAAGTATCAATAAATATAAATAACTATCATAAATCAACTCTTCATGATATTTTTGATGCAACTTGTAATCTTGCAGAAGATCGAGGTCTTAGAGTTACTGGGAGTGAGCTTATAGGTTTAATACCATTAGATGCTATTTTGAATGCTGGTCAACATTATCTAAAAAAACAAAACTCTACCTTGGGCTTACCTCATGCTGATGTTATTGAATGCGCAATCAAATCGCTGGGTCTAAATGATGTTATTCCGTTTGATCCAAAAACAAGGATAATTGAATATGCTATAAAAGATAATAACTCTCCATTGATTAATATGAGCGGTGAAAATTTTCTTAATGAATTATCAAGGAGTAGTCCAGCTCCAGGAGGAGGAAGTGTCGCCGCAATGGTTGGTGCAATGGCGGCTGCTTTATCTAGTATGGTGTCTTCTTTGAATTATGGTAAAAAAGAATATTTCAATAAAAGGGATTTATTTGAGGATATTGGGAAAAAAGCTCAAAATTTGAAAGATGAACTAAAGTACCTTGTTGATGAAGATACCCACTCATTTAATAGGATAATAGAAGCTAACCGTTTGCCTGAAAAAGATGAACAAGATAAAGAGCAAAAAAAAATTAAGAAGCAGGATGCCATTAAGTACGCAATCGAAATCCCATTAAGTACTGCTAAAAATTGTTTTTCAATCCTTGAAATTATCCAATTGATTATTCCTAAAGTTAACCCTAATTCCATAAGCGATTTAGGCGTATCATCTGAAATCGCTATAGCAGCTATTAGGTCTGCGTGTATGAATGTCTGGATTAATTTAAATGATATCAATAGTGATAAATATCGTGAAGAACTTATCTTAATAACTCAACAGTTAATTAAAGATTCAAAAGAAATTCATAATTCTAATATAGATTTTGTAAAAAATGTAATCTATGATTAGGGAACTTAACCAAGAATTACGCAACAAAATATCTGCTGGTGAAATTGTTGAAAGGCCAGCCTCTGTTGTTAAAGAACTTTTAGAAAACAGTTTGGATGCTGGTGCTACAGAAATTGTTATAGTAATTGAAAAAGGTGGCCAAAGAACTATCCAGGTAAGAGATAATGGAGTTGGAATGACTCCAGAAGAATTACCTCTTTCAATATTACCTTATCATACTAGCAAGATTAAAACAATAGATGACTTGTCTTCAATTGATACGCTTGGTTTTCGAGGTGAAGCCTTGGCGAGTATAGCATCAGTATCTCAGTTTTCTATTTCTTCAAGCAATGGATCTTATGAAGGCTCAACAATCTTTTTTGAAGATGGTATTCCGAGTGCATCCCAGCCTGCACCAAAAATTAAAGGTACAGAAGTAACGATTAACAATTTGTTTTATAATACTCCAGCTAGAAAAAAATTTTTAAAAACGCCTCGAACAGAACTAAGAAAAATTGTTGATATAGTTAGAAGGTATGGTTTAGGATTTCCAGAGGTCTCTTTCAAGCTAATTTCAGATAATCGTGATATATTTGTTCTTCATCAGGAAGATCTTGAGAATAGAATTGACAAATTATTAGATCCTACATATTCAAAAAACTTATTACCTTTAACACTAGTAAAAGGAGATTATGTTTTTTCTGGTTTTGTTGGGAATCTTAATCTAGTGCGCAAAAGGCCAGGGGAGCAGTACTTATTTTTAAATAGAAGATTTATTAAGGACAGGTTGTTAAACTCATCTGTTTACAATGCTTATGAATCTTTGGTTAAAAGAGGAGAATATCCATTTTTTTTAATTAATTTAGTTATCCCTCCAGATCAAGTTGATGTTAACGTTCATCCTATGAAAACAGAAGTGAGATTTAAAGATGAATGGAGAATTTTTAATGTTTTAAAATCAGGTGTTTCTAATTCTATTAGCGGTTTAATTAAAACTATTCCTGATTTTACACCTTCGATCAATCAAATTTCCACAGAATTTAAACAAGGTGGCCTTTTTTCTAGTAGCTCATTAAGTAGGGTTAAATCCTATTCCTTAGATGAAACAAAAAACAGTGATGCTTTTTTAAGTGAAAATAAAAAAATTAAAAATTTAGAAAGAGCAAAAAATTATGTTTCTAGATTGGCTGAATTCCCAGATAATCTTGATCAAAAAATAGAAATGGGAGAAATATGGCAAATCCATAAAAGATATATTGTTTCACAAATAAAAAGTGGATTGGTCATTATAGACCAACATGTAGCTCATGAAAGAGTTTTATATGAAGATGCTCTTACTGCATTTGAATCCACTTCTATGGCCTCTCAAACGTTACTATTTCCTGAAGTCATCGAATTTTCTCCAAACGATTTTGAAACTCTAATTGATATTTTACCTTATCTTGAAAGAATAGGTTTTAGAGTAGAAAAAAGAGGTGATTATTCAATACGTATCATTGCCATTCCATCTGCTATTAATTGGGGGAATGAAAGAAAAGTTATCAGAGAGATTATTGATCATTATATCGAAAATCAGAAAAAATACAGCTCTCATCAAGAGGCATTAGCTGCTAGTTTTGCTTGCAAGGCAGCTGTGAAATCTGGAGATGACTTAACTACTGAAGAAATGCAAGAACTAGTTAATTTATTATTTTCAACAGAACATCCATACTATTGTCCCCATGGAAGACCAATTATAATTAAACTCTCACTTGAGGAATTAGATAAACGATTTGAACGGATCTAATGATTTTTAAAGAATCTCTTTCGGGCGTTTTAACCACTTTAAAATGCCTTTTTGTTTCTTTATTTTAGACCAAGAATCAATATCAAAGTTAATCATTGCCATTGTCCCAGTAGGGTACTTGATAGTCCCCTCATTAGTTTGATTTTCGATAAATGAAGACATCGAAGGCTCATGCCCAACAATACATATTGCGCTATATTTATTTTTTTGTTTGCTAAGTAATGATAGAATCGTTGAGTGTGAGGCTAAATAGAGGCAATCTGATAAAACGATTACTGAACCCCACTCGCCAGCTTCAATTGCTAATTTTGTGGTATTATATGCTCTATTTGCTGGAGAGGAAATTACCATATCTGGAATTTGATTTTTTTCAGCGATATATCTTCCCATTTTTTTTGATGCTAAAATTCCTCTCTCTGCCAAAGGCCTTTCAAAATCTAATCCATACTTCGCGTTCCAATTAGATTTACCATGTCTAAATAAAATTACAGTTCTCATGATTTAATTTAATATACTTGTTACTTTATTTTAATTTTTTTAACCTAAGAGTGGTTTTAAAAAAAATGTTGAAAAAAGTTCCAGTAATTATAGGCCCAACGTGTAGCGCTAAAACTAGTCTAGCAATTAAGTTAGCAAAACTAATCAATGGTGAAATAATTGGACTTGATTCTAGACAAATATATAAAGATATCCCCATAGGGACTGCCCAACCTAGAGAAGAAGAGTTAAAGAGTGTTAAACACTATTTGATTGGTTGTTACGATCTAAACAAATCAATCTCTGCAGGACAATATGCAGATTTAGTTGAAAAAAATATAAAAGATATTTTAAAAAAAAACAGAAATCCAATTATTTGTGGAGGCGCAGGTTTATACTTTAGAGCATTTACAAAGGGTATTTTCAGAGAAAGTGTTTCAGATCTTAATATTAGAAATAGTTTGAACAAATTATATAATAAAAATCCAAAAGTGTTATTAAAAAAATTAAAATCAATTGATCCTGAATATTCGAAAATTGTTCATATAAATAATAAAAAGCGTCTAGTTCGCGCTCTTGAAATTTATGAATCTACTGGCAAAACCCCGAGTCAGCATTTTTTATTGCAACGATTAACTAAAAGACCAGCCACAAATATATTCTCAATTTATTTGCAATGGAATCAAATGGTACTTAATGAAAGAATCAGTTTACGGACCTCTGAAATGTTAAAAAATGGATGGATAGAGGAAGTAAAAATGGTAAAAAGAAAAGAACGGCAATTTAATATTAAATATTCATGCCTGGATTCTATAGGCTATAACCAAATATCTTCATATTTAGATGGTAAGATTAGCTTTGAAGAGATGAAAGAAGAAATAATTATCAAAACATGTCAATTTTCAAAAAAGCAATGGAAGTGGTTTAAAAAGGAACCTATAAATTTATTATTGAATATGGATTCTATTTGCATTGATGAAATATCTTATATAATTCGTGATATTATAAGATACATTTAATATATTGTTTTTATTGAATGGGTTATTATAGATTAATGGTCCATGCATTGTTTAATTCCTTTAAATCGATACATTGATATCGAAAAGGTTAGAGCAACAAACTTCGAGTTTTTGTATCTAACTCGGAGAAACCCTTGAATTCATCAGAAAAAAAAATAATATTAGACGCCAATGATTTAGATAGAATAATTACAAGATTATCTTATCAAATTATTGAAGCTAATCAAGACCTCGATAATATTGTTTTAATTGGAATTCATAGGAGAGGTGTTCCTTTAGCTGTTAGAATTAAAAATAAAATTAAAGAAATTTTAAATAAAGAACTTTATCAGGGTTCTTTGGATATTTCCTTCCATCGTGATGATTACCGAGAAAGATTAGAGCTTCCAGAGGTTAGAGGGACTGATATCGATATTTCATTAAAAATGAAAACGGTTATATTAATTGATGATGTCTTATATACAGGAAGAACAACTAGGGCTGCGATGGATGAGTTGAATAGTTTTGGAAGGCCTTCAAGAGTTCAACTTGCTGTGCTAGTTGATAGGGGTCATAGAGAACTTCCAATTAAAGCAGATTTTGTTGGAAAAAACATTCCTACTAATGAAGGTGAACATGTAGATGTAGAATTAATTGAAATAGATGGGATTGATGCTATTTTTTTAATGAACCAAAGAAAAACTTAATGGTTTTATCGGAAAAGCATTTACTTGGACTAAAGGGCTATCCTAAAAAAGATATCCAAAAAATTATTAAAACTGCTTTCAATTTCAGAGAAGTTTTAGAACGACCAATCAAAAAAGTTCCATCTTTGCAAGGGATCACAATTGTAAATTTATTTTTTGAGAATTCTACAAGGACACGAATCAGTTTTGAGTTAGCGCAAAAACGTTTAAGTGCAGATTCCATTAACTTTTCTGCATCAAGTAGTAGTCTAAAGAAAGGGGAAAGTTTTAAGGATACAGCACAAAACATTGAAGCTATGAAGATTGATGCAGTAGTTATTAGGCATCCTTCAGCAGGCTCCCCAAAAATTTTAACAGATTTTATTGATGCATGCGTGATTAATGCAGGTGATGGCACCCATGAACATCCGACCCAGGCTATTTTGGATATGATGAGTCTAAAAGAGAAATTCGGGAAGTTAGATGGTCTAAAAATAGGCATAGTTGGTGATATTATTCATAGCCGGGTTGCTCTAAGCAATATATATGGTTTATTAACTATGGGAGCTGAGATTACTTTATGTGGCCCTCCAAATTTGATGCCAAGATTTATTAGAGATTTTGGAATAAATATCACATATAACATAGATGAGTTAATTGAATGGGCCGATGCAATTAATGTCCTTAGAATCCAGCGAGAACGTATGGGTCATAACCTTATCCCTTCTATTAGAGAGTATAGATATTTATTTGGGATTACTAATGAAAGATTAAATAACCACAAGAAAGAATTAGTAATAATGCATCCTGGACCGATGAATCGTGGAGTTGAGATTGATTCTGAAGTTGCAGATGGTGATCAGGCTATAATTCTTGATCAAGTGTTGAATGGAGTAGCCTCACGTATGGCAATTTTGTTTTTGTTGTGTGGTGGAAAATTCAAGGAATAAAATGAGATTAAAAAAGATAGGAAAAAATGTAATTCTTAAGGGAGGCGTGATTCTTGATCCAGTTTCTAGAACAAAAACTCAGGGTGATATTTGGTTAAATAACGGATGTATTAAGATGATTGGAGATTTAACTGATTTACCTTCTGATAAAGAAATAATTGATTGCGAAGGCAAATTTGTGACCCATGGTTTTTGTGATATTCATTCTCATTTTCGAGAGCCAGGTAGAGAAGATAAAGAAACACTTTTTACTGGATCTCTAGCTGCTATGGGTGGTGGGTTTACCAGAGTATGTATAATGCCAAATACAAACCCGCCATTGGATAGTCCTGAGTCTATTAAGTTTATTTTAGATAAATCTAAAACCTGTCCTATTCATATACACCCAATTGGTGCAGTTACCAAAAATCAAAATGGTAAAGATTTAACCGAAATGGGTCTAATGCTATCTGAAGGAGCAATAGCTTTTAGTGATGATGGAATAGCAATCCAGAATAGCAAAGTAATGAGAACGGCCCTTGAATATTCAATTGTTCTTAATGTTCCGATAATTAATCATGCTGAAGATATACATTTATCTTCTGATGGTTTAATACATGAAAGTTTGCTATCAAATCAATTAGGACTAAGAGGCAACCCTGATTCTGCTGAAGCAATAATGGTATTCCGCGATTTGGAGCTTTCTTTAATTACTGGATCAAAGCTCCATGTTCCACATGTCACGACAGAAAAGTCGGTTAACTTAATTCGAGAAATGAAAATTAAAAATAACTTAATTACTGCGGAGGTCACGCCTCATCACCTTTATTTCAATGTTGAATATTTAAAATCTTTTGATACGAATCTAAAAGTAGCACCGCCTATAAGGTCTGAAAATGATAGACAGTCTTTAATTAATGCATTAGTAGATGGTACGATTGATTGTATTGCCACAGATCATGCGCCTCATACAATACATGAAAAAGAAACAACATTTGATTTGGCTACTTGTGGTATGATAGGCTTGGAATCTTGTTTTGGTGCAGTAAACAAAATTTTGATGGATAATCAAAGGTTTGAATTAATGGACATAATTACACTATTAACAATCAAACCTAGAAAAATCATGGGCTTTGAATATGATTTATTTAAAAAGGGATCTGAAGCTGAAATTATTGTAATTGATCCTGAAAAAGAGTGGGTTTTCAATCAAGAAAACATCAAATCTAAATCAAAAAATTCTGCATTTTTGGGTGAAAGATTAATAGGTGTTATTAATTATACCATATCTAAGGGTTTTATCGGAAAAAATTAATTTATTGTTTTTAATATTGACTAGGTTAAGTATACAAATATAAGTTCGCTGGCTTTAATCTAAGTGATTATGAAAACTTTCTCTTTAAAAAAATCAGAAATAGAAAAAAAGTGGTGGCTTGCTGACGCTGATGGCAAAACCTTGGGCAGATTTGCCTCAGAAATTGCTAAAATACTTCGTGGTAAGCATAAAGTTCAATTTTCACCTCATTTAGATATGGGTGACTTTGTTATCGTGATTAATGCAGAAAAAGTATTTTTATCGGGTAATAAAGAAACCTCTAAAAAATATTTTAGTCATTCTGGTTATCCTGGATCAGTAAAAGAGCTATCCGTTGAAGAAGTTCGTAATAAAAAACCAGAGAGTATCCTCATCAATGCAGTAAAGGGTATGATTCCGCACAATCGTCTTGGGAGAATTATTTTATCACATTTAAAGGTTTACTCTGGTCCTGAGCACCCTCATCATGCCCAAAAACCTATGGAGCTTAAAATTTAGAAGATGACTGAGCAATTATTTTATGGAACGGGTAGAAGGAAATCATCTGTAGCAAGAGTTTTTGTTTATCCTGGTAAAGGAGAAATTCTTGTTAATGGGAAACCCTTTCGTGATTATCTATGTCGTGATAGTCTTGCAACCGTAGTTACCCAACCTCTTGAAGCAACAGAAACTCAAAAAATGTATGATATAAAAATTAATGTTAAAGGAGGCGGCTTGTCAGGCCAGGCAGGTGCTATTCGTTTAGGTATATCAAGAGCATTGTTAAATGCGAATGGAGATTTTAGACCCATTCTAAAGGATCGAGGTTTTCTTACTAGGGACCCAAGAAAAGTTGAAAGAAAAAAACCTGGACAACCAGGCGCTAGAAAAAGGTTTCAGTTCTCAAAAAGATAGTAGTTATATATGTCACAAGTTAAGTTTGAAGATCTATTAAGTACAGGAGCCCATTTCGGTCATATAACTCGCAAATGGAATCCAAATTATAAAAAATATATTCTCTCTGAAAAAAATGGAGTTCATATTATTGATCTTGAAGAAACTATAAAGGCAATAAATAAGGCTATTGCATATACTGAAAAAATTGTTGCAAACAAAGGAGAAATTCTATTTGTTGGAACTAAGAAACAAGCACGTGATATTGTTCAGCAAGAGGCTGATAGATGCAGAATGTTTTATGTTGTTGAACGCTGGCTTGGAGGTACTTTAACAAATTTTTCAACCATTAAAAAAAGTATAAAACGTTTAAAACAGTTAGAGAAAGAAGGTTCTAATCTATATGAGAATCTAACAAAAAAAGAAGCTCAGATGCTTAACCGCGAGCGAGTTAAACTTGCGGATCAACATCGTGGTATTAAAGATATGAGACGATTACCTGATTTGGTAGTAGTTGTAGATGCTCAATTCGAAGATACTGCAATTCGAGAAGCTAAAAGGCTTGATATCCCAATTATTGCTATAGTTGATTCTAATACAGATCCTGAGCGTGTTGATTATCCAATACCTGCTAATGATGATTCTATAAGAACAATCCAGTTAATCATTTCTTTAATGTCAGACGCTATTATCAATGCTCGCAATTCTATAAAAGAAAACAAAAAAAATAAATCAGAAAAAGAATTAGCCACGATAGATAAATCTAATGATGAGATTTCAATTGATTCTAGTGTGACAAAAGAGATTAAAATAGATCAAAGACTTCAGGAGGAAGAATAAGCAATGTCTATTGATGCAAATTTAGTAAAGACTTTAAGAGAAAAAACTGGTGCAGGAATGATGGATTGTAAAAAAGCGTTACAGGAGTCTGAAGGAAATATCGAAGATGCTGTAGATTATCTGAGAAAATCTGGAATTTCTAAAGCTGAAAAAAAAGGTACAAGAGCTACGAAAGAGGGTTTGATATATTCTTATATACATGCGGGCGGTAGATTAGGTGTCCTTTTAGAAATTAATTGTGAGACTGATTTTGTTGCTAAAACTGATGGTTTTACTGATTTAGCACATAATTTATCTATGCAGATTGCAGCGACAAATCCATTATCTGTAGATAAAGATTCAATTGATGAAAATACTATAAATCGAGAAAAAAATATTTTTTCAGAACAAGCTAAAATGGAAGGAAAACCTGAAGATATAATTGAAAAAATGATTGATGGGAGAATGAAGAAATTTTTTCAAGAGAATTGTTTACTTGAACAATCCTATATAAAAGACCCAGATAAAAAAGTAAATGACCTTCTTACTGAAGCCATAGCTGTTCTTGGGGAAAATATTAGTATTAATAGATTTTCACGATTTGCTATAGGTGAATTACCCGACCAAAATAATCAAGATTAAATATCCTATTAATTTTTAATAGTGGATAAAAATCCAAAATTTCATCGAGTTTTAATTAAACTTAGTGGTGAAATGATGTCATCAGAAAAAAAAATTGGTATTGATTCTAAACATGTCAATTATTTAGCAGAGGAAATTAAATCTGTCCATAGTTTCGGTGTTCAAACCATAGTAATCATTGGTGCTGGAAATATATTTCGGGGCATTACTGCGGCTAGTAATGGAATGGATCGTGTGACTGGAGATTATTTAGGAATGCTTGCAACTATAATGAATGCAATTGCATTGCAAGAGGCCTTAGAAAAAATGTTATGCCAAACTCGGACACTATCAGCTATTACAGTATCACATATGGCTGAAACATATGTACGGAGGAGAGCAATACGACATTTAGAAAAAGGTAGGATTGTTATTATTGCAGGTGGTACTGGAAACCCATTTTTCACTACTGATTCTGCTGCTGGTTTAAGGGCTATTGAACTAAATGCGGATATTTTGATTAAAGCTACCAAAGTGGATGGTGTTTTTAATAAAGATCCAATACAGTTTGAAGATGCCCTTAAATATAATGAAATTAGTTATGATGATGTTTTAAAAGATAATCTTCGAATTAACTGCAATAACTCTTTGCAAAGAGAATAATTTACCTATTAGGGTTTTTGATATTAAACAATCAGGGAGCTTGAAAGAAATTATAATGGGGGCTAACTTAGGCACTTTAGTTTCAGGGTAGGTTATGATTAAAGAAATTATAGAAGATGCGAATCATCGTATGAGCCAATCCGTTCTTCATACACAAAGCGAATTAAATAAGGTTAGAACTGGTAGAGCAAATCCAGATATGTTTAATTCAATCTTTGTAGAATATTATGGAAATAATACGGCTCTAAATCAAGTTGCTAATATCTCTGTTCCAGAGCCAAGGCTAATAACCATACATCCTTATGAAAAAACTTTAATTCCAATTATTGAAAAAGCTATTATGAATGCTAATATGGGTGTTACTCCAGGTAATAATGGGACAGCAGTATTAGTTCCTATTCCTCCACTTAGCGAAGAGAGAAGACAAGACTTGAATAGATTTGTTCATAAATTAATTGAAGAGGGAAGAATTTCTGTTCGAAATATTAGGAGAGATGCTTTACATCATATACAGGATTATGGCAAAGAGGAACATATATCAGAAGACGAAATCAAGCGAAACGAACAAGAAGTCCAAGAACTAACAGATAAACATATCAAAAACCTAGGTGATATGCAGAACGATAAAGAAAAAGAACTCCTTGAGAATTAGGTAGCTTTTTTAATCACATTTAGACCAACCGCATTCTTTGCAGGTTAGACATCCAGCCTCATTAACTACACTATGGTTATTACATTTGGTACAAACTAAATACCCGTTGTCACTTTTATTTTCGGGATTAATTGTTTTGGAAACACCAGCCATTGTGATTCGTAATTTTTTATTTGTAGTATTATCAATGTCACTATTATTATATGTACTTGGCGTTTCCTTAAGGTAATCGTCCATTGCTTTACCAATAGCATCAGGTGTTGATAGTATTAGACGACCATCTTCCCAAGTTGGGTTTGGCCCAGAAATACCTTTAAGCTGCCTTACGATTGATCTGGGATCTATACCAGATCTTAATGATAATGAAATAAGTCTACTTATTGCTTCAGATTGTGCAGCTGCATTCCCCCCAGCCTTCCCTATAGTAGTAAATACTTCGCATAATCCATTTTCATCTTCATTAATTGTTATATATAGAGTCCCTTCTCCTGTACGAATCCTTCTTGTTACACCAGATGTTTGAGTCGGCCTTAATCTTGGAGTCTTCGGCGTAGTAATTATATTTTTTTCTTCAGTTTTTTCAGTTTGGTTTAGTTCGTCAACTTTTTCTTTGGAATCGTCGTCAGTCACTAAAATTCCCTCTCTGGAACCTTCTCGATAAACGGTAATACCTTTAAGCCCCGAATCATATGCGGCTGTATAGATATCTGCGATAGTTTCTACGGTTGTTTCTTCTGAGAGATTAACTGTTGAGGAGATAGAGGAATCAATATATTTTTGTATTACACCTTGCATTTTTACCCTAAAGAATGGATCAATATTATGAGCCGTTACTACATATGAAGGCAGATTATCATCATTACCAAACAATTTTTCAATAATTGGATGATAAACTTTGTATTGATTAAAATCTTTTCCATAACCATCATTCTTTTTTACCATTCTTTTGTATGAGGTGGCAAATATTGGTTCTATACCTGAAGTGACCCGCGCAACTATTGCTCCGCTACCAGTTGGAGCTACGGTTGTCAAAGTGCAGTTCCTTATACCTTCTTTTTTAATTTTATTTTGCAATGCCTTTGGTAGATTTTTTACGAATTTGCTTTTTGAGTAGCCCTTCCAGTTAAAATTTGGATACTTACCCTTTTCAATTGCTAGTTGGTTGCTTGTTTCATATGTTGTATCACGAAAAATTTGCATTATCTGATCTATTGTTTGTAGAGCATCTTCGCTATCATATTGTATGCCCATACGTACAAGCATATCGCCCAAGCCTAGAATTCCAAGGCCTACTCGTCTATCATTAGTAGCATTTTGTTTTTGATCTGGTAGTGCATGACGTTCCATATTGTAGTCTATTACATTATCTAAAAATCGTGTTCCTATGGATACAGTCTTCTTAAAATCTTCTATGTTAAAATTTCCTTTTTGATCAACAAATCTTTCTAGATTAACTGCTCCTAAATTACAACACCCTCCATCAGGCAGTGGTTGTTCGGCACAAGGATTAGTTGAGACTAATGGAGAACAATACTCGGCATTATGATAGTCAGTCATTGTATCCCAAAAGAGTAACCCAGGTTCTGCGCTTGAATGAGCATGTTTAATAATTTTATTCCACAATGATTTGGCGTTGATTGTTTTATATACTTTCCCATCATATTTTAATTCAAAGTCTGAATCTGCCTTTACTGAGTTCATAAAATCATGCGTTAACAGGACTGATATGTTTGAATATTTAACCATATCTATATCGCCTGTTTTGATAGATATAAATTTTTCTATATCAGGGTGATCAATTCTAAGAGTTTGCATATTAGCGCCTCTTCTACCATGTTGGGCGATTGTATTCGTATTTTCACTAAAAAGATTCATGAAACCCGTTGGTCCACATGATTCTCCACCAGTCCCATTTATAGCTTCTCCAGATGGTCTAAGTACAGATAGATCGTGACCACAGCCGCCACCAAATTTGTAAGTCAAGGCTTCTTTAATTATCGTATCATAGATTGATTTTACCGAATCATTTTTTACTGCAACCACATAACAATTATTTAGTGTTGTAGTAATATCTTCTCGTCCTGCTCCATGCATTATACGCCCGCCAGGAACAAACTTATAGTCTTCTAAAATTTGGAAGAATTTGTTTTCCCATTTTATTTTCAGAGATTTTGTTTTTTCTGTAGATGCTATCGCATTAGCTTGTCTTTTCCATAATTCCCATGGATGCCTCTCCCAAGGGGCGAGATATTTATTTTTTAAAACATCAGATCCAAGGGTATCATCTTTGTAGTAATTTTCAATTTTATAGTCATCGGGGGTTGTTATTTCTTGTGATACCTTTTTTGATTTTTGGTTTGGTGGGTCGATTTTTTGTAGCGTGGTTTGGTCTAAAGACAAGTCCAATTCTATAGCTTCTGCCATATGTTCTCCTCAGTTATAGTGTCTGGTATGTGTGGTGCCGATCAATAGGTGATCGATATCCCTTAACAAGGAAAAAATCTATAACAAGTGAAATTAGTAATTTTCGCTTGGTTGGCTATAACAAATATAGAAACTGATTTTTTAATAACACAAGAGCTAATGTTAATAAAATAAAAAGATTTTGTTTTCTGTACTAGAAAATTTTCTATACTATGAAATAAGGGTAGCTAAATATTAAAATAATAGTAGGTAAGATCGGAATAAAATTGGAAAATAATCATAATAAAACTATAAATTTTTATCTAAACCAATTATTGGTGATATTTTTTAGTCTTTTTATGACTTTTTGTTATTCTGCTAACGTGAGTTACGAGATTACTAAAAATAAATTAGGGTTAAACAAATCAATTATCGCTATAAAAGAAGATTTAACAAATGTAAATATCAAAAGAAAAATTACTTATTTTGATGATGGATTGCGACATTCTTACTATTCGTTCAAAAATAATTTGAGGCATGGTAAATACGCAAATTGGTCAAAAAAAAACCATATAATGCAAAATGGAGAATTAGAACAAGCTCATTTTTTGGCACAAACAGGTTTCTATAAAAGGGGCAAGCTACATGGTCTGTCTAAATCATATTTCCCAAATGGGAAAGTATTATGGAAAGGAAAATATGAAAATGGTAAAGTGGAAGGTTTGGTATTAGAATATTATTCAAATGGTGAACTGCATCGGGAGGTTAATTATTTAAATGGTAATAAACACGGAAAATATTATTCCTATTTTTTTTCTGGAGACACTGAAATTGAAGGAGAATACTACCATGGCATCCGAATTGGTGATTGGAAGTTTTCCAATTCTGTGCAAAATGTAACAGAAAAGATCAAGTATAACGATGGAATAGCTTGGCAGGGTACATATACAATTTGGAATGGTACGAAAATAAAAATAGAGTGTTCCGATGATTTAGTTATTCCAGTCTTATTTTACAATGAGGGCGTTTTATCACATGCATATAGAGATGAAAAATTGGAAATAAAAAGTTGTGATTAAAAATAAACTAGATTTATAAAATCAATTTTCATAATTATGATTTAATTAATAAAAAAATGATAAGAATCCTTATATATCCATTTATAAATGACCTAAATAATCCTGAAAAAGATAACTTTCTTTGTTTTTTGAAAAAATTAATTTTATCATTAAAGCTGGCTAAGTTTGATGCTTTTTGGTATCTGATAGTACCAAAGATTTCTAATGATAAGCTTTCTTTAACAAAAAAGATAAAAAAAATGTTCAGATTGAAAAATGTTAAACAGATTAGCCTATTAGCTAATAAAAATTACCATATTGAGACAGGGCTAAATTTTTCAGAAATGAAAAAAATTTCATGGCGGGATTATAGTATTGATATTGCGATGACTAATTTGCCTGAACAAAATATTTATTTAAGAAAGTATTTTTCTCAATTTACAAATATAAGCCCAGTATTTATTTCATTTTTCAATTGGAATGATCTCCCAGTCAATTTTAATGAAGCCGATACGGAAATAGTCAACCTTACTAGTTTTCTAATGATCGATAGATGCTATGTTAATACCTTAACTGAGAAAGATGCTTTGATTGAAAAAACTGTTAAGCGGTTTAATGTAAATACCGTAAGAAAAATAAATGAAAAATTAAAAGTATTTAGCTACCCATCTCTACCAATAGAATCTGATAATTATTCAAACTTTGATTCTAGCCCATTAAGAATTATTGTTTTTAATCATAAACCTGAGAACGAAAGAAGTTTTCCATTATTTTGCGCATCTATAGAAGAACTGTGGATGAAAAGAAAAGATTTTAGAGTCTGGGTACCTAATTATCAAAAGCGAAGAGTTCCATTTGAATGGATGATAACTGATATTCCCAACAATACAGTTCAAGACTACTATTACGGTTTAAAAAGGTGTTATATAGGAGTTGCACCTAGACAAACACAAGCTAATTGGAAGATATCTACCGTAGATGGACTATTATGTGGCTTACCATATATATTATATGACTCAGATTATTATAAGCATCTTAATCCTAATGCTGACAGATATAAGAATCGGAGACAGTTGAATAAACATTTAGAATTTTATCTAGATAACATCGATTACAGAAATGATAAAGCGAAAGAGGCCCTATCTTATGTACATGACAATTTTTTATTTAGCTCTGTGGTAAATGAAATTAGCGTAGATATAGCTACACTATATAGTAATCAAAAAAAACTTATTTCATCAAAAGCCAGAGAAGTTTCTGAACTAATAAAAAAAGAAAAGCGTATTAGCCAAAGAGAAATTCTAAGGAGAACAGGTTGGGATACAAAAACAAAGTTTAATCAATATAGAAGTTATCTGCTTTCAGATAAAAATATTATAGAAGAAAAAGATAATTGGAAGTCAATATATTTAAAAAAGTAAATTAGATATTAATAAGGGTCATTGTTAATGGAAAAATTAAAAATCAATATAAATGGAAAAACAGCTATCATCAATTCATCAGACGATACACCTTTGTTATGGGTTTTAAGAGATGAATTGAAGCTTACTGGTACTAAATTTGGATGTGGTAGGGGGTTGTGTGGTGCTTGTACTATTCATTTGAATGGAGTTGAAACAAGGTCTTGTCAAACCACAATAGATCTTCTTGAACCAGATGATGAAATAACAACTATTGAGGGTTTATCAAAAGATAATTTACATCCCGTACAAAAAGCCTGGGTAAAGCATGATGTGCCTCAGTGTGGTTATTGCCAACCAGGGCAGATTATGACTGCTGCTGCTTTTTTAAAAAGAAATAATAATCCTAATGATCAAGAAATTGATAATGCAATGAAAATGAATATTTGTAGATGCGGTACTTATCAAAGAATTAGAAAAGCAGTTCATTCATCATCGGAAGAAATCAGAAATGGGCAAAAATAATAATTTTTCGCGTAGAGATTTTTTAAAAGTAGGATCTGCAGTAGGATCTGGATTAGCTATTGGTTTTTATTTTCCATTTGGAAACAAATTGATGGGGACTCAAGAAAAGAGTTTCAAACCTAATTCATTTATTAATGTTCTGCCAGATGATAAAATTGTTATATCCGTTGCAAAAGCAGAAATGGGTCAAGGTGTTTGGACTTCTTTGCCTATGTTGATTGCAGAAGAGATGGATGCAGACTGGGGGAAAATTGAGATAATTCAAAGCAGTGATTCGAGTTTTATAGGTACAGGCGGGAGTGGCTCTATTAGTAGGTATGGATGGAAAAAAATGAGGAAAGCAGGCGCAATTGCAAAGTATATGCTGATTGAATCTGCTTCAATGCAGTGGAAGGTCAGCCCTCTTGAATGTGATGCGAAAAATAGTTTTGTTTATCATATACCTAGTGGAAGAAAACTATCTTTTGGAGCACTCACAAAAAATGCATCAAAACTGAAAGTGCCCAATAATGTACCTTTGAAAGATCCAAAGGATTATAATATTCTAGGATTTGATATGTTGAGGAAAGATTCCTTAATAAAAGTTGATGGGACAGCATCCTATGCTATGGATATTGATTTAGATGATATGGTTTAAGCAATGGTTGAAAGGCCCTCATCTTTTGGTGCCAAATACATTAGTTCAAATTTATTAGAAATAAAAAAACAATCAGGAATAATAGATGTTATTATTATTCCTAGAGGAGTCGCCATAATTGGAAAAAATACTTGGTCAGTAATAAAAGCAAAAAAAAATCTAAAAGTCAATTGGGAAAAGAAGAAACCTTTGAACAATGATAGTAAAGTGTATTTGGATTATATGGAAAAATTGGTTCTAGAGAAAGGCGATGTAGTAAAAAAGAAGGGGAAACCAAAAAACCTATCAAAAAAAGGGAATAATTTATTCCAAGCACAATATCACCTTCCATTTCAAGCTCATGCTGCTATGGAGCCCTGTAATTGTGTGGTAAGTATAAAAAATAATTTTTGTGAAATATGGGCGGGTACACAAAATCCGAAAAATGCAATAGACCGAGCTTCAAAAATCACTGGTATAAAAAAAGAAAATATTAAAATTAATGTTACTTTTCTAGGTGGAGGCTTTGGCCGAAAATCATTCAATGATTTTATTGATGAAGGTATTTACATTTCACAAAAAATTAAAAAACCAACTAAACTAATTTGGGATA
>CAZLPW010000010.1:11911-42908 GCA_964561495.1 uncultured bacterium | reverse complement strand
AAAATAGTTTAGAGGAGACTAATAAAAATTATAGTCCATTGGCTAGAGTCGTTTCCTTTGGAGAATCATCTGTTGATATGATAGCATATTTTCGTGGTAATAAGTACGGAGATCATAATATTATCATTCATGATTTTATAAAACTTCTTCATCAAAGGTTTAAAGAAGAAAATATTGAAATACCTTACCCTATTAGAACTATTATACGGCGAGATGATAAGTAAATTAAGAGATGCATGATTTAATTAAGATTAGATAATTTAATTCTGAGAAATGTATAAAAAAGATATTAGGCAGCGATTATCTTTTTTTGATGGGACATACTTTGTAATAGCTTCTATGGTAGGGACTGGTGTTTTTACTAGTCTAGGGTACCAATTAATTAATATAAAATCTGGTTTTGTTTTGTTGATGCTATGGTTTATCGGTGGACTCATTGCGTTATCTGGAGTGTTGACATATAGTGAACTTGGAGCATCCTTTCCTAAGTCTGGTGGGGAGTATAATATACTTTCCTGTGCTATTCATCCATCTGTTGGGTTTGCGGCAGGATTTATTTCAACCACTATTGGATTTGCGGCACCAGCGGTTATTGCTTCGATAGCTTTTGGAAAATACTTTTATGCTGTAATACCAATTTTTGATCCTCATTATTTATCAATAGCAGTTTTATTAATAATAAATATTTTACATGCTTCTAGTTTTAAATGGGGTAAGATTTTTCAAAGTGCATCAACAATAATTAAGTTACTAATGATATTAATTTTTATTATTTCTGGCTTAATAATTGATAGTCACCAAAATATTTCATTTTATCCAACTAGCCAAAATCTTAGTAAAATATTTTCATCAAGTTTTGCTATAAGCCTTATATGGGTTTCTTATGCTTATTCTGGTTGGAATTCATCCATATATATAGCGAGCGATATCAGTGACCCCAAAAAAAATGTTCCTTTAACAATGTTTATTGGAACCATAATTGTTACTATACTTTATATATTACTTAATTATATATTCCTTTATACTACTCCTATAGATTCACTTATCGGACAAGTAGAAATAGGTTATATTTCTGGAGAAAATATTTTTGGAAATGTTGGAGCTAAGGTTATTAGCCTAGGAATTTCTTTTTTATTGCTTTCTACAATAAGTAGTTTTGTTTTTATAGGGCCTCGAATTCTACAAGTTATGGGAGAAGATTATAGAGTTATAAAAATTTTTGCAAAAAAAAATAAGAAAGATATTCCGAAAAATGCTTTTTTATTCCAAATTGCTTTATCATTAATATTTATCAGTACCTCTTCGTTTGAACAGGTGGTAGTTTATACATCTATATCTTTAATAATTACCACAATGTTAGCTGTTATTTCATTATTTATTCTTAGGTTTACTAATAAAGGACTAGATAGGCCCTATAAGGTTTGGGCATATCCCATTACACCTTTATTTTTTCTTTTTTCTAATTTATGGATACTTGTATATACTTTCCAGGATATGCCATTTGAATCAGTTTTAGGAATATTATTTATTATTGCAAGCATGTTTTTTTATTTTTTGTTTAATCAGGGGCTTAAACATAAAGTATGAATGCAATCAAAGTTTTGGATGGAGCAATGGGCACAGAATTAGTTAGGAGAGGTGTAAAAATAACGCTCCCAGTTTGGTCTGGTGATTGTAATCTAAATAATCGCGAATTAGTTTTCAAAATACATTCAGACTATATAAAGGCGGGTGCAGATATAATTACAACAAATACTTTTAGGACAACAAGTTATACATATCGCAAAGCTGGCTATTCAAAAAAAAATGCATTTGAAAGAGCAAGGGATTCTTTTTTTTATGCAAATGATCTCGCTTTTAAAGCATCCAAGGGGAAAACAATTGCAGGGTCGATCACTACTATTGATGACTGTTATTTACCAAATAGATTTCCAGGAAAGCAAATATCTGGGCAAGTTTATCAAGAATTAATGATGTGGTTTAAAAATACAGATATTGATTTTATATTGTTTGAAACAATGGGTAATATGGAAGAAATTTTAATAGCACTAGAGCAGGCTAAGAGTTATAATTATAAGATATGGCTTAGTATAATTGTTAGAAATAATAAATATTTATTAGATGGTACAAGTTTACTTCATTTTTTTAATGAAGTAAAAGAATATGATATATCATGTCTTTTAATTAATTGTAATTGTATAGAAAATACCTTGGCTTTTATTAGAAGTATAAATACATATTGGGATGGGATTTGGGGTTGTTATCCAAATCTTGGGAAAAAAGAATTAATAAACGATTATTTTGAAATAATTGATGAAAAGCTGTTTTGTGATAATATAAAAAGTCTTTTATCAAAAAATCCTAGTGTTATTGGCGCCTGTTGTGGTTCAACGCCAAACCATATAAAATTAATCAATCAAATACTAAAGGATAAATAATGCATTTTCGAATTAAGCCTTTTTCTAAAAATGTTAGATCTTTATATGAGAAACATGGAAGTTTTCATGAAGGTGATGCTGGCCTCGATTTATTTATTATCAATAAAATGACAGTAAAACCAGGACTATCTGAAATAATTAAGCTTCAGATAGCATGTGAGAATATAGAGAATAAACCATTTTTTCTTTTACCTCGTTCAAGTATATCTAAAACAAGTTTGAGACTTTCAAATTCGATTGGTTTGATTGATCCAGGATATAGAGGAGAAATCATGGCTGCTGTAGATAATATTAAAAATGAAGAATATACTATTGAACCTGGACAAAGATTATTTCAGTTGTTAGCATTAGATGGGAGCCCTATTTCTTTTGAATTAGTAGATGAACTATCTGAAACCAGCAGAGGTATGGGTGGGTTTGGTAGCACAGGAAAATAGAAAGCGCCAAAATGACATATTAATTTTAATAGTATGTTCAAAATGAAATAAATAATTAAGTGGCATAATTTTTGTTTATTTATTGGTGGGCAATGGCGAGGTGTATAAGATATATTAGGTTGATTTCAACTGTGATTGGTGTTAAAATCGCCGCCGCTGATAATTTAAAAATATTAATTATAAAAAAATAAAAGGAAGGAGTCTCAAGAATGGGATTAGACCTAAAACCATTGGCCGACCGTGTCGTGGTCGAGCCTGCTCCAGCTGAAGATAAGTCTGCTGGAGGGATTATACTTCCTGACACTGCGCAGGAAAAACCACAGCAAGGAACTATAGTTGCTGCTGGTCCTGGTAAAGTAAGTGATTCAGGTAGTAAAATAGATATGACCGTCAAAAAAGGAGATAAAGTTTTGTATGGAAAATATTCTGGTAGCGAAGTTTCCTTTGGTGGTGTTGATTACATAATAATGCGCGAAAGCGATATTTTAGCAGTTTTATAAGGAGAAAAAAAATGGCAAAAGAAGTTACTTACTCTTTAAAAGCTAGAGGTTCACTCAAGGCAGGAGTAGATAGATTAGCCAATGCGGTTAAGGTTACCTTAGGTCCTAAAGGGCGTAATGTAGTAATTGAAAAAAAGTTTGGTGCTCCAACAGTAACCAAAGACGGAGTTACCGTAGCTAAAGAAGTTGAGTTAGAAGATAAACTTGAAAATGTTGGTGCTCAAATGGTTAGAGAGGTTGCATCAAAAACATCAGACGTTGCTGGTGATGGAACTACAACTGCAACTGTTTTAGCTCAGTCTATTGTAAATGAAGGTATTAAAAATGTAACAGCAGGTGCAAACCCAATGTCGATTAAGAGAGGGATTGATTCTGCGAGGGACGCTGTAGTAGATGCTATTAAAGGGCAAGCAAAAGATCTTCCTGATAGTCAGCAAATTGCACAGGTAGCAACTATCTCTGCTAATGATGATAAAGAAATTGGTGAAAAAATTGCTGAGGCGATGGAGAAAGTAGGGAAAGACGGTGTTATAACAGTTGAGGAGTCTAAGACTGCAGAAACCTATTTGGAAACGGTAGAGGGAATGCAGTTTGATCGTGGTTATCTATCCCCTTATTTTGTTACTAATTCAGAGTCGATGGATGCAGAAATGGAAGATGCATATATTTTAATTCATGATAAAAAAATTAGCAACATGAAGGATCTACTTCCTCTTCTTGAGAAAGTAGTACAAACTGGAAAACCAGTGATGATAATAGCTGAAGATATTGAAGGTGAAGCACTTGCGACTTTAGTTGTTAATAAACTTCGTGGTACATTTAAGGTTCTAGCTGTTAAAGCTCCTGGTTTTGGTGATCGAAGAAAGGCAATGCTTGAAGATATAGCAGTCCTTACGGGTGGAACTGTCATTTCTGAAGATGCTGGTTATAAACTAGACAATGCGACTTTAGATTATCTAGGCACTGCAAAGCGAGTTGTTTCAGATAAAGATAATTCGACTATTGTTGATGGCGGTGGAGAATCTGATGCAATTAAAGCGAGAATAAATGAAATAAAAGTACAAATAGATAAAACAACTTCAGACTATGATCGTGAAAAATTACAAGAACGTTTGGCTAAACTTTCTGGTGGAGTGGCTGTAATTAATGTTGGTGCTGCAACTGAAGTAGAAATGAAGGAAAAGAAAGCGCGTGTCGAGGATGCCTTACATGCCACAAGGGCGGCTGTAGAAGAAGGTATCGTTCCTGGAGGGGGCGTTGCTCTCCTTAGATCTATAGGTGCTCTAGATAAAGTTAAGCTTGAAGATGAGCAAAAAGTCGGTGTAGATATTATGCGTAGAGCGTTAGAAGAACCAATCAGGCAGATTGTTTCAAATGCTGGTGCGGAAGCGTCAATAGTAGTTCAAAAAGTTCGTGATGGTAAAAAAGACTATGGATATGATGCTAGGAATGGTGAATATGTCAATATGTTTGAAGCTGGAATTATTGATCCAGCAAAAGTAGCTCGTGTAGCAGTTGAAAATGCTGCTTCAATAGCCGGCATGGTTTTAACTACCGAAGCAGCTATAACTGAAATTCCTGAAGAAGATAAAATGCCTCCAATGCCACCTGGTGGTGATATGGGTGGAATGGGCGGAATGGGTGGAATGGGCGGAATGGGTGGAATGATGTAGTAATATCATTTTCAGAATGCTTGTGATTCTATTAAAAAGCCCCAGTATTGCTGGGGCTTTTTTCATTGAAAAACACTCTGTTAGTCAAAGTTGTAATAATGTAATTTTTTGAGTGACAAAGCATTATTCTACGAAAAAAAGGTTTTTTATTATAGATGGTTATGCTTTCTTGTATCGTGCGCATTATGCATTGATTCGAAATCCTCTAATAACTAGTTATGGATTACATACTAGTGCACTATTTGGGTTCTCTAATATGTTAATGAAATTAATAAAAAAAGAGAATCCCGATTATTTAGCATGTGCTTTTGATTCCAAAGGGAAAACCTTTAGACATAATATGTTCCCCGATTACAAAGCAAATAGGTCAGAAATGCCAAAAGAAATGCAAGATCAATTGGTTCATCTTTGGGAAATATTAGATTTAATGAATATACCTGTGTTAAAAAAAAATGGAGTAGAAGCAGATGACATAATTGGGACTCTTGCAAAAAATGCTAAGGATGAAGGATTGTGTACATTTATTGTAAGTGGGGATAAAGATTTTACACAGTTAATAGATGAAGATATACTATTGTATGCTCCAGGGATGAGAAAAGCACCTGATCCAGTGATATATGATGCAGATAAAGTTGAACAAAAATGGGGGGTTCCTCCTAAAAAAATCATTGATCTTTTAGGACTTATGGGTGATAGTTCTGATAATATTCCTGGTGTTGCTGGTGTTGGTCCGAAAACAGCTGTTAAATTATTATTAGAATATGGTAACATTGAAAATGTTTTAGAAAATGCTCAAAATATTACAAATAAAAGAGTTCAGAGAGGATTATCTGAAAATTTTAATAATGCTATATTAAGTAAAAAACTAGTCACTATTATTACTAATATTGAATTAGAATTTGAAATCCAAGACCTAATTAGAAATGATATTGATTATGAAAAAACATCAAAAAAGTTCATAGAATTAGAATCTCAATCATTGATAAATATGTTACAATCTTTGTCATCTAATCGATCTGAAATAAAAAAAAATAATGATAAAAAAGACTATAAAATTATTTTATCTATTGAAGATTTAGATGATTTAATCGAGGACTTATTAAATTCAAACCAAATCTCTTTCGATTTAGAAACAACTTCATTAAAACCAATTGATGCAGAAATAGTGGGTATTAGTTTTTCAAATAAAGCTAACTCAGGTTGGTATATTCCTATAATGTATAATGAAAAGAATAAGGATCATTTTTCAAATGATGATGTGACCTTTATATTAAGTCGATTAAAAAAAGTATTTAATGATAATTCAATTTTAAAAATTGGTCAAAATGTTAAGTTTGATATTTTAATATTAAAGTATCACGGTATTAATGTAAGTGGACCAATCTTTGATACACTAATTGCTGCTCATTTAATTAATCCAGTTTCTCGGTCTAATTCATTAACTAGCCTAAGTATTGAATTGCTTAATTATGAAATGGTGCCGATAGAAGAATTAATTGGGAAGGGTCAAAATAAAATTACTATGGATCAAGTGCCGCTTAAGGCTGTCGCTTTTTATGCAACAGAAGATGCAGATATTACATTTCAACTAGCTTCTATTTTTAAAGAAAAGTTAAAAAGTATGGATTTATATGAAATTTTCAGTACAATTGAAATTCCGTTAATAGAAGTCCTAATTGAAATGGAGTATTTGGGAACATATGTAGATGTAGGGTTTTTAAAAACTATTTCTGATAAAATTCAGAAAAAATTAGTTGCTCTAAAGAATGCCATATACAATCTATCTGGAGAAGAGTTTAATATTAATTCAACCCAACAGTTGGCAAACATTCTTTTTGATATTTTAAATTTACCAAAGATAAAAAAACGTAGTACCGCAGAAGATGTGCTAATTGAGCTTAGTAGAAGACATGAATTGCCAAAATATTTATTAGAATATAGGAAGTATAACAAATTAAAAAATACCTATTTAGATACCTTACCTGATCAGGTACATAAAAAGACAGGAAGAATTCATACAACTTTTAATCAAACAATTGCAGCGACTGGTCGATTATCAAGTACAAACCCAAATTTTCAAAATATTCCTATAAGGAGGAAAGAGGGACGAGAAATTCGTAGGGCATTTACTGCCCAAAAAGAAGGGAATAAAATTCTATCTGCTGACTATTCTCAAATAGAACTTAGGATTATGGCTCACCTTAGTTGTGATAAAAATCTTTGTAATGCTTTTAAAAATAATGAAGATGTTCATTCTAGAACGGCTAGTAATGTTTTTAATGTTCCAATGGATAATGTTTTGCCTGAAATGAGGAGGGTTGCTAAAATTGTCAATTTTGGAATTATGTATGGGGCAGGTCCTTTTCGAATGAGTAAAGAGTTGGATTTGCCAATCAGCGAAGCTGGGAAAATTATCGATTCTTATTTTCAACAATATGATGGAATTAAAAACTATATAGAAGAGACAATTAAAAGAGCTAAAAAAGATAAGTTTATAAAAACGATTCTAGGACGGCGGAGACCAGTTTGGGATTTAGATAGTGATAACGGAAATAGAAGAAAAGCAGCTGAAAGAATGGCAGTTAATATGCCTATACAAGGTTCAGCAGCTGAATTGATTAAAATTGCTATGATAAATATTTATAAAGATATTAATGACATTAATATGGCTTCTAAAATGATATTACAGATTCATGATGAATTGATTTTTGAATATCCTCAGGATGAAGAGGAAGAAATAATTGGTATAGTGAAAAAAAATATGGAAAATGCCTTATCACTAACAATCCCCTTGAAAGTTGACTTTGGTGTCGGACTTAATTGGTATGAGGCTCATTAAACATTATGGAAGCTAGTATAACTTTAAAAAAGGTAGGGAAGTTAATTGGAGAAAAGACAATTTTAGCTGGTCTTACCTTTGGTATTGAAAAAGGAAGTTTGGTTGCAATCGTTGGGGTTAATGACTCGGGGAAATCAACATTATTAAAATTATTTTCTGGCTTTGAAAATCCAGATTATGGTCAAGTATTTATTCAAGGTTTAGATATGAATAAACGTAGAAAAGAGACTCGATCTTTAGTCGGTTTCGTTCCAGATGCCTCTGACTTAGATCCTTGGTTGACTGTTAGACAAAATATATTATTTACTGCTGCATTATATAATATACCAGAAGACATTGCTAATCAGAGGTTATTAACTTATTCAAATGAGCTAATGTTAAATCCTTATTTAGATAACCTGATTTTAAATATTTCTCATGGTATACATAAAAAAACTATGCTAATCCGGGAATTAATTCATGATCCTGATGTTTTGATTATTGACGAACCTACAAGTTATATGGATGCCGAATCTAGTAGAGTTACATGGGATCTGTTAAAAAAAATTAAGGGCGATAAATCAATAATTTATGTTAGTAATTCCCTTAATGAGGTCGAAGATTCACACGATAGAATTTTAGTTTTTCGAGAAGGTAGGATTGTGATGGATGGACATATTGATTTACTTTTAAATAGTACTTTAGACTATCACCAGTTTCAAATTGAGTTCATTAATTTATCTGATGAACTTTATAAACTGCTCTGTAATGTTCCAACTGTAGTTTCTCCAAATCGATTAAACAACACTTTTCATTTTTATGGAAGAACGCGTAAAGTATTTTTTGATGTTATCGCTGCAACAGATAGCGAAGAAATGATTAATCTAGAAGTGAAAAAACTTGGTCTACGTGATTTACTTGATTCAGAATTTGCGGGAAAGGGATTAGAGTGATTAGGGCGTTATTAGTGCGTAGGCTTTGGCTTTGGAAAAATAGACTCATGCCTAGTATGATTTTCATTTTTATTTTACCAATTATTTTATTTTTCATTATTTCTGCATCATTAGGAAATATTATTGTTACTAGTTTGACTTCGATACCTTTCAACAAATGGTTTATGCCTGGGATTCTTTTTATTATTGGTTCTATTTCTGTATTTCCACTCCTATTTAGAGATTTTTACATTTTAAGGATTAATCGTAAGATGTTAACCCATATTAGTATGGCCCCATTTTCAAAAAAAAAGATTATTCTCAGCTATCTTATTTTATCAGTTTTTGAAGCTTTAATAATCATTTTTATTATCTCAATTATATTTGCTTTTTTCTTAGACTTCAGTTTTTCCTTATCTGAATACTTGATGATTATTATTCAGCTTAGTATATATTTATTTATTTTAGGAAATGCTATAATCACATGTTCTCTGTTAATAGATTCAATTACTTTATTTGCGTCTATTTCTTTATACCTTTTTAGTATTATTATTTTTGGGAGTGGTTTTATAATTGAGCTTGGATTATTTCCTTCTAAAATATTTGCTATATTATCTGTTCAACCATTTTCAATCCCTTTCCAAATTTTGCAATTATTTCTAGAAAAACATATGGTAGATTGGCAAAAAATAATTATTTTATTTTTTTTATTTGGATCTTGGTTAATTATAAATAGTATTCTTTTAAGAAAAAAATTAAATCAATGATAGCATATTTGTCAGGAGCAGTGGGGAATACACCTGAAATGGGGTCAATCTGGTCTGAATATGTAACAAAATGTTTAGAAGATTTTGGTTGCACAGTTATTAATCTGGTAGTTGAATCAAAAAAAATAATTGAAAAAATCAATTGGACTAATTATAAATCTTGGACGTATTCAAATCCTCAGAAGTTTAAAAACTTTATTCGCAATGGTATAGATAGAGACCTAAAACTAATTATTGAAAAAGTAGATTATTTAATCGTTTTATGGGATGATAGTGTTTCAAAAGGAGGCGGAAATCACGGAGTAACAACCATGGCATATTATAAAAGCATACCTATATTTTAAATTAATAGAATGCAAAATTATGAAATTAGTGATCGGTTTTTTTCTTGTGATAGAGAAGTATATGATTCTTTTGATGAATTAAATGTGGATTTTATAAGAAGATTCAAATAGTGAAGATTATTGGGCCCAAAGCATATATTCATTTGGATAGATTGAAAAATAATATATGCATTATAAAAAAAGAAATTGGAGATATCCCTTTAATGTGTGTCATTAAAGCTGATGCTTATGGTCATGGAGCTAAAATTATTTCTAAAGCCATTTCATATGAGGATAAAAATATTTTATTTGCTGTTTTTTCCATTGATGAAGCTATAGAGCTAAGGGAATCAGGTATAAAAAATGATATACTGATTTTTTCTTGTTTGCAAGAGAGTTGGTTAGATATTTCTTTCGAACTTAATTTAATAGTAACTGCATCTAGATTGGATGATTTATTTTTACTTTCAAAATTATATCGTACAAAAGGATATTGTCCCAGGTTCCATCTTAATTTTGATACAGGGATGACCAGACTCGGTTTTAATATAAGTGATTTAGATGAAGTTTTTACATTCTTAGAAAAAAATATATTTTTACCTTATGAAGGCATATACACCCATTTTGCTACTTCAGAAGAAACTCATTCTAAATATTCTTTATATCAATTAGAAACATTTAATAAAATTATCGACTATGCAAAACAAAAAAATATTACATTTAAATATATTCACTGTTCAAATAGTGGTGCGGTGTTAAATATTCCTAAAGCATATTTTAATCTTGTGAGAGTGGGAATGTTGATTTATGGAGTACCTCCATCCAATGATATCAAGTTTTCGATAGATTTAGATTCAGTTATGAGTTTTTGTGCTCCTATAGTTAATCTGAGGCGAATTAAAGCTGGAACAAAAGTGAGTTATGGTTGTGACTATTCGGCTGAAGTTGACACTAATATTGCAGTCATTCAAATGGGTTTTGCTGATGGATTTCCTAGAGAATGGTATAAGAATGGTTACATAGTATATAATGGAAGAAAATACAAAATTGCAGGCAGACCTTGTATGGATCAGTTTATGGTTGATTTTGGGAATTATTCACCAAAGATAGGTGATTATGTCTTGGTCTTTGGTAATTACAGAGGCAATTTGTTGCCTATAGAGGAAATAGCTAGAGAGATAGGCACAAGCACATATACTTTATTGACAGGCATCCATGGCAGAACTCAGCGGATACCAATATAATATTTTTTTAAACTTAGTCCTTATTTGGGTTGCGAACCCATGATCTTCGATTTTCAAATGATTTGACTTTCAGATCGGCCCAATCCTCGATAATATCTTTTAACTGAGCAGATTCAGTTGGATGTTCATTAAGATTAGATTCAATAACATCAAAAAGTTGTTTTTTCCTATCCTGAACTTGTCCATAACTGACAACATCTTCATTCGCAGATGCCTCTTTTTTCCTTTTAAACTGTTCCTTGATATAATCAGCCTCGCTTAGTTCTTTTTCACCATGAGATGAAAAAGCATAAACTAAAATAGCTATTACAATTATAAGAATAAGTATTTGTGGAGTCATAAAATACCTCTTTCTATTCTAAATACTATATCGAAACAGGGATTTGAAGAATACCTGTCCAATATACAATTACCATTATTGATAGCACAATTAAAGCTGCAGGCCAACCTAAAGTAGCCATCCGTATAAAATCCTTAGGGTCTAGTTGCCCACTTGCGTAGACTATAGAACTAGCAGGAGTTCCAATAACTAGCCAATATGCCATCGATGTAGATATTGCTAGGCCAACCCCAACTAGAAGAGGGTTTGTTCCAGATGCAACTGCCATATCTAATACAACTGGACCAATAACAGCTACTGTAGCACCTGCGCTCATTAAATTAGTTAGCACTGCTCCAATGACACCCATTAGTATAACTAATCCGATACCAGAGTCGAGGCCTAAAGGAGCAACTAAATTCATAATTTGATCAGCGAACCAACTTGATGCACCAGTGGCCTTAAAAACTTTTCCTAAGCTAATACAACCAGCATATAAAACAATCACGCCCCAGCTTACTTTCTCTTCATAATCTTTCCAGGAAGTTAGTCCAAGCACCATATAAGTAACCGCACCAGCGATTGCGATTCCACCAAGTCCCAAAGAAAAGCCTAAAACACTTTTCACCAATGATTTATCTGTAATCCAAAGGAATACAACACAAACCATTACAAATGCTACGATGTATTGTTGCCTAGTCATACTGCCGTGTTTAGCTAAATCCTGTTTAATTGCATTCACTGCGTCACTGAGATCATCTACCTCAGGTTTAAAAAGTAATGGGAGCAATATTGACATAACTATAGACATAGCAAAAGTATAAAAAACACCCATAGATAACCATTGTACAAAAGAGACCTCTATTGGATTTTGCAGGTTGGCCAGAAATCCAATCATAAGTGCATTTCTAGCTCCACCAGTAGGGCTCATTGGACCACCAATCATACAACCAACTGCAATGGTAACCATTAGAAGTGTACCTAATTTAGGAGATGGTGTAGATTTATTTGTCAAAGTAAAAAGAGCCAGTGCAATTGGTACATACATAGCGGCAACAGCATGCTCTCCAACAAATGCGGTGGGTATAGCTGTACCAAGAAGAATGCCGATAACAATATTTCTAGTTTTTGTCCCAGCTAAATTTATAACAAGCATGCCAACCCTCTTATCAAGGCCATACTTAACCAGTGTCGAACCTAAAGCAAGTGAGCCGGCAATAAACCAAACTGCATCGTGCGAATAGGTATAGGCGATTTTATTTGGGTCAGTAATCCCAAAAAATAATTGAACAAGCCCGATCAATAGAGCAACTGCTGGCATAGGAATAGCCTCGGTTGCAAAGAAAACAACGCAGGTAGACAATAATGCGATTATTAGCTTAATATTTAGGGCTTTAGTAGCAATATCAACATTATTTTGTCCCCCAAATACTTCTTTCGCCTTTTCCACCATTGAATCTGGTGTAGGCATAAGAGCTATTAAAAGGAAAATAACTAGGCCTACGCTAAGCCATTTAAAATCTGTTGTTTTGGCGAAACCGCCACTATTGTTGTTGTTTGAATCTCCCATAGTACCTTCGAATGTCTGTATTTATTAAATTTAAAATCAAGAGAAAATAATGAAATAATTTTAAAATTACTTTTATTTTCTCATTAAAAGTAATTTTTAGCTATATAATGGAATCTATTAAACATATTACAATATTCTTATCTTTTAGTTTTGCTTTGATCTGGGGCGCTGATAGCACAACATTTGATTTTAAATACTCAAAAGTTCTAAAAATTCCAGATCTTTCTTTTACAAAAAAAGTTTACCCAGGGCTAGATATCTTAGAGCAGCTTGATTTTAAACTGATACAAAATAAAACAATTGGAATATTTACAAATAGAACTGCAGTCAATAGGAATGGTAAGCACTTGATTGATATATTAAAAAATTTTCCTAATATCAAGGTTCATATCTTATTTGAACCAGAATATGGTCTTTTTGGACTAGATGATAAGCGCACAAAATTAATTGGTAGGGAGCAAATAGATCCTGTTCATGGTGCAAGAATCATCAATATTTTTGATGGGATGATCTATCCTCCTAGATGGGCTATGAGAGAATTAGATTTAATTTTAATTGATATTCAAGATACTGGCGTTAGGTACACTACTTATATAGCATCTATGACACGTTTATTTGAAGCAGCAAGTGATTGGGATGTGCCAGTAATAATTTTGGATCGCCCTAACCCAATTAGAGGGGATATAATTAGTGGCCCAATTCCTAGAGCTAGATTCCAGACTATGGAAGCCTATCATTTATTTCCAATTCGTCATGGACTTACTATTGGTGAAGCTGCTATCATTATAAATGAGATGGGATGGGTCAAGAATCTAAAAAAAGTAAAATTAACCGTAATACCGATTGCCAATTGGGAGCGTGATAATTGGTACAACCAGACTGATCTTAATTGGAAGCCTCCAATGCCGTTTATTAAGGATTATAAAACTTTATTAGCATATGTCGGGATGGACTTATTTAGAGCGACAAACTTAAATATCGGGTTTGGCACAAAAAGCCCTTATTTATACTTAGGCGCACCATGGCTGGTTACTAATTTTTTTCTTGAAAAATTAAATTCTTTAGAATTGGAAGGTGTAATTTTTGAAGAGGTGCGATATAGACCTAAGGGATATAATTATTTTAATCGCACTCCAAATTATGATGGAATGTCATGTAGTGGTATAAAAATTTCTATTACAAATTTTGATGAATTTAATCCTATCAAAACAGCCGTTTCAATATTATCGCTGATTAATAGTCTGCATCCTCGTGAATTCCAATGGGTAAATGATAATTATATTGATAAATTAATTGGCACTGATATGTTAAGGATTGCAATTGCCCAAAAAAAATCATCCGATTTAATTATTCCAGAATGGTCTCAAGAAATTTATATGTTCAATGAATTTCGCAAACCTTTTCTCTTGTACCATTGAATTTTTTTTTCATAAGTCTGTTTTTTTTGTTTTATTTAATAAATGGGCAAACATATCCAACAGTACCAAAAAATGTATTTAGGATAATTTATGGTAACAACTCCTCCTATGATTCATGGAACTCAGGTACCCAAACCTTTGATTTAAAAAATATAGGGAAAATGTATTTTAATAATGAAGAAAGAGGAGATTTATATAATTTTTCATCACCTAATGATTTATATCATTTAGGAAACACCAATATTGTAGATATTTTTGAAAATAATAAAAATGAAGATATTGATTCAGCGCCAACGATTGAATCTTGGATGAGTTGGTTTAATAATCAGAAGGGGACAAGCCTACCATTATTTGAGGCAGGTTACATAGATACAAATAATTCTATATCTGTTGGTGGAAAATTCAAGCAATCTATAAAAAGGAAAAAAGTTTTTGAATCTTATAAAATTGAATATGGTTTGTCAAATAAAATTACCTTATATGTGGATTTAGGCTCAGTATCCAAGTTTACTGCTGATCAGTCTGTATTCCAATATCAGGCCAGTCCGATAAGTGGAGTTAGCGATTTGATAAATTATCATAAAAATGCAAAGTTGGAACTTGAAAATTTTAAAAATTCAGATACTTATTTTTATATGAACCCTTCATTGCAGGATACTATCGACTTAATTTATGATTTGCTCTATAAAGAAGACAGTCCATATTCTGTGTCATGGGTATTTGATATAGGTGAAGACCCATTAAACAATGGTTTTATAGGAGAGAGGTTTATTCCTCATGATAGTGATGGTAATAACGAGATTGGGAAAGATACTGTTAGGTTATCTGACCTAATTGATTATTATTATCCTTCTCAAAAAAGTGCATCAGGCCTAGATGATACCAAAGTTGGAATTAAAATGTTGCTTAAGGGTTCTCCAGCTTGGTCTATGCAAAAAAATAAAGGCGCATTATATGGTATTTTCCAATTGCTGATACCATCTGGTTATACAATTAGATCCTTTAAAGATAATAATGAACGACAAAAGCAATTTTCAAAAGAAAATATAGGTATTGGCGTAAAACGCTATACAATAGGTTTTTTTGGAGATTATTTTTTCATGGATAAAAGAAATTTTAGGTTTTTTGGACAAGTTTTACTTTCAGCAAGTACTGCAGATAATCTTTATACACCAGCGCATCTGTTAGCTGCAAATCACACAAATCCAGATTCAAATATTTCTTTTATAGGAGAAACATATAAATATATAGAAGGTAGTAGATTTCTTAATGAGTTTGGATTCGGGTTTGATCCAAAACCAAACCGTTTTCGAATTAAATTTTCAATAAAAAATATTTTTAAACAACGTGATCAATTTACTTCTAGTGATATT
Organism: uncultured bacterium; assembly: GCA_964561495.1. Taxonomy (GTDB): domain Bacteria; phylum Fidelibacterota; class Marinisomatia; order Marinisomatales; family UBA1611; genus CAZLPW01. Next base: position 27,096 of record CAZLPW010000010.1, on the reverse strand, counting down.
GATTGGGATAGATGGATGGCATCGCATGATGGATTTGATACTGCATTCAAAAAAAGGGATATGCATCTAGAGGGTTGGCTTTTGAATAATTATTCTGAAAATCGAATTGGGCCAATCCCTTTTGAATGTTTTTTTGGTTTGACTACTAATCTAAGTTCTACAAATACATTTTTTGGTGGTTCAATTTATTTAGGCCTAGTTCTGAATCTACAAGGTTGGTGATATATGAAAAAAAAAGAAATGTGGAGTTGGGTGATCTATGATTGGGCAAATTCTGCATTTGCGACAACAGTTATGGCTGGATTTTTCCCTTTGTTTTTTGAAAAATATTGGTCAAATCCTGATGATGTAATACAAAGTACCTATCAACTTGGAGTTGCAAATTCTTTGTCATCTATAATCATTGCTGCTTTATCACCTTTTCTTGGTGCAATAGCTGATCAAGGATCGGTAAAAAAGAAATTTCTTATTGGATTTTGTTATTTAGGAATTGTAATGACGGGAGGATTATTTTTAGTAGAACAAGGTAATTGGCAATTAGCTATTGTTCTTTATATCTTTGCAACGATTGGGTTCAGAGGTGCAAATACATTTTATGACTCTTTGTTACCTGTTGTATCCCAAAGAAAAAAGGTTGATTTTGTTTCTTCATTGGGCTTTTCAATGGGATATATGGGTGGGGGTTTATTATTTCTTGTAAATGTTATGATGTATTTAAACCCTGAAAAATTTGGTTTTATAGATAAAGATTTATCTTCTTTATATACTCAAATAAAAAACAATAGTATTTCATTTAATGATTTAAAAATAGCTGTTTCTGGATTAGGGGATAACTATATTGAATTAAAAACTGCATTTAATTCAGTTGAATATTCAGAATCGGATTTGATTAAAAAGGTTTCAAATATTTATGTATCTGCACAGTCAGCTGCTATAAAAACATCTTTTTTAATGGTTGCTATTTGGTGGGCTATATTTTCATTGCCTTTAATTATTTTTGTTAAAGAACCTAATTCAGATCATTCCTTCTTTTTTAAAGATTCATTATTTATGGGATTGCAAGAATTAAAAAGTACCTTTTTGCAAATTAAGCAAGTCAGAGAAGCATATTTATTTTTATTTGCTTATTGGTTATATATTGATGGGGTAGATACAATCATTAGTATGGCAGTCAAAGTAGGATCCTCCTTGGGTTTTGCTGCGGGTGACCTTATAACTGCATTACTAATGGTTCAATTTATAGCTTTCCCAGCTTCAATTTTATATCACAGATTTGCGTCCAAGATCGGTATAAAGAATGCTGTATTTGTAGGTATTGCAGGATATTCAATAATTACTTTACTTGGTTATTTTATGAGTGAAAAAGCTCATTTTTTTGCGCTTGCTGCGATGATTGGCCTTTTCCAAGGAGGAATACAAGCTCTGAGTAGAAGCCTGTTTTCTCGTTTGGTGCCCTTTGGGAAAGAGGCAGAGTTTTTTGGTTTTTATAATATGGTAGGTAAGTTTGCTGCTGTCATTGGACCTTTTTTGCTTGGGTGGATTACAGTTTTAACTGGTAATGTCAGATTTGGTATCCTCTCAATACTAGTTTTGTTTTTATCGGGTGCTTATTTACTAAGTAAAGTTGATTTTGAAAAAGGTGAGCATATAGCCATGAAACTAGGTAAGAATTGAGATGCTGAAATTTATTGATTTAAAAATTATTTGTACTTTAACTTTTAGCGGAATTAATAAGCCCCGCTGGTGTGGCGTGCTCTTCAGGGAAAACAGTTTTTCTCGAGGGTTTACTAGCGGGGTGTTTTATTTTTTTGAATTATTATGAAAGAAAAACAAATTAGTACGAGATATTCACAATTAGTTATGCCGCAGGATTCGAATGTTATTGGGACACTTTTTGGAGGACAAATGGTATCATGGATGGATATAGCAGCGGCTAAGGCTGCACATCGATATCTAAGGAATAGTAATGCAGATGCAGCAGTTACAAGGGCAATAGATGCTATCGAGTTTACTGAACCAGTTCATGTGGGTGATTGGGTCAATTTTAATGCAAAAATTATAAAAGAAGGGTCATCATCAATTGTAATAAAAGTTGAAGCATTTAAAGAAACAAAAAACCAAAAACAAAAATTAGCATGCGCTGCAATTTTCACCATGGTTTCTGTAAGAAAGCAGGGGAATGGGATTTATGAAAAAGTTGCACATAAGATCAAATAAAGCGAGAAGAATTATGACAAAAACCTTTGAACCTAGTTCCAATTTTTCGAAAAAAGCTCATATAAAATCGATAGATGAATATAATGAAAAATATAAAAAATCAATTGAAGATCCTGTAAAGTTTTGGGAAGATAAAGCGTCAATTATTGACTGGATAAAGCCATGGGAAAGTGTGAGGCATTTTGATTTTATTAATGGAGATATAAAATGGTATATGGGTGGAAAAGTTAATGTTAGTTACAATTGTTTAGATAGGCATATAAAAGATGGGTATGAGAATGAGACTGCAATTATTTGGGAGGGTAATGATCCAAATCAGTCTAAGAGATTCACTTATGGTGATTTATTAAAAGAAGTTTCTATTTTTGGTAATGCTCTTAAATCTTTAGGTATTCAAAAGGGCGACAGGGTATGCCTTTATATGCAAATGATACCAGAGTTAGCTATAGCTATGCTTGCTTGTGCAAGGATTGGAGCTGTTCATTCTGTTGTCTTTGGTGCTTTTAGCAGTGATTCCCTTAGAGATCGAATAAATGATTCGAAGTGTAAAATTTTAGTAACTCAGGATACGGGTGTACGTGGTATAAAAAATAATATTACCATGAAATTAAATGCTGATAAAGCGGTCTCTCAGACGCCATCTATTGAGCACGTAGTTGTTGTCAAACGCACTGGAAAATATGTAGAAATGGATAGAGAGAGAGATATATGGTGGCATGAGGCTATATCTGGAGTTGATTCTAAATGTGAGCCTGTGGCAATGGATGCAGAAGACCCACTTTTTATTCTTTATACTTCTGGATCTACGGGCAAGCCAAAAGGTGTGTTACATACTACAGGGGGCTATATTGTATACACTGCATATAGTTTCAAACTCGTGTTTGATTATAATAATGGAGACGTTTATTGGTGTACTGCAGACCTAGGTTGGATAACAGGACATTCCTACATTGTATATGGACCGCTTGCGAATCGTGCCACTACAATTATGTTTGAAGGTGTACCAAATTTCCCAGATTTTGGAAGGTTTTGGGATGTAGTAGATAAGCACAAAGTCAACCAGTTCTATACGGCACCTACAGCTTTAAGAGCCTTAATGAAAGAAGGAAATGACTGGGTAAGCTCTAGAGATTTGTCTTCTCTTCGTTTACTTGGTACTGTAGGAGAGCCAATTAAAGAACCAGAGTGGATTTGGTATCACAATGTGGTTGGAAAAGGAAAATGTCCTATTGTTGATACATGGTGGCAAACAGAGACTGGTGGAATGCTAATAACTCCATTGCCTGGTGCTACAAAAACAAAGCCAGGTTCTGCTACATTTCCATTTTTTGGTATTGAACCAGTATTGTTGACCGAAAAAGGTGAAGAAATAGAAGGGAATGATGTCTCAGGACTTTTAGCTATTAAAGCATCCTGGCCAGGCCAAATGAGGACAGTATATGGAGACCATCAAAGGTTTATTGAAACTTATTTTTCGATGTTCCCAGGATATTACTTTACTGGAGATGGTGCCAGAAGAGATGATGAAGGATATTACTGGATTACTGGTCGAGTTGATGACGTTTTAAATGTTTCTGGTCATCGGATTGGAACTGCAGAAGTTGAGGGTGCTATAGGAAAGGCCAGTGGTGTTGCGGAGGCTGCTGTAGTTGGTTTTTCTCATGATATCAAGGGTCAGGGTATTTATGCCTTTGTTACATTAATGACAGGAACTGATTCTTCAGATGGTATTAAAAATAATATACTAGATTCAGTCACAAAGGATATTGGTCCTCATGCTAAACCAGATAAAATTCAATTTACCCCTTCACTCCCAAAAACACGTTCTGGAAAAATAATGAGAAGGATTCTTAGGAAAATTGCTGAAGGTGATAATACTAATTTAGGTGATATCTCTACACTTTCTGACCCCTCAGTTGTTGATGATCTTATTTTGGGGAGCTCTGAAGTTTAATATTCATTTCTCTGATTCTATGGGTTAGTTGTTTCATAATCTGTCTCATAATTTCTGGATTTTTAATCAATAATTCATAAAAGCCTTCCTGACTTATTTCTAATAAGATTGTTTCAGATTTTGATGTGGCATCTGCAGATCTAGGTTTGTGATCGAGTAAAGACATTTCACCCAGAAAACTTCCTCTTTCTAATTGTGTTAGGATTTTATTGTTTTGGTGAACAGTGATCTGTCCAGAAATTATAATAAACATCGAATTTCCTAGTTCATCTTTTTTAAATAGGTTCTGGTTTGGTTCTAGGTGGACTTCGGAAGCTATTTGTGCAACTTTGCTTAACACATCGCCAGGTATGTTCTCAAATAGCCCTACAGATTTTAAGATGATGGTTTTTTCTAGATTAGAGTACATTTCTTTTTCCTCTTTTAAAATTAATTCTGGTTGAAAGTGTTTTTGTAAAATATGTAATTGATTTTGATTAAAAATATTCTTTGAAAAAATATCAGGGTCGATTCTATCCCAATTCATTTTATTTAGTATGACTTTTTGATCATTATTCAACAAATAATCAATAGATATTATTGATTTCCATTCATGATCATTTTCTACCCAGGCAATTAGTGTTTTTTCTTTACTATTAAAAACATTAGGGTATAGTTCATAGCCTTTTTTTATTTTGTCTGTGTCAATCTCAATTAAGGGAATAATAATATTTCGATTTTCTTTTGTAAAAACTGATTCAACTAGTTCTAAAACTATTGGTAATAAATGCCCATCCTGACTCTGAAAATATTGTATATAAGTTTCTAATGGTATTTCTGGGTTTTCTAGTATACCGAGCTTTAATAATATTGGTATAATCGCTTTAAGATCATTTTCTATATGATCTATTAAAAGAAGCGAATTTTGATTTAATTTAAAATGGCTATTAAAAACATGAAGCATATATCCATATTTAGCAATCCTATTTATTTGTTTATTAATTTTATCTAAAGTAGTACTATTTATAGGTTTATTTTTAGATATTAGATATATTGAATCTGCAGCAATTGATACTATTGAAATATCTTTTTCTTTTAACCCTAAAAGAAGCAATGCAATAGAGTCTTGACTTTGATATCCTTTTAAAATTTTATATATCCCTTTTTTCTGTTTTATTGGAGTGCTCTCTGTTTTTAGGATTTTTGATATTTGTTTAAGAGTTTCCAATTGATTTTGCATTTTTAATGCTTCAAGTATATCATCTACAAGGCTTGGTATAGATAGATTATTTAATAGAAGATTAATTAAATTAATTGAAGAGTAAGATTTTGAAACTTTTATAGCTTTTTTTCTGATTTCTATGGAATCATGATTCAAAAATTTATGAAATGTATTTTTATCAATTAAATCATTAGAATTGATTAATAGGTTAAGGGTATTCTCTAGTGTCTTATTTTTTTTAGAATTCAATAAATTATTAAGAATAATTTTAGCGTCCTCATGCTTGTCATTCATTTTAAGTAATGAAATAGAGGAGCATGCTTTAATCTCAAAATTTTTGTCATTTAAAGAATTTTCTAAAATTGAAATACAAGGAAATATTTTTCTATCGCCAGCGCATAATATCGCAAGAGATTTAATTGAGCTATTGTGTTTTATATTTTCTATAATAATCTCATTTGAAATAATATCTTTATCTAACCAGGAAGAGATCAAAATTTTCTCTTTCAATTTATTATTTTTACCATTAAATAATTTTATTAAAGTATCTTTCCATGGATAAAGTGGTGTATCCTTAATAAGGTCTATAGCAAATATTTGCTCAGCCTTTTTGTCACTTTTCAAAGATTTATTTATGGTTTTGATAATTTGATTATCAGCGATATCTATTTCTAATTCACTAAGATCTAATTGCCTGCTTTTAACTGCGTTTATTAATTCTTTAATGTATCCAGATCCAAGCTCGCGATTATTCAAGATCCAAAATAAAATTAATGCTAATGAGATTTGGCTAAGTAGGGAGACGCTATTTTCAGATATAAATCCAAAGTACAATAGACCAAATATTGTTAAACCAGCTAAACCTTCCATTCCTGATTTAATAGAGCCATCAATCAGAGGTTTAAATGCCCGTTTTTTAATTTTAGAAACAGGAATCCATAATATTTCAGTGACAGCTGAATTAGTTGAAAATCGAAAAACCTGATCTGAAAATTTTGAAAAGAAAACTGCGGTTAATGTTCCATAAATAAGAAAACTTATTGATCCAATTCCTATAAAGATTGGTAAAATTCCAAGCGCTACGATAACACCGAATCGATTAAGAATATGTCCAGTTACAAAAAATTGCATTATGAGCGTAGCTATGCCAGTACTCATGTAGTATGTACCAAAAAAATTAGCTAGTTGATTTTGATCTGGATAAGTATTTACTGCAATTATTTTAAATTGATAATCAATTACTTTAGAAATAAATGCAGCCGTTCCAACCATAAATGCGATCGATTTTAAATATTTTTCTAATTTTATTTGTATTTCATTTAAATTGCCAGATTCTGGCTTTTGTTTTGATTGTTTATTTAGACCTTTTATTGATTGAGCAATTAAAAGTGTTCCAAAAAGAAAAAAGATAGATAGATAGAAGAGATTTCCAGAGCCATAAATTTTTATAAATGGTTTTATTAAGTAACCAGAAATAATTGCAGCTATAGAACCTCCTGCGGCAATATAACTAAATAAACGTTTTGCTTGCCTAGGATTATAAATCTCTCCAGCTAGTATCCAAAATTGCATTATTGATAATACATTTATTATTTCTACCCAAATAAAAAGTAATGGAATTATCAAACCCTCTAATACTCTTTGAAATAAAAATAGGCTTAGAGAAAAAACTAGTGTAGATATAGTAATAATAAAGATTTGATCTTTATCCTTTGTAATAGATTTATACAGAGGAATAATAAAATACATAGCAATAGCAATCGCAACAAACATAAGTGGAAGAAAGGATCTATCGTATTTAACCAGAAAAATAGCATCTCTTGCTGCGCTCGCGGTTATACCTGCCGATATAATGAAAAAAAATAAAGTAGCAAGCAAAAGTGCAGATTTTTTTTCTTTGGGTTTTATGTTAAATATCTTCATGACTCTAACCAATAAGTTAATAAATTCGTTTACAATACATTAATGGCTAATAGTAATTAGACTAAACAAAATTGCAAAATAGCAAATCATTAATTTTATAAATAAAAAAGGAATTGTTTAATGGCTTATCTTAAATCTATAAATGTAACAAAAAATAACTGGGAATCAGTAAATGAAAAAGTAATTGCGGTCGGCGTATATAACGATATGTCGATGTCTGTACTTGCAAAAAAAATTGATGAGGAATCTAGTGGTTCATTAAAAAATATTTTAAATTTATCAAAAACTAAAAATAAAATAGGTGAGGTCAACCATTTTTATTTTAATGATAGGCAAATTTTAATTTTAGGTCTAGGAAAAAAAGGGAAACTAAAGCCAGAAAAACTGCGAAAAATAGGGGCTGCTGCTTCTCGCTTTGCTTCTTCGAAAAAAATAGCCTCTTTTGCAATAGAAACTTTTTTTTCAGAAGATAATTTAAACGCTTTGGCTGAAGGGCTAATACTCGGCAGTTATCAATTCCTTGATTTTAAAACAAATAAAAAAAAATATACATTAGTTAAAAGTGTTACTATGATAGGTTGTTCAAAAAACCAAATTCAAACTGGAGTCTCTACAGCAAATGCTATTTGTTTTTCTAGAGATATTGCAAATTCTCCAGGGAATGTTGCTACTCCAAGCCACTTAGCACAGGCGGCGATTGATATTTCTAAAATAAAAAATATAAAAACAACAATTTTAGACCGGGAGGAATTTACTAATATGGGTATGGGAGCATTAGCCGGTGTCGCCCAAGGAAGTGATGAACCGCCCAAGTTTATTGTGATTGAATACAATAATGGTGGAAAACAAAAGCCAAAAATAATTGTAGGGAAGGGACTAACCTTTGACTCGGGTGGTATCTCAATTAAGCCTGCTTCAAAAATGGATGAAATGAAATATGATATGTGTGGTGCCGCAGTAGTTCTAGGAGTGTTTAAAGCTATAAGTGATTTGAAACCAAAAATAAATTTAGTGGGTATAATACCTTCTACTGAAAACCTCTCAGGCGCAAAAGCATATAAGCCTGGTGATATTTTAAAGGCATACAATGGAAAAACGATTGAAGTACTAAATACAGATGCAGAGGGAAGATTGATTCTTGCGGATGCTTTGTCTTATGCAAGTAAACACTATGATCCTGAGTTTATTATTGATTTTGCGACATTGACAGGTGCAGTTGTAGTTGCTTTAGGAAATATGGCGACAGGCATCTTAGGTAATAATAAACCATTACTAAAGAAAATAAAAAAAGCATCAAAAATGTCTGGTGAAAAGGTATGGGAACTTCCACTTTGGAGTGAATACTGTAAGCAGGTAGAATCTACTATTGCTGATGTGAAAAATACAGGTGCTCCAGGACAAGCAGGAACAATAGCAGGGGCAGCATTTTTAAAAGCGTTTGTTAATAAGGATATTCCATGGGTTCACTTTGATATAGCTGGCACTGCATGGGGAGTTAAACCAAGCAATATTAATCCAAAAGGAAGCGCGACTGGATGGGGTATTAGGTTAGTATTAGATCTTATTAATAAATGATTCAGCGCTAAACTTGTAAATGGAAAAACTGTTTTTTGGATTTCTTCAATATCTTTTTCTTTTTTCCTTTTTGTTAGCAGGCGATCCTATAAAAATTGATGGAATGTTTGATGATTGGATAGATGTCCCAATAGCATATTCTGATTCACAAGGTGATGCTATATTATCAGATTTTTCTGAGTTAAAGGTTACCTATGATAATGATTTTATTTTTATTTATCTTAGTTTCTACGATGGAGATTTTTTATTCCAGGATTGGAATCAATTTCATCTATATATTGATGCAGATAATGATATAAATACAGGAAATCCTATTGCTGGAATAGGTGCAGAACTAGATTGGTGTTTTGGGTGTCGTTCGGGTTTTCAATATATAAATAGCCAGGAAATTATTCTAATGCAGAATGATATTAATCTACGCATTGGTCCAACAATAACGTCACAACAATTCGAAATTGCAATACTTCGGTCTTCACTGGCGCTTACAATGAATAATACTCAATTGCTAGAGGAGGGTAGCCTTGTTATTTTAGAATCAGAAGAACAGTCTGACCGTTTACCAAATGAATTGGGAGGTGTTAGTTTTACTATAGGTGATGATTCAACTCCTGCAGCAATTCCAATCCCATTAGAAAAAAAAGATGAAGTAGATATAAGAATACTATCATATAATACTCTTAATGAAGGAATATTAGATCCAGGGCGAGAGACATATTTTAAAAGAATTTTCCAAACTCTGGATCCAGATATCATTGCCCTGCAAGAACATTCTGATTGGGACCAAATAGACGGAATTATTCAGTCTTGGTTTCCTCAAGATGTTTGGCATGCTAGTTGGACATATCGAGACTTGGTAATTCTATCTAGGTTTCCTATCATTAATGATGCTAACCTGATTAGCTCAGATAGAACTATGTGCGCTCTCTTAAATACAGAACAAGAGTTGGGTAAAAACTTGCTTATAATTAATTCTCATTTATCTTGCTGTAGTAATAATGAAGACCGCCAGCAACAGGTTGATGAATTTTTAAGTGTTTGGAAGAGTTGGGTATTAGAGAATGAAGGCCCTTTTTTATTAGAAGAATCTACGCCCTTTGTCCACTTAGGAGACTTTAATTTTGTAGGCTATAGGGATCAAGTAGAAACAATTCGAGTAGGAGACATTCAAGATGAAGACCAATATGGAAGTGATTTTTTGCCTGATTGGGATTCAACTGATATTGTTGATTTATTTTCAAGACATACTCAAAAACGAATGGGATATACATGGCAAAACGATAACTCTTCTTATAATCCTGGGAAGTTAGATTATATATTTTATTCTGATGCTTTATTAGACACTGGCAGGCATTATATACTTAATACAAAAGTTATGGATGAACAGATTTTAGATTTTTATGGACTTGAAGCCGAAGACACTTATCTAGCTTCAGACCACTTACCTAGAATAATAGATATACGATTAGCAGCTAATGTAGAAATCAAAAAAGAAAAAATTATACCAGATGGTTTCAAATTTTTCAATAGTTTCCCAAATCCATTTAATTCAAGTATATACATAAAGTTCTTAGTATCTTTTCCTATACATACAAAAATAACGATAATCGATATTCATGGTAATAAAGTAAAAGAATTGATTAATGGAATTAAACAAACTGGCACTTGGAGTGTAACTTGGAATGGGATTAATGCTAAAGGTAACCCCGTTAGTACAGGACTATATTTTATTTTATTTGAATCCAATAGCCAACATCTAAAAACTGAAAAAGTAATATTGCTAAAATAAGTAATAATTTTCTTTTATTTTAGCTAAGGTTTTATCATAAATAGGTGCAATCGTATTCCAATCATATGGTTTTGATACAAATCTTAATTTTTTATTTCGAATTGTCGATAAATTATCGATTGCCCAGATTAATTTTTTTGTAAGCTCTTCCTGATTATTATATAAGTGAGAATTATGTAACTCTTTAGGAAGTAGTTCGGGGTATGTGAGTCTATTGGGTAATATGGGCCACGTATTACAATAAATAGCCTCCATAACACTAGCTCCAAAAAATTCCTGATTGGAGGTTACTGGTAGGATATCTGATTTCCAAAGCCACTTTGCATATTCCTTTTTTGATTTAGCATAGCCCCACTTAATAATTTTTTCTTTAAATTTTTTTTTAGCTTCACTGAAAATACTAGGAGAATTGGAGAAATTCTCACCTATAATTACTAATGAGAAATTTATATCTCTAGAATTAATATTCTTTAATATTGAAAAAAATAATTCTGGATTTTTATCATATTCCCAACGATGATTCCATAATATAATTGGGTTGTTCTTTTTTTTCTTTTTTATTTTTATTTTATCGAAAGATCTTAAGTCCATTCCAAGGTGAAGTACCTGACTTTTATTTTTTATCGTTTCTACAGTTTGAATTTCAGTATAATCTGGGAATTGTTTTAAAAATCTTGGTAATTCCATTAAAAATGAATTCATATGAAATTTAGAATTAAACAAAATATTATCAGCCGATAATGCAGATGCATAGTTTATAAAACCATAATGTTTGTCACGATTTACTAAATAATCACGATCAGTTTTAGACCATGGATATGTAATCTGGTTCTCATGAAAATATAGAACAATTGGGATCCTAGAAATTTTTTTTCTGGTTAGGGAAATAAAATTTGGAAGATCAAGCATATCTGTCGCTATGATTAAATCAGGAATATAATTCATTAAATTAAACTTATGTGCAATTGTTATTGCGCCAGCATGTCTCCGCCATTTCCAGAATTGACCCTTCATAGTAATTATTCTGATTGAGTGCGAGCTATTTTTTTTGAAGCCATTCAACCATGATTTGTGTGAACCAGTAAAGTATGGTTCAATGATAAGAATTTTCATATATAGATAACTTTAATTTTTCTTATTTTATAGGTAATAGTTTTTACCCTAGACTAGAATGAAACCATCACGTACAATTTGACACTAGAGCCTGAAAATAGCACGTCTAACAATCCCACCCACCCATTTATAAATACACATTCTAATTTATTTATGATTTTATATATATACTTTATTTTTTATCAAGGAATAAACTTGTAGTTAGTTTAAACGTTCTTGTATTTTTAGCCATATCTTTGTTAAGATGGAAAGATCAACTGTTGCTAGAAATCGAAAAGCTTTTCACCAATTTCATATAATTGATACTTATGAAGCTGGTATTTCATTGTATGGTAGTGAAGTGAAGAGTATACGAGAAGGGAATGTTAGTTTAAAAGAATCATACATGGTGATAAGGAGAGGAGAGGCTTGGTTGAGAGGTGTGCATATAGCAGCTTATTCAAATACAGGCTATATGGGACATGATCTGGTGCGTGATAGAAAATTGTTATTACACAGAACTGAAATCAGAAAAATTAATTCAAAGTTAGCAGAAAAAGGGCTCACAGCCGTTCCAACTAAATTGTACTTTAAAAATGGTAAAATAAAAGTGGAAATAGGTTTAGCAAGAGGTAAAAAACTTCATGATAAAAGAGATACAAAAAAAAGACGTGATATTGAAAGGGATATAAAAAGGGCATTGAGCAATAAGCCATGAGTTTTCTACCAATAAAGAACCAGCTAGAATTAATATCAAGGGGTACACAAGAAATTATCCCAGAAAATGATCTAGTTCAAAAATTAGAAAGATCAAGAAAAAGCAATTCCCCTCTTATTGTTAAACTTGGCTGTGATCCAAGCAGACCTGATTTACATATAGGGCATAGTGTTGTTCTAAGAAAGCTTCGGCACTTTCAAGATTTGGGACATCAGGCTGTCCTTGTGATAGGTGATTTTACAGCAATGATTGGTGACCCTACTGGTAGAAATAAAACTAGACCTCAACTAACAATTGATGATGCAAAGAATAATGCGGAGTCATATGTTGATCAGGCCAGATTAATACTTGATATTAATAAACTAAGGATTGTTTATAATTCTGATTGGTTAGATAAGTTGTTATTTTCTGATATTATAAAGTTGACTGCCTCAACTACTGTTGCAAGAATGCTTGAACGAGATGATTTTACAAAAAGGTATAAATCAGAGATCCCTATTTCACTCCATGAATTTTTATATCCACTTGCACAGGCTGAGGATTCTGTTTATTTAAATGCAGATGTTGAGCTAGGAGGAACTGATCAAAAATTTAATTTATTAATGGGTAGAGACCTCCAGAAAAGCAAAGGTCAAAATCCCCAATGTATAATCACATTGCCTTTACTAGAAGGTACAGATGGTGTAGAAAAAATGTCTAAATCATATGACAACCATATTGGCCTTAGAGATGCACCTGAAGAAATTTATGGTAAAACACTTTCTATATCTGATGATATGATAGAAAAATGGTTTGTACTTGCTGCTGATTCAGATAGAGAAACAATAAAAAGAGTTAAGACTCAACTTGAAAAAGAAAAAATTAATCCTATGGAAATAAAGAGAGAGTTAGCTCGTAAAATAGTAGCCCTTTATTATGATGATAATATTGCGCAAACAGCAGAAGAACATTTTAATACGGTAGTCGTTGGTAAGGAAGCGCCTAATGATATTCCTGTTTTTAATTTAAATAGTGAGCTACTTATCGTAGACCTTATCTTTGAATCAGGTATTCTTAAAAGCAAGGGAGAAGCAAGAAGGATGATCAAGCAGGGAGCTGTAAGATTAGATGGTCAAACAATAACTGATATTTATTCGAAGATAAGTCCAGTAGGAGAGCAGATATTAAAAATAGGGAAAAGACGTTTTTTAAAAATCTTGACATAATGAAAAAAATAATAGGCTTAGCTTTTCTGTTCCTTTTTCTGTCTTCGTGCTCAACTAAACCACCTAAAAACAAACTTGTAGTTTTATTTGTTGTTGATCATATGCGTCCAGATATGTTAACAAGATTTGATCAATTGTTCACAGGCGGTTTTAGATGGCTTCTCGATAATGGGGTTGTTTTCACAAATAGTTTTCATGAGCATGGATATACAGCAACTGGCCCAGGCCATTTTGCTATTGCAACTGGTAGGCACCCTGGCCCTGCGGGAGTTTTGGGTAATGCTTTTTATGATAGGAATATTCATAAAAAAGTAAATTGCGTTCAGGATGACAATGCGAGGCCTTTAGGTGGGGATGGTAATGCTCGATCTTATGCAAGATATAGTGATAAGACAATAGGTGATTGGTTAAAATTTAACAATAGTAATTCTAAAGTATATTCTATTGCAGGAAAAGATCGTTCTGCAGTATTACTAGGCGGAATTAATCCAGATCTAGCTATATACTATAATTATGAAAATAGGTTTATCACCTCAGATTACTATAGGCAAGATGCGCCAGATTGGTTAAATGAATTTAATAACAATTTAGGATTAGACAATTACACAGACTCATTATGGATTAAATCATTAAGTGATGAATTTTATTTAAAATATTCAAGAGTTGATGATTATTTTGGAGAGACAGATAGTTATAATGATGATACCTACAGTCCTATTTTCCCAATTGGCTTTGACTTAGATGATCCTCCAGGAAAAAATATTATGGGGAGGCCATGGTTTGAGAGAATTATTCTTGATCTTGCTATAGAAATTGTTATGGAAGATTCTTTGGGGTTTGACTCAGACCCTGACTTGCTATGTGTAGGATTTTCGGCAATGGATTGGATTATTCATGATTATGGACCTTTTTCTCAAGAAGTAATGGACGCATTATTAAAATTAGATAATTATATTGGAGAATTTTTATTAATTATTGAAGATAAAATTGGACTTGAAAATATAGAATTTATTTTAACTTCAGATCATGGTGGTCTAGCTTTGCCAGAATATAGAAAGGAATTAAATCTACCTTCGGGTAGGGTTAATGAAGAAGATCTGAATGAGGCGTTACAATGGATTGATGATGAAATAACTGAATATTATGATTCTGGGCTATATTTCCGAGATTGGTTAAACTATTATTTTGATATAAAATTGTTAAACCAAGAAAATATAAAACCCATTGAGTTAATAAGAATTATAAAAAAATATCTTCTTCGTGTAAATGGCATTGAAAATATTTACACCAAAGAAGAGGTCTTAAAATCTTCAGATAATGATCAAATCATAAATCGAATTAAAAATATGATTCATCCTGAATTAAGCCCCGATGTTTTTGGAGTGCTTTCACCAGGATATTTATTCAGGTCTCCGTATGGAACCAGTCATGGTACACCTTATGACTATGATACTAAGGTGCCTCTAATTTTTTCAAAGAAGGGAGGAGAAGTATGAAATTAATTATATTTTTTT
>CAZLPW010000010.1:0-11901 GCA_964561495.1 uncultured bacterium | reverse complement strand
TACATGGATGGAAAAAGATTATCCATGGTTAATAAATGAAAAAAAGAAGATCAATCTTAAAACAAGTACAGTTGACATTGCTCCCACTATAGCAAAATTGCTTGGGATTAGTATTTTTGAATCTATAGATGGAAAAATCTTAGAATTTTAAAATGTTCAGAATTTCTAATCTCATTAAAAATTATGAAGGTGTTACCGCTCTTAATGATGTTTCTTTAAATATAAAAAAAGGAGATATATATGGTTTTTTAGGTCCAAATGGTGCAGGTAAAACGACTACTATTCGAATAATTATGGGAATAATTAGGCAAGATTCAGGGCGGATTGAGCTAAATGGTTTTGATATTAATGATAAAAGTAGAATGACTCTTGGTTATCTTCCTGAGGATAGAGGGCTATATCAAAAGCAGAATCTAGAAGATGTATTAGTATATTTTGCGAGGTTACGTGGGCTTGATAATGTTGAGGCAAAAAAAAGAGCCACACTTTGGCTAAATCGTTTTAATCTAAGTCAAAGAAAAACAAGAAAAATTGAAGAACTATCAAAAGGTAACCAGCAGAAGGTACAGTTCATACTCTCATTAATACATGATCCAACTATTCTGATACTCGATGAACCGTTTACTGGTTTAGATCCATTAAATCAGTTATTAATAAAAGATATTATAAAAGAAATGCAATCTGATGGTAAAACTATAATATTTTCTACTCATCAAATGGGACAGGTTGAACGTATTTGTAATAGAATATGTTTAATGAATAAAGGAAGTATCGTTCTGGAAGGTGACTTAAGTGAGATAAAATCATCTTATTGCTCTAATGCTATCGAAATGAATTATGAAGGAAAACTGGATAAAAATGAAATAAAGTCTTTTTTTTCAGAATTCAGCATT
Organism: uncultured bacterium; assembly: GCA_964561495.1. Taxonomy (GTDB): domain Bacteria; phylum Fidelibacterota; class Marinisomatia; order Marinisomatales; family UBA1611; genus CAZLPW01. The sequence continues at coordinate 11,008 of CAZLPW010000010.1, read as the reverse complement.
AATCAAAATACTTTAAAAGGAACTTTAAGGACAGATTCAGATTCGTTTTTAAAATGTGCGATAAATCAAGTAGTTGTCACTTCATTTAGAATAATAGTTCCCGATCTAGAACAAATATTTATAGAAGAGATAAAATCAAATTAATGATGAGAATTTGGATTATAATTAAATGGGAGTTTTTAAATAGAGCTCGATCCAAACTATTTTTGATCACAACATTTCTTTTGCCGATATTTGCAGTTGGCTTATTGTATATTCCAACTTTATTGCTAGAGATTGAACCAGAAAATATAACTACGGTTGTTCTTGTTCATAAAGAATCTAATGATGCCCTAATTAAGCGATTTAAAGAAAAAGTTGATTCTTCTTTTAGGTTGGATAATGGCAATCCTCAATATCTTTTCAGTAGATTAAATAGTGAAGTTGATGCTATGGATAGTGTTGCAAATAAATATTTTGATTGTTATCTATTTATCCCTGATGATATTTTGAATTCGGGAATAGTTAGCTATTATAGCCATTCATTAAGCAATATAAAACTATACAATCAGCTGAGGCGATCATTAAATCAAGCAGTAATCGAAGAAAGGATGATCCAAAAAAATATAGATGTGACTTTAGTGGGGCAATTAAGTAGAAATATTATTTTTGATACTTTTGAAGTTGATGAAAGCGGGATTGCATCAGATGGAGATGAACTTGCAAGTTTTTTTATTCCAATTTTATTTGTGATGATATTATTTATGACCGTTTTTATGAGTGGGCAATTATTATTACGTTCTGTAATGGAAGAAAGAACAAATCGGACAATAGAAATATTATTATCATCTGTTTCGCCTGATCAATTGATGGCAGGGAAAATATTAGGTCTAGGTATGCTTGGTCTCGTACAGATGACTTTTTACTTAATTCTTGGTTTTATTACTGCATATTTTAGGGATATACCTATAATTGATTTGAACCAGTTTCCTGTATTTATGATTTATTTTGTTACAGGGTATTTATTTTATTCTTCTATATATGCTACAATGGGTACATTTTTTAATTCTGAGCAAGAAGCCCAACAATCCAGCGGTCTAATTGGAATAATTGCAGTTTTGCCAGTAATATTCGCATCATATTTTATCACCAATCCAGGGTCAAGTTTTACTATTGCTTTATCTTATTTTCCTCCAATTACCCCTTTTATGATGATCCTACGATTAGGTACTGGCACAGTAGAGTGGATGGAGATTTTATTTACAACGTTCATTTTGGTTATCTGTTGTTGGGGGATGATGAAGTTTTCAGGAAAAATATTTAGGACGGCAATTCTATTGTATGGGAAAAAAATTACATTAAAAGAAATTTTAAAATGGTTAAAATCCTAATCATTATAAAAATTTTGCTTAAATTTTATCTTTAATGACAGCACTTACATTTTATTTTTTATTAGTACTTATAGTTTCTTTTATATGCTCTTTGTTAGAATCCGTTCTATTAAGTATATCCCTAGCGCAAGCATCTTTATTAGAAAAAGAAGGTCACCGTTCTGGGAAAATAATGGTTTCATTAAAAGAAAATATAAATCGCCCTCTAGCAGCAATTTTAACTATGAATACCATTGCGAATACAATAGGCGCTGCTGGAGTTGGAGCACAGACTTTAAAATTGTATGGCAATGAATGGGTAGCTTTTGCTTCAATTATTTTAACCTTTTCTATTCTTATTTTTTCCGAGATTATACCAAAGACTATAGGTGCAACATATAATATCTTTTTTGCGCCATTTTCTGCTTATGCAATAAAAACATTAATGTTTATAGCCTGGCCATTTGTAGTATTTTCAGAATCTGTATCATCGTTATTCCATAACGGCGAAAAAACGCAAATTAAGGCATCTAGAGAAGAGCTTTTGGCGATGGCTGAAATAAGTGAGGATGAAGGAAGTATTGACCAACAAGAGGGTGATATCATAGAAAATCTCATCAAATTAGATGATATACCTGTAGAGGATGTTATGACCCCAAGATCTGTTATTTTTGCTTTGCAAAAAGAGAATACGGTTGGTGAAGTTATTGCTACTCATTCACCTATAGCTTTTTCTAGAATCCCAGTATTTGATGATGATCTTGATAATATAATTGGGATAGTTAGTCGATATACTTTAGTAACAAAACAGGGGGAAGATCAATTTGATGTGCAAATGAAGGATATATTAAAACCCATTCATACAGTTAAAGAGAATGTATCTGTATCAGATATTTTGGATGAATTTGTGAGGAGGCGCCAGCAAATTTTTATTGTAAATGATAATTTTGGGACAACAACTGGTCTAATTACTCTAGAGGATGCAATTGAGACACTACTTGGGGTTGAAATCGTAGATGAGCATGATAATGTCGTAGATATGAGAAAACTTGCTAAGGCAAAAATGAAACAAAAAGAAGTCTTAAAATAAAGAAAGTTTTATAATTTTTATGATGGTTGGAGGTAAGCAAGATGAATTATAAATTTTCAGGATATATATTTGGAGATAAATAAAAAATGGCAAAAAAACAAACTAGTTTTGCAGATAAAGCTGCAAAATTGGGAAAAGAAGCTGGCGCAGTATATGTAAAATATGTTAAGAGCGTTAAATCTGAAAAGACTGGTCAATGGCGTTTCAATGAACAAATGGTTCGAACTAATAAATCTGAATCACTTGATGCTGCTTTAAAACGTATCAATGATGCAGATAATCTAACAGATATTGATTTATCAGAATTTTTAGATCAATCAAATAAAAATGAAACATCTGATATAGATAGAATCGAAAATAAAGAGTCAACTAATACATCTGAAAAAAATATTGTAGATGCATCTTTATCTAATGAAAAAGCTGATAGTGATACGGATCAGTTGGATACGGGGAAAAAAGAAACAGAAGAAACAGAAGAAGCTAGTATTGATCAATCTGAAGAAGAATGATAAATTGATATTCAAATACTAATTGGAGAGGTGGCCGAGTGGCTGAAGGCGCACGCTTGGAAAGCGTGTATGCGTTAATAGCGTATCGTGGGTTCGAATCCCACTCTCTCCGCATTAATTTATTGATTAGAAACGCCATGTTAAACTAGTGGAGGGGTAGAGCATACTGGCTTATTTATCAAAATCAAAAGTAGTTGTCACAGTTTAATTTTGGTATCAACTAAGAAATATTAATTTAATCCCGATATGTTTTTTTGATTATCCTATATAGTTAATATAATAGTCGATTATTAGATATTTTAGGAAAAAGAACTAAAATTGTTTTTTATTTAATAAGACCTAGATTTGTAGTCTCCTTGTTACCCATAAGAAAAATACCTATTAAAGTATTGATATTTTAGCAAGAAAATTCATTTTTGATATACGTAAATATCAAGGAATGTATATTGCCAATCTTCAAAAAATAGCTGAAATGGATAGGTAAAAATAGGATTAGATTTTTGATTGAATACTTTTTTTAAACTGTAAGTATTTGGTAGTCTAGCTATGAAATATTCAGAACTAGGACTAGATGAAAATATCAATGTTTTTGGCCAATCACTGGGATTTAAGCTTTGTATAGAAGTAATGTTATAAAAATCAGAATTTATTGTTGGCAAATCAAAATAAATTTCGTTTATAAGACCAATTTCTTTATTCACTACATTTTTTTCTATCCAATCAGCAGCCTCTATTCGTATGTCATTTTTCATAAAAATTCTAATAATATTAGTGGAGTATAGGACTGATGGAATAAAAAGAGAAAAAACTATGGTATAAGTCAAAAATTTGCTTTTTAATAAAATTTCAAAGTATACCCAAATTCTTCTTATTGCTAGAGCAGCATAGATGCATAGGCAAGGTAAGACTGGTATTAGATACCTTATTAGTTTACTATCTCCAGATATTATGACAACTACAGAAGTAGATAAAAGCCAAAATATTAAAATTTGTTTCTCAATATTTTTGATGTTTTTTAGGGAAAAAACAAAACCAATTAAAATTAATATAGTAGTTAAAGGGCCATATGCCATAATAATAGACTCAATAAAATATTTAAAGGAGGGCTGAGAGATTTTATCATTGGATTCAAAAATTAAATCGTTTATGGTTTCATAAAATGATATAATAACATAAGGACTGGTGATAAAAAATGTTACCAAGGGAATTAAAATTAATATAAATAGGAAATAATTTATTTTTCTTTTAATTATTGAAAATAAAATTGGTAAAAAAATAAATGGTAAAGCAGTGTATTTAGTTGAAAATGCTAATCCAGAAGCTATAGAGCTAAGAATTAAAAATTTATTGGATTTCTTTTTTAATGAAATTGTAAGAAAATATATTGTAAGAGTAATCCAAAAAGTAACAGGAACATTTACTTGCATAAAATGTATGTTTCTAACCCACAAAGGACTGAACGTTAACATAAGCGAGCTGATCAGGGCAGTTCTGTTATCAAATAAATTATTAGATATATTGAATAGTAATATAACCGTAACAGCAGCCATGACTGTACTTAAGAGCCTTCCTAGATAATATATTTTTCCGATTTCATTTGGATTTTTTAAATAATAATTCTTATCATTATTAACAGTAAAAATTTTTGCGATTTGGCCTAGTTTTAAAATAAAGCCAGTTAAGTATATATGTAATGATGGATAATTATAGTATTTAGGATCAAAATCAAATGATGATGGATTCATATTTGATAAAGCGTTTAAGATAAGTCCTTCGTCTGGATGAAATGATTCTAAAGGGCTGAGTCTATAAATTTTATTGTTTGATAGATCTTCAATATTTTTTATAGAATAAAAAGAAGATCTTTCAGTTGTAGGCAGACCCCATTTTAAACCAGATAATCCAATTATAAATGAAATTGATAAAATAATTTTTATTTGATTTGATAATAAATGAGCCATAAAATTTTTTAATATCATTATATGTCTAAATATAGATAATTAATGCCAGACAATTATCAATCTAATACTTTATAGTAATTGCTAACTATCAGTAAAAAGAAATATATGAACAAGCTGGTTTTAAAAGACTTAGAATAAGAACAGAAAACTTATATTTTTGTCTCTATTTCTGGGGTAGGAATTAGTGGTGATGGGGTTTCTATTTTAAAAAACAATTTCTAATTTTAAATATCAAAAACTCTCATTATACAATATATTAAAAGCATAAAAACTAGAGCTATCTTAATGAAATATTTAATAACTGGAGCACCAGGCTGGTTAGGAACAGAATTTATTAAAGCACTTAATGGAAACAATAAGAATCTGACTGATTTAAAAAATGACATGAGTATTCAGGAAATACGTTGTTTAATTCAGCCAAAAGTTTCAAATAAAATCATAAAAAAAATAAATGAAAACGTGAACTGTATTGAAGGAGACTTAACTGACTTAAACTCATTGAGTGAGTTTTTCAAAAATTCAGAAAATTCAACTTTATTTCATATTGCAGGTATAATACATCCAAGATATTTTATTAAAGAAATCTGGAATTTAAATTATAGAGGAACAAAAAATATATTAAACGAAGCCATTAAAAATAAGGTTAAAAGAATTATCGTTATTTCTTCAAATTCTCCTGTAGGAGTGAATTCTAATAATTTTTCATTATTTAATGAAGAATCTCCTTACAATCCATATTTGGAATATGGAAAATCAAAAATGGAAATGGAAAATCTTGTTCAAAAATCACATAAAAAAGGAGACATAGAGACAGTTATCATTAGACCTTGTTGGTTTTACGGCCCTGGGCAGCCTGATCGACAAAGTTTATTTTTCAAAATGATTAAGGATGGAAATGTCCCAATTGTAGGGACTGGAAAAAATAAAAGATCTATGTCATATATTGAAAACATATGTCAAGGTTTAATGCGTGCAGCTATTTATGAAAAAGCCAACGGTTGTTTATATTGGATTGCAGATAAAGAGCCATATTCAATGAATCAAATAATTGATACAATTGAGTATCTATTAGAAAATGAATTTAAAATTTCAGTAAAACATAAGAGAATGAGGCTACCTAATATAGCAAGCAAGTTAGCTTATGGTATCGATTGGTCTATACAAAAAATTGGATTATATCATCAAAAAATACATGTTTTATCCGAGATGAATAAAACAATTGCTTGTTCAATAGATAAAGCCCGTAGGGATTTAAACTATGAACCAGAATTTGATTTAATAGAAGGTATGCGAAAATCAATATCTTGGGCATTAAATAATAATCAAAAAATATAATTAATTTGAGATATAGACATTTAGTGACTGGCGGATCTGGGTTTTTAGGTAATCTTATATCTAAAAGACTAATAAAAGAAAATCAAAAAGTAACAATATTGGATATATGGGATAGCCCAGATAGAAATAAAGATATTGGATTTTATAATTGTGATATCAGGGATCGTAATAAAATTAGAGAAATATTAAAAGATATTGATATAGTACACCATAATGTTGCACTTGTTCCACTAACTAAATCAGGAAAAGAATTTCATTCAGTGAATGTAATTGGCACAAAAATTTTAGCTGAGGAATCAATAAAAGCTGGTATAAAAGCGATTGTACATATGAGTTCAAGCGCTGTATATGGGATTCCTGAGAGTTGCCCTATTGATTATAAAACTCCACTTGGACCAATTGAGATTTATGGACGAGCAAAACTGGAAGGTGAAAATTATATGAGGGAAATATGTGGGAATGCAAATCTACCCTTAATAATTATAAGACCTCGAACGATTCTAGGAAAAGGCAGGCTTGGTATTTTCCATATATTATTTGAATGGATTAGTGAAAATAGAAATATATATACGATTGGTGATGGTAAAGGAAAATTTCAATTTCTTCATGCCGATGATTTAATTGATGCCTATTCGTTAATTTTAAAGCAAGAAAAGTCTGGAACCTATAATCTAGGTGCTGCAGAGTTTTCAACATTAAGAAAATCATTGACTGAACTCATTAGTTATTCAAAAAGTAAATCTAAAATAAAAGAACTTCCTATCGGTTTAACAATTGGTACTTTGAAAATATTAGATAAATTAAAATTAAGTCCCTTAGCACCGTGGCATTATTTAACCTATCATAAACCATTTTATTTTGATATAGATAAACTTACCAAAATTGGGTGGAAGCCAAATTATTCAAATAAAAAGATGTTACAAGAAAGTTATGATTGGTACATAAAAAATAAAATATCAAATATTAAATCAGATTTTCGGTCTCCTCATAGGTCTCTAATAAAACAGGGCTTTTTGAAAATTCTAAAAAGCATTTCTTAAGTGAACTTTTTTACTAAACTTTCGATCCTTAGACCCTTACACTGGATTAAAAATATTTTATGTTTTGCTGGGTTAATTTTTGGTGGAAGACTATTTAATATAGAATCACTTTCATCAGCTATTTTATTATTTATAATCTTTTCAATTACATCATCAGCAATATATATCTTTAACGATATAAAAGATAAAAAATTTGATGAGCACCATTATAAGAAAAAAAACAGGTTAATTGCTAGTGGCTTAATAAGTATAAGGCTAGCGTATTTAATTTTTTCACTTTTACTAATATCTAGCTTAATGAGTTCGTATTTATTATCTATTAATGTTTTTTACATTATTGTTCTATATCTAATAAATGGGATTATTTACACTTTATATCTTAAAAATATACCAATAATTGATGTAACTATTATCGCCCTTGGATTTGTATTTCGATTATTATCAGGAATTTATTTATATAACGACTCTCCCACAGTGTGGATAATATTATGTACTTTTTTTCTAGCCATGTTTTTAGGATTTGGGAAACGGTATGCAGAATATAAGTCTAAACCTCTCGACAAAAATAAAAATTTAAAAAGAAGACCTGTATTAAGGTATTATTCTCTACAATATTTAAATACTCTTATAAATGATACATCAATTATTACGATTATTTCATATTCAATTTTTACCGTAGCATCAGGTCGGAATACAAACCTTATTATTACAATCCCCATTGTTTTTTATTCGATAAGTTATTATAAATCATTAATAATGTACTCAAATAGTGAAGAGCCTGAAAAGATACTCATATCAAATTTGAATATTATATTTCCAATAATTTTATGGTTATTAATATCTGTAAGTATTTTATATAGTGATTTTTCATTATTTTAATTGCCAGTTTTAATTAAGGGAAATTGGTTCAATATATCATGTGTAGGATCTTACTTTATTTTTAGATATTCCACTTTAAAAATTTATGAAATTAAAGCCAGCATATTGGCGTAGATTTATATTAGGTTATGCATTTTTAATTTGGTTGGTTAATTATAATTAAAGTATTTATCTTCGGCCATGTAATAATTCATGTTCAAATAAGTGCTATATCATATGTTTTATCTGGTTCTGCAATAGATTGGATTCTAGGACGTTTTGAATAACTATTTGCGTAGGTTTACAAATTTCGATGAATTTTTTTAAATGTTTTATCTTTATATTATTAGGTATTTACCTTTTTTCTTGTGAAAAAGAAGAAGATTGTGATTGTCAGGAAGAAGGTATCCAGTTATTTCAATTAGTTACTAGTGATGATATCGATATTCTTAATAATGTAGAAGGTGTTGAGGTAAATGAGTGTATTCGATATAATTTAGAAAATATTTTTTCAGATCAAATCGATTATGAAACTGTTAAAATAGTTGATTCCTGTTGTTGCGAATAGAAAGATTAATTGATTTAAAACAGTTCTAATCCTACACTGCTATATTTTTAAAGATCTTATTTTTTCCTAATATATGCCTATAATGAAAAGCCATTACTTATTTTTATTGTTAGGTGTGTCATACTATCTTGGCTGTGGAGAGGATAAATTAGATACAACACCACCATCGGTTAGGATTGTATCTCATGTTTCTGGGCAGTCAGTTGATGATACTACGATTATTAAAGTATCTACAAAAGATAATTCTGGCATAGGAAGCGTAGAGTTTTTTATTAATGATTCATTATACTCTACTGATTCAAATAAACCTTTTGAGTATTTCTGGGATACAACTCCATATGAGAATGGTACAGAACATATTATTAAAGCGGTCTCATATGATAAAAAAGATAATTCAAATACATCTGAACCAGTTTGGTTAATTATTGATAAAAAAGAAAACTTATGGGGAAGAGAATTTTCGATTAATACAACCTATCTTACTTTACCTGATAGTGGACTTTCTGGCATAATACCAATCGAGATTGGGAAACTTCAAAACCTAATTTATTTAGACTTAAAGAATAATGAAATTGAGGGTGAAATACCCGTTGAGATAGGGACTCTTACAAACTTAGCGTATCTAGATTTAAGTAATAATAAACTAACTGGTGAGATACCATTATCTTTAAGAAATTTAGTTAACTTAGGGATAATTAAATTATCAAATAATTCATTAAATGGTGTTTTGCCTGATAGTATTTGCAACTTTAGTCAAGGGTCTGTTTTTCAAATTGATAATAATAATTTATGTCCTCCTTATCCAGTATGTATTAGTTTAGTAGGATTCCAAGATACAACTGAGTGTGACTAATCTAATTTTTTATTTTTTTACTAATTAATTTCTTTTTCCTTGAGATCAATCTTTATAGGAAATGTTCCAAATGAAGTTTCGATAAAATATGTTCCAGTTATTTTATAGTTCACCTTCTTTTTTATTATAAGGACTATTATATATTATTAAATAATTCTAATCTTCAACTATTTAAAAGTAGCAAAGTATTTATAAATGAAATTTAATATACGTAACTATTGTGATAAAGATTTGGAAAAAGTTTATGAAATTTGTCTGAAAACTGGAGATGCTGGTTTTGACGCTTCTGAGCTTTATCAGGATCCTAAATTGTTAGGTCATGTATATGTGGGCCCTTATACTGAACTTGAACCAAGTTCTGCTTTTATTTTAGAAAACGATTCTGAAGTATGCGGGTATATTATTGGAACTTTGAATTCTAAATTATTTTTTGAAAAAGTTGAGCTAGACTGGCTGCCACAATTAAGACAAAAATATAAAATACCGAAAAAAAGTTCTAAATATTATAACCTAGATGATAAAATTATTCACTCATTTCATTTCTATGAAAAGCCTGTTGATTACCCTAATTACCCTGCGCATTTACACGTTGATATTATTCCAATAGCACAAGGAAGAGGGCTAGGGAAAAAAATGATGGATTGTTTTTTTAAGTACCTGAGAAAAAATAATGTAAAAGGGTTGCATCTTGGAGTTGACATTAAAAATAATCGGGCAATAAAATTCTATAAGGATTATGGATTAAAGATAATAAAAGAAAATATGGGTTCTTTAATTATGGGTGTTAGAATTTAAACTGATGGAGTAAAATATTTAAAAATTCAGAATTCAATTTTTTTTTTTGCACTTCATTAGTGAGCATTTTTATTTTTGGGATGATGACTAGATAAGAGGACCGCGCATTGTGATACTATTTTTTAAAAGTTTGGGTAGATTTGGATATGCTATATAAAGTCCGAGCGAAAATAATTGAAGAAAACTTAAGTGTATTTTATGAAAAACTTATTGATGGGACAATTTATAATCAGCGTCCAGATGGAAAAGAAATAGTCGCATCTATGAAGCGAGCAAGACTAATTAAATCAGGCACTGTAGAATGGTTCGAAAATTGTGGTTGTCCAATACCGCTCCAACATGAGCGTGAAACCCAATATGATTATTATTTTTCTGATATCATTACTGAACTTGTAGATGAATTAGGTAAAATTAAAGGAAAGTCTTTTTGCTCTTATATGAAAAAAAATGGAGTATATCTAGATAAGGAATATTTATTTAAAATATAATAGTAAATAGGCCCAAATTCGTTGGGGTTTTTTTGTTTGTTTTTCTTTATGTAATATTCTATTCATCTTTATGGAGTATTGCTTATAATTTGAGCATTTCAAATTAGTTAATTGGCAAATGGAAGGGTGTTGAGAATCTATTTAATTTTGTCAAAAAACATG
>CAZLPW010000009.1:30599-45622 GCA_964561495.1 uncultured bacterium | reverse complement strand
CTGAATTATTTCAAGCATGTTGTCTGGTTCTGTGCATATAACAATACGGCTGCTGCCAATGATACTTACAATGGAGCAGAAGCAAGCTTGGTGAATTTTATTATGGGTGGTGGAAATCTTTTTATCAATCCAATAGATTATGAGGACACAACCTTTACCTGGTTTCCCATGGATACGATGATGACAATAAATAGATCCGGATTGCTCTGGAGCGATAAGGATATAATATCTCCTATAGACTCAACATTGGATCTAAAAGTATCTCATCTTATTTCTGTACGGGTAAAAGGATTTGTGCCTGATTCCCTTCAGTTCGCTGTAAATAAAGAGATCTATCATATGGACGATCCAGTTGATCAGTGGGATGAGTGGGAAGGGAACCCAACCGTATGTAGCCTTGGTCAGTTTCAGATTTCTCCGACAACTTATTCGGGAAAGATAGTGATCATGACCTTACCCATGCATGATGGATATCAGCCAAAACTGGATGGGAATGGTTCTTCGATCAAGCTGTTTCATTATTTATTTGATGAAGAGTTCATTGAATGAAACAATTCTTTCTATTGTTTCTATTGCCGGTGTTCTTAATTGGGTCAGACCCGGGCTCTATTTCTGGAACGGTAACAGATGGCAGCTCGAACGAACCACTACCCGGAGTCAATGTATTAGTAAAGGGAACATATTATGGTGCCTCTGCTGATGCAGAAGGAAATTATAAGATCACAGATATCAAACCAGGAAATTATGACATGGAGGTCTCGATGATCGGATATAAGGTCATACTAAAAACTGGGATCATTGTTGAGTCCGGAGCGATGATCGATATTGATTTTGAAATGGATGAAACCGTTCTGAGTTTTGGTGAAGATGTGGTTGTAATAGGGAAAACGCCACTTTTTGATGTGGATGAAACATCATCCATGGCTCGTGTAAGGTCAGAAGATATAGATAACATGGTTGTATCCAGTGTGGAAGATATATTATCTTATCAGATCGGAGTCACTACACAGGATAATGAGATTCATATTCGGGGTGGCAGAATAGATGAAAGCCTGTTTATCGTAGATGGTTTTTCTGTTAAGGACCCTCTCTCGGGATATTCTGGCAACCTATTTATTAATGCGGATGCGATCGAAGAATTAGAGATAGTAACGGGAGGCTACAATGCTGAATATGGACAGGCAATGTCTGGTATTGTAAATATCATTACTAAAGATGGTGACTACCAAAATTTCAAAGGTGGACTTTCTACAGGGGCGGGAGGCTATTACACAGAGAATGATAATTTGTTCCCAAAAATAAATGATCTCAGTTTTGATGGGATAAAGGATATAAAAGGAAATATTGAGGGACCAATATTTCCAGGGCGGGTATCCTTTTTTGCCTCTGGAAGGATAAAAAGAGACAGTGGCTATTTATATGGACAGAGAGTGTTTAAGCCAAACACCTTTGCGTGGGATGCAAATGCAAACAACTTTGTTGTTGATTCAACTGTTGGTTTGGGGAATGGATTTCAACCAGTATATCAAGACCCTGCTGACTTGGTTCTGATTGTTGACAGCTTAATTGAAGAAAATCAATTTGACTGGGTTCCAATGAATTGGCACGAGCAGAAGACGAGTCAGGTAAAGTTAACTGTTAAACTTACTCCTCGTATTAAAATGAGTTTTAACAGAATGGATAGCGACACAAAGCAGCAATACTATTCCCATCTTTATAAGTGGAATCCTGATGGTCGTAGTCACTATTTCAATAACAGAATAGGGAACCTATTTCGACTTGATTTTTCGTTAAGCCAGTCTACGTTTGCAAGTATAATGGTCTCAAATGCTAAAAACCACTATCGAAACTACCTCTCTGATGATCCCAATTTTTATGAGGAATTAGAATTTGATTTTTCTAACAACACTGGAGACAATTGGTGGGAGTGGGAGTTCCCAGTTTTAGATAGTAACCTTTACTTTGTTGACCCAAGAATATTTGATTACACGCCTGTCTATAATTACTATGTTGGTGGCCAATCGATGGGTGCGTATAATCGAATGTCAGTTGTTCAAACGTATAAATCAGAAATCACGAGCCAAATAAATCAAAAGCATCAGCTTAAATCGGGCTTTGAATATCGCAAAACAAAAATTTTGCTTACTGACCTTACAGTACAGTTGGCAAGCTATACACAGTTTCAGCCAGTATATCAAGACCCTTTAAACTCTCCAACTAGCGACACTTATGGGGAAACGGGTAGAGCCCCAGAGGAGTTTTCGTTTTATCTTCAAGATAAAATGGAAACCAAAAACATGGTTGTAAACATTGGACTTAGGTGGGATTATTTTGATCCAAATTGGAAAGTTGTAAATGACCTTAGGGACCCAAACTATCTTGAACCACTGAGGCCGATTAATGAGTTTCACGATCTAGATGGAGACGGTGAAATAAGCGAGTCAGAGTCTAACGGAGGTAATCGAAAAACAGATCAAGAGAGACTTGAGAGCAATGCTTTTGGAGACCCCTGGTTTCGAGATGTTAAGCCAAAGACCCAGATCAGTCCTCGTTTTGCTTTAGCTTTTCCTATTACAGACAAAGGGTACCTACATTTTTCTTATGGACATTTTTTTCAAAACCCAGAGTTTAGCTACTTATATAGTAACCCTGAGTTTGAGGTCCCGCCTAGTTCGGGGGCTGGTTACACAATGGGGAATGCTGATATGGAGCCACAGAGAACGACGCAGTATGAGGTTGGCTTTTCTCAACAGATAGGTCAGGATATAGGAATCGAGATCACAGGATATTTTAAAGATATTCGAAATCTGAATTCAACAAAGATCATCCAGTCTATTGTTGCGGGTGATCGTTATGGCTTATATATAAATAAGGACTTTGCGAATTCACGGGGCGTTACTGTCGCAATTTCTAAACGAAGATCCAATAAAATTTCAGGTAATATTGATTACACTTACTCTATTTCTGAAGGGAATGCTTCAGATCCTACCGCTGCATTTTATGATGAACAATCAAATATTGAACCAGAGAAGGTACTTGTTCCGCTTGATTGGGATCAGAGACATACGCTTAATGCAACCCTAACTTATCACCCAATAAACAGGTCTGGTTTGAGCTTTGTTTTTAATTATGGAAGCGGGTTTCCATACACCACTGAATTTGTTGGAAACCGGACATCATTTGAAAACAATGCTAGAGAGCCTGCAACATATAATGTTGATATGAAAGGCTACTATAACTTTATTTTTTTGGGGGGGTATCAGATTTCTGCATTTGTTAATGTTTATAATATATTTGATATTCAAAATGAACTGACTGTATATAACGACACAGGTAGGTCTACCTACTCACTTCTTCCAACTTATACACCTCAAACTAGTGGCCCAGGGTTCAACACTCTTAATGAATATTTGACGCGTCCAGACTACTACTCTAGGCCTAGACAAATTCGTCTGGGTTTGTCTTTGGCAATTAAATAAGTATGAAAAAAAGATTTCTACTTGTATTATTTTTTTCTTTTTTAGCTTCTGATAATATTAAGAAGAATGGTATACCGCACCAGGCATTAACAAAGAAAGCAGGAAAAACCGCAGCCGTAACCGATCGAAAGTACGCGGATCATTCTGGGAATCGGGTGCTGTGCAGATTTTACAACTTTGGAGCTATTGGCGATGCGGGGGGCCCTTTTTCTGGTGTTTACCCTATTGGCTCTGGGAACTCTTATTTTTATGAATTTTCACCAGTGGTAGCCGCAAGCGTGGTAGACTCTGCGGGCAACAGGGTTCATATTGTTTCTGATGGAACCATAGGCCTGAGAGATATGTCACCACAGGGATACCAGTGGGGGTTTGAGCCTTTACCAAAATATGCAAACCCAAACCAAGACTATATGGCAGTAAACACGGTTGAAGAGTCCTGGCCAGAGTCTTGGCCAAACCGGCCTTCTGATTGGGATGGGTATTGGAACGGGCAATATGGGAAATATGTCAGAGCGGACCAGGAAACATATTTTGTTATGGATGATTTTTATAATGATGAATTTAATTATTTCCCTGACGCAAATGATGCGGACTCTCTAATACGCAGAAGAGGCCTTGGGGTTGAGATTGAGGCAAGAGGATACCAGTGGAATCACCCCGCTGCAGAAGATATTATTATTGTAACCTATTGGATAACTAATGTAGGGACGAACACGTTAGACAGTGTTATCTTTGGGATGTATGGAGATGCGGATATAGGTAGTACTCAGGGGGATTTTTCAGATGATGACGCGTGGTTTGATATAGAAAATGATATGGTTTTTCAGTGGGACCATGATGGCTGGAGCAATGCAAATGGTGGCTTTAAACCAGCCTATTTCGGATGGAGTTTTTTAGAGTCTCCAGGGAATCCACACGATGGGATTGATAACGATGGGGATGGTATGGTCGATGAGAGTCAGTTTGATGGTATCGACAATGATGAAGACTGGCTTGCTGAGAGAGATGATATAGGAGCAGATGGTTTAGGGTCATACCACATAGAATACACTGGCCCAGACCCTGATGGGACTGAAGGCAATGGGGTACCTGATTTGGGCGAGCCAAATTTTGAGATTACAGATAATGATGAGTCCGACCAAATTGGCTTAACAAGCTTCTACTCTGCAACCTATCCAAGTGTCTATCCCGCAAATGATGAGGTTATGTGGTCTCAGCTTCAGCCAGATGTTTTTCAGGTTCCAGAGCAGAACACCGACCAGACATTTTTATATGGTTCTGGATATATTTCTCTTCAACCTGGCGAGAGCAAAAAATTTGCAATAGCAATGGTTTTTGGTGAGGACATGGCAGATATACTAAGAAACACAAAGACCATGCAAAACATCTATGATAATGACTATAGCTTTGCCAAACCACCACTAAAGCCAACTCTAACTGTGGTTCCTGGGGACAAGAGGACGACGCTTTATTGGGATGATTTTGCTGAAAAATCCATGGACCCGATCTACGGACTTGATTTTGAAGGTTATAGAATATACCGGAGCACAGACCCTGGGTTCATTGATGCCTACACGATCACAGATACTTATGGTAATATTGCTTTTAAGAAGCCGATAAAAATATTTGACCTTGAGGATGGACTTATGGGCCCACACCCTATTGGATACAATGGCGTTCAGTTTGATATGGGAGAAGACAGCAAGCTAAGATATATGTTTGTCGATTCTGTGGGTATTACCAATGGCCAAAGATATTATTATGCTATTACTTCTTATGACAAAGGCTATGACCTTGATTTCTTTGAGCTAGGGTTTTCCGAGAGTGAAAATTTGCAGCCTATAGCTCCATCTGAGTGTTCTGTTACAATGGATCTTGATTTTAAGGGCAATGTGGTTAGCATGAGTGAGAATGCGGGGGTTTCTTTGCCCAATGCTCCAGCCGCTGGTTATGTTCCACCCAACACTACTGCTGAAGGAGAAAGTTTTATCAGACACACAAGCGGCTTCGGTTCTGGAGAGATAGACATAGTTGTTATTGACCCATACGCTGTTCCAGATAAAATGCCGTACAAAGTTGTTTTTGATACACTCCATACTGCAAACCATATTGCGTTTAGTGTTCTTAATGATAGTCTCATTATTGAAACCCTAACGCTGATTGATAGTATGTCTAGGACCAGTAAAAATTTTATAGACACAAATTCAGTTACGATAACCAATGTTAGCGGTAGTGTCTCTTTTAATTATGGACAGGATTATTTTTTTGATTTTGAGCGAGGCAACATTACTGGGGTTAGTACCGCTTTTTTAGATCTTGATCAATTTGTGGTTAGTTATAAATATTACCCACTGTACCAAAGCCAATCTCTATCTGGGGAGGCAGACAATCCAGTGTTTGATGGAATGAAGATCTATGCACACAATCGAGAACTAGGAATAAATTATGATTCCACGAAGTGGATTATTGGCGAAAGCAATTACATACACGAGGTTGTTGACGCGAGGATATATCCAGCTGATTTTGAGCTACGTATGGAGCAAAGTCTTGGGGATTTACATATGAATGATGCCTTAGGAAATGAGGTGCCATTTTACATTAAAAACACAACCCATGATAACGACCCTGATTTTAGAATTTTAGACTATGACCAGGATCAGACCTGGGATCCAGATGAGCCAGTTTTGATTCTTCCTTACGAAGGGGATATTGCTCCGTACATGTTTATTCGTTTTTATTTAGACTCACTAGATATAACGGTGACAACCCTGTTTGATACGGTTGTAACTGATACGGATACGATAATAACAGAGACAACACTCTATGATACTACAGAGATTCCAATAGTTCACGCTGAAAAGGGAGACGTTTTTAGGTTGGCCACATACAGGCCATTCTCTCAGAATGATGTATATAGCTTTACAAGCATAAAATCTCAATATGATCCTGATACGGCTAAAGCAGCTCTCAAAAAGATAGCCGTTGTCCCAAACCCATATGTTGTTGCTGCATCATGGGAGCCTCGTCATATTTATAACTCAGGACGGGGTCCAAGAAAGATAGACTTTATAAATCTGCCAGCAAAGTGTACAATTAAAATTTTTACATTGGCGGGTTATCTTGTAGATATAATTGAACATAATTCTTTGTATGAAAATGGAAGTTACTCCTGGGACCTGCTGTCAAAAGATGGTCTTGAGATTTCTTATGGTATTTATCTATATCATATTGATGCAGAGAGCGTAGGTGAAACAACAGGAAAGTTCGCGATCATAAAATGAGAAAAAGAATTTACACAGTCATCCTAGCTTTAGCTTTTGGTATTATAAGTGCCCAGACTAATGTAGGCACGACTTCCGCGTCTTTTTTAGAAATAGGCGCTGGAGCAAGGTCTTTGGCAATGGGCGGTGCATACGTTTCTCTTGCAAATGATGTGAGCGCGCTGTATTGGAACCCTGCGGGGATTGTTAGTGTGGTCCGGCCATCGATACAGTTGTATCACGCTCCCTGGTTAGTTGACACCGACTATTATCACGGAGGCTCTGTTGTGCCAATGGGAAGATTAGGGACTCTGGGTTTTTCCTATACGGCAATTACAATGAAGGAGATGCTAGTTAGAACTGTTCAAAACCCAGAGCCAGATGAGTATGGTGAAAAATTTGATGCAGGGAGC
This sequence comes from uncultured bacterium, assembly GCA_964561495.1. GTDB lineage: Bacteria > Fidelibacterota > Marinisomatia > Marinisomatales > UBA1611 > CAZLPW01. The sequence goes on along the minus strand of CAZLPW010000009.1, from coordinate 38,470 downwards.
TTAGCGATGGGAATCGCATATGCCAAAAACTTAACGGATCAGTTTTCATTCGGTTTCCAGACTAAATTTATTCAGGAAAAAATATGGCAGATGCAGGCCCAGGGTTTTGCCATGGACATAGGCACGTTGTTTACCACAGATAGGGGATTCAGGATAGGTATGAGCGTATCTAATTTTGGTGGAAAACTGGGGATGGATGGGATCAATTCGGCCGTAGACTATGATGTTGATGAAACTATATTTGGAAACAATGATCGTATTGATGCTCACTTAGACGCAGCTAAGTGGCCGTTGCCTTTAATCTTCCGTTTTGGAGTTAGTAAAGATTTTATTTTGCCAGCTAAGCAAAAAATTATTTTATCTGTTGATGGTATTCATCCAAATAATAACGTTGAAAGAGTAAACGCGGGGATAGAATATGGATTCTCTGATATATTATTTCTGCGAACGGGGAGGTCCTTTTTGCTGATTGACAAACAAGATCTTACAGAAAGTGAGATAAAGACATCGAGAGAGCAACAAGAGGGAATGACCCTTGGCATTGGAATAAATTATAAGATTCCTAGGGGTCCAAAGCTACGCATTGACTATGCTGTTATACCTGTGGGCGTGTTTGACAGTGTTACAGGGTTTTCTATAGATATTTCTTTTTAGCCAAATAAAGACACAAAAAGAACAAAGCTTATGTAAGCCGCACTAATAGTAAACAGGCTTTTAAAAGGCTGTTCTTTAACAAAAATATTATTTTGGTCTTTTTTCTTATTTATAAAAATTTGTGTGTTTTGTTTTTGTGCTAGCTGGTTTGAGATTTCTAATTTAACCTGATCTTTTATCTCTGAGTTAATTAACTCTAATACTTCTGCTCTCGTTATGTAGGTGTTTCCATTTGTCTTGGTACTGTTTTGTGTGCGCTTAGATAGAATTTGGTTGTTATTGTTTTTTGATAGTGATCTTTTTCTAAAAATATTAGGAATCGTTTGTACAATTTTCCCAGTCATAGGGTCAAACCTAGGCGGGAAAAGGACGTCAGGGGCTATGGTGTTTTTTGAACAATCATAGGGGAAATCGGAGCGATCCTTTTTAACCGACCTAAGATCCTGGCAGTGCACATAGACAAGCTTGCTGTTTACAAGTAGGTGAATGTGATCCATGTATGTTCCTAGAAACTCGCCAGAGAGCTTGTCATTGTTTGCTTTTGTTACTTGGACAGTGTTTTCTTGTGCGCTTAAAGTTGCACATAAAAACAAAGAAAGGCCAAGAAGTTGTATTTTTTTATAAGAAGAAATAAAATCCATTTTAGAATTCGTAAAACTCCCAGTAAAAGTCTATGTATGGTTGGTTAAAGTGAATGCCAACGCGGAAGCTTTCGTTCATAGCGTACATAAAGCCAAAGTCAAAATCAAAGAGCTCTGCTTTCCCGCCTCTGCCGTCTAGCGCAAAAGAGGAAGAGCCATCATTCCCTGAATAATCGGATATTACCTGCCCAAAGGATCTCGTTTTCCAGCCATTGTCAATCCAGGTTGAAGCCAAAAACTTAAGATCTTTTCTTAGGTCATATTCTAGCGACAGCCACGCTCTAAGTGGTACATTGTATAAAGCGCTACTGTCCCATTCGTAGTCATAATATTCATTGTCCCCGTAGCGCTCAACACCTTTGCGAAGCATGTCGTTTTTCTTGTAAAAAGCGTTTGATGTTTTAATCCCAAGATTATAACCAATCTTTCCTCTTCCATTGGGGTTTATTCTTCGTGAAGAGTAGACAAGGTAAAATTCAGCATATATCATTGTCGCGTCAGGGTTTTGCAGAGCGTTATCAAAGACATCTTCATCTAGTCCATCCTGGTTCAAGTATTCTGGGCTTCCTATTTGGTTACCACTTATATTTTTTGTAATTCTTTTTACTGCATGAGAATAGTTGCCAACAATTGTTTTAATTGGATAGTTTCTATGAAACCCAAACCCATAGGACATTGCGCGCTCTCTTTTTGCTGTCTTGCGATGGTAGAATCGCATTCTTGGATGTAAATTAATGTCTCCCGCAAAATTTGAACCAAATCGGGAGGTAATCATAAAGCGGTCAGTTAATCCATATCCGATTGAGAGGCCGCTTATATATGCTGTGTTTGTCCTTAGGGGGAAAGCGGTGGGGTCACGAAAAACGTGAATCAGTTCTTGGTCCCCTTGGTAGAACTTTCTTTTATCCTCGGACTCTTTTGCCATTATACCTCCGTGAAAACGCTTGATAGCCACTATTTCTGTTTTTTGTATTGTTGCATCACCAAAATTGGTTCGGATTAAAAAAGATTCTGGTTTTTCTGCTAAAACAATTCCGTTGTACCTTTCTCCATTCCTTATAGTAACATCTGCCGTTTCTGATAGGAACTCGGTTTTTGGTATTCTAAACTTTCCTGTTCTAGTTATTAGTACCACAATTTCATCTTCGACTGACTCGATTGTTCCTTGTCTTACAGATCTGTCTCTAAAGTGAAACAGCTTAGACATTCCAGGCTCAAGTATTGCTGCTAGCTCTAGATTTTTTGGTTCTGATATAGGACTTTGCTTTTTTGTAAAGCTGATAATTTGTTTTAACTTTATTGTTCCTGATTGTAGGTCTGTAATTAATTCCGCAGCCTCGTTTTGAGTTAAGCTGTTTGCGGTTTTCCCATACTTATATTGCATATAGTTGTCTATATCTTCTTTAGATATCGTTGAAGATTCTGCGAGGCTGTAAATTGCTTTCACTTGTGTTGGGAGAGCGCTTACGCCTTGTTGTCCAAGTGCAGCTGTTATTAAAGCAAATAAAGCTATGTAATTTTTCATAATAAAACTCCTTTAAATAATTAAGTTTATTTTTTATTAATTAAGTAATAGTTAAATATAATAAATAAAAAATTAATTTTGCAAATAAAAAATATGTTTGTTTATATTTTAATTTTTAGAACGATAAAAATGAAAAAAATAAAGGAGTCATAATTATTTTAATTATAGTTTGTTTTAAAATTTGCCAATATTCTTTTCTGTATATGCAATTAAATATAAATGTAGATTCTTGATTATGAAAAATGCAATAGTAAAAACTTTTATTATTCTAGCGACAGCTCTTATCGGGCAAAACATTGAGAATGATATTGCATATAGGATGGTGATTGACAAACTATCTGATGCTCAGATTCCTGAGGCTTTTGTGCGTGAAGCTTTTACTCATAGTGAGGTAAAAATACACCCTGAAATAGCTGAAAGGTTTGCAAAGCCATACGAAAAAAAATCATGGTCAGACTATAGGAAAATTTTTGTTAAAGAGTCTAGGATAAAAGCTGGAGCTAAATTTTATAAGGAAAATATTAAGCTAATTCTTAAGGTGTCAAAAAAGTTTGGGGTAGATCCATTTATAATTGTTACAATCGCAGGCATCGAAAGTAACTACGGATCACACCACTCTCAGTTTTCAGTTTTTAATTCTTTATATACTCAAATTCATGAGATGCCCAAGAGGTCTAAGTGGGCCTCTAAACAGCTCGCCGAGTTTTTAAAGTATTGTTTTGAAGACCAACTAGATACCCAACTTATTGGTGGATCTTACGCAGGCGCTTTTGGATATGGTCAGTTTATTCCATCTAGCTTTAATAGTTATGCGATTGACTTTAATGAAGATGGAGTTCGACAGCCCTATGATTGGCCAGATGTTTTAGGAAGCATAGCTAATTATCTTAGACTAAATGGCTATCGGTCAAACAGCAAGAACTATGCTAAAGGTGGAGATATTTGGAAGTCTGTTTATGCCTATAACCATGCAGATAATTATGTGATGGCAGTATTAGAATTAACAGAGGAAATTAAAAAAAGAGCATCAGAGGGCTAAAGATCAACCGATAAAATTAAAGTTTTTTCAGCCCTTTCAATTTCAATTGGTATCGTCATTCCTTCTCTTAATTCACCCAGGCGCTCCATGTATTCATAAATATCTTTGACTGACTTTCCGTTTATCTTTTTGATTATATCACCTTTTATAATTCCAGCTTTTGCTGCGGGGCCAGATTTTTTTGTGATGGCCTCGATTTTTAGACCATTCCCGGGGTTTCCATAGTGCGGCATTAGCCCTAGAGTTACCCTTAAGGTGGTGGGGCTCATTTTTACATTATTAAGGCCACTGTTTTGAAAAACAGGTCTGTCTTTTACTCGCGCAAGTTTATAGACAAGCTTGTGAACTAAATTTAAGATCTCTGTCTCTCCTTTTAAATTAATCAGCTTCCAATCATCGTCTGGGGTGTGATAATGTTGGTGGGAGCCAGAAAAAAAGAATAAAACAGGTATATTATTATTATAGAATGATATATGATCGCTTCTACCATAGCCTCCGACACTTTTGCTTATGATCAAGTCTGTTTCATTTTCTAGAGTATCAAGCAGGTGACTAAATAATATTGAGGTTCCAACTCCACCAACATACACAACCGAGTCTAAGCGTCCTATCATATCTAAATTAATCATTGTAGTTATATTATCTAATTCTATAGGGGCATTTTCCACAAAGTGTTTAGACCCGATGAGGCCTTTTTCTTCGGCATCAAATGCAATAAAGAGAATACTTCTTTTTAACCGACTAGTTTGGCTTTTTAGCAGGTGGGCTATCTCAAGCAGACCCGCAACTCCAGACGCATTATCATCGGCACCATTATGTATGGCTAAATTGTCTGGCCTTAATGATCCCGAGCCACTGCCGCCCATGCCAAGATGATCAAAATGTGCACCAATAACCACATACTGATCGCGAAACTCTCTGTGTCCACTTCTAAGTTCTCCGATAACGTTTGCCGCTCTTATTTTAATTTCTTTTATATCGATATTAGCAGAGATATTTATTTTTGATAATTTAACTAGTTCAGTGGTCGCGTTGTTTTGCATTGCTTTTTGAAGTTTTTCTCTGTCCCATCCAGACTCGTTTAATATTTTATCCGCCAAAATGTTGTCTAAGTGAATAGCTGGGATACCAGTGTTGCCGTATTCTGGTATATATTTAAATGGAAATAGTGTGGAGTCTTCTTTTTGCGATATAAAAATTATTCCTACTGCGCCGTTATCTTTAGCGACTAACATTTTTTTATAGAACGTGGAGTGTGGACCATATACTGAGTGCCTAACGTTTCTTTCTGGATTATTACGCATTACCAGTGCCCACTTTCCTTTTACATCGATACTTTCATAATCATTCCAATTTAGGTTACCTTCATTTATATTAAATCCATAACCAGCAAATTCAATAGGAGCAGAAACAAATCCTTTTCCAGAGAACCAAAGAGGCATATAGTCAGATTCTATGGAAAGTGTGTCGCCATCAATAACCATAAAATTGTTTTCCCCCAGTTCCAAATTATCAATAAGGTCAAAGGTCTGAGTATAGGAGCGATTATTGAGACCTGGTTTTATTCCATAGGACCGAAATTGTTTTATAATATATGAGATTACATCGCGACTTTCCATTGTGCCTGGATATCTGCCTTTGCGATCGTCATCTGATAAATATCTAATATGATCCATTACCTCATTTGGAAGGATATTAGGAGAGCTACTAGGACTAAAACCTCGGTTTTTTGTAATAAACAGAGCAACCCCTATCCCTATGATAAGAAAAAAGAATAAAAGAAGTCGGCGGTTCTCATTCATAACAGTTGAAAATTTATATGGATTTAATGGTACGTAAAAGTTAAAGGAATTAATTTTCTATTATGGAAAATAATGTTATAGTTAATGTAAAAACAAAATATTTAGCCAATAAATCTTTCCCGCAGAAGTTTTACTTTTTATTTTCCTATAAAGTTAATATCTTGAATAAAGGAACAAATTCTGTTAGGCTTATAAGTCGTTATTGGAATATTATAGATGGCAATGGAAACACTGAGGACATATACGGACCTGGGGTAGTTGGTCAACAACCATGGATCAAAAAAAATGAACACTATGAATATACGAGCTACTGTCCTTTAAAAACTCCAATAGGGAAAATGGGTGGCGCATTTAAAATGACAAAAGATGAGATAGAATTTTTTGATGTTCCTATTCCGCATTTTGAACTTGCAGCCAATCAGGTGCTAAATTAATTATTATCATCTAGATTCAATCCTAAAATTGATGAAATAATTTCTGCAATATCTGTTATCACCATTTTACTATTAACTCCTTTATCAATTGATGGTCCCACTGCGATGAATCCCGTATAAAGCTCTTTATCTTTCGGATCGCCACCATGGGAACCTCCAAATTTTTGTTTAATAAATGGTTGATCAATAGATCGAGTAAAGGTATAGCCTTTTTTTGCTAGTAAAATAAAATCAGATTTATGTAGAGATAATGAAGATCCAGCGACATGTCTTTCTTCCAAAATTTCGAACTCATTTTGTTGAGATAATGCTATACGTACTTTTTGCTTTAATTTTTCATTTTTTGAATCTTTTATATGTATAAATGCGGATCCACCAGATGGTATTGCAACAACTTCCCAATTGTATATCCCACCATTTTTTATATTTAACCATCCTTTGTTTTCAAATAAACGGTTAATAGATATTTCATAGTTATAATTTTTAAAGCCGTGGTCTCCTGTTATAATCAATGTCGTAGTATTCCACAAACCGTTTTCATCAAGTAATGACACGATCTTTCCGATCAATGAATCCATAAACATAAAAGCTTTCCAGGCTTCTTCAGAGTTCTTACCATATTTATGTTGAGCAAAATCTGTTTCTATCATGTGGTAAAGAGATAAGTTTGGTTTTTTCCTGATAAATGTGTCCATAAATAGTTGATGAAGGAGAAGGTCTCTATTAAACCCTTCGGGGTTGTTATTTTCTGGAATTATACCTCTTATTTTTGCTGTTTCAAGAAAATGTTTTGGATTGTCATGTTTTCTTACTAGATCTACCGTTGATATACTATCGTTAACAGATTTGAATTCTGGTAATAAATAATCAATTGGTGCGCCTACTGTCACAGGCCAAGAAACCCCTAAACTTATCAATTTTTGTTCATTTGCTTTTGTTATTAGCGTGGGCGTTTTTATTGAATCAGCATGCCAAAACCAATCAATAAAATTTTTAGCTGGATTGAAGACTCTGTTATTAGTAATCCCATGTTGTTCGGGGGCTACTCCAGTTATCATTGATGTATGTGCGGGGTAGGTAAGAGAAGGGAAAACAGATACTACTTGGCTACACCATCTGCCATTATTCATTAATTTTAATAGATTCGGGCATCTCTTTTCAAAGTTTTTTTCTTTTAAAAGGCTACCCCTAAAACCATCTATGGATATTAAAATGACTCTTGGCTCTTCCCATTTTCCTATCGGTGTGTTATCACAGCTTATAAAAAAAATAAAGGCTGATAAATAAATTTTTATTTTTTTTAATATTAATATCATTTATTAAGAGTTAGAAGACTGGTAATTTAACAAGATGGAAAACACACGTACGAAAATAATTGCAACACTCGGTCCCCAGTGTTCAGATTTAAAAACAATTACTGAATTAGTTGAAAGAGGTGTTAACTGTTTTAGAATCAATTTATCTCATGGAGATTATCAAGATAAATTATTTTATTTTCAACAAATTAAATCTATAAAAACTGCTAATAAAATTCGCCCAACAATACTTGCAGATCTATCAGGTCCAAAAATTAGAGTCGCTGATCTAGAATCAATAATTAGACTTTCAATCGGGGAAAAAATAACCGTAAGCAGTGAGAACACTGGGCCTGATGTAATATCAGTGTCAAAAAACACAATATTTAAAGAAGTTTTACCTGGAGCTAAAATTTTGATTAATGATGGAAGAATATTGCTAGAGGTAATTGATAAAGTTTCAGATAAAACATTAAACTGT
>CAZLPW010000009.1:6894-30589 GCA_964561495.1 uncultured bacterium | reverse complement strand
GGCGCTGTGTTGGCGGGAAAATAAAAAACCGGAAAGGTGTCAACTTTCCAGGTGTTTCTTTAGATGTTCCCTCATTAACCAAACAGGATCTTGAAGATCTAAAATTATCCTTGGAAAATGGTGCTGATTGGATTGCATTGTCTTTTGTAAGAGAGGCAATGGACTATGAAAGGCTTAAATCTAAAATTATTGAATTAGGATATAATGTACCAATAATGGCAAAGATAGAAAAATGGGAGGCAGTGGAAAATCTCGAATCAATTATCAAATCTTTTGATGCGGTTATGGTTGCCAGAGGAGACTTAGGCGTGGAATTGCCAATCGAGAAGGTACCATTAATTCAGAAAGAGGTTATTCAGAAATCTAGATACCTGGGAAAACCTGCGGTAATTGCGACACAGATACTTGACTCAATGGTTAAAAGGCCAGTGCCAACCAGAGCAGAAGTGAGTGATATAGCGAATGCGATATTAGATGGTGCAGATGCGCTATTGATTACAGGAGAAACAGCAATAGGTGCTTTTCCACAAAAAGTGATTAAGGTTTTAAAAAAAGTAATAAATGAAACCGAGTCTAGTATTAACTATAGAACTTTTAAAGTACAACAAGACCAACAACATTTAGGAATAGCACAGGCAATAAGTCATGCCGCATGCTCTGTCGCTTACGATTTAGATATAAATGCGATAGTTACGATGACGCATACTGGAAGTACTGCAAGGAAAATGTCATGCTATAGGCCCGATGGAATGATAATTGCGATGACTCCATTTAAAGAAATATATAGACAATTATCTATTGTTTGGGGAGTTGAACCTTTTTTGGTTCCAGAGTATAAAAAAGCAGATGACATACCAAGTCTTGTTTCTTTAGAATTAAAAACAAAAGGCCTGGTATCTAAAGGCCAACGTTTTATAATTACAGGAGGTGTTCCAGTTGGTTTACCTGGAACAACCAACTATTTAACAGTTCTGAAGATGGAATAAAAATGATTATTAATAAAAAATTTCCTTTAATAATCAATCAATGAAAGATGAATATCTAAATAGGGGCGTGGTTCCATTTTAGTATTTTGTATCGTTCTTTTAAATATTGTAATCGTTTATAAAAGTCTTTGTATGTGTTAGTATTGGTTCCTGTCCAAAGTACCTCTGATAAAGCAGTCATTCGAGGCAAAACCATATGTTGAGCTCGCTCAGGTGTCTTTACAAACTCTGTCCATAGGTTCCCTTGCCCACCCAAAACATATTTTGATTCTTCATTCGAAAGCTCTTTTGGGACTGGGTTAAAAGAATATACTTTTTCTAGTGGTATGTAACCATCAAATGCAGGTTGCTTTGATTTGCTTTTGTTTGATTGATAATAGTCAAAATAACAATGAGTGGTTGGACACATAATAACATTATGACCTGCCTTAGCAGCCTCAACTCCACCACGGGTTCCTCGCCAGCTCATAACAGTTGCAGATGATGCAAGACCGCCCTCTAAAATTTCATCCCACCCAACAAGTTTTTTATTTTTTTTCAAAATAAATTTTTCAATTCTTTTAATAAAATAACTCTGTAACTCTTCTTCGTTTTTAAGATTTTCTTCATTTATTCTTTTTTGACATTTCTTGCATGTTTTCCAATAGGTTTTATCTGCTTCATCTCCACCTATATGAATATATTTACCAGGGAATAGCTCTATTATTTCAGTAAGTATATTTTCAAGAAAAGAAAAAACAGAATCATTTCCAGCGCAGAATATGTCTATCGTTGGCCAATAAGAGCCAGGGACAACATTTAAGGTTTTCCCTTTGCAAGAAAACTCTGGATAAGCGGCAAAAACAGCTGATGTGTGGGCAGGCATTTCTATTTCAGGTATTATGGTTATATATCTTTCAGAAGCATATTCGACTACTTCTTTAATTTCTTTTTTAGTATAAAAACCTCCATAGGTAGGTTTTTCTCCTGGTAATATAGGATCCCAATCTCGCCAGGGTTGGTTTTCTCGATCGACCCTATATGCGGATTTTTTACTTAAATCAGGATATTGTTCAATTTCAACACGCCATCCGTTATCATCTGTTAAGTGCCAATGGAAAAAATTCATTTTATGTAAGGCAATCATATCAATATATGTTTTAATAAAATCAATATCAAAAAAATGTCTTGATACATCTAGATGCATGCCTCTATACTGGAACTTTGGGGAATCTTTTATCGAGCAATTTTTTATTTTTACACTATTTGTAGTTACTTTTTTTTCTAGATCAATTGGTGCAAGCTGGCGGAAGGTTTGGAAACCATAGTACAGGCCTTGCTCTGTTGATGCCTGAACAAGGATACCTGCTTTTGCATCAATTATTAAGCTATAGCCGCCTTTTTTAATATTAGTTTTTTCCCCAATAATTATTTTTAGATATTTATCTGAATTATTATCCCAAGGTAAAATCTTCAAATTAGATATTGGTGATAAAAACTTTTTGAAAATATTGGCTATATTAATTAGTTCTTTGGAGTTTTCAATTATCATTATGCCTTTTATTTTTTTAAGGTTTAAATAATCTGGTTTCATTTTGATGGAGGTGGGTTGAGGGATAATTGGATTTTTTTTCATTAGGTTACTATAAATTTTTATTGAATTCTAGACAGCAAATATAGCAGAACCAAATCAAAATTATTTTAATTTTGATAAAGAGATTTTATCCACTTTGCATCCTCACTAGAAATTGAATCACTAATAGAGGCAGCAATGTTTACTTGATCTTGATTGCGTTGTCCTAACAAGACACAACCTGTTTTTGAATCAATTAAAAGAGAATTTATTAAACCGTGTAAAACAGGATTATCAATGTTCGGGAAATGTTTTTCAATTTTGTTTTTATTTTCTCGCATTTTTTTTATTAGCCTAACATTTTTAAACTCTGGAATCTGTGATCGATGGTCGCCGTCTTGGAATTTTGGAACCTGGTGATATTTTCCTGTTAGAAAACCATGTTTTAAGGGAGAAAAAAAGCACACCCCTAGATTGTGTTTTTCTACGTGCGCTTTAAGCCCAGATTGTTCATAAGAATCATCCATTAAATTTCTCAATGGTTGTACTACATCAGGATTGCACTGGTTGACGAATTTCATGATTTTTCGACAGCTCCAATCTGATAAACCAATAAAGCGTGTTTTCCCTTCATTTTTAAAATTTTCTAATATTTCTAGTGCGGGATCAAAATATTCTCCATTTTTTCCAAAATTACAATGGTGTAGATAGATGAGGTCTACGTAATCTGTATCTAAATTTTTTAGGGATCGTTCCATATTCTTTATCATTTGTTTTGGGTGATACCAGTGGCTATAATTCCCTCTATCCCATCCTACTTTTGTTGCCAAAAAAATATTGTCTCTAGGAACTATGTTCCACATTTTACCTATAATTAGTTCAGAAAGCCCGTCACCATACACGTCAGCAGTATCCCAGTGATTAATTTCTTTTTCCCATGCTTTAGTCAAGGCGGAGGTTGAGTCTAATTGATTCTGGTTGCTCCAACCTACTGAAACATTGCCTGATTTATTTGGGCCGCCAAAGGACCAGGTCCCAAGGCTAATTGTAGAAACCTTATGATTTGTTCGGCCTAAAATAATTTTTTTCATATATATAGTTGTATAGTCAGTTTTATTATATTTTACGTGATTAAGTTATATAATAATTATGCCTAAAAAGAAAATAATTGTATTAGACATAGGGCATTCATATCGTAGTCTGGATCAGGCTATAATTGCTCTTGAGACAACAGTCAGCCAAGCATCTCATGAGAATAAAATTAAAATTATAAAAGTCATTACTGGCCATGGATCAGGGTTGTTAAGGGAAAAAGTCCGTCAATGGTGTAATGAGCAGAAAGGCCGTTTTAAGGGCGTTATCTATGGAGAAAACTATTCTATTTTTAATAAAGAGACGAATGAAATGAGAGATGCGTGTGATAATTTTGATGATAATGATTTAGGAAGAGGAAATAGCGCTATTACTTATATATGGTTGTGGTAGATATATTTTAAATTGAGGAAAGAATTTTTTAAATATTAAGTTGATTAAAAGAGGATATCAGAATTAATAAATACGAAACTTTATTCAATAATGTTATACCAAACGCTATAGGTGGAGTAAAAATATTTGGTTATTCTGATAACTATTATAAGCCTCAAAAATATGATGAAGTGACAAATTTGGAAAATCGACTTTGGGCTGAACTCTATCAACGGTTGGAACTTGTTCTTAATCAGTATGCATCAAAAGAATATTTAATTGGTATATCAGCTCTTCCAATTCCAAGCGATAGGTTTCCAGAGTTTGATTCCATCTCACCTCTTATTTTTAATTCAACTGGTTGGTCTTTATATCCTGTTTCTGGGTTTTTGGAAGAGAAACTTTTTTTTGAATTAAACCATAAACGAAAGTTTCCTGTTACAGATATAATAAGAAAGTCCCCACGATTTGATGATAAATATAGTGGTATTGATATTAAAAATAATGATGGTTATACTCCTGAACCTGACATATTTCATGATGTTCAGGCACATGTCCCTTTTTTAATGAATAAGGACTATGCAGAATTTATCTGGGAGGTAGGTTCTTTAGGCTACAAAATACTTAAAAATGAAAATTCTTTTGAGCCTGATCTTGTTTCTCATAATTTGAAAAGATTACAAAATTTTGCCTGGTGGACTTATGAATTTGGACTCGTTAAAAACAATGGTGAATCAGATGTGTTTCGCCGAGAAAAAAATGATATAGATTATGAAATATATGGGTCAGGAATTATTTCTTCTTATGATGAAACTCGCAATGTAATTAATTGTGCCATGGGCAAATCAAAAAAGTCAAAATTTATAAAGTATGATATTAATGAAGTGGTTATGACATGTTTTGATTATAGTAATATTCAAGATAGGTATTATGTTGCTGAGTCAATGGATGAGATATATAATTCTTTTCGAGAAAATCAAGATTTGTTTAACTATGCTGGATAAGTTAAAATGCCCACTGATATTAATGTTTACTATCTTGACTTTTTTAAATTGTTTTCAAAACTCATATTTAGTTTTGGCAAAAAAAGATCCGAACAACTTTTTGGCAAAAAAAGATTCTCTTTTTAACAATTTAAATTCAAATAAAAATTATTTAGCTGCCGTAATGTTTTCGCATAAAGAGCTAGGGTTAAAAGCTATTAAGGAGAATAACTATAAAAATGCAATATATCACTTTGAAGAGGCATTGATCTATGATAAACAGGATCCTGTTTCAATTTATAATTTAAATTTAGCCAAAGGGCATAAAATGTATTTAACGGGCAATACCGATAAGTTGTGGAAGGCTATACAATTTTATTCAAAAGCAGCACAAGCGGATGAAACAAATGGTGAACCCTATTACTATATTGGATTGGCTTATTATAAGTTGGGTGATAAGGACTTTGATTTAATTATTGAGTCTTTTAATTCTGCATTAGAACGTTATTTAACAGAAAAACTTCGAAATGAAATAGTTGGGAAAAAAATAGAAACCGAGACAAGAAAGGAAAAACTAAACACATTTTGGAATTAATTCGTATTTATTTTAATATCTTGACACATTGATATTTTGGCGGTAAAATTCTCTATCTTTAGCGCAAAAAGTTGCGAAAAGTGTTCATAATCCGAGGTAAAAAAAAATGACACTACTAAAAAGCCTACAAATACGGCTGGCGACCGTAACGGTCCTCCTGATATTTTTGGGGGGGGTACTAAATGCAAAAAGCTTTACTCTTACAGGGAAAGTTGTAGATGATGATGGAGATCCTGTTGGTAAAGCAAAAGTGGATATTTTATTGGATGGCGATAGCCAGTTAAAAAAACCCATTGAGACGCATAAGAAAAAAGGTACTTTCAGTGCCAAAATAAAAGACTTTGAACCAGGTGACTACACAATTAACGTAGAACATGGAGACAAAGGCACTGGTACTCTGATGATATCGCTTGATCAGGGCAAGAAAAAAGACTTAGGTGAGATTTCCATATCTAATACACCCAAAGAAGAAATTGCTGAAGATAAGCCAAAACAACAAATACAATCTCAACAATCACCATCTTCAGGACCGAGTCTACCAACAGCTATTCCAAATCTAGAACCATCGCTACCGAGAACACCAGAGGCAACTGGAGTGCCCAGCAAACATTTTATTGTTAATGAACTAAGTTTTGAGATAAAGAGATTATCCGCTGAGTTTAAACATTTAAACCAGGAGCTTGATGATCTAAAAGCTTTAAGTAAAATGTGGGTTAATCCATTAACCATGTATTCAAAAGAAATTATTTTAAAAAATGGGAGTACTGTATTTGGTAAAATTGTATACCAAGACGACAAATCTTTGAAAGTTGAAACACTTGTAGGTTATCTCATAGTTGATAGGAGTCAGGTTGTTAGAATTGTTGATAATGTTATATCTGAAGATAGGCAAGAATATGTTCCTGAACAGATAAGGGAGAGCTATACACCGCCTCCTATGCCAAAGCTTGCACAGCCTAAATATACATCTACCAACTCTTCTGCTCGAAATGCATCTGCTAAGTTTTCAGCAAACTGTGTTTTGGTAGGTAATATTTCTGAGAAGAAAGATAATCAAGGGAATGTTATATTTCAGGGGGAAGTGAAAAACATCGGAGGAAGGCGAGCTGATTTTGTAAAAGTAGATTTTGTTTTTCGTAAGAACTGGAGTGGAGAAACAAAAACTTTAACAACTTTTGCAAAAGGATCATATAATACTTTTGAAAGTGGAATTGTATCAGATGCTAGTCTGCTTCCAGGTGCTATGGGTCAGTTTGAATTATACGTTCCTCAAGACTTTGGTGCTTTCATTGGGTATTCCTATGTGATTGATTGGGAAGAGTACCAATAAATTTTTTTAAAAATAATTAGAGAAAAAACAAAGTGAAAAACCGATTGAAAAGGCTAACAATTATTTTTGGGATGATCTCCTTTTTAACTGCATCAACCAGAGTTGTTTATACCAGGCCAGGTTTAATGATGCGAGTGCCTACTTCCAGTGTCCAAAAAGCTCCATATTTATTCAGAACGGGCTTTGGAACAGAAATTCACAACTTTAATCCTTTAAATACTGCAAAAGGTGTATACTTTGATATGGAACTAAACAAGGGTTTTTCTGTTGGTTTCTCTGCTGTTCAAGGAGGTGATACAACTGCAATTAGCCGGATAGACACTTCGCAATACAGCTCTCCTGTCGAATTCGGATTTCATGTTCAGCAGCGGATTTTTACTTATAATGATATTTCTATTTCTATAGGATTGCAGGATGTCGTTTTCCAAAATGACCAAACATCTGACCAAATTCTAAGCTTAAACACGCAACTTTTATCGTTTTTTGTTGTTTTGGGTAGTGAAAAAGATTTGGGTGACTATAAAATGAATACTTATATGGGATTTGGTACTGGCGGGTTAGCTCCTATGGACACACTAGAGCTTGACCCAGATTCAGTGACAAACAATAGTGGAGTATTTTTAGGATTTGTTTTTAAAACCCCCTACCTTGCAAAAGCAGGTGGGCTAGATATTGTGGGTGAATTTGATGGTACAGGTGCAAATGTGGGACTCCGCATCCCCCTTACCTCGGATTACCGCCTGAACCTTGGGTTCACCCACATTGATAAACTCCCAACATTTAAACAACGTTATTGGGTAGGTCATCCAGGTTTTACAATCGGATTAGACATGGCGGTTCCAAGGCAAATGAATAGAGTCCCAACCAGAGGACCTTCAAGCCCATCTGGCGTACCTTTATATCCTGGGACCAGAGGACCCACAGCTTCTAGCAGGACACCCTTCCATCAGGATTCAACAATTGCTATGGCAGATTTTGCTGTTCTATCAATGAAAGATTCAATGGCTCTTATGAATAATGAGATGAGAAATTTAATGGTTCGATTAAACTCTATGGAACAGGAGTCCCGGTTTTTGAACGATTCTTTAAAATCTCTAAAGCTCTCATCTAATGTATCTGAGAAAAATATGAATGAGGCACTTAGGCATCTATCTAAGTCTCTTCGTTATTTTTATGCTGGTGATTATAGAGAATCCCTAAAAGAAGTTGACCTTGCACTAGAATTAAATCCTAATCTTGCACTTGCCTATGCCAGAAGAGGTTCGATATATTATAAATTAGGTGATGTTCAAAGAGCAACAATTAACTGGAATCTTGCTTTAAGGCTAGATCCAGAATACACGGATGTGAGAAATATATTAAAAGCTCTAAATGAAAATAAAATGAAAAACACAAATTTTATTGAGGATTAAAATATGGATATAGCTTTAATTGTCGGTGTGCTTCTAGGGTTATTTTTTATGATTGGAAGTATTGCATATGCCCTTTTTGTAGAGGGCTCAGCAGGGGGCTTCGGAGATTTTATATCTCCACCAAGTTTTGGAATTGTTGCTGGAGGTATGATTGCTTCTATTTTTGTTGCTTTCCCTATGTACCACGTTTCCGCGTTGGGTAAAGCAATCGGGGCGGTTTTAAAACCAGCTGATGATAAAATGGGTCCGCTTGTTGATGAGGCTTGTGAAGTGGCTGAGTCAGCTAGAAAGGGTCCCTCGGACTTGGAAAAAGCAGTTGACTCTATTAAAACATATTTTTTCAAGGACGGAGTTCAAATGGTTGTGGATGGCTATTCATTAGAAGAACTTACCGAGGTGATGGAGACTAGGATTGAGTATAGAGAAAAACGGGAAAAGACTCAGACAGATATGCTTAAATCTATGGGTGATCTGGCTCCAGCATGGGGAATGGTCGGGACTCTGATTGGTTTGGTTTTGATGTTAGCAGGCTTTGGTGGAGAAGGTGGCGCCGATAATCTTGGTGGTGGTATGGCTGCTGCTCTTATTACTACTCTATATGGAGCAGTTTTTGCCAATCTTTTCTTTTTACCTATGGCCCAGAAAATGGGGAATAAAACAACCCAAACGTCTATGTCCTCATGTTTGCTTGTTGAGGCCGCTCGTTTAATACATCAAAAGAAACATCCTCTAATCGTAAGAGAAAAACTTAATTCATTTATTCCGCCATCTGAATGGAAGAGAGAGTAATTTAAATGGGAATGACCCCAGGTGAAAAGAAAGCCTTTAATAAAGGGTTTGAAGCAGGAGCTAACTCTGTTGAAGAGGGTTTGCCTGGTTGGTTTGGTACATTTGCAGACATGATGACTCTTTTGTTTGCGTTTTTTGTTTTATTAGCTGCTATCTCTACTATGGATCCTGTTAAACTTCAGGAAATGGCTAACTCCGAAGGCAAATCTCTTGGGAGTAAAATAAAGAAAGATGGAGCGGCAGAAGAAGAAGGAGAGTTTGAGCCGATAGAAAACCTTGCTCAGATGAAACAAGAAATGGAAGATTCAATTGAAGAAATGAAAAAAGAAAACCCAAAAGGAGATCCTCCGATTGATATTCAGACCAGCTCAAAGGGGTTAATTGTAAATATTAAGGGTGATTTTGCGTTCCCTTCAGGAAAAGCAGACATGAAACCAGAGCTAAAAACCTTATTAAATGATGAGATTATCCCAAGGATTCAAGCAAGTCCATTTCAGGTTGAAGTTGCTGGCCATTCAGATAGCGACCCTATGCCTAAAAAATGGCAAAAATTTTATGCTAGCAATTGGGAGCTTTCGGCGGCAAGAGGAGCAACGGTTGTTCGTTATATGATTGAGCAAAAAGTACCAGCTCCAAGGCTAGTAGCGGCAGGATATGGTGACTGGTATCCTCGCGGTATAGATAGTATTAGAAGCGAAAATCCAATGTATAATCCTCTTACATTAACATGGGATGAAGATATTGTTCTAGATGAAAAGAGTGGCAAAAAAGCACCAACGGTTTTATCCTTAAATAAAAATCAAAAACAAAAGAAAGCCAACAGAAGGATACAAATAACATTTATTCAACCGCCTCATCATGGAAAAGGGCGTTCAGCTACTTCTTATGAAGAAGGTAAATAAAAAATTAAAATGCGGAGCAAACACATACCAAGGAGTACCATATGATAAATGGAACTAAAAATATAAAAATATTATTGACCTGCATGGCCTTATTGATGGCTATTGTTATGGGTCAAGGAGGTATTAGCTACCTCTCGCAGAAGTTGGAGGTTGAAAATACTGTTAAGGGGCGTATACAAGAAGCTTTATCTAAAATTATTGATAGCCATAAATACGTTATAAACGTAGATGTAGAGCTTGAAATTGTAGATGAAGTTGAAGAGCAGATAACTATGTTATCTCCTAGAGCTACGCCTACAAAAAGAAAGTCGCTAAGTCCAGCTCAAGAAACTGCTCAGGCTCTATTAGAAATGCAGGATGAAATTTTACAAGAGGCTGAGGCCGAGGATAATTTATACTCTATAGGCTTACCGATCCCTGGGTTTGAAGTTGATGTTTCAGAAAAAAAGCCCCCAAAGCCAAGAAGACCAAAATCAAAACCAATTGCGCCAGAAACCATGAGACCGATGGATAATAGTTTTGAAGAAGAAAACACAGGTTCTTTAGAACCCGCAGTTGATAAGGTTTTGAGAAGCAAAAGACCAGCGCGAGCAGAGGTAAAGAAAATGGAGCTTAGTTTAATTTTGCAAGAAGGCGCTGCTCCAGAGCTAATCGAAAACATAAGGCAACTAACAATGGCTGCATCAAAATTTGATCGGTCTAGGGGTGATAAGTTAACTATTATGACAGCTAGCTTTAAAGAACGTAGGGACAAGCGTTCTGCTGAACAAATTATGCTAAAAAACATAGCAGAAAAAATTGATATATTGGAGCAAAAACGAATTTCTGAAGGAGAGGATTGGAAAACTCAAATAGAATCTTACAGATCAGAAGAAAGCAAACGGCGTGAGGAAGACAGAGAATTTTTTAATGAGCAGCTCCAACAAATGCAAGATCAAGCAAAGCTTCAAGCTTATGAGCAAGAGAAAAAAGAGTTGATGTTAAGAGATTCAATGAAGATGGATAAGCTCAATACAGAGATAACTGCTTTGAAAGAAATGCTAACTGTATCAAATACAACTGATAGTGTAAAAAAGGAAAAACAAAAAGGTTCTCTTGATTCTGCTCGGTTTGCACTATTAGATAATGAATTACAGGGGCTTAGACAAATGTTATTACGGTCAATGTTGCAGGATTCGGTTGACGCGCAACAACAGGCTCAGATGGAAATTCAAAAAGAATTAGAAGCCCGGGAAAAAGAAAAAGCAAAAAGAGACTCGTTGCTTGCGGAAAAAATTGCTGCTTTAGATATAGTGCAAAATGAAATGGATGCTCTTCAGTCTGAAATGGAAGGTGGGATGGATTCCTCTATCATTTTATGGGGTCTTGGTGCTTTAGTTGTGCTTTTACTAGCGGCTGTTATTTTTATGTTATTGAGAAATAAACAAGGGCCACCTCCGATGCCACCATATATGTATGCGCCCCCACCAAGAGGGCGACCGATGAGAAAGCCTAGGCCTAAGAAAAAAAAGAAAAAGTCTGTTTCAAAAAATGGTAAAGATAATCAATCAGAACAATCAGTTGAATCTGCAGAAAAAAAAGTTGAAAGCAATCAAACCAATGGTGTTAATGGATCAGAAAAGGCAATTGATGAAGAGGTTCCAATAACTCCATCTGTTCCAGTTAGCGAAGATCCTAATGTTGTTCGCAGTGAGATTGATGATATTAGAAAATCAGTCGTATCTATGAGCGTTGGACAGCCTGATAGGACTACTACAATTGTTAAAGAATGGCTAGAACAACCAGCTCCTTCAGGGGGAGAGCCAGCCACAGATGGTGGTGGTGGAGAAGATGTAGCAGATGCAGAAGAAGCAGATGCAGAAGAAGCCAAAGAAGAATAAAGGAGGAATAGCATGATTAACGATTATAATACATTATCTGGTTTACAAAAAGTTGCTATTCTTTTTTCTGTTATGGGAGAAAGCCTAGCAATGACTCTTGTTAAAGGTTTGTCTAGAACGGAAATCCGTAAAATTAGATCAAGCCTAAGAGAGATGGGTCAGGTTTCATTTTTAGTAAAGAAAAGAGTAATGGAGGAATTTTATTTTGGGTTTTTAAGTGAACAGTTTCAAACTGAGAAAGAGGAAGGGCCTCTTGAACCATTTACCTTTTTAGAAGAGTTAAATGAGGAGCAGTTAAGTGCTTTATTAGCAAAAGAAGATGCCCCTGTTGTCGCAATTATGCTTGCTCAATTAGATCCAGAAAAAAGGATGCAAATACTTGATAAATATCCTCCTACAGAAAAAGGCGATCTCTTAATACAACTGGGCTCTTTAGATGATGTTCCATTAGAAGGTATTATTGAGGTAGCTGCGAAAATGAAAGAAAAGGCATCATTTTTACCTAGAACAGTAAACTTTTCAAGAGGTGGAGGAAAAGAAATAGCAGATATGATAGGCAAAATGTCAGCCGATGAAGAAGAAAAATACTTACAGGCTATTTCTAATGAAAACCCAGAGCTTTATAAAGAAATAAAAAAGTACCATTTAACATTTGAGGATATTCTAGAAAAATTTCCAGATGATATAAAAAGATCATTATTTGTATCTGCAGATTTGGCAGCATTAGCTGTTGCCTTAAAAGGAATTGATCAAGAAATAGTTGATGGGATTATAGAAAATCAACCTCAAAAAAGACAGGCAATGTATGAGCCAGTAGATAAGCCATTACCAAAAAGAGAGGTAGATGACGCAAGGAAGAAAATAGTTGCAGATGCGAAAAAAATGGAAGAAGATGGAGATATTAGCTTAGAAGATATTTTGGGTGGTGGAGAAATGGTTGACTAAGTTTTTTATATTAGTTTTAAAAAAGATCATTGAAAAAAGTAAAAAGTCCCACCTGGGACTTTTTACTTTTTAATTAATTAGAAATAATAAATTTAATCAAATTTCGGCTTGCGCGGCTGATAGTCTTGCTATTGGAACTCTAAATGGAGAACAGCTCACGTAATCTAGGCCATTTTCTTTACAAAAATGTATAGAGCTTGGATCACCGCCATGCTCTCCACATATTCCTATCTTTAGATTTTTATTTTTCCCCCTCCCATAGTTAACTGCCATTGTTACTAATTTACCTACGCCATTTACATCCAAGCTTTGGAATGGATCTACTGGTAAAATTTTTCGTTCTAAATAGTCAGGTAAAAATGATCCTATATCATCTCTACTAAATCCAAATGTAGTTTGCGTGAGGTCATTTGTTCCAAAGCTGAAAAATTCAGCATGTTCTGCAATCTCATCTGCAGTTAAACACGCTCGTGGTAGTTCAATCATTGTTCCTACTAAATAATTTAATGTTATACCATATTTGTTTTCAACTTTTGAGGCAACATCTCTAACAACCTTTTCTTGATCTATATATTCTGTAACTGTTCCAACTAATGGAATCATTATTTCTGGTAAAACATTTATACCATCCTTAATAAGTTCAGCAGTCGCCTCTAGAATTGCGCGGGCTTGCATTTCTGTAATTACAGGATATGCAATCCCAAGTCTACAGCCTCGATGTCCTAGCATAGGGTTTAGTTCATGGAGGCTTGCAATGCGTTGACTCACTATTGAGCTATCTATGCCAAAGTTTTCAGCTAGTTCATTGATTTGCTTATCATTTAAGGTTATAAACTCATGTAGGGGTGGATCAAGTAATCTAATGGTTACTGGTTTTCCTTCCATGGCTTTAAGTGTACCTTTGAAATCTTCTTTTTGAAATGGTAACAGCCCCATTACAGCTTCTCTTCTATCTTCATCATTCTCAGATAAAATCATTTTTCTCATTGCTAAGATTCTTGTTTCATCAAAAAACATATGCTCTGTTCTACATAATCCTATTCCTTCAGCACCAAACTTTATCGCTTGTTTAGCATCTTAAGGACTCTCTGCATTTGTTCTTATTTTGAGTTTTCTTATCTCATCTGCCCATGTCATCAATTCCTTATACTCTACGTTTCTATCAGGATCAGCTGGGGTTAGTTTTAATTGACCTAGATATACAACTCCAAGTGTGCCATTCATGGTTATCCAATCACCTTCTTTAAGAACTACGTCACCAACTGTTAATTGTTTATTTTCTACAGATATATTTATTTCATTGCATCCTACAATACAACATTTGCCCCATCCTCTGGCAACTAGGGCAGCGTGAGATGTCATCCCACCTCTAGCGGTCAAAATAGCTTCTGAAGCATGCATTCCATGAACATCTTCAGGAGATGTTTCCTCTCTCACTAGAATTACTTTTTCTCCTCTGTTATTCCATTCTTCTGCATCATTTGCTGTAAAAACAACTCGTCCTTTTGCTCCACCTGGGCCAGCTGGAAGCCCCTTAGTTAATTTTGTAGCACTGTCTTCACTGGCTTTGTCTAAAGCAGGGTGGAGTAATTCATCTAATTGGCTAGGATTTACTCTCATTATAGCAGTTTTTTTATCTATCATATTTTCATTAAACATGTCAACAGCCATTTTAATTGCAGCTACACCATTTCTTTTTCCAACCCTCGTTTGTAGCATCCATAGCTTCCCTTCTTGAATAGTAAATTCAATATCTTGCATGTCAGAATAATGTTTTTCTAATCTGTTTTTTATATCAAACAGTTCATTATATATTTTTGGCATTGTATCTTCTAACGAAGGAAGATGCTTTGTGTCTTCAGTTTTTGTGTACTCATTAAGTGGGTTAGGAGTACGAAGCCCTGCAACAACATCCTCTCCTTGTGCATTACTTAACCATTCTCCAAAAAATTTATTTTCTCCTGTTGCAGGATTTCTTGTAAAGGCAACGCCTGTGGCTGATTCCTCTCCTGTGTTTCCAAAAACCATAGTCTGAACATTTACAGCAGTTCCCCATTCTTCAGGGATATTCTCTATTTTTCTATAGCTGATAGCTCTAGCACCATTCCAACTTTTAAAAACAGCTTCAATTCCGCCCCATAATTGAGCTTCAGCATCATCAGGAAATTCTGATCCAAGAGAAGATTTTATCTCATTTTTAAATATATCAATTATATTTATCCAATCACTTTCAGCTAGATCGGTATCGTTTTCTAAATTATTTTCTGATTTATACGAAGATAAATGATGTTCTAATTTTTGTCTAATACCTTCTCCCTCGGGTGGTTCAATGCCAGCAGCTTTTTCCATTACTACATCTGAATACATTGTTATTAATCTTCTGTAAGCATCATAAACGAATCTAGGATTATTTGTTTTTTTAATAAGTCCAGGAATTGTGTTGCTTGTCAATCCAATATTTAAAACTGTTTCCATCATACCTGGCATAGATTGCCTAGCACCTGATCTTACAGATAGGAGTAGGGGGTTATTTGGATCACCAAATTCTGTCCCCATAATTAACTCAACTTCAGATAAGCTTTCTTTTAATTCTTGAGATAACCCTTCAGGAAAAGATTTGTTGTTTTTATAGTACTCTGTACAAACTTCTGTGGTTAATGTAAAACCAGGGGGAACAGGAATACCTAAAATATTCATTTCTGCTAAATTAGCACCTTTACCACCAAGAAGGTTCTTCATATCTGAGCGCCCATCAGCAACTCCATCACCAAAAGAATATATGTATTTCATTGTTTCTACTTTCGTTTTTATTATTGAAAATTAATTAGGTGAAATATTATTTATATACATTATCTGCCCAAGAATCTAAATTATATTCATCTTTCAGAAATTTAGCAGCAGTTTGGGCTTTAGCTATGCGGTCAAATTTTCCATAGCGGACTCGATATCGTGTTATATCTGATATTTTTGTAACAATTATTTCTGTTTTTAATCCCATTGCTTCATATTTGTCAACTAATAATTTTGCCATGATTAAATCTTCTACAGAGTTTAATTGTAAAGTATAATAATCCAATATCAAATTATTGTCAATCTTAGCATTCTCTTGTTTTTTTGATTCTTTATTAATACTCCAATTTTCTAATGCTACTGACGTGTTGATTGAATATTTCTTTGAAAAGGCCTTTGAGGATTTCAATGCAGATTTATAATTATCAAAGTCGTTCAGATAGACGCGATACCAGTTTGTGTTTTTTATTAGAATTGGTTTTGAAACAGAAACATTTTCTATACCAAGATCAGATAATTTTTCTTTTAATGAATTTGCCATAGAGGGGTCTTTAAAAGACCCAGCCTGGACAAAATATTTTTTTATTTTTGAATTTGCAATCTCTTTTTCAGGGATAATAAAATTAGTTTTATTTTTTAGTTCAGGGTTTAATTTTTTTACAATTAATTTAGAGTAGGAGCTATCCAATTCTTTTCCGTTTATGCTATCTTTTGTTTTTTTGCTATTAACGACTCTCTTTTTTATTCGTTTATTTTTTGGTTTGGGCTTTAATGTTAAAGATTGTCCATTTACCCAACCTGTATATTTTTTGTAAGTAATTTCATAAAAAACTGAATCTGGTGAATTATTAGGCAAAACAATTTTTTTTGTTGCTGGAACACTAACATAGGCTGGGAATTTTCCGATTACATGTTTGTTATCGAAATTTTTATAAATATTTCCTTTCTTTAACGTTGTAAATAAAATATCAACATCATTAACTACTTTATTATTGTTGCTACAACTAAAAACAAAAAGGAGAATTAAGCCTAAAACATAAAATCTAATTAAAGTCTGGTGAAAAATATCGGATCTCCTTTAGATTGCCATTGCCATCATAAAAATACCATTTATCTATCATTTTCCCGCCTTTGTATTTACCTTGCATTTCTTTTCTAGTTTTATCATAATCCCACCAACTTGTCCATATGTCTTCCTTTTTACCAGTTTTATATATACCTTCTGTTAATCTGCCATCGCTAAACCAAGCAGTCCATTTTCCATCCTTAATCCCATCAGAAAAGAATCCTTCTTGAACTTTATTTGAATTTTTATCCCAAAATATCCACTGCCCATCTGCGTTACCATTAACAAGAACCCCTTCTTTTTCCTTTACACCATTTTTGTAATAAAATTTCCAAGGGCCATTCATTAGACCATCTTTGTAAAAACCTGTAGATTTAATGTGTTCATTATCGTGCCAAAAAGTCCATTCCCCATCGCGTTTCCCATTTTTATACTGTCCTTGTTCTTCTTTATTTCCGCTCCAGGGAATCTCAGGCTGAGGATCTGGAACATCTGAAAGTAGAATTTCTGGTACTTTTTTACCTTCCGAAAACCATTTAACCCAAGGGCCATCTTTTTTACCTTCTGTCGTGCGGCCAAGAAAGAGGTAACCAGCTTCTGTGTTTTCTTGAGTGATAATACCAGTAAAAGGAATAGATTGTCCAATCTTGTAAAAGAGTTTATCTTTTTCTGAAAGATCTTTTAAATCAATGTGTTCTAAGTTAATTCCAAAATCAAAATCAAAGTCTTTTTCGCTTTTTGCGTTCCAATATGACCAAACACCTTCAGGGTACCCAGCATTATAATTTCCTTCTCTTTGTTTGACACTGTTTTTATAATAATAAACAGTTAGACCATCACGGAGGCCATCAAAGTGGAAACCCTGTTCCTTTATCTGGTCACTATTTGAATACCAAATCATCCAAGGGCCATTTGGGACATCATTTTTATAACTCGTCATTATGCTTCGGAAACCATTTTCCCAAAAAGTGCTTGGTCCATCTAATTTCCCATTGCGATAAAACTTTTCCTCAGATTTTTCTTCAGGCGTAAGCCAAGTTGTAGAGCGACCATCTTTTTGTCCCTCAAGAAAGGTGATTTCTTCACCGATAGATTCATCAGGGTTATAATAAAGCCACAATCCATTTTGTTCATCCTCTAAATAGCTTCCTTCCGATTTTTTGAACCCCGTATCGTACCACCACGTCCATAGACCATTCCTTTTTCCATCTGTAAAATAACCCTCTTTTTCTTTATTATCATTTAAATACCACCACCATTTCCAAAGTTCTTCACCATCTTCAGCCTTATAGCTAGTGCCATTATAACTCCAATTTCCATCTGTAAAATTTAAATTATGATCATGTTTATACCACCATGTCCATTTCCCATTCTTAACACCTTTTTTATAACTTTTTTCTTCCTTTAAGTGGCCATTATCATACCAAAATTTGTAAATACCATCAGCTTTACCCATATCAAAATCACCTTTTTCTTTTAACTGACCATTTTCATACCAAAGATTCCATTCTCCATGTTTATTGCCACGATAATAAATCCCATCAACCTCCTTTTGCCCGTTTCTGTACCATTGCACCCATTGCCCATCTTGTTTACCAGCAACAAATCGTCCTAGTAACAGATAATCTTTCATTCCTCCTGATTCAGTTACAATTCCAGAATATGGCTGATATTTACCAATTTTATAAAATATACCATCTCGATTCTCTAATTCGGCGATTCTAACCCGATCCAAACCTTTCCCATAGTCAAATATAAAATCTTTTGATCCATCTGAATTCCAATATTGCCAGATTCCTTCAGGCTCGGCTCCTCTTATAATTCCTTGACGATCTTTAGCTCCGTTTTCATACCATATAGTAACTTTCCCATCAATATTACCATTAGTAAATGTTTCTTCCATTTTTTTATGATCAGCGTTATTCCATGTAGTCCAAACGCCGTGCTTAACATCATCTTTATAGTAACCCTCTCTGTCTTTAATACCATCTGGTCTATACCAAATCCAATTACCATCTTTTTTCCCTAAACTATATTGCTCTTTTCTTTTTTTTGTTCCATTATCATATAAAAAATGCCATTCCCCGTTTTTATCCCCTTGTTTATACTCACCATCAATTATTTTAAAATTATCGGAGTTCCATATTTTATGCGGACCATTCTTTTTCCCATTATCATAGCTGGTTTCTTCAGTTTTTTGACCGTTATCGGCCCAGAAAGTCCATTTTTTATCCAGCTTGTTATCAAGGTAACTACCTGATTTTTCTTTTATAATTCCGTTATCATACCAAGATGTCCAAGGGCCGTTTAATTTCCCATTATTATATGAAGCTTGGAATTTTTTATTTCCATTTTTATACCAAGATGTCCAAATACTATCTCTTTCACCATTGCTAAACTTTCGTTCAGATTTTTTTGTTCCATCGATAAACCATTGTATCCAAAGGCCTTCTTGTTGTCCATCTTTAAATACGGTTTTTTCTTTTTTAATTCCTGACTGGTAATACCAGATCCAATCCCCTTCTTGTTTCCCTGTTTCATAAAGACCCTCTTGAGACTTATTACCATTTTCATACCACTTCATTAAAGAGCCATGTAGTTTTCCTTCTTTAAAATTACCTTCTTCTTGTTTGTGTCCAGTTTGATACCATTTTATCCAGGTTTTATCTCTGTTGCCTTCAATGTAAGAGCCCTCCTCCTTTTTTTGAGGTGGATCAAAAAATGTATCTCCATCTAAATCTAGGATTACTGTCTCTGTAGAATCCCATTTGTTATTATTTTCGCCCTCATCTTGGGTGTTAGGTTCTCCATCTGCTCCGAAGTCTTGGTAGACTTCTCCTTCGTACCAAATGATCCAGAGTCCGTTTCGGACACCATTGTTATAGTTTCCTTCGGTGTGTATTGCACCGCTTGGGTATTTTGTTACTACAAACCCGTCATTCTGTGAAAAAATCACATTTATCAGGATTGCAGACATAACCAATATTTTCCGCATGGTCAAATCCTTCCCGTTATAGGAATATATGTTTTAATGAGGAATTAAGATGAAGATATGTTCATCCCCCTCTCGGATACCTTTTATTGTCTAAACTTAATAAAATATAGTATTAAAAGTCAAAATTTGTGTTATTTATTAATTTAATCATTTTTGTTAAGGCGGATCCAAAAACTTTGTCCAAATTTGTCATTTAGATTTATTAATCCTTCATTAGCATTATTAGTTCCTAGAAAGGATGTTTCGGTTTCAAATTTATTATTTGTTCTTAGATATCCTCCGCCATCTCGACCGTTTCCTAAATAGGTTGACATTTTACCAAATTGATTATACGATCGGAAATAGCCACTTCCAATAAGAGTCCCAGTTTCTCCAATCGAATCATAGATGCGCATTTGGCCAGAGCTATCTGCACTAGTTCCAATGTATGCAGTTTCTTGACCATCAAAATTATATGTACGCAAATATCCACCGCCAGTGGAACCAGTTCCTAGGAAAAAAGTTCTTTCTCCAAATTGATTATAGGCCTGTAGGTAGCTATTACCAATATATGTTCCAGTTTCACCATCATTGTTGTATATCCGTATTTGTCCAGCGTTATCTGATCCTGTGCCTAAATAAGTTGTTTCTTTACCAGAATTATTATAGGTCCTTATATAACCACCACCCATACGGCCCGTTCCAACGTAAGCAGATTCATCTCCACTTCCATTAAATGCTCTCATGTAGCCGCCACCATCTTTACCAGTGCCAATGAAAAGAGTCGGTTCTCCAAATTGATTGTATGTTTGTAAGTATCCTTTACCTAAATAACCCATTATTACTCCACGGTCATCTTCAACAGTTAAGCTTCTAACTGTAAGGTGACCTAGTTCATCCGTGTCATTACGAAATCCGAATGAACTAAAAACCAAGAGCATACCTAATGCGCCAATGATCATGCTTTTAAGATCAATAAATTTCATATTCCCTCCGGCAATTGTTTTACCAGTACAAATTTGGTACTGAATTTAATGATATTCATATGTAATCAATGTTGTAGGAATTTCATGATCATTTTTCCCTCTGCGAAGCATATCATATGTTTTTATTGATGATATTCGATCAAAAATATCATATTTATAAACTTTTTTCTCTATTAGTCTTTTGTCTCTATCTATAATTGCTTCGACAATAGGTCTGTACAGATCATCTAACCTTATTTCAATTTCATTAATTATATTTTCTGCTGAATCCAAACGTACTTTTGTAATTCTTTGTTTCAGTTCATAATGTATTATTTCTAGTTTTTCTGTAAGCAAACCGCTTGATCCATAAATATGTGTTTTAATTTTGTTCCCAAATTCATCGTAATTATAATCACGAGACTCCAAAGAATTTCCATATCTTTCAACGGTAATTTCATTAATAATTTGGCCAAACTCATTGTGAAGATATGTAGTTCTAAAAATCACTGATGGATCAAAATATTCATTCTTTTTAATATAAACTCCATTATCATCTTTATAAAAGTCTGTTTGTTCAAGGATATATCCGTCATAAATCTCTTCTTTTTTTAGTTTAAAACCTGTGGAGTCATAAATAAAATTTTCTTTCCATGTTGGCTCTTGTTCATCTTTGAATAGTTTTTTTTCAATATTTATTGCTTTTCCTGGGCTATAGCGTAAAGTTTTTATAATTCTATTTGTATTGTCATATTTATAAAATTCTCTCCAAAACAAAGTATCACCTATTCCGTAAAGAGAAGTTGAGGATCTGTTTTTATTCATGTCATAGGTAAATCTGTATGATAGAACAGGTTTTTTATCGTATGTTTTTTGAAGTTTCACTCCTTCAGCTATTCCTGTAACATATACATATTTTTCACTTAAAGGAACAGAATGAGAAAACAATGTGCTATCTACAGCAAGTCCAGATTCGTTATAGTTAATTACGGTTGAATTTTTGAGTTCTTGTGTTTGTGAACCAAAAGATTCAAATAGTGTATAAAACTTTATTGTAGTACTACTGCAATCTACCTGGCTATCGAACAGATATAGGATAATATATATTGGTAAGAGATAATAATTTTTCAAAAGTATTTCATGATCCTTTATTATAGTAAATAATAAAATGATGTTTGGACAAAATTTACCAATTATTATTTTATTTTCTAATTTTTTTGAACTCTTAAAATATTGAAAGAAAAAATAAAGTAAATTGCTATATATTAATATTTAGAACCCCCCACTTATTTCTTGATTTAAAGGTTGAATATTTCTAATATTTCGAAGAGCTGGTAGTCAGCTCATTAAGCGGAGTCCTATTGAAGAAAGCATTTTTTTTGGTTTTGCTTCTTTTATCTATTTTAAGTGCAGAAACAAAACTAAAAAATATTCAATATAGTATTAAAAAAAATGGCATAATGGTCAGTTTAGATTTCACTGAGCCAATAAGCGATGAAAATATTATTGGGTGGAAATCAGACAGGGGTTGGTTGTACCTTACTTTACTTGGTGTTAAAGCGCCTGAAAATATGATCCCAAATACTGGATTTAATGGGGTTGTAAAAGATATTGTTCTTGATGATTTTGATGAATCAATTCAAATTGCAATTTTAGTGGGTCGCCCGATTGTTGGGTATGATATCGTGAACTCTCAAAATGACCCAACTACAGTTATTTTTATTCATACTCAAATGAGAGTATCTGAGGTATATACATTAAAAAAACACATTGAAAAAGAAGGCTCATCTCTTTTCGGCCAGGTCCAAACATCTAAGTTTCCAGAATACAACACTAATTTTGAATCAGCTTTTAAAAATGCTCGTCGAGAGCTAGGTCCTAATTCCATATTTCGTTATGATGGTAAACTTTTCACTACGAACCACCCTGTTGAAGAAAAGAAAGGGATAAAGGATGCTTTGAGAGATAAAACATCAGATATTTATTTTAATTATGAACAATCAGAGGTTAAATCAATTGATGGTGAAGAGTATACAGACTTAAAGATTAACGAAAATATTTCTAGTATATATAAATCGGATCTTGAAACCAAAATAAACAAAGATAAAAAAGATACTGCTATATATGATGATATCCAAGATGATAGGTCAATTAAGACATTTTTTTCTGATTTATTTAATCCTAAAAAATCAGATGGTCAATTAAAAAACCTAAAAAATAATACTGAAAGTAGAAATGATATTGACGAGTTAGAGAGAAAAATCTTAGCATTGGAAGACCAACTTTATTCAAAAGAAAAAAGATATAAGGTTGAACAAAAACAATGGGAATCTAGAGCAGAAGAGCGCCAAAGCATTTATAGGTCTGAACTACAAAAACTAGAAAAAGAGCTTATCGAAATGGAGAGGCAGTTACCAAATAAAAAAACTCAATCTAATATTGAAGGATTTGTTCAATTAGAAAAAGAAAAAAAACGAGAGGACAAATATAGGTTAGAGGTAAATGAATTGGAAAAACAACTACGTATTTTGGAAGAGGATTTAAAGAGGAGAGATAATTTATTGGCACAATATGAAAGCACGAGGAATAAAGATAAGGAAAAAATACAAAATCAATATATTGAAAGGGAAATATTGCTTAAATCTGAGCTTGAAGAATTATCTAGGAACCTTGAAGAAAGATCTGTTTTATTAGATAAGGAAAAACGGCGTTTAAAGAATCTGACAAATAAGACGCAGAATAAAGCCAATGAGCGAAGAATAGAAGAACTGGTTAATCAACTAGGGCGGTTAGAGGATCAAATTGAAGAAAAGGATAGGGATTTATTAAGTACGAAGTCTTCAATGAATAAAGAAATAGAAAAAATACGGAATGAATATTTTGAAAAAGAAATTTCACTTAAAAATGAAATAGAAACATTGTCTACGAATTTAGAGGAGCGATCAAATTTGTTAGATAAAAGAAAAAGGCGGTTAGAGAATCTGGCGAGCAAAAAGCAGAATAAGATCAATGAGCGAAGAATAGAAGAACTGGTTAATCAACTAGGGCGGTTAGAGGATCAA
>CAZLPW010000009.1:0-6794 GCA_964561495.1 uncultured bacterium | reverse complement strand
TTCAATGAATAAAGAAATAGAAAAAATACGGAATGAATATTTTGAAAAAGAAATTATACTCAAGGATGATTTGAAAAACCTATCCACAGATTTATCTTTAAGAGAAAAACTTTTAGATAAACAAAAAAAACTTATTTCAAAAGAGAAGGAAGAAAACAGAAACATCTATCTTTCACAAAAATCTGATTTAGATAGAATTGAATTTGAACAAAACAGAAAATTTCTTGAACAAGAAAAGGTTTTATCTCAAAAGAAAAAGCAGTTAAAGAAGCTAAAAAGTGATCGAGAATTAGCTTACAAAAAACGAGCCCAAAGTTTAGAACTTAAATTAATTGATTTAGAGTCAGAAATTGAAAAAAAGGATAGGGAGCTTTTTGAAGAAAAGCAAAACTGGGAAATGCTTTCTGTAAAGGAAAAAGATGATTATAAGGAAAGAGTCAGGGATCTTGAAAACGATTTGTTTATACTTGAAAAATCTATAAAAAATAAAGATAAAAAAATATACGCTGAAAAAGACAAGTGGCGTTTACTAGCCTTAGAAAGACAGAAAAAAATTGATGAATTTGAACCTATGATTGATCAATTTAATTTTCAACTAAAATCTTTACGCGAAGAATTGTTATCTGATTTATATGATAAAAAATCAGCTTTAGAAGGCCAAAATGATTATAAACAAAGAGACTTATTCGGTTTTATTGGGTCTTTTAAAAAAACACGATCAAAAGATATAAACAAAAAAGAGGAATGGATTGATTCTGTATATAATGAATTAGAAGATAATGATTTTAGCTTTCAAGAGTATTTTTCATTAGCATTACCAAAAGGTTCCGAATCTTTAGATGAGCCTCCAATAGTAATAGATGATAAAGAGTGGAGGGATGGACTTCCAGAGTCTAAAAGAGATCGTTATAAATCTGCAGTAAAGGATCCAGTATTTGAATACTACTATAATGGGGGAGTCCGAGTTGAAACAAATATGGCTGGTATACCAATATACATTAATGGTAAACATGTTGGTGAAACACCGTTAAATAGCCCTATTCAGGTGGAGCCTGGATGGCACCAAATAAGTGGATTTTCACCTTTATATAAACAAGTCGCAGAATCAGATGGCTTATCACTTGTTAGCAATGATCCAATAATTAAAAACAATCAACTTTTCGGTTCTAAAACTGTTTTTGTAGAGTCTGGAAAGGTTGCTAATGTTTCTTTAAAATTTAATAGAATGGGGAATACCCCAAAGAAATGGAAAGAAATTAAAGGTGGATGGGTTGTCGGCTTACCTATGATATTATTTTTATTCACTTCAATTACATGGGGCTTATAGCAACTTATAAATTTTATTTTTTGGTATGAAATTAAAAGATAGAATACGTTCAATTATAATGTCAAAAACAGTAGCTTCAGAACATCGGACTATTGGGATTGAAGAAGAATGTATCATATATGATGAACAAAATCATCGATTACCAGTAAATCAGGGCAATAAATTTTCTGCAACCGATCTTTTAAATATTATGAATTCTAAATCAAAGAAAAATGGGCTTTACTCTATTGAACCTGGTGGTCAGTTAGAATGGTCTAGTCCGCCATTTTCTAATATCCATGATATAAACTCTTCAATGATAACCCATAAAAGTATTCTGAATAAAGTTATAAACGAAAAAAAGCTTAGGATTTTAAATTATAGTGTTGAACCAGTTTTTGAGCCTAAAGAAATTGAACTAATTGATCATTTAAAATATCAATTAATGGATAAAAACATGGCAAAAGTTGATACATTAGGTAGGTGGATGATGAGAAATACAGCTAGTATTCAGATCAATTATGATTTTGAAAGTGAAAGTGAATTGGAAGAGATGGTTTTTATTGCTGACTGTTTACAACCTGTTTCATCATATCTGTTTTCCAATGCTCCTTTTTGGAGAAACAAGGTCGCATTAAATGAAAATATTCGATATTTAATTTGGGAGAACACAGATAAATATAGATGCAGAAATCTTATCGATCACGGTATACTTGAGCCAAAAGGATTGGTGAATAAATATATAGATTATATTTTGAATGTTCCTGGTATTTTTGGTTTTGATGATAGCGGGGAAATATGTTCGGTAGTTGGGACATTGGGCGAAAGGCTAGAATATTTAAAAAAAAATAATTTATTGAGAGATTTAGATATTAATGGAGCGTTACACCAAATTTTTACTAACGTACGTTTGAAAAACCTAATTGAAGTTCGTGGTGCAGATCGGCCGCCTTTTGGATATGAACTTGCTCCAGTCGCTTTCTGGACGGGATTACTTACTGTTTCAGAAATTAGGGAGAAGGTTATGTCTACTATAATAAATTGGAATATTGAAGAAAGGTTAAACTGGAATAGTGCTGCTAGATATTTAGATGATTCTATAATTGGACCCAAAGGAGAATCATATTATTTTTGGAATAAATGGGCAGGTGATTTAGCGTTAGAAGGTTTGGAGAGAAGAGGCTTGGGTGAAGAAACTTATTTTTGTGATTATTTTGATATCGTGTTATCAGATGGCCCCTTTAGTTTGCAAAAACAAAAAGATCTGGAAAAGAAAAATAAAACTATATTAGAAACCGTAATTGCGTAAAACTGTTATACATAATTTTTCTTGGGCTCCTTTATTTTTTTTTGGTGTTGGGGCAGTTTATTTAGGATTGAGATGGCTTATTCATCCAGAGCCTTGGCTATTGGATAAAATCCCGAATGAAATTCTAATTCAAAAATCGTTCAAAGAATTATTTGAAGCAGAGATTAACTATTATCTTCCTGATTATTTAACTGTAATATATTTATTTCTTGGTTGGTGCGCTATAGCGTTGGGCATGCTAATCATTATTTATGTACATGTAACTCGAATGGGGACTAATAAGTCCAGATTTTACCTATTGGGGACTTTATTAATTATACTTATTGGTTTTTATTATTTAATATTTAACTATATACCGTTAACACCCTTTAAAAAGGAACTATATATGATGAGCTTTTTGTGGTTAATGAGTGCAGTTTTCAGTTTTAGATTAGAGGGGTAATTTATTTTTATTGATTTAGTGTCAATATAAATAGTTTCTGTAATTTCTAAGGTTTTAAAGAAAAAATTTTGAATTCTATTTTTACATCTAATTTGTTTAGAAAAACTATTGCCGCACTTTCAGGCTTGTTTTTAGTTTTTTTTCTTATTGGGCATCTATTAGGTAATCTTCAACTTTTTATTCCAGGTGAAGATGGTAAAACTAGGTTTAATGAATATGCTCTTTTTATGACAACAAATCCAGCAGTGAATATTTTATCTATACTGACTTATTCTTCAATAATATTGCACATTATTATTACTTTGTATTTGGCTTTAAAATCAAGTCAAGCAAGACCAGTCCAATATACAGTTTCTAGTGGCAATTCAAATAGCTCATGGAGCTCAAAAAACATGTCTATTTTAGGGGTTTTTATTTTATTTTTTATTATTGTACATATGAAAAGTTTTTGGTTTAAAATGCATTTTGGTGATATGCCATATCAATATCTTAGTGATGGTACAAAAATTAAAGACTTATATGAAGTAACGGTAAGTGCATTTAATGATCCATTTTATACTTTCTTTTATGTTTTTAGTATGATAGTATTGTCGTTTCACTTAAGACACGGTATCGAATCAGCGATACAAACAATGGGAATAAAAACATTACGTTACGAAAATTTATTTAAGTTTATTTCTGGAGGTATTGCTTTTCTTATTCCAGGAATGTTTGCTTTAATTCCAATTTATCTTTTTATAAAACAGTTATGATTCTTAATAGCAATATTCCAGAGGGCCCTCTCTCCGATAAGTGGACTAATTACAAGTCTCGAGTTCCGCTTGTAAGTCCTTCAAATAAAAGACGTATCCAAATATTGGTAGTTGGCACTGGCCTTGCTGGGGCATCAGCATCAGCCTCTTTGGCAGAAATGGGTTATAAGGTTAAAACTTTTTGTTTTCAAGATAGTCCAAGGCGTGCACATTCTATAGCTGCCCAAGGTGGTATTAACGCAGCAAAAAATTATCAAAATGATGGGGATTCTATTTATCGTTTGTTTTATGATACAATAAAAGGAGGCGATTATAGATCTAGAGAGGCGAATGTCTACCGTCTTGCTGAGGTCAGTACTAATATTATAGACCAATGCGTAGCACAGGGGGTACCATTTGCAAGAGAATATGGAGGTACACTTGACAATCGATCTTTTGGAGGCGTTCAGGTTTCAAGAACATTTTATGCAAGGGGACAAACTGGACAGCAATTGCTTTTAGGGGCCTATGGTGCATTAAGCAGACAAATTTATAAAGGCAATGTTCAAATGTTTAATAGACATGAAATGCTAGATATTGTCAAAATAGATGGTAAAGCAAGAGGTATGATTGTTCGTAATTTGATAACGGGTGAATACCAAAGTCATTTTGGGCATGCAATAATTCTTGCAACTGGAGGATATGGGAATGTTTATTATTTATCCACAAATGCAATGGGCAGTAATGTAACAGCTGCTTGGAAAGCATATAAAAAAGGAGCCGCTTTTTCAAATCCATGTTTCACACAAATTCATCCAACATGTATACCTGTTTCGGGTGAATATCAATCAAAGTTGACTTTAATGTCAGAATCTCTTCGTAACGATGGTCGAATCTGGGTGCCAAAAGATAAAAATGATAATCGTTTACCTAGAGATATACCAGAAAATGAAAGAGATTATTATTTAGAAAGGAGGTACCCTGCATTTGGTAATCTTGTCCCAAGAGATGTTGCTTCTAGAGCTGCAAAAGAAAGGTGTGATGAAGGATATGGTGTTGGTCCGACTGGCTTAGCAGTATACTTAGATTTTGAAGATTCTATTAAAAGATTGGGTAAAGATGTTGTATCAGCAAGATATGGGAATCTTTTTGAAATGTATGAAAAAATAACAGGAGACGATCCCTATAGTACACCGATGCGGATATTTCCAGCGGTTCACTATACTATGGGCGGACTTTGGGTTGATTATGATCTTATGACTTCTGTGCCAGGTCTTTATGCTATAGGAGAATGCAACTTTTCTGATCATGGAGCTAATAGATTAGGAGCATCTGCTTTAATGCAAGGTCTTGCAGATGGTTATTTTATTTTACCTTATACGATTGGTAAATATCTTTCACAAGATATTAGAACCATGCCAATAGATACTAACCATGAAGAATTCAAAAAGGCAGAATTTAATGTGAAAGAAAAAAACAAAAAACTTCTTCAAAATAATGGAACTCAATCAGTAGAAAATTTTCATCGCCAGCTTGGTAAAATTGTTTGGAATTATTGTGGGATGTCTAGAAATAAATCCTCACTTATTAAGGCAATAGACAAAATAAAACAACTAAGAAAAGATTTTTGGGAAAATGTAAAAGTTCCAGGTGATGATAGCTCTTTTAATCCTGAGCTGGCGAAGGCAGGAAGAGTAGCAGATTTTTTTGAACTCGGTGAATTAATGATGCGAGATGCCTCTGAAAGGGATGAGTCTTGTGGTGGTCATTTTAGGGAAGAGCACCAAACGCCTGAGGGAGAAGCCCTAAGAGATGATGAAAATTACACCTTTTCTTCTGCATGGGAGTATAAAGGGGTTGATGATTCACCAATACTTCATAAAGAAAAATTAATTTTTGATACTGTTAAGCCAACACAAAGAAGTTACAAATAGTATGAATAATCTAAATATAACATTAAAGATATGGAGACAGCCAAATAGTTCCGATAACGGAAAATTTGAAACATATAGATTGAAAAATCTTAATACTCATATGTCCTTTTTAGAAATGATAGATGTTTTAAATGAGCAACTAGTTGGAGAAGGTAAGGAGCCAGTTGCTTTTGATCATGATTGTCGTGAAGGTATATGCGGTATGTGTTCTATGGTCATTAATGGTCGTCCGCATGGGCCTTTAAAAGGAACAACTGCATGTCAGTTACATATGAGACATTTCCAAAATGAAGATACTATTACTGTTGAGCCTTGGAGAGCTAAGGCTTTTCCAGTTATAAAAGACTTAGTTGTAGATAGATCTTCATTTGATAGAATTATGCAAGCTGGAGGTTATGTATCGGTAAATACTGGAAGTGCGCCAGATGGTAATTCTATTCCTATTGCAAAAGATCTTTCAGAAAAAGCTTTTGATGCAGCAGCTTGTATTGGTTGTGGTGCTTGTGTTGCCTCTTGTAAAAATGCTTCGGCTAGTTTATTTGTTTCAGCAAAAATTTCTCAGTTATCATTGTTGCCGCAAGGTCAACCTGAAAGAGAACAAAGAGTTGTAAAAATGGTCTCTCAGATGGATGAAGAAGGTTTTGGACATTGTACTAATACGGGTGCATGTGAAGCAGAGTGCCCCAAAGAAATTTCTGTTGAATATATAAGAAAAATGAATTGGGAATTTAATCGTAGTAATCTTAAGGGATAACTATGATTATGGCGTTTTATTTTAATCTAAAATTGACAGGGATAGAGATCCAAACACCAACAGACCTTTCTCTTTGTTTTGCTGGACGGAAGCGGGTATTACGTATAGCTTCCATTGCTGCCTCATCTAAACCAGTATTTGGAACACCTTTGAGTATAAGGGTTTCCTTAACTCTGCCTTTTTTATCAATAAAAGCCTGAACAACAACAACGCCTTCAATCCCAGCTTCTTGAGCGATTTCGGGGTATACTGGTCTGATTGGTGTAATTGCGACAGGGGGATCATCATAAGGAATAAATTTTACTTTTGGTCCTGATG
>CAZLPW010000008.1:53147-54592 GCA_964561495.1 uncultured bacterium | reverse complement strand
TTGAGTGGTACTATAACAAACCCGTAGACTTGTCTAGGCATTTTAAATCTATTCGCAAAAAGGCTTGGAGCCTGATTCCTAAAAAAGATATTAATCAAGGTATTGCAGGAATGGAAATTGATAGCTTAGAGGGCCTTTTTGATGTTGATGTCAATGATTTTTTTAATTTGTCTGATGAAGATAATACTAAAAAGATGAGTAAAAAAGACTCGGCTAAAGTTATTTTAGAAACTATAGATGCCTTATTAATACCAATCGAGAAAAATGAATTGACTTATGTAGGAACCCAACTACCAATGTATAATCTATCTACTTTAATTGTTGGCAATGAAAATTGGCTTGATATGGATATCCTAAACCAAAATGTAATAGGACCACATGTTCAAGGAATGCGCATTATTACTGATCTTAGTAGAACTATTTATCTTAATAATAAAAAGGAACATAATTACTATTATTCACTTGCTTATGACCACTTTGGTTTAATTAATTTATTGGCAAGTAATTCTAATGGGACTAGAAGATCATTCCTAAAACAAATAAACAGTTTACATTCATATACAGGAGAGTCAATTGGTATTAAATTTGGTGGGAAGAATAAAAATGAAAATTATTCGACTCAAATACTAGAGTATGAAAATAAAAAAATGAATTTCATTGGTATTCACAACGGTGATTCTTTACAGACTATAATGCCATAATGAAAAATAATTGGTCTGATTATTCTGATCTATTTCAAAATAAGCAAATTAATGCAGTATTTAGTCACTCATCTACCCCTATCCCGAAATCATCTAATACGAAAAATTTTGCTAAGGTTTCAGGTTTTAATTTTGATAACTTGATAATTCCCAGTCAAATACACTCTGATAATATAGAAATTATAAATGAACCAGGATTAGTTCAAAACTGTGATGGTGTCTTCTCTTGTAACATAAGTTTAATTTGTTCAATTAAAGTTGCGGATTGCATGCCAATATATTTTGTTCATAAAAGCTATCCTATTTTTGGGTTGGTTCATGTCGGATGGAAAGGATTATCAAAAAAAATTCTTAGTGCTGTAGGATCAAAATTGTTAAATAATAATTGGCAATTATCAGAATTCGAAATTTTGATTGGTCCATCTATTCAGCAATGTTGTTTTGAAGTTGATGAAAATATTATAGACAAATTTGAAGTAGCTTTTTTTATAAAAAATACAAATGGAAAGTTTTCTGTTAATTTGCAACTTTCAGCAAAAAAAGAATTGCTTCAGATTGGGTTTAATGGTAAAAATATTATGATAGATAATCAATGTTCGTGTTGTAATAAACAAAAATTTTATTCACACAGACGAGATAACAAAAATACTGGAAGAATGATCGCACTTTTAGGCGCACGCAGTAAATTCTAATTATTTTTAATAATGACCATGGCCTTAGAAATGATACTTTTTTCATCTTTTG
>CAZLPW010000008.1:18480-53137 GCA_964561495.1 uncultured bacterium | reverse complement strand
ATTGTTGATGCAACTATATTAGGTATTCTACAAGGCCTTACCGAATTTTTACCAGTGAGTAGCTCGGGGCATTTAGTTCTTGGACAGGATTTTTTAGGCATAAATCAGCCAGGGAATTCATTCGAAATTATTGTTCATATTGGAACTTTATTTAGTGTTTTAATCTTTTTCAGGGATGATATTTTTTCACTATTAAGATTTTCAAACCAACAAAATTCAATGAAATATATTTTTTATATTATTGTTGGGACACTGCCTGCAGCAATAATTGGATTGATTTTTAAGGATTTTATATCTTTATTTTTTGATAATAGGTTAGTTGTAGGCTATGCTCTGGTCTGTACCAGCTTTATTTTATTTTTGTCTTTCTTTAAAAAATCAAATAATAAAAATCTTTCCTTTCTTTTTGTTCTTCTAATTGGTTGCTCTCAAGCTATTGCTATTATACCTGGTATATCAAGGTCAGGGATTACTATTTGCATAGCAATATTATTAGGTATCCCAGCAAAAGAGGCAGCAAGATTTTCATTTATGCTAGCTATTCCAATTATTTTTGGTGCTGGATTATTAAATGCTATAGACGATAGTAATATTACTGAGATTCCAATTGTTATCGGTTTAATTGGTTTCATGAGTTCTTTTTTTATCGGTTTAATTTCTTTGAAATGGTTATTGAATATACTAGAAAAAGGGAAACTTTATTATTTTGGTATATATTGTTTCGTAATCGGAATTTTCTCAATCTTTATTTAATTATGACAATTAAAGAAAGCTTAAAGCAAATTAAATTGGGAAATTTAAAATTTGTTTATTTTTTAAAAGGGGATGATTCATTCTTACATTCTTTTTTTATCGAAAAAGTTTCTCAATACTATTTTAAAGGATCAAAGCATGAAAAGACACTAATTCTTCCAGATGAAATGAGTGGCAAAGAAATTATTGAGAAATTATTTAATGAAGATCTTTTTTCAACCAAGGAGCTTTTCATAATTAGAAATCCACAATTAATTAGAGGAAAATACAAAGATGATTTGATTAAATATTGTTTATCTCCCTTAAAGAGTAAAATTTTAATTTTAATTATTGATAATTGGTTTGATAAATCAGTAATTACAAGAAAAATAAGTTTGTTAACTAGCATTGTTAATGTGCAGACTCCATTTGAAACTGAGATGCGGCTATGGGCAAAATATTTTTTTAAACAAGAAAAAATCAGTGTTAATCCAGATATAATTAATTTAGTGACAAATATTGCTGGTGATAGCTTAGCTCATTTAAAAAATGAAATTGAAAAAATCTGTCTTTGGTCCGATAATAAAAAAGAAATTTCTTCTAAAGATATTAAAATTTTTTCAGGTTGGAAACGTGAGAGGCACCGTTGGGAGCTTTTAATTGCAGTAGGTAGTAGAAATTTTGAGAATTCTATTATTCTTGGGAAAAACATACTTTCCAAGAGCGAATCATTTTTAAGTTTAATCTATCCATTAACAGCTCTATTTCAGGAAATTCTATTTTGCAGATTAAATAATGGAACTTTTTTGCCTAATAGAGGTTATACACCATTAACAAACTCTTTGAGAAGACGGATTCCAGAATTTTCAAAAAAGTACTCTAATAGAGAGGTTGAAAATATTCTAGGATATTTAGGATACATAGATAAAAACATCAAAAAAACATATTTAAATGAAGAGAATGAATTCATCCAATTTATCGAGGTTGCGATTGGAAAACACATCGAATAATTACGTTTATACCGATGAAGAACTTATGTCCAAGTTTCAATCGGGTAATCAAAATGCATATATAGAACTAGTAAATAGATATAAAGATAAGCTTGTTAATTTTGTTTATCCGTATGTGAATGATTTTAGTCGATCCGAAGATATTGTCCAAGATACTATGCTTAAGGTATACACTAAAAAGCATTATTATAAAGAGATAGCT
Organism: uncultured bacterium; assembly: GCA_964561495.1. GTDB lineage: Bacteria > Fidelibacterota > Marinisomatia > Marinisomatales > UBA1611 > CAZLPW01. The sequence continues at coordinate 51,193 of CAZLPW010000008.1, read as the reverse complement.
AAGTTTTCAACTTGGATTTATACTATTGCTAAAAACTTAGCTAATTCTGAATATAGAAAGACCAAAAGAAGAAAAACTAAATCTTTTAGTCAGATATCAAATGATACTGAAATGCCCTATCTTAAATCACCTGATTTAGATATTGCATTACAATATGAGAATGAGTTCAATAATAACAAAATAAATAGGGCTATTGAAAAGCTTCCAGAACATTTTAAATCAGTAATTATTTTGAGAGATATCCAAGAAATCTCCTATGATGAAATTAGTTTAATAATGGAACTACCAATAGGAACAGTCAAGTCAAGAATTAATAGAGCTCGTTTACAATTAAGAGCAGAATTAAATAATATTATAAAGAAAGGGGTTTAACTATAGAATGGAACGCTATGAATTTGAAGATCAGATATCTGATTATATCGAAAACAATCTTTCGATAAAAAAAAGGAAAATATTTTTGGAATATTTAGAGAATAATGAGAGTGCAAAAAATTTAGTTGATGAAATTAAAAATAATATTAAAAAATTAAATAATGCACCCAAGTTAGAAACTAGTCTTGATTTTAATGATCGTATAATTAAATCTGTTAAAAATATTAAGCTTAATCCTGATTCAATTAAATCAAATGATAAAAAAAGACTTCTTGGGTTTACATATTTACAGGGTGGTTTAATGATTAGTTTCATCATATTATCTGGGATAATAGGGCAGTATTTATTTTTTAATGAAAGCAGAATTAATAAATCATTACCATACTATACTAAGATGAAAGAGAATAATATTAAACAATCTCTGAGTCAAAATGATTATTCTTCATCAAAAAAATTAGTGAATACTAGTAAAGACACTCTCCAGAAAAATAAAAAAAATAATTCTTATAAAGGTGAGTTAAATAAAATAAAGCTTGTTAATAATTAATTGATAAGATAAAAAAAATAATTGAATTAAGTTTTTAAACTTTTTTTTAAACGTCTTAAGTTTGGTGACGATAAAACTTAATTTATGATTGCAGATTTAAACCATTCTAATTTTACAAAAATACTTGTTGTATTTTGTCTTTCTGTATTTTGTTTTGCAATACTTGCAAGTTCAGATAGTACTTTTCTTGAGATTTTCAGATATTTAATAATAGGTGGGGTGTTTATTTTCCTTTTTTATTATTACTCTATTTTTGATTTTAAAAATTCAGATGAGACGGATGAAGTGGTTAAATCAAATAATATTTTTGGTTTAGACAAAGGTAAGTCTAATAATAATGTTGCAAAAAACATGTATATAGAATTGCAGAGTCTAATTAATATGATAGTAAAAGCAACCAATAATAAATTTGAAACCGACATTTATATAATTGATCCTGACTCACAAATTTTAACAAAGCAAAATCCTAATAGCGGTGATTTTTGTGAAAATATTTCTTTAAATAATGAAATTGTTTTAAAAATACTGGGTAATGAAAATATACAAACTTATCACCAAAAAGACTTCAAGGAGGCTTGGCAGGAAATATTTGTGTCACAATCGTGGCGAGGCAGTGAGTGCCTGATAGCTAATAGTATACAATTTGATTCTAAGAAAGTTGGTTTTATTATAACCTATATAAATCATTTTAGTGATATAACCAATGTTGAGAAAGCTGTCATGGGAACTCTTGGCCATTTTGTTTCATACGGGTTAAAAAATCTGAATGAGCTTGAATTTCAAAAAAATGAAATTAGCGATAAACAGAGGATATTGGATGTCCTTGCAACCCTGGATTTGAGTTTAGATGAATCAGAAATATATTCTAAATTTCAATATCTACTTTCCTCCTCCTTTAATTTTGATTGTTTGACTGTATCATTAAAAAAAGAAAGTGGCCAAAATTGTGAAGTCAAAATATCAGATGGAATAAATAAAGATTTAAATAATTCTGATGAATTTAATGTAAATGGCACCCTTATGGGTTTACCAATTTCAACAGGCAAAAATATTAATAGCGATAATTGGAAACATGATTATCCTAATTTGGGTCGTTTTACCACTGGTTCTGATAATAAACCCGATTATAGTTCTGTTCTTGGAGTACCAATAAGAATTAATAATGAAAACGTTGGCTCAATAATTCTTGAAAGAATAAATCCAATCCCATTCCCCATTCAAAGCGAAAAGCGTCTGGCTCTATTTTCAAATATATTAGGAGCTACTATTTTTTGGATAAAAGAATATGATAAACTATATCAAGATGCAACACATGATGGGTTATCGAAGCTACTTAATCATCAGACATTTAAAGAACGTTTTCAAGAAGAAATATTAAGAGCTGAAAGATTCCAGCACTTTATAACAGTGATAATGTTTGATTTAGATAAGTTTAAAAGAATTAATGATACTCTAGGTCATCCCTATGGTGATTATGTAATCCAAACAGTATCAAATATCTTAAAAGAAAATGTTCGTGCCATTGATCTGGTCTCTAGATATGGTGGTGAGGAATTTGTGGTGATTTTGATTAATACCTCAGCTGAGAATGCAATGCCTGTAGGGAAACGCATTGTAAATACTATTGCTAATTATCCATTTGAATTAGATTCAGATAAAGTTCAAATGACAATAAGTGCGGGAATGGCTGAATATCCAACACAAGATCAGTCTTTAAAAGGATTAATTGATTATGCTGATCAAGCAATGTATAGAGTAAAACAAAATGGAGGGAATGATATAATACTTTATGAAAATTAAATTACTCTTAAAGTTTATTAGATTAAGAATTCTATTTTTAACTGCTTTTATAGTATTATATTATTTTTCTTTTGCTAAATCTGGAAATGACCGAGATCTTGCTTTGCATTATTTTATGCAAGGTGAATTTCTTCTAAAGCAGGGCAATTATGCTTCTGCTGTTCTTGAGCTACAAGAGGCTATTGATCTAGATCCAAATGTTTCTACCATACATGTTTCAATAGCAGATGCATATAGGAGATTAGGTAAAAATAGAAGGGCTGAAATTCATTTAGATATTGCCTTAGATCTAAATCCAAAAGAAGTCGAAGCACATGAGATATTAGGTCAATTATATATTGCTCAAAAAAGGTTTCTGGAGGCGGAAAATACATATAATGAATTAAATAGAATACAACCAGAGAATATTGATTATATATTTGCACTAGCTGATGTTTGTAGGATTCAGAAAAAGTGGAATAATGCAATTGACTATTATATAGATGCTTATAAAATTAATTCTGACTTATTGTCTGCTTTAGAAAATGCTATCCAAATATCTTTAGCGACTAATAATTATATTAAATCCGAGGAAATATGTGAGCTCTTAATTATTGAAAATCCAAAGAGTACCAAGTATTTGGAAATGCTTAAAGATTTAGCTTTGTATAATGATAAATATGATAAAGCTTTAGATATTATTAAAAAATTAGAGAAACTTGAAAAACCTAACAAAAAATTTTTTTTGCAAAAGAGCGCAATCTACACCCAATTAAATAAACCTGATTTGGCAATAGATGAAATGCTAAAAGCGTATGAAATAGATAGTTTAAATGCTGATATTTTAAATGAACTTGTTAATCTATTTTTGAATGTTGGTAAAAAAGAGGAAGCTCTAGATTATAATAATATTTTAATTCAAAATTCTCCTTATGATGCTCGAGGCTTTATTAATGGTGCATTAATATTTTTAGAAAATGAGAATCCGAGAAGTGCAATTTTAAGCCTTACTGATGTAGCCAGTAATTTTGACGATAATTATAGTGTAAATTATCTTTTGGGTATTTCATATTATCAAATAGAGGATTATTTAAATGCAGAGTCATATTTACTTAAAGCATTATCTATATTCCCCAATTCTAGAAGTGTTAAGCATAATCTCGCGTTGATTTACGATGTGACTAAAAAATGGACTAAATCTGATGAAATATATGTTGATCTAATATCTACTGATAGTACTGACGCTCAGGCGTTCAATAATTATGCATATAGTCTAGTCGAGCGTGATCAGGATTATGATTTAGCATTAGAATTAGCAAAGATTTCTATCAAGCTAAAACCTAATTCTGCTCCCTATCTAGATACCATAGGTTGGATATACTTTAAGTTGAAGGATTATGATAATGCAATTAAATACATAAAAGAATCATTAGCTATTGATTCTAAAAGTGTTGTCATAAATGAACACTTTAACGCAGTTATAAAGGCGAAGTCTGAAAAAGTATTAAAAAAAAATATTCAGCAAGCAGTAATTCAAGATAGTAGCAAAATATTATTACCATGAATTAGTTAGAATATGAATATAAAATTTTTGATTTTCGCTCTTTTTTTTATCAATGGATGTATGTACAAAAAGAATATTTTTATCGAAGAGTTAGAAAAAAATAACCAAAGCTATTTAAATCTAAAACAAACCTACTCGTCTTGTTCTGGTCAAGGAGAAATACAAATTGAAGGCCTATCTCCCTGGAAATTTAACTTTAGGTATATTTCTCAAAGAGATAGTTCGTTCATCCAATTTATAGATATTTTAGGGCGAAAAACTATGCTAATGTGGTTGACTGCTGATAGCCTACTCGCTTGGAATGTATTGGAAAATAAAAAATATAACCACTATCAAGTTATCCAAGCATTTCCTTACTTTAATAATTTTTCTCCTAACGATATAACAAAAATTTTATGGGGTATAAAACCAGATACCCCTAATGACTTAATTAATACAATTAGTTATAGTTTTAATTCTAAATCCTTAAATGGTAATAATAGTTTTGTTACTTCTGCTATTTTAAACAATGGGGAATATGATCAATATTTAATAATTAATATCCATAACAGAGAACATAATTCACGATTAGTTGATCTAGATACTCATTGGCGACTAATTCAGAGTTAAAATGAATTTATCAGTAGTCATTCCAGTATTTAATGAAAAAGAATCTTTACCAGATTTAATTAAACAACTTGATAAAACTTTAAAAAAGTTTTCCCAATATGAAGTTATTTTTGTAGATGATGGATCTTCAGACGGCTCTAATGATTATCTTACGGAACTTTCAAAAAACAATAAAAACTATAAAATTATTGAATTTTATAGAAATTTTGGTAAAGCAGCTGCCCTTTCAGAGGGATTTAAGATTACAAAAGGTGATTATATTATTACTATGGATGCTGATTTGCAGGACGATCCTGCTGAGATACCTAATCTAATAGACAAATTAAACGAGGGATGGGACTTGGTTTCTGGATGGAAAAAAGTTAGAAATGATCCATTAAATAAAACCTTTCCATCAAAAATATTTAATTTTGTAACTAGGATTTTTACTGGTGTTAAGATTCATGATTTTAATTGTGGTTTAAAAGGATATAAAAAGGCAGTTGTAAAGTCATTAGATATTTATGGAGGGCGTCATCGTTATATTCCAGCTTTAGCTGGACAGAAAAAATTTAAAATTACATAAATCATTGTAAATCATCGTTCCAGAAAATATGGTACTACAAAATATGGAGGCTCTAGAATATTTCATGGTTTCTTTGATCTTGTTACGATTTTATTTCTTGATCGATATGATCAGCAACCATTACATCTTTTTGGATCTTTTGGGTTGTTTTTTTTTAGTTTTGGTTTAATTGCAGAAATAATTGTGCTCTATTTTAAGTATAAAATTGGTGAGCCTTTTTCCATGCATATTGCTCTCCTTTTATTTGGAATAATGTTAATAGTTATTGGAATACAATTTTTTTCTATTGGGCTATTAGCCGAGCTCCTGACTGGTAATCAAAATAATAGAGAAAATAGAATAAAAAATCCTAATTAACTTTTTGAAAATTTTTTTTAGATAATCAATGGCTCAAAAACATTATGATGAGCAATTCCTTTACTCAAAAACATATTTAATTCAATTCTTAACTGAAAAGCTTAGATGCCCTCTAAAAGAATTAAATATTTTGGAGGTTGGTTGTGCAGAAGGTGGCTTTATCGCGGCATGTAATGATGAAAATATTAGTGTTGATGGCTTGGAGCTAGAACCGTCAAGGGTTAAAACTGCATTAAAAATCAATCCAGATATTAATGTACGGATAGGTGATGTAACAGATGAGTCAATTTTTAATTATTTTGAAAATAATAAATATGATTTAATTATAATTAGAGATGTGATTGAACATATAACTGAAAAAAATAAAGCTTTTACTAATATGAAAAAATTATTGAAGGTAGGTGGGTATATTTTTATAACCTTTCCACCATTATATTCACCCTTTGCAGGTCATCAACAAAATGGACGCACACTTATTGCTAAGACTCCTTATATACATTTACTACCTAACAGAATATTTAAATTTTTTGCAAAAACCTTAAATGAAACCACATCCGTAACAGATGACATAATATTCAACCGAGCTAATGGACTTTCAATTAAAAGTTTTTTTTCAATTTGTGAAAAACATAATCTAGATGTATTTGATTTTAACTTATTTTTAATTCGTCCAGTTTTTCAAATTAGATTTGGTTTAAGACCAAGGAAATTTCCTGATATGCCCTTTATGAGAGAACTGTTTTCAATGGGATGTGAGACAATATTAAAAAAAACTAAAAATGTCTAAACCAATTATTAGTATTATAACTCCATCTTATAATAGAGCAAGTGAAATTGATTTATTAATAGATTCTATCTGCAAACAAAATTTTGATTTAAATCTCGTTGAATTAATCATATCAGATGATGGTTCAACAGATGATACAGAGCAAGTAGTAAAGGAATGGTCAGCGAAAACTGAGTTTGATTTGAAATATTTAAAGCAGAAAAATCAAGGTCCTGGTAAAGCAAGAAATAATGGAATGGAAAATTCTTTAGGCGATTTAATTTTGTTTATTGATTCAGATTGTGAAGCAGATCCATTTTGGATAAAAAATATATATGATTGTTTTTTAAAAGAAAATTTTGATGCTTGTGGTGGCCCTGATGGCTCAAAGGGAGATTTTAGTTTACTTCAAAAAGCTATAGATTTTTCTATGACTTCCTTCTTTACAACAGGAGGAATGCGAGGCCATAGTAAAAATATGATTGCTAAATTTTATCCTAGAACACATAATATGGGTCTTAAGAGAAAAGTCTTTGAAAAAATTGGAGGTTTTGGGAACCTTCGTCATGGTCAGGATATAGAGTATAGTAATAGAATTCGTTCTAGCGGGGCCAAAATTACTTTTGTTCTCGATGCATTAGTGTATCATCGAAGGCGAACGACTATAAGACAATTTTTTAAGCAAGTTTTTAATTGGGGTGTAGCAAGAATTAATTTATTTCATATTGACAAAAATCTTTTAGAACCAATTCATTTTCTTCCTGCTTTATCTCTCTTCATTTCAATTATAGTTTTGATAGGTTGGCTGATTATACCTAAGGTATTTTCCCCAATTTTTGTATTTATAATCTTCCTTATTTTTGTATTAAGTATATATGGATCATTTAAGTATAAAAATATATTTATGATATTTTATCTTCCTTTTATCATCCCTATACAAATTTTTGGATATGGACTAGGTTTTATTTGGGCATTTTTAAATCGTTCAATTTTAAAAAAAAGTGAACTAGTTGGATTTCAAAAAAAATATTATAAATAAAAAATGGACAATTTTAATTCCAAAATAAAGATATTATTAGTAGGGCTGGCTTTTATTGTTATTCATTTGTTTATTTTAGAGCCAGTAGTTATTGATGGGCTTATTCCTCAAGGAGTAGATGTTATTGGTTCAGTCGGTGAAATACATCAGATACAACAATATAACAAAAAAACTGGTGAAGTGTCGCTATGGAATCCCTATATATTTTCTGGAATGCCTAGGTATTTTAGAATTGTTCCTCAGGTCCCATCCTTTGATACATTAATTAGTCAACTAGGGAGAATATTTAGCGAAATTTTTCTATGGTACTTAGTTGGTGGGTTTAGTTTCTTTTATTTTATGCGATATAAAGGATTAACAATTTTCTCTTCTTTTTTTGGCGCCTTTTCTTTTACCCTTTTCCCTCATTATCAAGCGCTTTGGGCAGAAGGGCATTTTACTAAATTTAGAGCAATTATGATGTTGCCCTTAGTCATTTTTGCGGCACATTATTTTTTTAATAATAGAAATATATTAGGTGCAGTTCTGTTTGCATTAAGCTTTGGTAACCAAATTCGCACACAACATTATCAGATTGTATTCTATACAGCTTTATTGATTTTTTCAATTGGAGTATATCCTTTTTTAAAAGATATAATAGAAAAAAAGTGGAGAAAAATTATACATAGCATATCATTGCTTTTAGTTAGTATTATATGTTCATTGTGCTTGTCTGCTCAGCCTTTATTTTTAGCAAGTGAATATTTACCATTTTCTTCAAGAGGGACAAACACAGTTGATTTATCAAAAAAAAATGAAGATCAAAATGTTTCGTCTGGATTAGATTTACAATATGCAACACAATGGTCAACCCATCCCTCTTCAATTTTTGATTGGTTAATACCGCGATTTCACGGTGGAATGTCAGCTGAATTATATGATGGGGAAAAATATCCACATCTAAAAGGAAGGAATATACCAGGGTATTGGGGGCAAATGCCATTTACTCAATCATATGAATATTTTGGTCCACTTATATTTTTACTGATAGCAATAGGTTTATTTTATTATAGAAATAAATTATTTATACGAAGTATATCAATCTTTTGTATATTTTTAATATTATTATCTTTTGGTCGCCATTTTCCGTCATTCTATAATCTGTTTTTTTATTATTTGCCATATTTTAAAAATTTTCGTGCTCCTATGATGAGCATTACATTAACTGCTTTTATTTTTTCCATCCTATGTTCATATGGATTTCACGCAGTATCAGAAAAAATAACTTTAAATGATAAAAAAATAATTATAACAATTTCTTCCGCCTTTTTTGTTATTGGTATTTTCATGTTTTTTATATCTGATGGATTTAGTTTTTCAAAATTTGGAGAACAGTTACAATCGCAAGCAGCTGTTATAGTTAAAAATATTAGGGCAGAGTTTTTTTTCAATGATTTAAAAAGATATCTTTTTGTTCTATCTATTTCATCAATTGCTATAGGATTAATAGTAATTAAACCTAGTATTAAAACTGGAGCTCTAGTTTTTCTACTATGTATAATTACTATTGACTTTGTCAATATACAATCGAGAAAAAAAATAAAATATGTAAATAAAAATAGATTAATTCGAAATCATTTTATGCCAACCGAAACAGATAAATGGTTGCTAAAACAAAATGGAATTTTTAGGGTTTTGCCGCTAGGAAGGCTTTTTGGTGATAATAGGTGGAGTTACTTTCACCAGAGCATAGGTGGATATAGCGCAATTAAAATGAATAGAACAGAAGAAATTATCAAAAATTGTTTATACAAAAATTTGGATGGCAGCTTAGGCATTAATGAGAATATATTGAAAATTTTAAATGTCAAATTTGTTATTAGCCCTGGGGTTTTATCCCATCCACAATTAATTGAAGAGTTTAGGGATCCTATAACTAGCTGGATAATTTATAGGTATAATAATTATTTGCAGCGTGCATATTTCCCAGAGTCTTATATTCAGATTGATACTCCAAGGGACAGATTGCAAACTTTAAATGATCTGTCATATGATCCTTTGAAAACTGTAATCATTGAAAAAGAAATAAATTTTCAACCAAAACCATTATTTGACAACAAAACAAAGTTGATTGCATTTTCTCCTAACCTTATTAAATATGAAATCAAAAATGATCAAGACGCAGTGCTAGTATTATCCGAGACTCCTTATTTACCTGGTTGGAAAGCTAAAATAAATAATGAACCTGTAAAAATACTGAATGCTAATCACGTTAATATGGCTGTTATTATGCCAAAAGGTGAAAATATATTAGAACTAAATTTTTATCCAAAATCATTTTATAATTATCGTCTTTTAGAAATGGCAACTGCAATATTCTTATATGCTATTTTATTATGGATTATATACTCTAGATATGGGCAGAAAAAATTATATTGGTTGATGGATAAATAAATTATGTGTGGAATAAGTGGCATAAAAGCGAAAGGAGAGCAGGAGACTAATATTAAAGAGATGTCCCGCTTATTAAATCACCGAGGTCCAGAGAATACTTCTTTTTATAATTATAAGGACTACTGGTTCGGACATAATAGACTTAGGATAATTGATATAGAAAATGGTGATCAACCTATGTTTAACTCTGATAAATCAGTAGCAATTATTTTCAACGGTGAAATATATAATTACCGTTCACTAAAAATTGAATTAGAATCAAAAGGTTTTAGGTTCAAAACTAAATCTGATACAGAAGTCCTGATAAATCTTTATTTAGATCAAGGGTTAAAAATGTTTGATTTTTTAAATGGAATCTTTGCGTTCGCAATATTAGATAAAAATTGTGATCGCCTTTTATTAGCACGAGATCATTTTGGAGTTAAACCACTTTTTTATTATAATAGTGACAGTAGTCTAATTTTTGCTTCTGAATCGAAAGCAATTTTATCACATCCACTAGTTTCCAAAGCCCAAAATAAAAATGCTATACATCTATTAGCGAATCTAAGATATGTTCAATCTAAAGAAAGCATGTTTAAAGATATACACCAGATTCCTCCAGGATGTTATATGAATTATGAAAACAACAGTGCAAAAATAGAATCATATTATGATTTTAATCCCAAAACTATCTCAATAGATAAAAGACAAGCGCAGGAGGGAATAATCGACTATTTCCAAAAAGCAGTACAAAAACAACTTGTAAGTGATGTTCCGATTGGTGTTTATCTATCAGGTGGAATTGATTCCTCAGCGATCGTAGCCATGATGTCTAATTTGGGTGTGGAAAATATTTCAACATTTACCTTGGGCTTTAATGAACCGACTGATGAATTTGAAAGTGCACAAATAATTTCAGATCGATTTAAAACTCACCATCACAAACTTAATTTGAATTTGAATCCTCTTCAAAATTTTCCTAACGTAATATGGCACTCAGAAGTTCCGAAAATAAACCTTCTTCAAGGTTTTGCAATGTCTAGCTTTGTTAGTAAACATGTTAAGGTCGTATTAGGAGGGCTAGGTGGTGATGAATTATTTGCAGGATATGATATTCATAGAATTTTTTATATGCTAAAATCATTAAATAGAATTATTCCAAAATCTATGGAAAAATTTATTGGCACTCCATTGAGTGAGATTATTTCTGCTTTACAAAGATCAACAGGGATATTAAAGTTAGATGAATACAGACGGGGTCTGGAAACAGTGCTTTCTTCTGGAAATATTTTAAAACAACTCCTTATTCTTAGAAATGTTTGGGATCAAGATACTTCACTATTAAAAGTTATTTACACACCTAATTTTATTAGAAATGGAATTAGGTCTGTTAAAGATGAGTTTAAAAATATTGCCTCCAAGTATCAAAAAAAATCGTATCTTGATCAAGTTCTTTCTATTGAATTTCAAACAAAAATGGTAAACGATTATTTATGGACAGAAGATCGTATGTCTATGGCTCACTCTGTTGAACAACGTGTCCCTTTTTTAGATAAAGATTTAGTTGAATTTTCTTTTTCAATCCCTGCTGAACTAAAAATATTAGGAGGCAATACAAAGTCTATTTTAAAAACCTCATTAAATGATTTTCTGCCTAAAGAAATTATCAATAAAAAGAAATGGGGATTTTCGGTTAATCCATACTTGCAGTTTAAAAAAGATTTGAAAAGTACCATAGAAAAGATTTTGACCAAAGAATATATACGTGAGCAAGATATTTTTAATTACTCATATATTAAATCAATACTAGATTACAAGCCTCATCCAAAACTTAGGTGGCATTATAATTTTTTGTGGATTTTAACTGGCATAGCGATTTGGGAAAAAATGTATATTAGGACAGATATGTATTTAAAAAAGCACCATGAATTAAAATCCTTTTACAATTGAAAAAAGTTTTAATAATTACATATTATTGGCCCCCTAGTGGTGGACCAGGTGTCCAGAGAATTTTAAAATTTTGTAAATATTTACCCCATTTTGGTTGGGAACCAATTATTTTAACAGTGGAAGACGGAGAATATCCCAATATAGATCGATCCCTCTTAGATGAAGTGGAATCCTTAAAAATAAAAGTATTTAAAACAAACACTATTGAACCATTTGGTATTTTTAAATTTTTTTCTAAAAAAAAATCGCTTCCCACTTTTGAGCTGAGTAAAGATAAAAAATCCATTTTTAGTAATCTAGCGTATTGGATTAGAATGAATCTTTTTATCCCTGATGCAAGAATAGGTTGGTTGCCATTTGCCATTAAATCAGGAAAAAAAATTATCTTAGATAATAGAGTTGATTTAGTTTTTTCTTCTGGCCCCCCTCATTCTTTACATTTTATAGCTCATAGATTGAAAAGAGACCTGTCAATTCCATGGGTAGCTGATTTTAGAGATCCATGGGTTGATTTATTTTATTATTCTGATCATAAACGACTTAAAATTTCTAAAAAATTAGATAAAATAATGGAAAAAGAGATATTAACTAAAGCTGATAAGATTATAACCGCTACCAATGGGCTAAAAATTCTTTTAAAAAATAAAATTCAAAAAAATATATCTGTTGTATATAATGGTTTTGATGATGATGATTTTATTGGCTTAAATAAAAAAAATAATCATAATGAAAAAATAATTGTATCATATGTGGGGACAGTAGCACGTTCCCAAATACCTCATACTTTTTTTAAATCTGTAAAAGAAATGAATGATTCTGGGGTTAATGTATTTATTCGTTTTGTTGGAGATATTGATTCATTTTTAATTAAAGTAATTGATGATTATGGCTTGAATAAACATGTAGAAATAATTGGGTACTTACCCCACAGACAATCAATAAAAAAAATGTTAAACTCAAATTTTCTTTTATTAATTATTCCTAAAACTCCAGATAATAAGTTAATTGTAACTGGTAAGTTGTTTGAATACATACGAACTGGAATTCCTATTATTGGGATAGGGCCATCTAAGGGTGACGCTTCCCAAATCTTAGAGAAAACAGATAGTGGTAAAATGTTTGATTATTCTGATAGTTTGCCTATAATTAATTTTATAAAAGAGAACAAAAAATCAAATGGGTTTAATATTGAATATTATAGTAGAAAGTCGCAGACTCAAATTTTAGCAGAGGAATTTTGGAAGTATATAAATGATTAAAAGAAAATTGGCAAAAAAACTATTTATGCTGAAAAAATTAATTGTTGATATTACTAGAGGTGATGATTTTTATATAATTTCTAAAGAAATTCACGAAAATAAGTTGGGGACATATTATTTTATTTTTGATGAACAAAGTGTTAGGGGTGGTAAAGATCAAGCACTTATAACTTCTTTTGATGAAGATGGTATCCCATTAAATAATACATATATTGATGTTGAATCTGACAAATTAGTTTATTTCCCAATTTCTATAGGTCAATTAGGACTTGCAGTTTTTCATACTTCTCTCAAAACAAAATCAAAAAATGATCTTGAACGCTTTATTAAGTTTGTTGATTGGTTCAAAAACAATGCAGTCATCGATAAAGAAATTGGTGCACGTTGGTTTACTGATGTTCCACTGCCAGCTTATAATAATTTAGGACCTTGGCAATCAGCATTTTCCCAATCCAGAGCCATCTCTATATTGCTTCGAGGTTTTCAGATAACCAATAATCAAGGCTACAAAGATTTAGCTAATGAGGCTTTAAAGCCTTTTCTAGTTCCAGTATCAAAAGGTGGAGTTACCAGTTTTACAGATTGGGGTCCATTTTATGAGGAATACACATCAAAATTTCCTATTTTAGTTTTTAATGGACATATTTTTTCTTTATTAGGGTTATATGATTTTATTCGGGTAGATAAAAAAAATGATATTGCCAGAGAAATTTTTGAATCAGGAATGAAAACTCTTATTAATTCTCTTGCTATATTTGATTTAGGGTATTGGACGCGGTATAATTATTGCCAAGAGTCTTTTTATCCGTCGATTGATCCTGCAACATTGAGTTATCATAGGTTGCATATAATGTTATTAAGAATTGTTAATTTAATTAAGCCAAATAAAATTCTCGAGGATACAATTAAAAATTGGACTGAACAAATTGGAGTATTTAACTTTATTAAATCTGCAAAAATAAAGTATGCTGCATTAAAAAAACTAAATAGAGTTTAATAGTTTTGTTAGCTAAATCAAAAAAAATATCACTAGATATAGGTAAAGAGCATCTTTATTTAAGAAACAAATTGATTTATGTTATAGATTTGTTTGAGAGTGTCTACTCTATAAGTAAACCATTAAGAATTATATATGGTTCACATAAAACAGGAGAAATAAATATTACCCCTGGGAATGTTGGAACATTTTTTGAAAAAAAAAATGAGATACCTGATTACACACTGCGAAATTGGAACAATAAAAAAATACCATTTTTATTTTCTCCATTAGATTGTGATAAAAGAGAGCTAGTATCAGGGGAAAGTGATTCTAGAAATATAAGCTTAGATATTTTTATGAGTTCATTTTATATTTTGTCTTGCTGGCAAGAGTACGTTAGTGATAAAGAAGATGAAATGGGAAGGTTCCCGTTTAAAGAAAGTTTTTTGAAATCTGTGGACGTTTATCAAATTCCAGTTGTGAACTATTATTTTGATATACTTGCAAGTGCAATAAAAAATCTTCCCAATAATAATATTGATATTAATCCAATACATCAAAAAAAATTAAAAATTAGTATAACTCATGATATAGATAATTGCCAAACAGGCTCTCTCCAAGATGGTTATAGAGAATTTTTATCAGGTAATTGGTATAGTTCAGTTAGAAAAATTCTCAAAAGATTAATTAAAGATGATATATGGTATAATTTTGAAGACTTGTTGAAAATCGAAAAAAAATATGGATTATACACTTCATATTTTTTCATAACAGAAAATAATTCTAAAAATGGTTATCCTAATGCAGACTATAAATTCAATTCTAAAAAAATCCAAAGTCTACTCAACCAAATAAAGGATGATGGGCATGAGGTGGGCATACATGGTAGCATTGGATCGGGTTTTGATAAAGATCAATTAAACAAAGAAATGATAAAATTCCCTTTTGAAATATTTGGTGGGAGGTTTCATTATTTAATGATGAGGTTGCCCAAGTCTTTTCATGAGTTAGAGAAATCAAAGATTAGATATGATTCAAGTCTCGGTTTTGCGGAATCTGTTTCTTTTAGAAATGGATTTTGTTTTCCGTATCAACCATATAATAACCTTGAAGACAAACCGTTTAATTTTATTGAATTTCCATTTCAAATGATGGATAAAACACTTATTCAAGATTATTATATGGGGCTCACTCCAGACAATGCAATTCAATTAGCTAAAAATACTATTGATGAAATAACTCAGTTTTCTGGATATTTTAATCTTATTTGGCACAACAATACTATAACTGGATATAAATACGAGAAATGGAAAAAAGTTTTTATTTATATAATTAAATATGGCAAAGAAAAAAAATCTGACTTCCAATCTTTGAAAACATTTTATGATAGGCTAACTGGTTAAAACTATTTATGAAATTTTTTTTTGATTATTTTTTTGGTGATGAGTTTATAAAAAATGTGTTTAAACTATCTTCAAGCTCTGTTTTTTCTAGTTTATTTATATTTATAACTCTTCCATTTATTACTTCATTATTTACGGTATCTCAGTTAGGAGAGTATCAGTTATTAATTTCAATTATTACTATTTTTGGGGTAGTTGCATCACTTAAATATGAAATGGCTATTGTTATCCCAAGAAGTGATGTAACTGCGATGAAAGTGTATAAACTTTGCTTATATATACTTTTGATTTTTAGTCTTTCAATAGGTTTTATATTATTTTTGTTTAATAATACATCATTAGGACTTATTAAATCAGATACTATAACAAAATTTTTTTGGTTCATTCCTATAGGCATATTTTTTTTCGGGCTATTTGAGGTTATTAAATATGGCTTAATGAGGAAAAAATTATTTACAGAATTTTCATTAGGAAGATTATACCAAGTTATATCCACTCAATTATCAATGATTATTTTTGGTTTAATGAACCCCAATATTTTTTCTCTATTTTTTTCTTATATATTGGGTTTTATAATAGCATCATCTTTATATCTAAAAAAATCTTTGATTTTTATAAAACCAAAATCTGTTGGTTTGTTATTTGAAACGGCTGTTAAATACAAGAAATTTCCAATTTTTAATTCATTAATGGTTTTTTTGAATACGTTATCAAATGAATTACCTGTATTTTTTTTAGCACAATTTTTTTCTACTGATAAATTAGGACTTTATATGCTTGCAAATCGTTTATGTGTTATCCCAATGAATTTTATTGGAACAGCAATTGGTAAAGTTTATTTTCAGAAAGCATCAGAAATTTATAATGATAATCCAGAAAAATTGCTTTCTATTTATACTCGAACTACTAAGAGACTTATGTTTTTGGGATCAATACCATTTATAGGAATAATAATTTTTTCTCCAATATTAGTAGAAATTATATTTGGAGAAGATTGGAGAGGTTCAGGCCTATTTATGCAAATAATATCAATTGGTATATTTTTTAAATTTATTACATCACCAATAGGGACCACATTTACTGTTGTTAATAAGCAAGAGATTGCATTTTATCTTACTCTAATATCACTTATCTTCCGTTTTGTCTTTATGTTCTATTTTAGACATTCATTAGTATCTTTACTCTGGGCATTAACTGTTTCAACATCAATTTATTATATGTTATATCATTTTCTTATTTTTATAACACTTAGAAAGATATCTAACAAAAATTATTGAAGATGAAAAAAAATAGAAAATTTTCTAGTAGATGGATTCAAAAATTTGAAAGTCGAGAGCACTGGCTATCATATTGGCATCAAATAAAGATAATGGAAGGGAGTGTTAATCCAAAGGATTCACTCATAGAAATAGGTATTGGTACTGGTTTTACTTCAAATTATTTAAAAAGTAAAAAAGTTGATGTTTTAACGGTTGATGTTGATAAAAACAAATCTCCTGATATAGTAGCTGATGCTGTTAGTTTTATACCAGAAAAAAATTATGATCATTTTTGCGCTTTTGAAGTTTTTGAACATATGGATTTTAGTGAGATGGTTAAAACTATTGATAACTTAAAAAAATATATTAATAAAAATATTTTTTTAAGTATTCCTATTTATAAAAAAACTCCAATAGCAATTGAATTGAAAATAAAATCCTTTTGGAAATCAATTACTATCCCGATACCAAAAACAAAAATAATTGACCCTCATCATGAATGGGAGCTAAACTATAAAGATTTCACTGAAAAGCGTTTCATTAGTGAATTTGAAATAAGAAATTTTAATCTAGAAAAAAAATTATCTTATTTAAGGTGGCGTTATTTTCATTTTAGTAAAGGCGATTAGGTATACCTGACTTGAAATCATTTTCTAATTATTCTATTGGGCACGAGCTAAAAAATAAATTATTAAATCCGTTTAATTCTATTTTATCACCAATTGAAAAGCTTTTTTTGAATAACAGTAACAAAAGTTTTTTAAAAAAATTTCCACCAGTATTTATTATTGGATCACCTCGTTCTGGAACTACAATACTATATCAGCTATTATGTAAACATTTCAATTTTGGTTTTATAAATAATTTTGTTTCTGATTGGTATAGATTACCAATTGTTGCTACAAGTTTTTATAAAAAATTTTTAGAAGGACAAAATAGTTTTAGTTTGGAATCCCGATTTGGTCAATCAAAAGATTTATGTGGTCCTAATGAGTTTGGGAAATTTTGGTATCAATGGTTTGATAATTTTCATAACCCCAAAAAACCGATTACATCTATAAGAGATGAAATCCTTCTAGAAGTTTCAGGCTTAACGAGAATACATAAAAAATCTATATTATTTAAAAATGTAGTAAACTCAATGAGGGTAGTGTCAATTAATAAAATTTTTAATAATCCTGTTTTTATAGTAATCACTCGAGATGAATTAGATACGGCTCAATCAATCCTTAATGCTAGGATTAGGCTGTATAATAATAAAAATCATTTGTGGTCTGTTGTCCCTTCATCGGTAAGTAATCTGGGACCTGATGAACCGTACTGGATACAGATAGTTCAACAAATAAGGGGAGTTTATTCAAATATTAAATCTGCAAAAGAAATTATAGGGGATAATAAATTTATTTTTGTTAAATATAAAGATCTTTGTAATAATACATCTGCCGTTCTAAACTCGATAAAAAATAAATTAAATAATCAAGGCGTCCTGATTAGTGGCGAGACCTCCTCCCAGTCTGATTTAACTTTTTCAACAGGGAAAAAAGTATCAGATTACGATTATGAACTGCTAAAGAATGAGATAAAAAAAATTGACTCAAAATAAAAAAATAAAAGATTTCATTTCAAAATCACCTCAAGGAACAATTTTTTCTAGTCCAGAATGGCTTGAAGCTGTATCCCCTGGAAATTGGGATTATTTAATAGTAGAGAAAAAAAAATCTATAACAATTTGCATGCCAATTATTTCGATAGAAAAATATAGCTTTTCAATTTTGAATATGCCTCCGCTAACTCAATCTCTTGGCGTATTATTACCATTAGAAGAAGGGAAGTACTCTGAATCATTATCCAGAGATATGAATAGAATAAATGAACTTTTGGCTGAACTCCCAAGGTTCTCATATTTTATACAAAGGTTCCATCCATCTTTCAAAAATTGGTTGCCATTTTATTGGAATGGATTTAAACAAACTACAAGGTATACATATATTATCGAAGATTTAACTAATATTGATAATATTTGGGATGGATTTAGGTCAAATATTAGACAAGAGATTCGAAAAGCTGAAAAACAATTAGTAATCGAAGAAAGCGATGATTTAGATGCTCTTAGTTTTTGTATAAAAAGTACTTTTGAAAGACAGGTGGGAATAGAATTTGATTTTAAAGCGTTGGAAAGAATTTTTCAGACTTGTAATAATCTTGATTGTGGAAAAATATTTTTGGCTAGAAATAAAAATGGTGATCTCTGTGGCGGTATATATATAGTTTGGGATAAAAAGAGTTCTTATTATCTTTCAGGTGGTAGTCCTGATCAATACAGGACTACTGGTGCTATGCCATTTTTAATTTGGGAGGCAATAAAATTTTCTTCCAAAATTACTAAACAGTTTAATTTTGAAGGGTCTATGATAAGACCAATTGAGAGGTTTTTTCGTGCATTTGGGGCCAAGCAAATTCCTTATTTTGAGATTTCTAAATCAAATTCAATTTTTATTAATCTATATAAATATTTAATTAATGGATAACCAATTTGGTTTATTAATTCTAAAATGAAGTACTATCGTCATACGGGTAACATAAAGATAGCACTTTTTATTATAGGTATTGCTTTAGTTATAGGTCTTCTAACATATACAAAAACATTAATAACTGATTTAAGATCAGATAATCGTGCTATAGTACGGGTATATGCTGAAATTATTGCGAATGCAATTAAAGATGAAAATGATAAAAATCTAGATTTCATTTTTGACAATATAATTAAAAAAGTTCAATTCCCTATTATACAGACCAATTTAGACCATATTCCTCAAATGTGGAAAAATTTACCCGAATCCGTAGATGATTCAATAAGTAGGCATAAATTTTTATTAGCGATGGATGTAATTAATAATCCTATTCCTCTTTTATATAAAGTTGATGGTTCTGATGAAATTATTTTTGGCTATTTACATTATGGTGATTCAGTTTTAATAACCAAACTTCAATGGTGGACATATATTGAATTATTTTCAATAGGGCTATTTATTTTTCTTGGTTTTATTGGATTCTCTTTCATTCGGAATAATGAGAAACGTCATATATGGGTAGGAATGGCAAGAGAAACAGCTCATCAATTGGGGACTCCTGTTTCTGCCTTAATGGGTTGGGTAGATCTTATTGAAGATTCACCAGATAAAGTTGAAGAAATGATTCCAGAAATAAAGTTGGATTTAAAGCGTTTAGAACAAATTAATCGTCGCTTTAGTAATATGGGATCAACTTCAGAATTGGTTAATACTGATTTATCTAAAAATCTTGAAAGGGTAATTAATTATTTAAATCGTAGGATGCCTAGTTTGGGTAAGAAGGTCACTTTAATTAATGATATAGAATCAGGAATCTTTTTTCCTGCAAATAGTTCTTTATTAGCATGGTCAATCGAAAACATTGTTATCAATAGTATTGATTCTATTGATAATGATATGGGTGTGGTTGATATTTCACTGAAAAAAATTGATGATAGAATAATTATTAGAATAAAAGATAATGGCAGAGGCATTCCTAGAAAGGACTGGCGAAATATTTTCCGCCCAGGTTTTAGCACAAAAACAACTGGATGGGGTCTTGGCCTTTCGTTATCTAGTAGGATTATTCATGATATTCATAAGGGAAAAATCAAAGTTGTTGAATCTGCGCAAAATAAAGGAACCTTAATTGAGATCATTCTTTAAATTTTATAAACTACAAAGTAATATCATTACCTTTATTTAGAGGAGTTATAATGGATTTTATTTACGCACAAGGACAACAAGCTCAAAATGCGACAGGGTTCGCACAATTCTTACCTTTTATTCTTATCATGTTCATAATATACTTTTTGATGATAAGGCCACAATCAAAACAGCAAAAAGAAAAAATGCAAATGCGAGAGAATTTGAAGAAAGGCGATAAAATAATTACGATGGGTGGTATCTACGGTACGGTGAAAGGTTTTAAGAATAAAGGAAGTCTTGTAGTACTTAATATTGATAAAAATACTGATATAATAATTAATAAAACTGCAATCATAAGTCTTGCAGCTGAAGGGAATAATATAAATTTAGAAACATCTTAGATTTATTTAGAGATAATATTCTTAATTTTATTATTTATTAGGTAAAAGTAAAATTATTAACAAAATTAATTTTTTAGTAAATATTTTATAGGATCTTTAGAAAGATGCTTCGTATCATATTTATGGGTAATCCAGAATTTGCATTGCCCACTATACAATCAATCGAATCTTCAGACCATACATTGGTTGGTGTTGTTTCCAATCCGCCCAAACCGTTGGGCCGAGGACGGAAAATTCAAAAAACTGCAGTTGGGAGTTATGCAGAAAAAGAGAATTTAAACTTAATTATGCCCAAAGATTTAAATGATATTAAATTTGTTTCATTAATAAAAAAATTACGCCCAGATATATTTGTTATAGTTGAATATAAAATTTTACCAGATAAAATAATTCAAATACCAAGATATGGAGCTATAAATCTTCATGCTTCTTTATTACCAAAATACAGGGGTGCTGCGCCAATACAATGGGCAATAATGAATGGAGAGGAAAAAACAGGTGTAACAATTTTTCAAATTGTATCGAAAGTTGATGCTGGTGATATACTCTTGCAGAAAGAAATGCAAATTCAAGATGATGATAATTATTTTTCACTTGGTACACGCTTATGTGAGTTGGGTTCAAGGATGGTTATTGAAACATTAAATGGAATTTATAATGATAAAATAAATTATTATCCACAAAATCCATCATTAGTTACATTAGCCCCTAAAATATCTAAGGAGATGTTGTTAATTAATTGGTCATGGGATGCAGTGAAAATTCATAATTGGATTCGGGGGTTATCTCCTTATCCTGGGATGGCTACAAAAATAAAGGATAAAAGGTTGAGAATCTTTAAATCTAAAGTGAAAGATGAAATTAATGATATTAAACCAGGCACAATTATTAATTGCACTACCCACCTTTTGATAGCAACTGGTAAAGGTGCACTCTCATTATTAGATTTGCAGATTGAAGGTAGAAAGAGAATGAAAGCTGAAAGGTTCTTAAGAGGATTTAATTTAAATGAAGGCCAAATCATTGGGTAGAATTAATGATTATCGATTCCATTCTGTTAAAATATTATCAGAATTTGATAAAACCAAAAATCAGTTTCAATTTATAAGGAATAAATATTTTATTAAAGAGTCTATTGATTATAGAACTAAATCAAAAGTAACAGCTTTAACTAACTCAGTGATTAGGTTAAGGGGCCGCCTTGATTTTATTATTTGTAATAATTCAAAAATTAATTTTAATAAAACTGATGTTTTAATTATTAATATATTGAGAATTTCAACTTTTGGGCTCTTATTTAATCCAGATCTTCCAGCATATGCTATTGTTGATAGTGCGGTTAAACTAACAAGGAGATTAACAAATAATAAAAGTGCTGGATTTGTAAATGCAATATTAAGAAAAATTGATATAAAATTTACTAGTTTATCAGATTGGAAATCAAAATATGAACAAGAGATAGAGTGGTCTTCGATCCCAACTTGGCTGTATGAAAAATGGGAAAAAAATTATAAAAAGCCTGAATTAATTACACTTTTAAATAAAATTAATAATAATCCGCCTTTTAGTATTCGGTTTTCACCATCAGAAAAAAGTTCTAAAGTTCTAATAAAAGAATTAAATAAGGATTCAATTAATGTAGAAGAAAATGAGAATCATAGTAATTTTTTAACAATAAAAAATGGTTTAAGCAGGTTGTTATCTTCTAATTTATTTCAAAAAGGGGAAATATCTCTACAAGACCCTGCTGCAGGTGCAGTTATAGAATTATTAGAACCAAAAGGTGGTGATATAATTATTGATGCTTGTGCGGCACCAGGGACCAAGGCGTTACAAATTGCACAAAAATTATATAATGCTGGTAAAGTATTAGCATCAGACATTAGTCCAAAAAGAGTTGAAATGGGGAAAGTAGATATAAAACGCCATAGTTTAAAAAATATTCATTGGTCTGTAAAGGATGCTGCAAATGATTCCTTTGAATTGGTGAAGAAAATTCTTGTTGATGTACCATGTTCTGGAACTGGGGTGTTAGCTCGAAAGCCAGACATCCGTTGGAGAAGAAAAAAGAGTGACATTTTACGCTTCTCTGAATTGCAATTTTCAATACTAAAAAATATGTCAAAATATTTGTTAAAAGGCGGTGAGATTGTTTACTCAACATGTTCATTAGAAAAAGAAGAAAATTGGAGTGTTGTAGAACGTTTCCTTAATTTAAATAGCGATTTTGTTATCATACCAGCGAAATTAGATTATCCAAAAAATTGGATAAATAATAAAGGTTGTTTAGAGACTCTTCCACATATTCATGGTGTAGATGGGATGTTTGCTGCAAAATTAAAACGTAAGAAATGAAAAAAATAGTATATTACTTTTTAACATTTTTAACATTATCTACTTTGGTCATAATAATTATCGATCAATTAGTTATGCCTTATTATATACGTCATGGAAAAGGTCGATATATGGTTAATGTTGTAGGTAAAGATTTTGAGTATTCAGATAAAATACTTAAATCTGAAGGATATAGAAGTCTTATTTCAGATACACTTTATACTAGTAGATATGAACCAGGTACTGTTGTTGATCAATATCCAGCTGCGAATACACTAGTTAAAGAAGGCAGAACTGTTAGGTTGAAAATTGCACATTCTGAAAAGATGGTAATTATACCTGATCTTGTTGGTAGATCAATTAGAAGCGCTGAACTTTCTTTGCAACAGAATGGTTTACAGATAGATACTGTTTATAAAGAATACAATTCGGATGTACCTGAAGGAAATGTAACCTGGCAATATCCAAAGGGAGGAGATTTTCTTAATCGTGGTCTTGGTGTTGATATAACAATTAGTTTAGGAGTCCCACCAAATTTTTTTCAAGTCCCGAATGTGTTTGGTCTAAGCAAGAAAAAAGCTGAAAAGGATCTTTTAAAAGCAGGTTTTAAGATAGGAAAAATTTACTATCGTCAAAATGAAGATTTGATACCTTATACTGTTTTAGATCAATCTATTGCAGCTGAAACGGTATTAGAAGATCCTACTCCAATTGATTTAACAGTTAGTGTTTTGGATATGCAAGATATCTTCAATCAAATGATAGATAAGTGAACCTACTACCTAGGCAAGAAGTTTTTAGAAAAACATTACACATTTCTGCATCTTTTATTCCGATAAGTTATAGTATGATTCCTTCTTTAGATGATCGTATCTTTGCTTTTTTTTTATTTTTATTAATAGGGATTGGTATTGCGCTTGAATATGCTAGGGAAAGATATAAAAGAGTAAATATATTTTTTTCACGTTTTTTTAATTTTATGATGAGAAATGAAGAACTATCTGGTGAATTGACTGGTGCAACATGGCTTTTATTGGGTTGTTTTTTTTCAGTAATATTATTTCCAAAAGAAATTTCTGTGATTTCAATGTTATTATTAACAGTCGGAGATACTTTTGCGGCTATTATTGGTATACTATTTCCTTATGGAAAATATAAAGGAAAAACAATCAGTGGAAGTTTAGGTGGTTTTACTTTGGCAGGTTTAATTATATTTTATTTTGTAGGAAATATTAATCCTATAGTTTTAATTGTTGGTTCTATTTTTGCTATGTTAACTGAATTATTAATAAGCTCCATCAATGATAATATAACAATTCCTATAATTTCTGGCTTAGCAATGTTTTCTGTTGGACAGATATTTTGAATTTTTTAGCACCATCTTTACTATGGGGATTGCTTGCGATTAGCTTGCCTATAATTATTCATTTTTATAGTAGGTTTAAGGCTACCAACATAGAATTTAGTACAGTTCAATTTATTAAACAGCTGAAAGCAACTTCTATCCGTAGATTAAGAATTAAAGAATTTCTATTAATGCTGGTGAGAATTTTAATAATCACCACCATTGTTATAATGGTTTCTCAGCCATTTACAAATGGATATATACCAGGGTGGATACCTCAAAATCATTCTAGAAAATTAAATTTAATTATAGATAACTCAGCTACTATGAATGCAAAAGTTGGAGGTAAAACTTTATTGGAGGAATCAAAAGATATTTCTATTTCTTTATTACCTTTATTTAAGAATAAAACTACAATTTCAATAATACAAACATGTCCAAGAAAAGTTTTATATAATGGGAATAGCAATAATCCAATTATACCAACCATTATTAGGTCTATTCAGCATACATATAAATTTGATGATATATATAAAGTAATTGATTCGTGTATTAATGAAGCTTCTCTAGATATGCAAATTAAAGAATGCATAGTATTTAGTGATTTTTATTACAAACCTGATAGTATTTTTTTTAATCAAAAAATTAATATAGATAAGTGGAAATTTTATTTTATTCATCCTGAAAAGGTTTTTGATAATCTCTCAGTCTATTCATCTAAATCTATTCATAAAGTTAAATCACTTGATGAGCTTGTAAATATTAATGTTAGAATTTTAAATAATGGGATTGAAAATAAAGATAATATTCCTATTGAATTATTATTTGATGAACATCGAGTTGGTCAGGTTGTTGCAAATTTTGAATCTAGTGAAATGAAAGATTTTGTTTTTAAGGCATATCCAGGTAGGCAGGGTATTGTTGAAGCAAAACTTATATTGCCGAATGATGATTATTTAGCAGATAATTATGGTTTTATTGCTATGCCAGTTATGGAATAAATAAAATGTGTTATAGTAGCAAGTACGGAAGAAGAATTAGAGATTTTAAAAATAGTTTTATCTGCAATAGATCCATCAAACCAATTTTTGTTTATTGAGACTAGGTTGCAGCCTAATATCAATAGACTATTTTTAGATGAAATGGATGTCGTAATTATTCATAATCCTATTAGTATTTCGGATGATGCAGTCTTTTCATTAAATAATTATCTTAATGCTGGTGGTGGCCTTATTTGGTTTCAAGGTGATAGCATGGATGCTAATGCAAATAGTAGACTTTCAAACAGTTTAGGATTCCCTAAAATTAAATCTTTAATTAATTCTGGTAACAAATCTGGCTTTTTTGATGTCGGCTATGATAATTCACAATCGGTTTTGTTATCTGATTTAAAGTTAAAAAAAATAGAAACTGAGCTACCTCAAATTTTCTCTTATTTAAAAACAGATCTATCAACTAAACATAATATTCATATGTTCACTAAAACAGGTGATGCTATATTAATTGAATTTAAATCAGGATCAGGAAAAGTTTTTTATTTTTCGACTATTCTTGATTTAAAATGGAATGATTTACCTGTAAAAGGCATACTAGTTCCAATGATTTATAAAATGTTAATGCTTTCTGGGACTGATGAAATAAATACAGCTGAAATCTATGTTGGAGATTTAAAATTAATATCAGTAGATCAAAATTTAATCCGGAGTAAATGGGAGGTCATTTCTCCATCTGGTGAAAAACAAATGATTGTTCCTGATTTCAATAGAGAAATAATTAGTATTAGAGATACTGATGAACTTGGTATTTACAAATTACATTCTAATGGAAAAATTTTCACTTCGTTTCCCACAAAAATTCACGAAAAAGAACAATTAGGTAGTATAATCTCTCAAAAAATTATTTCTGATTTAATCCCGTCAGATAATATCAGATGGATACCTATGGATAAAAAAGAATTTTCAAAGTATTTTTATGAAGTAAGGCATGGTAAAGCATTGTGGAAAATTTTTCTTATTATTACTATTTTTTTGATATTTTTTGAATCTATGATTGGTCGTCCAAATAATAAAAATATGAAGCCATAAACTTTTGGTATTAAAAAAAAAGAAAGAAAAAGCATTGCTAGTAGGTGTTATATTGCCAGGGCTACATAAAACTACAGTATTTGAAAATTTAAATGAGTTAGAAATGCTTGCAAATACTGCTGGTGCTAATATAGTTGGGAAGTATACCCAAAAGTTATTAAAAGTAAACCCTTCCTTTTTTATTGGTAACGGGAAAGCAAAACAACTTATTAAAAATGCTCAAGAACTTGGTGCAAATATGATAGTGTTTGATGATGAACTTTCTCCTGCACAAATAAAAAATTATTACAAATTAGCAAAAGAGATAAAAATAATTGATCGAAGTGGTATTATTCTGGATATTTTCAAAAAACATGCTCAAACTAAAGAAGCAAAGACTCAGGTTGAACTAGCATATTTGCAATATCTATTGCCTAGGCTCACAAGACAGTGGACTCACTTAGAAAGACAAATGGGTGGCATCGGAACGAGAGCTGGTATGGGAGAAACTCAGATAGAGATTGATAGAAGAATTATTAGAACTAAGATCACCAAACTAAATAAAGAATTAATAAAAATAGATAAAGAACGATCTATTCAAAGTGCTAAAAGAAAAAATAAATTTCGGGTTGCCTTGGTAGGTTATACTAATGCAGGTAAATCTACATTATTTAAAGCGTTGTCTAAATCAGAGGTTTATATTAAAAATCAGTTATTTGCAACTCTCGACACTACTATAAGAAAAGTAGATTTAGATGTCAGCCATTCTATATTGCTTAGTGACACTGTGGGCTTTATTCGAAAATTGCCTCATAATTTAGTAGCTTCTTTTAATAGTACATTAAAAGAAGTGATAGAGGCAGATTTAATATTAAAAGTCTTTGATATAAGCTCTCCACAAATGGATAAACATATTGGTATTATTGATAAAGTTTTAGAGGAACTAGGTGCTTCTAAAATTGATAATCTTATTATATTAAATAAAGTAGATTTAATAAAAAATTCAAAACTTATAAAAGAGAAATGTATTATGTTTCCTAATTCTATAACGATCTCAGCTTTAGATCATCTTCAATTATATGAATTGAAAGATGCAATATTAAAAAAAATCAAAAAAAATTATAAAACAATAGAATTAATTTTTTCTTATGATCAAGGGGTAATGATTAATTATGCTGAAGAGGGAGTTGATATAATTAGTCGGGATTATGGATCTGAAGGTATTAAAGTTAAAATTCGCGCAACCCCCCAAAAGATTGAAAATATTTTACGTTTAAATCCAAAAGTAGTATAATTATTTTTGATTCTTTTCTATTGCTTTAACTGTCTTTGATTCAAGAAAAGATTTAAAAAAAATTTTTAAAAATGATATTAAAGTCAGTTTTTTTGGAATATATATTCTAGCTTTTTCATTTTCAATTGCAGTGATAATTCTTTCTATGCATTCATTTAAATCAATGGCTTCTTTAGTGTGCTTACGTAATTTAGTTTTATTTTCATTACTTGGTCCAAACGCATTCTGCCTAAGGTTGGTGCCCTTTATCCAACCGAGTATTACTTCTAGAAAAGAAATTTGATTTTTTAATTCTATAGATAAGGTTGATAAAAAACCGTGCAAAGCATGCTTTGATGCGGCATAACCTGAATGATTTGGGAAACCCATTAAAGCCTGTGCAGTTGAACAACTGATAATTTTCCCTCTTGTCTGTTTTAGATATGGCATTGCAAAATGACAACAATTAACTGCTCCTAAATAATTTGTGTCCATTAAAGTTCTGAAATATGATATATCTTCAATGTCATCAAACTTTGACCACATGCTCAAACCTGCGTTTAATATTAATCCATCAATCTTTCCATATTTTTCCACAGTTTTTTTAATTAGGTTTTTACAATCGTCTAATATTCGGATATCAGTTTTTATTGGAAAAGCTGATCCACCATTATTTTTTATTTCGTCTGATACACGTTTCAGCTCATTTTTTCTGCGGGCAGCGCATACTACAAAAGCACCTTTTTTTGCGAGGCTTTTTGATAAGGCCTCGCCAATACCAGATGAAGCGCCCGTTATAATAATTACTTTTTTATTTAATACCAAATTTAGATTATATCAAGTTAGATAATTAATCGCTAAAGATGTTATTTCCAATTCCAAAAATATTTTTTGGATCTTGTGAAGATTTTATATCCTTAATAAGATCTATGCTTCCTTTGGAAAGAGTTTCTGGAATAAAGTCTTTACGAAGTTTTCCAACACCATGGTGGTGAGAAATAGAACCACCATTATCAATGATCGTTTTTCTTAGTTCATGTTCAATTTCACCAAATACTTCTTCTGCATTTTCGATTCCTTTAAAGCTCATAGCGATGGTGTTATACATACAGGCTCCACTATGATAAACTTTAGATAGTCGAGAACCAAAGAGGAAGGACCCTGGAAGACTATGTTTTTTATGAAGTTCTTTTAGTTTTTTTGTAACAGCTTCGCTTACTTTTATTACATCAGACCATGGGACAGCACTTTCAAGAGTTTCACCAATAATGTTTTGATCCATAAAGAAATCCCTTATATACGCTATAGCAAGGGTAAGATTATATCCGCTTTTCCCCTGTCCCTCTCCAGCAAAAACTGGGTTATATTTTTTTGCCAATATTTTTAGGTTGTTCCTTTGGTATTTTACCTCTTGATTAGAACCTTCCATTTTAAAAATAGCTACAACACACTTTTTTGGGTCAAAACCCTTAATTTTAAAAACTATAAAGTTTTTGATTGAATTAATAAATTTGTCAAAGCCAGTTTTTTCTTCTTTTAATGCGCTTGCAAACCTAACCATAGAGTTGTCCATAAGTCTTGAACTAGCTGGAATCAAATTAGAGTGAGCAATCTCATACATAAAATTCACCCCATCTTCCCACCGATGAAATAAAATAGATTCAAAAGTAGAGGCATCAGGTTTTTTATGTATTCTTATTGTGGCTTTTGTAATTATACCAAGGTTACCTTCTGAACCAAAAACCATGTTTTGTGTTTTTATACCAATGGATGACCGTGTTAAGGGTTTAATTTGATTTATGGTTCCATTTGGTGTAATAAGAGTGACGTTTTGTACAATATCTTCAATGTTTCCATATCGATGTTTTTTCATCCCAGATGCATTGGTAGATATCCACCCACCAAGCGTTGAAAATTCAATGCTATCAGGTTCATGCCCAGCCGTATAACCACGCTCTTGTAATTGTTTTTCAAGATTGATTCCTAGAATTCCTGATTCTACAGTTGCGAGAAGGTTCTTTTCATCTATATCTTCAATTTTATTCATTCGTCTTGTATCAACTGAAACTACCATTCTATGCTCATTTTTTGGTATTTTAAGGGCGTTTGAGACACTTGTCCCACCCCCAAATGGAATTAAACAAACATTATGCTTTTTTGCTAATTCGATTAGTTTTTTTGCCTCGTCCTCGCTTTCTATATAAAATGCCAGATCAACAAAACTATCCAATTTTGAGTACAATACTTTATAGATTTCATCTGATGTGGTTTGCCCATGGCTATGCAAAAGTCTTTCTTTATCACTAGTAGAATATCTATCTTCATCAAACAAAGTGACCAATTCATCCATAAATTCTTGGTTTACTTTTTTATTTGAAATATATTTTTTTTCTACCTCTTTTATCTGTGGGTCTGGCGAAATTTCTATGCCTAAGACTTCTTCGGCAAAGGGGATAAGGCCTGGAAGGTTTTTAGCACATATATCATATCGATTTCCAGAAAGAGTAACCACATTTTTATGTTTTGAAACGAATGCAGAGTCCTTATATCCCCATCGGTGTTCCCAGTTCGTATTATTTACAGCAAAAAATTTTTTTGGTTTATTCATATAACAATTTACATTTTTCCTTTATAGTGTTTTCTAGAAATGATGTGATTTCTTTTGTCGCTTTTTCAACTTCATCTTTAGTTGGATTATCATTGGTTATAAATTTATTGGGATAAATTGGTTTTAAAATATGAACAAAAATTTTTTTAGGAAGACTAAAAAATATTTTCCCTTTTGGCCAAACTTTATGTGACCCATAAATGACAGCAGGTAAAATTGGTTTATTTAAATTTATAGAAAACATTGCTGCACCTTTTTGAAATGGTTGTAACACACCAGGCTGACCTCTAGTTCCTTCAGGAAACATGATTAGATTACGTTTTTTAAATTCCATGAATTTTTCACATAATGTCAGAGTTTTATCTATAGAGAATTTACGAACACCATCTTTTTTCCTATCAATAGGGATAAGATTCATTCCCATATTAATCAGATTTCTTCTAATCCAACTATCAAAAAAATAGTCTTTTGCAGCAAGCATTGCGATTTGGTTATAATCTTTTTTTGTTGCTACTGATAAAAGTGCTACATCCATGTGACTATTATGATTGCTAGATATTATAAAAGAGCAGTCTGGAATATTCTCTCTACCATAAACGTGCAGAGGGGTATAGATATTGAAAACTGCTTTAGCATAAAAGTAAAAAAAAGTTTTAAAAATTTTAAAGAAAAAAGACTGTTCCTCAATAAGATAAGAATACTTTGGATTATCAAGGACATCCATCTAGAATTTTATTTTCTTCCATATTTCATATGTGCGTCTGTCCAAGTATGAGATCCAATAGCGCAAAATAAAGAAATCTCAAGCCCTAGAGTAGCTCCAGCTATTATTTCAGCCAATTTTTTTGATGAATTTTCGCCTTTGTCGCAACCTAGAAGTGCGAGGTTTTGGTTTTGCATTTTTAAACGAGTCCCTCCGCCGACAGTTCCTACGGTTAAAGAAGGTAATGTTAGTTTAAACTTTAGGGAGTGTTCTTTTCTTTCTATACCAAGATGGGCTATTGAATTTTCAGCAACGCAGGCGGTATCTTGTCCTGTGGCCATATAGATTGCAGTAAGTGCATTTGATACATGGACGCCATTTCCCTGTGTGCCAGCCATGCTTGAAACGATAGGGAAGAAAACCCAATTATCATTTAAAATATCTGGATCCACTTTTAGTATTCTTTTCATAACAATATCATCTATAGTGGTTTCTGCAATCACTGCGTGTCCACGACCAAGGAGCATATTCCGGATGGAAGCTTTTTTATCACTATTTAAATTTGATTCAAGAAAGTAATTATATCCTGTTTCCTTTTGGATGAGTTCACAGGCTACCTTTGCCGCTAATGTTACCATGTTTTGTCCTGCAGCATTTCCAGTATCCATAACAATATCCAAAATTACATAGTTTTGGATGGGATATTGATCAACTCGGAGAACTTTCCCATGATTAGTTGTACTCTCTGCTGCTATTTTTATTTTCTCTAAATTTTCATGAACCCAATTTTGAAATTTTGTGCTCTCTTCTAAATTATTAAAAATAAAAATTGGTGCTCTTGATAATTCTTGCCTATAGTGTTTTACTGTAACTCCACCACTAAGACCTGATGCATACATTCCTCTACTCATTGACAAGACCAATGAACCCTCAAGAGTGCATACTGGCACAAAAAACTGACCCTTTGCATATTTACCATTAATGTTTAGTGGTCCTGCAATAGCCATGGGGACATTCATATAGCCAATATTATTCTCAATTATTCCTTTTAGATCTTCTGGGTTATTTTGTAATTCAGGGTCATAAGAAAATCCAGACATCTTTTTTAACCAGTTTAATCTTTTTTCAATATCCGATTCTTTATAACCACTAGGTATTTTATTATTATTTTTTTCTGTCATGATTGATCTTTTTTTTAAGAAACTTGCGGGTAGGATGTTTTATTAGACCGTGCTTTGTTTAAAAGAACGATAGGGCCTCCTACGGGTAGCAAACTTCCTTGACATTTAAATGAAGGCCTGTTTTTTACCTGTAGAGTACAGCACCTGATTATGTGAACTATAGGTCTAGAAAATACAGATCGTACCCGCTTTTTAATAAATTTATTTATAGAAATTATATCCATTTATATCATATAGCTTGGCG
>CAZLPW010000008.1:11812-18470 GCA_964561495.1 uncultured bacterium | reverse complement strand
AATAGCTGAGGTACCATCCACACTATAAGCAACATTATATCCATTTATATCATTGCGAAACAATTTAATTCTTATTCAAAAATTTATTTATTTGTTCTTGAAATATACATTGCGATAGTTGCATCACCTGTCACGTTTGTAGTTGTTCTAATCATATCTAATATTCTATCAACACCAAGGATTAATGCGATCCCCTCACTAGGCACACCTACAGATTCAAGAATAATTACTAACATAATGATTCCTGCTCCTGGAACAGCTGCGGTCCCAATAGATGCTAAAACTGCAGTTAGAATTATAGTTGATTGCGCACTTAAGTCTAAGTCTAATCCAAGTGCTTGAGCAATAAAAACAGTTGCCACAGCCTGATATAGTGCTGTTCCATCCATATTTATTGTAGCTCCCAAGGGAAGAACAAAGGACGAAATATCTTCTGGAACGTCTAATTTTCTTTCGCACTGTTCCATTGTTACTGGAAGAGTCGCACCACTTGAACTTGTAGAAAAAGCTAATAATTGAGCAGGTGCTATTCCTTTGAAAAATTTTTTAATCGAAATGGGAGTAAAAAATTTAATTATACTTACATAAGTAATCCCCATATGGATAATAAGACCAAGTATTACTGTTAACATATAAAAACCTAATGAGCCCAGAAGTTCAAATAATTGATTTGGATTTTCACCTGTAACTCTATTTATTGTTTGTGCGATAAGAGCAAAAACACCAATGGGAGCAAATTCCATAATAATTTCAACAAGTTTAATTATTACATCGTTTAGGCTCGAAAAGAATGAAAGTAGAGGCCCTGATTTATCTTTAGGTAATTGAATTAAGCCAATACCTATAAAAATAGCCACAAAAACTACTTGAAGCATATTTCTGTTATTTGAAGCTGAATTAAAAAAATTATCTGGAATAATGTCAACAAACGTTTGTAAAGGGCCTCTCGTTTTTACTTTAGCAGCCGAACCTGTTTTGGCAATTACATCTTCTTGGTATGTTTTTTTAAGTTCCTTTTTCATTTCTTGAGGGACTGTGGTACCTGGTCTAAGAGTATTTACAATTAGAAGTCCAATTATAACTGAAATTGCAGTAGTAAAAATGTACATTAAAATTGTTTTGCTACCAATTTTACTTAATTTTTTTAAATCAGATAGAGAGGCTACACCTGTTATTAAAGAAGAAAGGACAAGAGGAACAGCAATTAGTTTCAGCAGATTAATAAATATGATACCAAACGGAGCTATCCATAATGAAGTAAAATGGCCTAACCCAAAACTAGAAGATATTATACCATAAACAAGACCAGAAATAAGTCCGATAATTATTTTCCAATGTAACGGTAGTGTAGTCAAAATTTTTACTATTTTTTATTAATCCTCTAGATACCCTTTTGCAACTTCCCAATCATTTGTTGGGAGCTTACAAGAAAAATTTTCACAAACATAGATAGTTGCAGACGAATCTAGCATTGAGTAGGTTTTAGTCCAACTAGCAATTTGTTCAATATCGTTTTTTTCATTCATATTTTTAAAAATAATTACTCGGTTTGGGATATATAAAGAATGAATTTTTTTTAATATTTCTTTAGTCTTTATTTGGTCACTTTTACCAACTACAACTATTTCTTTTGATTTATTAATTGTAGACATATATGCACTTATCATATGGCCAAAGCCAGTGGGGGCTTTTTTGCTGGACTCTGTAAAAGACCGCAAAGTTTTATCTGCTAATTCAGACCAATTATTGTTTCCAGTAAAATGAGATATTCGATTCAAATTCATGACCGCGACAGAGTTTCCTGAAGGTATTGCTCCATCGTAACTATCTTTGGCTCTGATGATTAATTTTTCTGATTTATTTGCGCCAATAAAGAAACCGCCACCATTATCATCCCAAAAATCATTTACCATTATATCAGATAATTTAATAGCTTCTTTTAGGTATTGGCTTTTATAGGTTGCTTCATATAAGTTAAGCAAACCCCATACCATAAATGAGTAATCATCAATGTGTGGTGCAAAATTTGCGTTGCCATTTCTATATCTTTTTAATAAACGACCTTTATTGTCTTTTAAATTCTCTAAAATAAATTTAGCAGATTTTTCAGCAGCATTTGTGTAGTTAATATTATTTAACACACTACCTCCATAAGCTAAGGCAGCAATCATAAGTCCATTCCAATCTGTTAAAATTTTATCATCTTTTAGTGGATGAATTCTTTTCTTTCTATGATTAAATAAAATTTTACGGTTTTTTTCAATAATTTTTTCTAAACGAGCAACAGGAATTCCAATTTCTGATGATAGATTAGGTATGCTATTTGATAAATGAGGTATATTAAATCCGTTAGTTTTGTGGGTAACCTCATCAAAAAAATTTCCATCATCATTAAAATTGTATACTTTTTTCATAATTTTACCATCTTTTTCACCTAGTATATCTAAAAACTGGCTTGTTGACCAAGTATAAAATTTTCCTTCTTCACCTTCACTGTCTGCATCTTCAGCGGAGTAAAAGCCACCATTTCTATCTGTCATATCACGAAGCACATAAGTAAAAATTTCTTCAGCAACTTTCGCATATTTGTTTTGTTTTGTTACTTGGTATGCTTCTAGGTATGCCATCGAGAGCATAGCTTGATCATATAACATTTTTTCAAAGTGAGGTACTAACCATTTTTCATCCGTGGAATATCTATGAAAACCATAGCCTATATGATCAAATATTCCTCCATTTCTAATTTTATCTAACGTTTTAATGACCATTTCCAAAGCATCGGTATTCATATTGCTTCTACTAAACTTTATTAAAAACATTAGATTGTGAGGAGAAGGGAACTTAGGTGATGATCCAAAACCTCCATTGTCATTATCAAATATTTTATAATAAGCAGAATAAGCTTTGCTAATTATTTCTTTATCCCATTTTCCTTGTATAGGACTAGAATTTGTTTTTTTTAAATAATCTTTGATTTGATTAATTGTATTTTGAATTTCATTTTGTTTTGTATTCCATGCATTATTTATTGCTGGGATAAGCTCTAGCATTCCTGGTCTATTCCCTGTCCCATTTTTAGGAAAATAAGTTCCTGAAAAAAAAGGCTCTTTATCGGGCGTCATGACTATAGTTAAAGGCCAGCCGCCTTGACCAGTCATCGCCTGACATACAGACATATATAAATGATCTATTTCTGGCATTTCTTCTCTATCTACTTTTATATTTATAAAGCTCTCGTTCATTAGTTTCGCTACCGAAGAGTCTTCAAATGATTCATGCTCCATTACATGGCACCAATGGCATGTAGAGTATCCGATTGAAAGGAATATGGGTTTGTTTGTTTTCTTGGCCATGCTGAATGCCTCTTCTGACCATGGATACCAATCTACAGGATTAGACGCATGCTGGAGGAGGTATGGACTGTCTGAATCTGCTAGCCTATTTTGATTGTTTTTTATCATTTTTTCAACTTTTGTAGAACATGCCAAACAAAGAAAAATTAAAGGTGTTATTATATGATGAATTTTTATCACACAAAAGAATGTTTAGTCCTTAATATAAAAAAATCAAACAACTAAATATCATACTTTATTTTTTTTAAATAAAAAAATTAATAGAATAGATCAAATCCTTTAAATCTTACTTTTCTATCAATTAATTTTACCTATATGATTTACTTATATGGAATCTTTATTTATCTCTCAATATTGGTAGCTGTTGGATTTTATAAGGTGAGATTAGTAAAAGATAGCGATGACTTTATGGTGGCTGGAAGGTCATTGCCCTGGTATATACTTGTGGGTACCCTTTTAGCTACTTGGATGGGCAGTGGATCCTTATTTAGTGGAGCAGGATTAGGGTATAGGAATGGTTTAGCAGGGCTTTGGTCTAGTGGAGGAGCCTGGCTAGGAATCGCTCTAATATATTTTATAGCACGTAGAATTAGAAACCTGGGTAAAGTTACTGTACCTGATATATTTGAAGCTAGATACGGACAAACAGCTGCTATTTTAGCTACCATTACAACTGTAATAGCATATACAACCATAGTTTCTTATCAATTTAGAGGTGGCGGATATGTTTTATCATTGGTATCCGATGAGATGATTTCTTTAGAGGCTGGAATAATTATTACTGCTGTTTTTGCTATTTCATATACTGTATTGGCTGGTATGTTTTCTGTTGTTTATACTGATGTAGTAAATGGAATTCTTATGACTATAGGTACTTTAAGTGCGCTAGTTTTTTTGATTTTTAAATTAGGTGGCATTCATGAAATAATTACTATAGCTGAGGCGACGGGCAAGTGGCAATTATTTGGTAATTGGGCAGCAGAACGTGCTGGAGAAATCTCTGGACCTGTTATTGCTATAAGTTTTTTTGTACCAACAATGCTTTTACTAATGGGTGATGCAAATATGTACCAACGTATTTTTAGTGCTCAAGATGGAGGTTCTGCAAAAAAGGCTGTACTCTTTTGGATTTTTGGGGTTGTGTTATTGGAATCATGTATATCATTACTTGGTCTTACTGGTTCAGTTGCTGCGAGTAAAGGTGTTATTCCTGATTTAGTAAAAGAAGCACAACAAGGTATTACTAATCCATTAGCCTTGTTGGAAGCTAGACAATCAGCCAGTGAGACTGTGATAGCTGCGATTGCTCGGCACGCAGGTTTACCTATCATTTTAGGTATTTTATTGGTATCTACTATGATGGCGATTATTGTTTCTACTGCTGATTCATTTTTATTAATCCCTGCAACGAATTTAACAAGAGATGTTTATTCAAAATACATTAATCCAGATGCAAAAGAAAAACAAATTTTATTTATAAGTCGTGGACTTGTTTTGGCACTTGGCTTGATCGCCTTCCTTCTAGTCAGCCAATTTAAAACAGTTTTAAATGCAGCTTTTACAGCTTATAATATTTATGGAGCATCTATAACACCAGCGCTTCTTGCTGCTTTTCTCTGGAAAAGAGCTACTAATCTAGGTGCTATTCTATCTATTATTACTGGAGCATCTATCACAATATTATGGACCTACTTTTTACCATCTTGGTCAGGTTTTAAGGAAATGCATCCAATTTTTCAGGAACTTACCTATCCTGCAGCTACTTTATCTATCATAGCATTGGTTTTAGGTAGTTTAATATCTCCACCGCCACCAAAAAAAGTTTTGGAACAGTTCTTTAATGATGGTAGCTAAATAGTTTATATTGTGTAATGTCAAAAATCAAATCTAAGATTGATCCACTATCAGAGAAATACCTCTCAAACTTTTCTCATAATAAGTCTATTTTAGATGAATTGATTGGTCTAACTGGAAAAATAAAATTAATGGGACCAATCAAACGTATAGAAAAGCATAAGAAGAGAGGAAAGTTGACTGTACGCGAAAGGATTAATCTTCTTAAGGATCAAGACTCTAAGTTTTTAGAATTTTCTGAATTAGCTGCTTATGATGTTTATGATAGTGAAGTACCCGCTGCTGGTTTAATTACTGGTATAATAAAAATTCATAAAATGCAGTGTGTTGTTGTAGCAAATGATGCTACGGTTAAAGGGGGAACATATTTCCCTTTAACTGTTAAAAAACATCTGCGTGCACAAGAAATTGCTTTAGAGAATAGATTACCATGTATTTATTTAGTTGACAGTGGAGGGGCATATCTCCCTTTGCAGGATGAAGTTTTTCCTGATCGTGATCATTTTGGTAGAATATTTTTTAACCAGGCTCGTCTAAGTGCTAGTGGAATTCCTCAAATTTCTGCAGTAATGGGATCGTGTACTGCTGGAGGAGCATATGTGCCTGCAATGAGTGATGAATCAATTATTGTTAATAAAACTGGTACAATTTTTCTTGGTGGCCCTCCATTGGTTAAAGCGGCAATAGGAGAGAAAGCGACTGCTGAAGAATTAGGTGGTGCAAGACTTCATACACGTGTTAGTGGCGTTGCAGACCATTTTGTCAAAGATGACCCTGATGCTCTAAAAAAAATTCGTTCGATTATAAAACATTTCCCTAATAATATAATTAATGAAAAATCATTTGAAGAGCCTACCTATGAATCTGAAGAAATATTAGGTTTATTATCTTCCAATCCACGTGTGCCCTTTGATGTTAAAGAAATCATCGCAAGATTGGTTGATGGTTCAAATTTTGAAGAGTTTAAGGCTGATTATGGAAAAACCCTGGTGACAGGATTTTGTTTAATCGGGGGTATGGCTGTTGGTGTAGTAGCAAATAATGGTATTTTATTTAGTGAGACAGCTTTAAAAGGTGCTCATTTTATAGAAATATGTTGTCAAAGAAAAATACCATTACTCTTCCTTCAAAATATTACAGGATTTATGGTTGGTAAAAAGGCAGAAGCTGGAGGGATAGCAAAAGATGGTGCAAAAATGGTTCAAGCTGTTGCTACAGCCAATGTCCCAAAAATTACAATAGTAATAGGAGGTAGTTTTGGTGCTGGAAACTATGCAATGTCGGGCAGGGCTTATCAACCAAGGTTTTTGTGGATGTGGCCAAACGCACGTATTTCTGTTATGGGGGGAGAACAAGCTGCTGGTGTCCTTTCAATGATTCGGGAGGAAAAATTAAACTTAGATGGAAAGGAATTAACTCAGAAAGATATTGAAGACATTAAAAAGCCAATT
>CAZLPW010000008.1:0-11802 GCA_964561495.1 uncultured bacterium | reverse complement strand
GGGACACCCCTATTATGCAAGCGCAAGGCTCTGGGATGATGGTATAATTAGCCCTCTAGAAACTAGAAATATTCTTATTCAAACATTACAAATAGTTACAAAAGACCCTATCGGGAATCATCAATTTCCAGTTTTCAGGATGTAATTTAAATTTTTGTTTAATGAATTCTTATTTTGATAAAAAAAACAGGACATCTATTATTTTAAAATTTCTTTCAGATTATTTTAAGGCATATAGCGATGAAGAACTTGCGGAAAAAATTCAAATTTCAGTAAAAGAAATCTTTAAATGGAGATTTCAAAATAAAATTTCAAAAAAAGTATTAGATAAATATCAAAAAGTGATTAACCAAAATATATCCAAACCATATTTAGCTATTTCAAGTGATAATTATATATATGAAGATAGTAGGTATTACACTCCTTTTGAAATTGCCGAAAAACTCAAGATATCTCCGATGGATGTAATTACCTATATCCAAGATAATAAACTTAATGCTTATAAATTGGGGAAAGGTAATTACCGAATATCTTTAATTCAGTTAAATAAATTTTTAAGTGAAACAGAACAGTAATTTTTTTTCCTTTAATATAAAAATTTCAAACCAATTTATTGTTGATAAATAGTATATTATTTTTATTCATAATATTTAAATTTTAACAGGGATTTGAAAATTAAATATTTAATTAAGGCTTGACTTTTGGCTGTCAATAAAATAATAAAAATGGGTAACCCCGTTTTAAGGAAAGTGGCATCTAAGTTTACTATAGATGAAATAGAACTCGATTCAACAAAACAGCTTATAGAGGATATGTGGGATACAATGAGGTCAGCTGGTGGGATAGGTTTAGCTGCACCACAAATAGGCATTTCTAAACAATTAGCTGTAATTAATATAGAGGAAGATTCTGCTAGATATCCTGATAGTCAAGAGTCTGAGGAATTTATTATTTTCAACCCTTCAATAAACTATTTACCTTCTGATAAACAAGGTTTTTGGGAAGGATGTCTAAGTGTTCCAGGTTTAAGAGGTTTTGTTAAGAGAGCAAGTAAAATTCAGGTAGATTATTTAGATGAAAAAGCAACAGAAAAAAAAATTGTTCTAAGCGGTTTTTTGGCTACTGTTTTTCAACATGAATTGGATCATCTGCGTGGAAAATTATTTATTGATCGCATGGATGATTTAACAAAGCTATCTTATGAAGATGAGTTTTTTGTGTCAGATGAGTCTATTGTACTAGACTAATGATATATAAATCTATTTTAAAAATTTAGAGGCTATTAATTGGTAATTCAATCTTAATGAATCATTTATTAGATCCAAATATTTTTTTACGTAAAGATACCCATGTATATAGCTTATTGGATCGATCAGATATCACTTTTACAAGTGTTACTACCTTTGTAGATCAATTTTTTGAAAAATTTGATGCGGAAAAAATTGCGAACAAACTTGTAAACACTCATCACAAATATCTTGGTCGGACAGTTGAGTCTTTGCTTGAAGATTGGGAAAAAGCTAGGCAACATGGTACCAATGTACATCAGGAGATAGAAGATTGGATTAAAAAGGATGTTCAGCCTACTGAGGCTCAATCAATTGCTGGTGTTAGGTGGATAAAAGATTACAAAAAAATGGATAACATAGAATTATTTTCTGAGGTAATAGTATACAGCCTAGAATTAGGCATTGCAGGTACTATAGATCTATTGGCATTAAATAAAAGTACAAACCAATATGAAATTGTTGATTGGAAAACTTCAAAAAAAATCAGCAAAGAATCTTTTAATAGAAAGGTTGGAATAAAATCAGCAACTAGAAATATAATGGATTGTAATTATTATCATTACGCATTGCAGCTTTCATTATATAGATATATTTTAGAAGAATACTATGATTTAGAAATTCAAAACCAAATTATTATCCAATTAAAGAGTGGTAATGTAAATAAATATGAATTGCCCTATATGAAAAACAATATTACAGAAATGCTTGGTACATAATTAATTTTTTATGAGTTTTATTAAAAATATAAAAAAAGATAATAACAATATAATATTATATAAAATTGATAATCCTGCTCCCGAAGTTTTGGTATCCTCTGGTAAAACGACCAAGATAGGATTTTTAGATACTGAGACTACAGGATTAAACCCTTATGATGACATTATTATTGAACTAGCAATTAAAATTGTTGAGATTGAAAATGATTCAGGTAAAATTGTATCGATAGGGGAAGGATATAAATCATTTAATGATCCAAAAATTCCCATAAAAAAAGAAATTAGTTTATTAACTGGTATTAGTGATGATATGGTTAAAAATAAAAATATTGATTGGCTAGAAGTTGATTCCTTGATTAAAAATTCAGAAATGATTGTTGCACATAATGCTAGTTTTGATAGGGCGTTTATAGATCAAAATTCAACAATATCACCTCATAAAATTTGGGCTTGCTCAATTAATGATATAGATTGGTTAAAGCGTGGGTTTAGTAATACAAAGCAAGAATTGCTTTGTTATTGGCATGGGTTTTACTTTGATGCTCACAGGGCCATGGATGATGTAAATGCTCTTATACATTTATTAACGCATAGTTACCATGATAATCATAGACCAATAGTTGAGTTGGTGAATAATTCAAGAGCACCTAATTATATGATACGAGCTACTAATTTTCATTACGATGAATTGAAAAAGAATAAAGTAAAAAGCCAAGGATATAAATGGAATCCAAATGATAAAGTTTGGTATAAGATTGTAAATTATGAAGTGCTAGAAAAAGAAAAACAGTTGTTAGCAGAAATTATTTATGAAAACAATTTTGATGGAGACGTAATCGAGATCGAACTTTTTAATAAATATAAGAATTAAAATATTTTTTTATGGTTGCCAATTCCGCATTATTAGCAATTAGTCTAATTGCTATTTTCGGCTTTATATCAGAGGCCTTATTTCGCAGAACAAATATTCCAGATGTTATATTTCTTATAATATTTGGATTTCTTATTGGACCGAATGGGTTTGGTTTTACTTCTCCACAAGAGTTGTCAAATATTGCACCCGTCTGTACTACCTTTACATTATTAATTTTAATATTCGATGGGGCGTTTAATATTAATCTTGCTTCACTAATTAGAGAATTTTCATCGAGTCTGTTGCTTACTGTATATAATTTTGTTATTTCAACGATTGTTGTAGGTGGTGTGTTCTATTATATACATACTTTTCATTTTGATGGGACTTCATATATTGCGTCATTGTTAATTGGCTTTTCACTTGCTGGGGTATCTTCATCATTTGTGATTCCTATTTTGAGCCAAATACGAGTTGGGGGCAAGTTATTTTCTAGATTAGCTCTTGAGTCTGCACTTACAGATGTTTTTTGTATTGTTGCTACCCTATCAGTCATTGAGGTATATATTACAGGTATTTTCGGGGTTCAAAAAACACTTACTTATCTAATTGAATTGTTTGCGATAGCAGGATTCATAGGTGTTTTGGGTGGAGTAATTTGGATTGTTATCAAAGTTTTTGAAGAACAAAATTATATCATTACTATTGCATATTTAATTCTAGTTTATCTAGCAGCTGAATATTTTGGTGGCAATGGTCCAATAGCTGCGCTATTTCTTGGGCTGATTTTAAATAATTCAAAACAACTCTCTTCTATAAAAGAGGGAATCTTATCTAGATCAGTCTCTGAAAAACAAAAAGCGATTCAAGGTGAGCTTGGTGTTGAAGTAACATCAGCAAATGAAAAGCGATATTATAATTTGACTTCATTTTTCCTTAAATCAATGTTTTTTATATATATTGGAATTTTATTTGATATAACTGATAAAACAGCATTGGCAGTGGGCTCTATTTTATCAGTCTTAATTATGGTTACCCGAATGGGATCGCTATTTCTTACAAAAGGAATGGCTAAACAACAAAGAAAACTAGTTAATGCTGTGTTTGCGAGAGGCTTAGCTGCTGCAGTACTAATTCAAGCAGTTGTTCAAGCAAATATTCCTAATGCAGAGTATTTGTCTAGAGTCGTATACGTAGTTATTATTGGTACCATAATTTTAAGTTCTTTAAAAGTTTTTATTTTGCGCAAAAAACTATCTGAAAGCTAGCCTTAATTATTTTATTGTTTTTAAGTCAGTCCTCAATTTAGATGTATTTTTTTATCTTGCTAGGTAGATTTAGATATGGCAGAATTTTTAAAATAAAAAGGTAAAATATTTATGAATCAGTTTGGAAAACCACAATATGGTATTACTAAGGTTTTGGAGGCAAAAAATATCCATCAAATCAGACCAAAAGTTGAGCAAGCACTTCAAGAGGTGGGTTTTGGTGTTTTGACTGAAATTGATGTATGTGAAACCCTTAAGAATAAAATTGATGTTGATTTTAAGCCCTATTTAATCTTAGGAGCATGTAATCCTTCAATCGCATATAAGGCATTGATTCAGGAAGCTGGTGTTGGTCTATTTTTGCCATGTAATATAGTTATTTCGCAAGAGGATGAAGGAGAGGTTATTATTTCGGCAATTGACCCAATCATCATGTTATCTTTTTTAGAAAATAAAGAACTTAAACCAATTGCTAAGGAAGTTTCTGTTTTATTAAATACTGCATTTGATTTATTGTAATTTTTCTTTATTCGATTTATGCATAAGTTAATTTTAATATTACTAATTTTTTTATCCTGTTCGACAGAAAAAACTAATTTAGGATATAATCAAATTCTATCAGAGAGGTATATAGTTTATAATAATTTCCCATCAAAACATATAATGCCAAGGAATGTTGAGATATGGTTACCAACTGAATATGATAATATTCAATCATTACCAGTGCTGTATATGTTTGATGGGCAAAATATATTTCATGGAAAAAAAAGTTGGATTGGTGAAGATAAATATAACCATGGATGGCAGGTAGATTTAACCCTTGATAGTTTATATAGACTTGGAACTGTTCCAAGAATGATAGTAGTAGGAATCTTTAATACTGGACTTAACCGATACTCAGAGTATATTCCAAATCAGCCAATAGAAAAGATTAAACAACAATTAGAATTTGCTGATGTCTGGGCTAAAAAAAGTCTTGATGCAAATGGAGGTATAAAATCAGATTCTTTATTAAAGTTTATTGTAGAAGAATTAAAGCCTTATATTGATAAAACATATAAAACAAAAACAGGGAAAGAAAATACATACTTGGCTGGCTCTAGCATGGGGGGTCTTATATCTGCTTATGCTATTTGTAAATACCCAGATATCTTTGGGAAAGCAGCGTGTATTTCGACTCATTGGCCAGCCTTAGGTGGAGTTTTTATTGAATATTTAAAAAACAATCTTCCAGATCCTAAATCACATAAAATTTAC
Source organism: uncultured bacterium (assembly GCA_964561495.1). GTDB lineage: Bacteria > Fidelibacterota > Marinisomatia > Marinisomatales > UBA1611 > CAZLPW01. The sequence goes on along the minus strand of CAZLPW010000008.1, from coordinate 6,419 downwards.
TTTGATTATGGAACTGAGGGTGTAGATAAATACTATGAACCCTATCAGCTTAAAGTAGACTCTATAATGATTTCTAATGGATATGAAAAAAATTTGAACTGGTTAACCAAAAAGTTTGATGGTGAAGATCATAATGAAAATTTTTGGCGAAAAAGATTTCATTATCCAATGGAGTTTTTTTCCCTTAAAAATTAATTTTATACCAAAAAATGGTATTGTTTAATAAATATGGATTCGGAAATCTATTTTGTTCTTTAACTTCAATATTAATTTCAAATGTTTTAATAAATTTATAGATAAATAAAATAAGGGAGAGTTTAGCTTGATTATTACTTGTGATGATTTTGGTATACATGAAGATATTGATTCAAGTATTATACATCTTTGTAAAAAGAATAAGATAAATGCTGTATCTATAATTTCTTGTGGTAAAACCTTTTCATCATCAATTAAAGAATTATTGAAATTTAAAGGAAAAGTGAATATAGGCATTCATTCTACCTGGGTTGGTGAAGAGTCAATTCTATCCTATCAGAAAATTCCATCAATTGTATCCAAAGAAAAATATTTTTGCAATGATTTTAAAAGATTTTATATAAACTGGTTAATTGGAAAAATTGATTTAGATCATTTAATGGCTGAACTTGAGGAGCAAATATTAAGACTATTAAATATTGCTGGTCATATTGATCATATTGATAGCCATCAACATATTCATATGATCCCTAAAATATTTGATAGATGTATTAAGCTAGCTGAAAAATACAATATCTCTAGGATAAGGGTAGCAGATGAATCTTTTTCAGAAAGATTACCAAGGATTTTCAACCCTATCAAACTTGGAGGAGAAAAGCTAATAAAGAATTGGGCAACTAAGAATAAAAATATTTTAGAGGATAGTTCATTAAAAACTACTGATAAATTTTTTGGTATAAGATATAGTGGTAACTTTAATCTTATTGATAGTTATTTAATAGAGTTATTAAAAGAAAAAAAAGAAGATATTGAAATTAATTTTCATCCAGCATTTAAAACTGATTCTTTACTGGCTGATTATCCGTGGTATCAAAATGGAGATATTGATTATAATATATTAATGAACAATTAAAGATTTTAAATACTAGTTTTTTTATCAAAACCAATTTCTTCATCAATGATATATCTAGGCCTCATTTTTATTTCTTTAAAGATAACTGATAGATATACACCAATTATACCTAGCATAATCATAATTAAACCGCCAATAAATAAAAGTAAAGAAATAATAGAAGCCCAACCTTTGTCATATACCTCATTTAAAAATAGAACTCTAATGGTAATTAACAACCCATATGTGATGCCAATGCTAGATAGTAGAAACCCAGTATAAATTGAAAAATATAGTGGAGATGTTGAAAAAGAAGTGATTGCTTTTAAAGCAAATCTAATTAAGCGTAATATATTAAATTTACTTTTACCATGACGCCGTTTTTGTTCCTCAAACATTAAATCAACCTGCTTAAATCCTATCCAGCCTACTAATCCACGAATAAATAATCCTTTTTCAGGAAAAAGTTTAATATTATTTATTGCCTTTCTAGTGTATAATCGAAAATCTGCCGATTCGTTAACTATTGAAGTAGGTGATAAGTAATTAATTATTTTATAAAAAAAAGAAGAGCCTAGTTTTTTAATTAAAGAATTGCTTGTTTTCTTTCTCCTAACCATATTTACTACATCATAGCCTTCTTTAGACTTTTTTATTAAATCTAAAATATATTCTGGGGGATGCTGTAAATCTGAATCCATTGTAATAATGTATTTGCCATTAGAATTCTCTAGTCCACAGTATATTGATTCTTGATAACCAAATTTTCTCGAAAATCGGATTGCTTTAATTGAGTTATCTCCTAGCGATAGACTTTTGATTATATCATAGCTTTTATCTGCACTGCAATCATCAACAAAGATAATTTCATATTGTAGCCCAGAAGGTTCAAGATGGGATGAAATACGATTATATAGTTCTTTAATATTTTCTTCTTCGTTGAGAACAGGTATCACTAGAGATAAATCAAAGGTGTAAATCATATTTTTATATTAAAAAAAATATTTTAAATAGTCATTTGACAAATAGTATACATTTCCCAAACCTAATATATATAGAGTCTTGGAATCTTCAAAGATTATATATTCCCTTATTAAGTTAATATTCAATAGAGAAAATTCTATTCTATATTGAATCCATGAATTTATCTACACAATTAATGATATAATTACATTGCTCAATATTAATACCTTGATGATTTCCCCAGAATAATCCATTATCATGTATTAAGTCAGAATTTTTTAGATCTGATGATTTGTAATTAAAATATTTTAAAGCGGGTTGTCTTTTAACATTCCCTGCCATTATCGGTCTGGTCTCAATCATTTTTTGATTTAAAAATTTTGCAAATTGATTGCGTTTAAACGGTGCATTAGGTTTTAAAATTAACGGAAAACAGAACCATGAAGAACTTTTAGTGGTATTTGTGGGAAAATAAAAGAAATCACTATACTTAGCGAGGTTCTCAGTCAAAAATTTTCCAATTTTTATTCTGTGTTTTAAGATCTTATCCATATTTTTTATTTGTTCTAAACCGAATCCACCATTTAACTCAGTAGGTCGTAGGTTAAAGCCAATATTTGCAAATAAATAATTTGGATCTATATCTTTATATTTTTTATTTCGACTATATTTTTCTAAGAGGCTAACTTTTGATTTTGTATTTCTAATGACTCCTTGAGAACGCATTATTCTACAGAGTTCACTAATCTGGTCATTATTGCTCATTACCATACCACCTTCGATAGTAGTAATGTGATGAGAAAAGAAAAAACTAAAAGTACCTATGTCTCCTAGACCACCACATTTTCGATTTTCAAACTCAGATCCATGAGCCTCACAGGTGTCTTCAATAACATAAAGATTATGTTTTTCAGCTATTTTTAGAATCTCTTTCATGTTTGATGCATTACCTAATAAGTGAACAGGCATAATCGCTTTAGTTTTATTGGTTATTTCTTTTTCTATTTTAGAGACATCGATAGTGCAATCGTTTAAGTTTACATCTATTAAAACTGGGACTGCACCAATCACGAATATTGGAGAAATTGTTGTATTCCAAGTAACAGCTGGAGTAATAATTTCATCACCAGGCTTAAGGCGCCTTTCAATCGTTGGATTAGAAAGAGCACATAATGCCAATAAATTTGCTGAAGAACCCGAATTAACCATAATCCCATTTTTTACGCCAATATATTTAGCCCAAGAATTTTCAAATTGATTAACCTTATTACTTGAATTATCATTTAGTGTGATGCGAGTTGATAATAGTGAATCAATAACTTGATTAACTTCTTGATAATTATAGGATGGTTGCATAAGGGAAATTTTTGTTTTCCCAGGAATGAATTCATGGTTTTCTTTAGCTTTAAAATAATTATGCACTAAGGATTTGATTTCATCTATTATAATGTTTTTACTTTCTTTCATTGATTATATATCTTTATTCTTATTTTAACTTTTATGAGTTTAGCTGATCTAACATTAGTTTTATGCCATTTTTCAATGAAGTGCTTGGTTTCCATGATAATTCAATTAAAGATTTTTCTATATTTGCCTGACTCCTGTTTACAATTTTATGGTTTGCAGGCTTAAAATTTTTATTAACTATTTTCAAATTTTTATTAGTGAGTTGTCTAATAATATCAATTAATTCTCCTATCGAAGTTTCGATACCAGAGCCTAAATTATAAATTTCATTATGCTTACCATTTTTAGCAGCAAAATATATACCTTTTACAATATCACTGACATATAAAAAATCTCTAGTCGTATCAGTATTATTAATTTTAATAGTTGATGTTTTAGATATTTGATTTAAAATACTTGGAATTAACATATTCGAATTTTGTCTAGGCCCAAAAGTATTAAATAACCTTACGACTATATGCTTTTTAATATTACTATTAATGTTTATAAGTCCTTTTTCTCCTTTATTTTTTGAAATACTATAAATTTCTATTGGGTTTGTTGGATGCTTCTCATCTACAGGAAGATATTTAGGCTCTCCATAAACGCCAAGTGTACTTACAAATACAAATGTCTCACAAAATGACCTTTCAGCATGTTTAATTACATTTTTAATTGCATAACTGTTTATTTCATATGCTAATTCAGGATTCTCATTACATTTTTTTAAATCTGTCAAAGAAGCTAAATGAAACCATGTTTTGCATGATGGGATACTACTTAGCTCCTTTGTGATATCCCATTTTAATTTTTTAATCATGTCAAAGTTTTTAAGTCCATTTGTAGATTTATAATAGGAAGCGACTATTGATTTATTTTTTTTTAATAAAAATTCAATTAGATGGCTTCCAATAAATCCTGAAGCTCCAGTAATAAAAGCATCATACATCATTATTTAAAGAATATATAACATTTACTATAGTGCAAATAGGAAAAACTATCTAAGGATATGAATGAAAATATTATTTTTAGAAATAGTCTTAAAATCTGTATAACCAAAATCAATTGGATTTAGATTAATTATAAATTGAGGCTTTTTCTTAATCCAAGTTTTATTCAACCATAAATGTAGAGGCTTAATTTTATGAAAATGTATCATAGTTAAAGACAAATTACTTAAAAATATTAATCTGTTCCCAAATTCATATTTTACAAATCCATGACTGACATTATGGTTACTCAAAGTTTTATCTATAAAAGCAATATCTTTTGGATAAAATTCAAAATTCAATTGTTTTTTTGTATCAATTTTTGAAATAACTAGTAGAATTACAAAAGAAAAAATGAATATTGAAATTTGAAAGTAATAATTATTAACGAAATTTTTAATTTTACTAAATAGAATTATGGGTATTACTATTAAAAAAGGGAAATATAAAACATATAAATGGCGGAATTGTGGATTGGTTTTTATAAAAAGAAAACAAAATATTGAAAGTATAATAGATATTATAAAAAAAGAAAAAAGTTGAATTTTTGGATCGCTTAAAATTTTTATGTTTCTATTGTTAATTTTCTTTTTAAGAATATAAGCGATCGGGACTAAAAAAGATGTTGCAAAACAAATATTTTGAAAAAAGCTTGAATGTGAAATGAAAAATTCTTTAATGTGATAAAGGCTAATATATATATTACCAAACATTATTTTATTCATCTCTTGATAGGTGTTATCATAACAAAAAGAGCAGTTATTATGGGCAAACAATAATTTACTCAAAATAATTCCACTGATACTTATGAAAAGTAAAATTGAATTTTTTATTATTGAATTCTGTAGATTAAATTTTTGGGAAAATAAATTTTTTATCAATACTGGTCCAGTAAAGCATACAAAAAATATTGGATTTGAAAAGCTTGAAATAAATAATAGAAATCCTTTTATAAATATATTATTCCAGTATTTATTTTTAATGCCAAAAAAAAGAATGGTACAGGTTAAAAAATTTAAATAATTGTCAAAATGGTGAGAATTTATAAGGACATAGCTAAAAGGTTCAGTTTTAAAAGAAAAAACCAGAAAAATATTTATAACTAAAATAGTTAATAAAGAATACCTGTTATTTGTAAAAATATTTAATAAATATTTCATGAGAATATTAAATATTAACAATTGCATCATTAAAAGTAGGATATGAGCAATAAAATTATTTTTTATAAAATTAAAAATTAAGAGGCTGGATACAATTGAAGGAAAGACTCTAGGAGCGCCCGTCAAAATCCAGTCTGAGAGTACACTCTTTCCAGAAATAATACTTTCTGATAAGTTATTGAAAAACACAGCATCAGAATTAAAAAAAGAGTATGAATAATTAGTATCTAGAATTAGGTCATGTTGTAAATATTTAATAAAAATAAAAAAATATAATAAAGCTATAGAAAGTAAAATTAAAATTTGAGCAATAGTCTGTCTGGATAAATATACTTTGTTAAAGGGGAGGGATTTCATTTCTTATACTTATTGATAATTTATATTAATATGTATAAATGAGAAAGTTATTACTCCATTCTTTATTCAAACTTTGATTGATGGTTAAGCCATTAATTTTGTTCAAGACATGAATAACTTTTATTAAATATATAAGGCTTTAATTAATACAAACCCACATTCCTAGGGCTTATTTTTTTGTGGGATGATGGTTAGATTTTGATATGCGTAGATATTTATCATTACTACTAATTATCCTCTTTGCTCTTATAATGGCAATTAACCTTTATTTCCATGAAAAGAAAAGCTCTTATAAAGTAGATGAGGTTATGAAAGATCCAAATTTGTATTATATAGACTATTCACCTAATCAATCTGACTTAATTATTTCGCGTTCAGCCTATGCTAATAAATTGTATGGATTTTGGTTGGGTCAAT